>JAZNKD010000037.1:0-18739 GCA_045578385.1 Eubacteriales bacterium | reverse complement strand
CCAGGCCTTTTGCCAGAGCATGTCCGTCTGCTTGCTGACCGCCTGAGTGGCCGATAATCTTTACCGTCGGGGCACTTTTTCTGCCCTGACGGTTGTTTTTTAGCCTCACTTGCCATCCTGCGCGCGCGTGTAAAATTTCTTTTGAGATTTTAGCCAAAAAGTGTTGACAAAACCGTCCTTGTGTGGTATGATATACGGGTGCAAAATTGAATATGCCCCTGTAGCTCAGCTGGTAGAGCACTTGACTTTTAATCAAGGTGTCCGGAGTTCGATTCTCCGCAGGAGCACCACAGCCTTCCTATTTAGGAGGGCTCTTTTTGTTTTTAAAGGTTATCCAGGGGAGAATATTTAGGGAAATCACGGCGAATTCTGGAATTAGCTAGGTGTAGATACCTCTTTACCATCTCAAGGCTTGTATGCCCTAAAATTGACTGCAGAGTGTATATGTTACCACCATTCTCCAGATAATACGTAGCAAAAGTATGCCGCAAGATATGCGGTCTAATCTTTACTACGCCCGATCTCGTTTTTAACTTTCGGAATAATTGTTTTATTGTTACGTCTGTAACAGCTTCATAACCGTTTTTATTATTTGATTCCTTAATGAATAAGGGATCTCTTTTTTTACAAAAAGACGTCGCTGCGATATAATTCTTCATAAATTCGGCTGTTCTGAAACCGAACGGAACCACTCGCTGCTTATCTCCCTTCCCTTGTTCTACTACTATGTAACGGTCAGACAGATTAACCGAGGTGAGCTTAAGTGAAACCACTTCGTGACGGCGCAATCCGGAATCCAGCATTAAAGCAACTATCAATTTATTTCTGCTTGCTAGCCAAGTATCCCCGTAAATAGCGTCGAAAACACGTTTAATTTCTTCTACAGATAATACCTCTATAACCTTTTTAGTAGCTTTAGGAAGCTTAAATTTTACACAGATATTCTGGTCGGTCAATTCGTTATCGTAGATCCATTTTAAGAAGGAGCGCAGGCCCCGGACATACGATTGAACGGTTACCGACCTAACGTCACACTCCATAAGACTCAAGCAGTAATTCTTACATAGCACGAGCGTAATATCCGAAGTTTCAATATCTCCTGCGTAGTCAAAAAAATATTTGAGTACGAAAGTATAATACTCTACCGTTGCAGAACTATTGCCACGAATCCTCTGCTCCAGGATAAACTCAGAGACAGCTTCACTCAGTTTCATCGTTGTCAGTTTTTCCCTTTGGAGCTTTCGATTCCAAGACTCCTGACGTCTCATCGGCGGCAACAGGCGCTTCAGAGAAGCGTTCTTCCGTAAGTTTTGGAACGTGACCGATAGGAGCTATCAGAGGATTATCTTTCTTCCATTCGCTATATAATTCTTCTTCCTTGTAAGGAACACGCTCATAACGACGGGAATAACAATAAGTATCGTACATTCTGAACGGCATAAGCATCAAACCGCGCTGCGGCTGATAATCTTTCAAAATATCCTTCTTACTGTCCGTTACTTCGACGTTTCCGGTACGGTGACGGAATTTAACCTTGTAATATTGAAGTATCGGAGGAAAAGTGTAAATACTCATACCGGAAAGATTAACCTCTACATTCATTCTCCGGCGTATTACAAGATTTAAATTATCTATCGACTGAGAATTTGAAATTAAGCGCCCACCCCTTGTATAGTGACGAAACAGCCTACAAAACTCGTCAAAATTACCGTCGAGCCTACCACCTCTCTGATTTATTATGCAGGGATTGTTAAAATGGAACTGATTCGCAAAGACGTCGATTTCATCAAGAAATATAACCGAAAGCGGACGAATTCTACGTTGCAAAAGTAAATGTTCTTCCGTGAGCTTTACCGCCCATTTATCCCTCGCATATTTAAACGGTATAGAGGAATAAACCAAGGGCGGTTTTTCATATCCCGGAAGATGTTTCCTTTGACGCCATTTTTTAAGTTGCTTACGGTAAGCTCGCTTAACTGTTACAGCAGACATATAACTTTTTCCTGCACCGAGACCTCCGGTAAAAATCATCAGCGTATCCTCGTGAATTTTCCAACGGAAAAAGCGCCAGAGAATATACAATGCCAGGGCAAGTATTAACAGATCAGTGAGCATACGTTATTCCTCCGGATACTCCTACGCCCCAAAACGGTATAACCTCATAAAAAAGATACGCCAGGGTAATTGCAAAAACAGAAAACCATACGTATTTTGAAAGCTTAGGAAATACAAGTTTAAGCATAGAAAGAAGAAACGACATAAGTATAACTATACCGAAAGCATTATAAAACCAATTCGGCATATTTACTCCGAGAAGAGTATCAAAAAAGTTTTTAATATGTAATATCATTTTTCTATCTCCTAAAATAAGCTATTAAACCAGGAAACGAGATTACTCAAAAATTCACCTAATCCGTCCTTTATTGACGCAAGAACTTCAAGCGGCTTTATAATCACGTTATAAGCAAATTCAAAAATTCCATTGAACGTTGGCGGAGCTCCACCGGGATTAAAAGCAAAATAAACTAAAGTAAACAAAAAGATAACACCTAAAATATGCATATCTTATCCACCTCTAAAAAGTTTAATTACAAAAAAAGCAACGACACCTACAACTGTGACTGTTATAAGAGAACCTATAGTTACGGTCCGCCTGACACCACCCGAATCTACATAAGAATACCCTATATCAGATATATCGTCAAGTCCCTCCCAAATGGCCGAAGACATTCCGTCAAAAAACTCTTCTATAGCTCCTGACGTATTCCTCAATTCAAAATTTTTCTTCTCCAATTCTTTAATTTCTGTATTTTTTGCAGAAATTTCCTCATCCTTTGCATAAAATTCAGAAAGTAATTGGTAATATAGAATACTATACTCACTACTAATTTCTTTCAAATTTTCTACCTGGGTAAACATATCGTAATAATCATCAAGAAGCTCAGAATAAGTTAAATATAATGAATCATAATCATTTTCAAGACCTTCAATTATCCCTTTATAATATTCTTCATCAGCAACATAACTAAAAAGTTCTGCAAAATCAAGTCTGGTATACGTTAAAACAGGATCTACTTCTTCCTTATAATAAGTATTTCCGTAGCCTATCGAGACGTCATAAGAGTTTGAATCGGTATTTCCATATAAATAATCAACGTAGACGTATTGCAAATTTTCAGGAGCATTTTCTAAAATATCCTCATAAAGATAATAACGATAATAACCGTCAGAAGAATCATGCTTTTCCATTGTAAGGCGTTTATATCTTTCTTTAGTACAAACAGTTGAACGATCGTCAGAAAGATAAATATAAGTACAACCGTAAGAGACAGTAGGAGCTTGAATATTATGATTATCTACAGCATTTTTATCTTGACAAATATAAGTAAAATATTCATAAAGAGGTTTATAGTCATCATTACCTTTTATACGACGAGAGATAAGATTCGCAAAAAGAAGAACTTCCTCAGCTTGTACCTGCAAATGCCCGTAAACGTCTGCCCCCAAAAAAGTCGGTGAGAAAATCGTCTCAAAGTTATATAAAGCAGATATGTATCTATGTCCGTTAGATAAAAAAGTGCTTTTTTCAATATCTAAGGTATTTTTAACAAGTCCGTTTCTCTGTTCAATCGGAAAATCAGGCCCATCTTCAGATATACCAGATAAAAAAACAGAATTATTCGGATTGCAACTAAATACCTTTTCTTCTTGATAAGATTCCTGATAATAAATCTGTACATTATTAATAGGCGTCAATGCGTGAACTTGATAATCAAGATAATCTTGAGAATGAGCTTCCCAGGCAAACGACGAAATCGAAAAAGACGCAACCAATATACATACAATACCGATAAGCGCAAGAATTCTTGCTAAAAGCTTTGTTTTTTTCTTTTTTATAGTAATCACCTTCTTACAACAATAGCCCCTTTTTATGAGGGGCTATCGTTTATTTTATAATTTTAAGCTGAAACAGCGTTAACGTCGGTAGACTTAGTCATCTTGCTGACAAGCCAACGAACGACCTTCATTGCAAGACCGAAGCCGAGGAATACGAGAAGCCATATTGCAAGAATCGAAAGACCGTTCTTATCCTCGTTCAGAATAAGCTCTTCGAAACCTGTTCTGAATCCATTGGTTATGCCGCCAACGAGATCTGAGAAGCTCTCTACGACTACGCTTACGATAGTATCACCTTTAGTAAGCGAGACTTCGTAAAATTCAGAAGTCGTTCCGGTTGCTTCTTCAAGAATGATCATAGGAATTTTTCCGTTCATAATTTTACCTCCTGTTTTATTTTTATTGATTTATCTATAACCTGCAGCGTTATATTCTTATTAATTATCGAATTCAAGATATGTAAGAACTTTGTTTTTACCGCGGGTAATTTCTTCCGCAGCGCAGTTCTTTCCTACATAACCGGAAAGAAACTTCTTAACCGCTTCAACACGCTTACCTGCATCGTATCCCTCAAATGCCGGGAACTTCACGTCAGAGCCGAAAAGATACGGAATATCTGCGATCGGTACGCGATAATCCTCCCCTTTTTCTCCCTGCATAGTTGCGGTATTTACTCTCTTAGTAATCTGAATATTGACTGCATCAATAATTACAGTTTCTTTTTTTCCGTCCGTCTCAGTATCAAACTTTGTACACTTGATGTCATAAAATGCGAATTTTGCCATTTTTTCTTTTTCTCCTGTTTTCTTTTTTTGTTTTTATTTTTGTTTGAGATAAAAATTACGCTTCATCATTTTCGTTTTCTACGTTCGCAGGAACATTCTCTGATAAGAGCTTTTTCTGCTTTCTTTTTGCCAAACGCGGCTTTAAAAAATCTTTATAGAACCAATAGCCATACATTCCTATCATCGCAATGAAGGCTATCGGTGCGAGTATTCCTATTATTGACATTGTTCGTTTTCCTCCTTCCGCTCAGAGTCTTCTTTTGATTTTTCTTCAAGCTCTACGTCCATTGCTTGCCTCTCAAGCAAGAACACTTGCAAATCTCTCAAAATCCGTGCTATTCCCCATACGACAATACATATTGCCGTAAACGTTCCCATCACGGCGAGGAAAGACAAGAAGCTTTTTGTTGCTAATGCTACAACCGTTTTCAAGGCTTCCATTTATTCGTCTCCTACAGGTATTTTTAAAATCTCTACAGATTTATACCCTTTGAAGCCAACCTCTTTAGCTTCTTTTAGGGTATCAAAAACTTTTGCTTTTTCCAGGTCCATACTAAACAGCGGTTTACCGTCTTTATCACCGGAATAAAACGCTAAACCTCTAGTACCATCTTTCGCTCTGATACGCATAACCAGGAAGTACTTGTACTGCATTTTCACTTTCATTTCTTTTTAAAACCTCTAAAAAGAAGCATGAGAAGCACATACGTTGCAAATAATCCTGTCATAAAACCGATTCCTACAAAACAGCCTTCCCCGAACTCGCTTAAAGCGGTTTCACTTTCGTTCAGTAACTTTAAAAGATATTCTTTCATTTTTCTCACCTCACTTATTTTTATTTCATCCTCTAGCCGGTGTTGTTTTTGCGAGGTCCTTAAACTTTAACCACTTGCGCCGCTCCGGTACGGACTAGAGGACTTTAAACACAATTCAGTCGACAAAGAACATTTTCAAGCCTTAACATATTTGTGCGTAGGTTTTATATGTGGATCGCCTATTACATGACAAACACGTTCTTATTATCCTCGCCGTAACACTTGTGTTACATTTATAATATAACACTTTTGTTACAATGTCAATACCTTTTGTAAAATTTGTGTTATACTTTTTTTGTAGAAAAGGGGGCGTTGACTATTAAATACCACAAAATTATTCGAGATTTACGTGAAGATAACGATATAAGTCAACAAGAAATTGCTGATTTCATTGGAATCGATAGAGTTACATATAACAGACTCGAAAACGAAAAATTTTCAATTAAACTTGATTATGCAATTAAAATCGCAGAATTTTATAATGTATCACTTGATTATATTTCAGGACTCATTGACACCCCCGAAAAATTAAAAAGATTTTGAAGGGAGGATACAATGTTAATTCAAGCCTTAACATATTTGTGCGTAGGTTTTATACTTGGATTACCTATTGCATTTGTAAATGCGATTTGTAAAGAAAAATATTAGTTTTAAAAAAATATTATAAACCGACAATCGGAGGAGATATCAAAAATGGGTATCGAAGCAATCATAACTATCATCTGGCAAGCAATAGTTGCAATAGCAACCGGAATTTATATTTTCTTTTCTCTCGTAATCAGTTTTATCGTTGCAGTTTTTCAAGGGTTATTTATGTAAAATATGAAACAAATTATTTTCAATAAATCTGCGACATTCGGATAAATTAAAAAAGGACGCCACGGCGTCCTTTTGTGTTTTATATTGTTTCCTCGTCATCGGACATATCTTTTATCTCGTCTCCGAGACGATTTATGTACTTAAAAGAAGCTTCAGCACCCCTATGATAATATTGTCTTCCGGGAGTATCTCGAAACTCATATGAACCCAACGTATGAAGTTCTATGTCCGGGTAGAGTTTTAAATTTTTCGAGCACCAATAAGATCGACCAAAAATTTTCTCATTCTCTTTAGTTATATATTTGAGAACGTAATTTGCGAGACGTGACGGAGTTCCGTAAACGTCAATAGCTGTTGAAAATCCATATTTCCAATCGGGGCAGTTATAAACCGGGTAAAGTATTCTTTCCGGGGGAATATGTTGTTTTTTTATCGTGGATTCTTTTAACGGTTTCTTTATTCCTTCTACTTTGTATACATCATTGAATTCAATATTCAGCGCGCCGTTTGTTAAAGCGTGACAATGTACTCGTTTTTCTTTTTTGTGATATTCTGGTACTAATAAGTAAGCAAGTCCGTTGCGCTTTGTCATATTTTTTAACCAATTTTGTGTTTTTTGTATTACCAAAGGAACGTTTGTTGAATCAATTTTTTCGGGATCGTACGTTATCGTTAAAAAGTTATTCCATTCGTTGCAAAGAATTATCTGCTGTATTCGCGTTCTCGCTCGCAATAAATTATCCGTTCTTTCAGAAGCTCGGTCGGGGTCATCCCATCTTTGAATCGGTGGGCGTTCTACGCATCCGGGTATAGGAACACGGAATACCTTTTGTGAAGCTTTTACAACCTGGTATTTTCCGCCGGGATAATGATATATCTTTCCGTCGAATTTATCATATCCAATATCAAAGATATCTTTTTCAATGCATTCGCCAACGTAAGTTTTCGAGCCACATTGGAAGCCCTTTTCTGAAAACTCATATTTCATTTTTTTGCCCCTAAAAAATGAAGTTATTTTTGAATTTTATTCCGAAGTCAAAAAAGGCGTTTTTTCCTTGATACACAAGGGATTTTACTGTTTTGAGGATTTGAGTTTGACACCATTTTGAGGTAAGTATCAAGTATCGCGCACGCGTGCGTGCGCGAGGCGCCACCCACAAGGGGCACCCCCTCGAGCACACCCACGCACGCAGAAACCCGCTGCGCGAAGCGCTAAACCTCCACCAATACCTAATTGACTTAACACATTCCCACAGACCTCAGGAGAGGCGGTGCGCGGTGAGAGACCGCGTCTATGGAAATATGCAAAGCCAATCTCAAGCCCTATTCTAAACAACGCAGTTTACAACAGCCGACTGTTGAAAACTTGCTTACCTTGCGCCTTGCAGACGCCTTGCTACTCCTACCCAAAATAAATATATAAATAAAATATACTGTCAGTCAGAGTCCTTTTAATCAAGGTGTCCGGAGTTCGATTCTCCGCAGGAGCACCAAAAAATAGCAAATACCGAACGGTATTTGCTATTTTTTTATACTTCTGCGCCCATCGCATTTATAAAATTGCATTTAAAAAACGGCATTTATCAAGTAACTCTATATAGAAAAGCCGAAGACTTTGCTTTTGCATCGCCTTCGGCTCTTACTTTAAAAACATATATATTATTTATACTGCTCAATCATTGAGGCAAGCTTTGCCTTTGGAACGTATCCGAGAGACATATCCAGATAGGTATTATTCTTAACGAATGCAACAAGCGGAATGCTCTCTACTTTGAAAATTCTTGCTATCTCGGGTGAATTATCGACGTTTACCTTGCAGAATTTCACTTCAGGATACTCCCCTTCAAGCTCCTCGAGTACGGGAGCAAGCATACGGCAAGGTCCGCACCAATCAGCATAAAGGTCTATAACACAAAGCTTATCACTTTTTTCTACTTCTTGTTCAAAATTCTTTTCTGTAATTACCAGCATTTTAAAGATTCCTTTCTTTTGGTTTTGCTCTGATTTTATTTTACCATAAATTTTAACTTTTTTCTATATCTTTTTAATTTTTTTCAAAATTTATAATATAATTATAGACATTGACTAAAAAATATTGTAAAATATGATTAAAGAACAAATTTTTACAGGGTATTAAATATGATAGGATTTAAAAAAGAAATTGAAGTGGACGTACACGATATAGATTTTAACGGTATTTGCCGAGCATCGTCACTTATGAGATATATTCAGTCTGCAGCGCAGACTCAACTTACTGAAAACGGAATGTCATACGATAATTTAAAAGATATGAAACGGGCTTTTATATTAAGCAGAATCAGACTTGAATTTTATGCTCCCGTTTACAGCTACGATAGACTGGAAGCGCATACCTTCCCCTGCATATCCCGAGGATACAGCTTTATCCGTTGCTACGCTCTATATAACGGCGGAGAGGTTGTCGGAAGGGCTATCTCGGTATGGGCTCTTATCGACACCGAAAAAAGAAGTCTTGTTAAGGTTTCGGATTTCGACCTTAATCTGCCGACTTACGAGCAATGGGACAGTATTGCAATAAATCCCGTGAAGCTGCCCTCTACTATGCAAAAAATAGGTACTTATACCGTAACATACGCAGACCTTGACAGAAATAAGCACGTTAACAATACAAAATATGCAGATATTTTCTCAAACTTTCTGCCGCTGGACAATAAACGCATAGATAATATGAGTATAAATTATATTAATGAAGCAAAGTATCAAGATAATTTAGACGTTTATCTTGAGGAATCGGACGGATATTATTATATAAGAACCGTACTTCCCGACGGCAGAGTTAATGCAGAGGCTGTCATACATCTTTGCAAAATCAAATAGTTTAATCTAAAGTCTTAAATGACATTGCGTAAATTGCTTTAAGCTTTCAAAATTGCATAATATAATGAAAATATAAGTTTTTTTCGAAAAAGGCCGTCATTTTACGGTCTTTTTTTGCTTTTTCTTTACGCATATTTTGAGTTTTAATCAATTCTTTTGTAATATTCGCCAATTAACGCAAATGGTAAAAAATTGCGATATATTTACCTGTGCATATACGACATTTTTCTTAACGACAAACCGTTTCAAGATATGTTAAAATAGGTTAAAAAGAAAAATGGAGCGCCCCGTATGAAAAAAAGAAACTGCAAAAGCAAAATAATTAAAGAAATAACTAAATTTGATAACGGTATAATATATCGATACATATTATCGGAAACCAAATCCGAGCAGGTGGCAAGCTTTAATCTTCCGTTATACTCAATAGAAATCATTATGATTAGGGACGGCGAAACAACAAAAAACAGCGCTGATGAAATATTTGCAGACGTTGGAAAAGCTATTTCCTTTTTCGAAAAACTCGCCAACAATCTTGCAACTCCCATAGATTTACCGTATCTTATTGAAGATAGGATAACATTCTGACCGCCGTTTTCATAACAATAAAATCCGAAGCCACGGGATTAACCGACTTCGGATTTTTTCTTGAATATTTTTCTAAACACCTTTTTTGCCAAGTGTATGCACGTATTAGAAATATATCGGATAGGATAAGCCGCGCACCATATAACAGAATATATGCGATAGCTCTTATCCGAAACGTCGTGATGCTTTCCCTTTCTGTTAAACGAAACAAGCACCGCAATAACTTTTTCGAACGGGATATATTCCTTAATGTAGGTATTATCTCCTCTGATAATATACACGCCTTTACACTCGTCAACACCTATTACTCTGTGAAGAATATATTTAGCGTTTATTCTGTAAAGCGCAACGTCGTATTTTTTCAAGCGAAAACAAGGCTTCTTTACGACAATCATATCTCTATGCATTTTAAAAAGAGGAAACATACTGTTGCCTACGGTAACCGAGGCATAGACGCCGCTTTTTTCAAGAATGTCCTCAATATTATTCTCAAGAACCGAAATTTCGCTCATAATTACTCTAAAATGCCGTTTTTCTTAAGATTTTCCGCAAAAGCCTCAATATCTCGAATAGCAATTTCCTTAGCTATATCGTATTCAGCTATCATTTTCTCAGCGGCGGCATCAACTGTAATGTCCTCATCTGCAAAAATACTCCAAATAAACGCTCCTGTTTCATTAAGCTTTACAAGCGCGGAAAAATCACGGGCAAGCTTTCCTGTGGCACAAGCCAAATAACTGTCCCCAACCTTCTCAAGTACAAAGCCTTTTTTGATTTTCATAAAATCCTCCAAATGAGTTGTACTTAGAGTATAACACATATTGAGGCTTTTTTCAAGTGTAATTATTTTTTTAATAAACGGTTTAGCATATCACCGTAAAAGGCGGATGAAAACATACCGCTTTCAATTTCCATTAAACGATTATATTTCTCCACTCTTTCCGCGCGGGCAGGGGCGCCTGTCTTTATAAATTCGCATCCAAGCGCAACTGCAAAATCTGCGATAAAGGTATCCGCTGTTTCTCCGCTTCTATGCGACATAATACATCTATATCCGTTTTGCTTTGCCAAATCAACAGTTTCAATAACCTCGCTGACAGTGCCTATCTGATTTGGTTTTATCAAAATTGCGTTTGCCAAAGACTTAGTTATTCCCATATCAAGACGGCTCTTGTTAGTAACGAAAAGGTCGTCTCCGACGAGCATTATTTTTCCTCCGAGCCTCTCCGTCATATCACGCCAGCCCGAAAAATCATCCTCTGCCATACCGTCCTCAACCGATATAATCGGATACTTTGACGTTAAATCGCAAATCATATCCAAAACGCCTGCGCGGTCAAGCTCTTTTTTTGCTTTTGGGAGTAAATATGAGGCAGAATTGTGATTATACCACTCGCTAGACGCAACATCAAGTCCGATTGATATTTCATTTTCAGGTGAAAATCCCGCTTTTTCTATTGCTCGTATAATATATTCAACGGCACTTTTTTCATCACTCAGCTTAGGGGCAAATCCTCCCTCATCGCCAACGGCAACAGAAAGTCCTTCGCTAAGAAGAAGCTTTTTCAGCGAAGCATAAACCTCAGCACCCATTCGCACACTTTCGCTTAAATTCTCTGCGCCGTGAGGTATTATCATAAATTCCTGTATATCGAGATTGTTGTTTGCGTGCGCTCCGCCGTTTATTATATTCATCATAGGTACAGGAAGAATATTTCTCTCAGCTCCGCCAAGATAACGATATAGCGGTATGCCAAGATGACACGCTGCAGCCCTTGCAAGCGCAAGAGAGACCGAAAGAATTGCATTAGCTCCGAGATTCGACTTATTTCCCGTACCGTCAAGTGCTATCATAATAGAGTCGGCTCTGGACTGGTCGAGCGCCGATATGCCGACAAGTGACGGCATTATTTTTGTGTTCACGGAATCTACGGCTTTAAGTACGCCCTTACCGCCAAATCGTTCATCATTATCCCTAAGCTCACACGCTTCGTGGCTTCCCGTGGAAGCGCCTGACGGCACACTTGCTTTTCCTATAGCGCCCGATTCCAATATAACCTTAGCCTCTACTGTAGGATTTCCTCTTGAATCAAGAATTTCTCTTGCACTTATTTCCCTTATTTCCGCATTTAAGCTTAACATTTTTATCTCCTTTTTATTTCCCTTTTTAAAGGGAAGTTTGTCAAAATAAGTCAATAAACCTTGCATCTATATTTCCCACCAAGGTAACAAAACATTCACCTCTGCATAAAATAACAATAAATATCAAAAAACGATTGGAGAGAATATGCAAATACATACAGTCAATCCGCACGACAGCCTCTACAACATAGCAAGGCAATTTTCGGTTCCTGCAACAAAAATCCTTTCCGACAACGGCCTTATCGGTGACAGACTTACCGTCGGTGACGAGCTTTTGATACTAACACCTACAAGAACGGTAACAGTCAGGGGCGGTGATACCGTTGAATCTATATCAAAAAGATTTGATATCAAGCCAAGAGCTCTTTTCACTCAAAATCCATCTCTTTGCGGGAAAGCAAAGCTGCGCCCGGGACAAATTCTTACGGTTAAGCAGGACACGTCTTTTATGGGCGCTGCTTCATCATTGGGAATTATAAGAAAAGGTTGCAGCCGAGATAAGCTTTCCGAGTCTCTCCCTTATATGACTTACGCGGTTGTTGACGCGGGAATAATAACCGATAGACCGCTTATGACGTTTGACCCCGAATATACCGTTAATATGGCAAGAACCGAAGGCAAAATCGTTATTCTTGGTGTAAAAGATGAGAGTAACGGTGATTTTTTATGCTCCAAAGATAAACAAACCGACACCATTGATTCTTTAATCAGGCTAGCTAAATCAAACGGTTTTATGGGAATACGTATATCAAGTAATGCAGTATCAAAATTCCCGGAAAAATTCTTTGAATTTTTACTTGAAGCAAGAAAACGCTTTATAGGCTGCGATTTGATTTTGTTCACAGACGTTTCCGGCGCCGAATCGTCTGAGGCATCCGAGCTTTCCGACGGTGCGATTCTTTCTATAGAAAACGAAACCGATATAGATTTCTCGAAAAACAAGCTTCGTGAATTTGCAGCTTCCGCGGAAAGCTCTAAGGTTTTCGTCTCTTTACCTTCGAATATCCCAGTAGGCGACGGCTTT
The DNA here is from genome assembly GCA_045578385.1 of Eubacteriales bacterium. Taxonomy (GTDB): domain Bacteria; phylum Bacillota; class Clostridia; order Oscillospirales; family CAG-272; genus UBA1740. Next base: position 5,816 of record JAZNKD010000037.1, on the reverse strand, counting down.
CTGGGCATAGACGAAGCAAAAGAGCTTTGCTATCGGTGCGGAAAAGCTTTAACTACGGATAAAGAATCGCTGATTTCAAAATTTGAATACACCCGATATAAAACGGGAGTAGGCGAAAATCTCGAAATTGCATTTCCCTCTCTCAAATATATAAAAACCAAACTCGAGACACTCTGCGAGCTTGGCTTTATAGGAATATCCTTTGACGTTGATACAAGACCTACGTCATATTTAACTATGTTCAACGCTTTATTCGCACGGGCAGACTATGCTATCTAAATTTAAACATCAGCTTATCAAGTCTCTTATTCTGAGCTTTACGTTACATTCTTCGGAAATTTTCGCACATTTCTCAAGCTCGCTTTCGGTAAGTGATTCCCGTACTACCGAAAATTTGACCGACGGAACGTAGTTACTTACGTTTTTTGCAAATCTGAGTATAGCGTCAAATGCTTGCTCGCCGTATACCGAATGACATATTTCGTGATACCTTTCGGCACTTGATGCGTTAAGGCTTATGGAAACCTCATCAAACGCGTCCTTATAAAGCGGTGCGGAGTCGCATCCGAGAATAAGGTCTGACTGACCGTTAGTATTTATCCTAATTCTCATATTGGTATAGATTTCCTTTATTTTAAGTGCAACGCTTCTCGCAACATCAAGACGCATTGCCGGCTCGCCGTATCCGCAAAATACGATTTCGGAAAAGCTTTCAAGCTTATTTGAGAATACAGAATCGAGTATTTCTTTCTCCGTAGGCTCTCTTTCAAGCCAGAGACTTTCGGAGCCGTATGCTCCGTCTCCGTTGTTTCTTATGCAAAAATCGCATCTGTTGGTGCATCTGTTGGTAATATTTATATAAAGTCCGCCCTCTACTATGTAGGTTATCGTCATAGCGCGGACTTTTTTATTTGCATTTTTCATATTTTGAAAAATCTCCTTGCATTTTCCTCAGTGATTTTTGCGCATTCTTCCTCGGAAATTCCCTTTATCTCAGCAATAGCTCTATTCGTATATTCGAGGTTCCCCGAATGGTTAAGAGTACCTCTCAAGGGGTGAGGGGCAAGATACGGAGCGTCGGTTTCTATCAAAATTCTATCAAGAGGAACTGCTGCCGCGGCCTCCTTTGGTCGCCTTGCATTTTTAAACGTAACAGTTCCCGAGAACGATATCATATACCCTAGCTTAACAAGCTCGGAAGCCATCTCCGCGGAGCCTGAAAAGCTATGCAAAACGCCATTAACGGACGGAAATTCCCGAATAACCGTCATTATATCCTCGTGAGACTCTCTATCGTGAATAACAACGGGCAAACCGAGCCTTTCAGCCATTTTCATCTGATGTCTGAAAACGTACATCTGCATCTCTTTATCGGTATTTTCATAGTGATAATCAAGACCGATTTCTCCGAGTGCAACGCACTTGCTCTCCTTGTCTGTTATCATAGCTTCTATTTCGCCAAGAGCTTTATCGAAATTATCAATAAATCTCGCATCAGAGGGATGAATTCCGAGAGCAGTATACATATTTTCACACTTTTTTGCCTGCTCTACAGCCTTTTTGCAGGTGTCGGGTGCGGTGCCGATATTGATTATATAAGATACGTTCTTAAGATTTAAAGACGAGAGGAGCGCTACGGCTCCTCCCTCGTATTCTTCATCAAATCGCTCATCGTAATAATGAGCGTGCGAATCAAAATATTTCATAATCAGTGCACTCTGTCACCGTTCTTTGCTGAAGCATCAAGGAATGCTACCTTAATCTCGTCTTCCCCCGATGCAAGAAGCATACCGTAGGAATCGACGCCGCAAAGCTTTGCGGGCTTAAGATTGCATACCAAAATAACCTTTTTACCTATAAGCTCCTCAGGCTTATAGAACTTGGCAATTCCGGAAACGACCTGACGCTTCTCAAATCCGAGGTCAACCTGGAGCTTTAATAGCTTTTTTGCTTTCGGAATGGGCTCGCATTCTACAATCTCGGCAACTCTGAGCTCTACCTTGCCGAAGTCCTCGAATGCGATTTCCGCCTCTCTGTCCGAAGGCTCCTCCGCTGTCTTTGCTTCAGCCTCGGCAGCATTTCTCTTAGCCTCTATTTCTTCAAAGAGCTTTTTCTCATCAACTCTTGCAAACAGAGTAGATGCCTCGCCAAGAGGCTTACCCGATTCAAGCGCGCCAAACTCGGATACTGTTGAATACTCGGTCTTGCCGGTACCAAGCTGCGCAAAGATTCTCTCGGAAGTCGTGGGAATATAAGGAGTAAGAACTACCGCGGCAATTCTGACGGTTTCAAGGAGATTATAAATTACCGTTGCAAGTCTTGGCTTATCCCCCTCGTTCTTTGCAAGAACCCAAGGAGTAGTTTCGTCTATATACTTATTTGCGCGTCTGAGCGCCGAGAACAGTACCTCAAGAGAATCTGCAATATGATAACCGTTCATAAGCTCGCGCGAGGAGTTAACTGCATCTATCACCGTCTTTTTAAGGTCTGAATCAAGCTCGGTTTCCTCTGCAGGAACAGGAACTACACCGTCAAAATACTTTTTCGTCATAGCGTGAGTACGGCTGACGAGATTTCCGAGATTGTTTGCAAGATCGTTATTGTATCTCGTCACTACGTTCTCGTAGGTAATCGTTCCGTCGGAATTATAAGGCATTTCGGCAAGCGCGTAATAACGCACGCCGTCAACCGAGAAATACTCGGAAAGCTCGTCCGCATATATTACGTTGCCCTTTGATTTCGACATCTTATCGTTGCCCGAATTGAACCACGGATGGCCGAACACCTTTTTAGGCAACGGAAGGTCAAGCGCCATAAGGAAGATGGGCCAATAGATAGTATGGAATCTGAGAATATCTTTGCCGATGATATGAACGTCGGCAGGCCAATACTTCTTAAAGCTCTCGGACTGCTCCTCAAAGCTCTTATCGGGATCGTATCCGATAGCCGTGATATAGTTCGTAAGCGCGTCAAGCCATACGTATACTACGTGCTTTTTGTCAAAGTCTACCGGGATTCCCCACGTAAAAGAGGTTCGGGATACGCAGAGGTCCTGAAGTCCTGCTTTCAGGAAATTATTTACCATTTCCTTTTTGCGACTTTCAGGCTCGATAAACTCGGGATTATCCTCGATATGCTTCATAAGTCTATCTGCATATTTAGACATTTTGAAGAAGTATGCCTCTTCCTTAGCCTTCACTACCTCTCTGCCGCAATCGGGGCATTTTCCGCCTTCTGCCTGAGTGTTGGTGAAAAAAGACTCACAGGGGGTACAGTACCAGCCCTCGTAATGTCCCTTGTAAATATCGCCCTTATCGTAGAATTTTTTGAATATCTTGGCTACTGCCTTCTCGTGATAGTCATCTGTCGTTCTTATGAAATAATCGTGGCTTGAGCCCATAAGCTCCCAGATGCCCTTTATTTCGCCTGCAACGCGGTCAACGTACTCCTTTGGCGTAGTTCCCGCCGCCTTTGCATATTCCTCGATTTTCTGACCGTGCTCATCGGTTCCCGTGCAAAGAAACACGTCCTTGCCCATTTGACGCTGGAAGCGAGCAAAAGCATCAGCCATAATGATTTCATAGGTATTTCCAAAGTGAGGCTTGCGTGAAGCGTAAGCTATCGCAGTAGTTAAATAAAATTTTTCCATAATTTCCTCCTTGACACATAAAAGAGCCGCGCGGCAAATGAGCCGTGGGAATATTATGCGCAAATATTTGTTCAATTAAGTATTTTAACATATTTTATATATTTTTTCAATACGCTAAATGCGCTTTTTTAAAAATATTATCGCTTTTTGTTGCGTTTTTCTCCATAAATTCAAAATTACAAGCAATACCTTTCCGTCACCGTCAAAATTACGTAAAAATCGAGCAAAGATACAGATATTGCATCTTCACTCGATTTTTTATATTACGTTGTATAAAAACGGTGGATTATCAGAAAATACTTAAAACTCCCGCAAGGCTAAAATACGTAAGATACAGTAGTGCCGTCACAACCAGCGTCAAAGCAGTCCAGATAAGTCCTATCGGTCTGAATCTTACAATAGTTCTTATTACCATAGCAGCCAACGCCACCGCAACAATCGCGGTAAAAAGGTACATAGCGTAATTATATACGCCAACGAAAGCATCTATAAATGCTGCCTCAGGCAAAACTTTATTACCAAGCAGTACAAGCGCAAGACCTATCAATGCAACGAGCCAGGAGCACACATTCACTTTATAGTAAGTTTTTCTTATCTTATCCCACATATAGTTTACCTCTTTGAGTTCCAGATTCATTATTCATTATAAAATACTTTGAGAATTATGTCAATAGTATAATGAAAAAACAGCTATCTGTTTTGTGGTGTTGAAATTATTATGTGACTAAAAAAATCTCAAATAATCTTTAAAAAGGTATTGAAAAACAAAAAAGATTATGATATAATGAATAAGCTGATTTTAGAAATCCATACTTTGTTTTCTAAAATGATGCGCTGTATAAAGCCAAGCGGCTTTAAATATACGTAGAAGTCTTTTGAGTTCCTACGTACACCACGCAGATGCCTCTGCGTATACAATTTAATATGCAGAGGTATCGAAGCGGTCATAACGGGGCTGACTCGAAATCAGTTTGTGCCAAAAGCACACGAGGGTTCGAATCCCTCCCTCTGCGCCAAGAGGAACGTAATTCGAACAGAGTTACGTTCTTTATTTTTACATTGATAAAGGCGAGCTGTAAAAAGCTCGCCTTTGTGTTATATTCTATTTATTCTGCCCATAATAGGCGTTTTGGGAGCCTTTAAGGTAAATTCGGTATATTCTGTTACCATTAAAAGATTATCATTTTTATCGTACTGCTTTATCACATATGCGTATGTTCCATAAGCAAGACCGTTTATCGATTTATAAAAATCTTCTGCAGGAACTTTGCACTTTTTGAACATCTGCCAAGAAGAAGGTTTTTTGACAGGACCATAAGGACCGCCAACGGTTACGTATTCGTTAGGAATATACAATAAGATTTCCGTGTACTCATATTCATCACAGCAAGGCTGGAAATATATGTTGATTAAATCAGTACCAGTGGAATGCTTGATTTGAGCCGAAGAAAGTAATCTTGCCTTCTTTTCCTCGGCTTGTTTTTTATAGTATAACTCCTTATCGGCTTCTACATACTGAATAGAGAAAACATAATCATCGACAATATTATCAGCAAAGGTAAGTTTGATTTGCTCGATACGATTTTCGATGTCTAACTCAATGCAAAATGCAGTTCCTTTTCTATCAGCGCTTTTCCACTCGCCATTAACCAAAAAAGTACAAGTTTCTATGTTGGGATTAGTTTTAATCGCAAACTCGTATTTTGTTGAGAAAATATCTTCTTCCTGAGTTAACGTATAAACATTCTCGTCGTAGTTAAAACCGCCATTTAATACTGTGTGATTCTTTTTCGATGTACAAGAATAGAAGGCACTTGAGTTATCGGTTTCTAATAACACCTTTTGATATTTATCCATACTTATCACCTCAACCCATTCTGCATATGTATTCAATGCAGAACTTTATTTCGTCAATTGTCATCGCTTCTTCGGTTCTTTCAGAGTGAACGATATTGTTTCTGCACTTGCGGAGCTTGTGGAAATACTTAACAAAGTTTGCTTCCACATCATAGCCCCATCCGTCATCTTCGCGACCGTGCTTGGAACAATACTCGTTCAGCATGGCAGAGAATTCACCTTCGAAGTGATAGTCACAACGAAGAATGGCTTCTAATCTTACGCAAAGCTTAATAATAACGATTTCGGTATTTCCTTTTTCAAGCTCGCT
>JAZNKD010000036.1:0-2182 GCA_045578385.1 Eubacteriales bacterium | reverse complement strand
TGTTCAATTTTCAAAGACCAAATGAATTTACCACCGTAAATTCTGCTGTGCTTTATGTCGCTTTTTCGCGACCTCAAGTTGACAGCTTACCTATTATACAACAATCTTTTAAAATTGTCAAGCACTTTTTTGAATTTTTTTCAGATTTTTTGAGTTTTTGGTGATGAAAAGCAAACGTCTCAAATAACGAGGCTTTTTATCTCTTAAAACAAAGCAAAGATACCGTAAAAATCGAATATCTTCGCCCTGTTTTTTAATTTATTAATATAAAACACCGATAAGTCACAAGCTTATAAGGGTTTAATCCTCGTACCGCCTGCCGACGTATTTACTCGTGAATGCCGAAAGCAACGCGCCGTAGGACAGCTTAAACTCCACAACGCCACCGACCTTATAGTGCGAGGCTTCCGTCAAATCCAGAATGACGTGGTCGGAGCTGCCGAGAAGCTCGCAAAGATTGCGTGGGCTTTCTCTGTTCATAACTCCTATGCAGAGAGCAACCAATTCTTTGCCGCCAAACAGACCGTAGCAACAGTCGATAAGCATTGATTCAAGGAATTCTTCTTCCGAGGAGTATTTGAAAATGTCTACGTTATCTATTTCGGATGTAATTTTATTCTGCAGCTCTAAGACGCGCTTAAGATCGCGAGGAAACAGGCGTTTAATAAGTATATACGGAATAAGTAACGCAAAAACAAACGTTGCCGCAATAATTATAGATCTGAACTGTCTTTTTCTGCCCACCTTAGACATACCCTTTTTCATAGCGCCCTCCTAAAAAGATATGGTCAAATTATACTCCAATTTGCACAGATTTGTAATAGGTGAAAGGGATTTTTATAAAAATGCGATTTTGTTGTTGCCGACAATCCCTCTGCTATCGGCTTTTCAAGACATATGTATGGCTTCATCTCGTTTTTTTACTAAAACACAGAGCGCTCTATCAAATACTTGTCTTTTCCAAATTTAATAACCGGAAAAGCAATGTCACAAAAACGTTTGATGTGTATTATATATTATAAAGGAAGAAAAATTCACCGTACTTTTAAAGTATAAAAACATATTGACAAAATATATACGCGTGTGTTATACTCATTTCGCAAAAAGAGAAACTCAATCTACATAATCAACAACATTAAGCTTTATCACTTGGAGGTTATATGAAGCTACACGAGGAATTGTATTTTGAAATCACAGCGGAGGGAGATAGAGAAAGCATTGACAAGTTTGCCGCGTTCATTACGTCGGGCGAGCTTGACGATTTCTTTGAATTTACCGAAGATTATATTATTTACAGCGACAACTACAATACCGCATCCTTTGCGGAAAAGATTACCATGACCCTCGCAAACGACGACTACGGTATCGAAATAGACTCTTTCGATCCTGAGGATTTTCTCGACGCGCTTTGCCGTGGCGGGAAGAATCTTTTAATACACGGAAATCTCTACGACATAGATAACGACGAATACCGCTTTATCAGCCATATGGGAGATACCTCGTACGAAAATTCGGACGATATTGAGTTTTCAGATGAGCTTGACGAGGAGGCTCGCCGCGAGGAATCCTTCGAAGATGACGATTACGAATAAAAGCATTTCGTATACACATATCAACTCTAATTAAAGTTATCGTTTTTATAAATATCATTATCATCTTTACGAAAAAGACTGTCTCAAAACGATGATATGCACCCCGAAAGTTAGGCACTTTTGGGGTGCATATTTTTTATGGGTAAAGCAGGAAGAAAAACAAAAAACTACTCGCCGGAATTCAAAATCCGTGTTATGATGCATATGCGAGAACACAGATTGAGTTACCACGAAACAGTACGCAAGTATGAATTAGGCAACGAGCAAACAGGCGGAGCCGGATTGATGATTCAAAAGTGGGAACGCATATTTCGGGAAGAAGGCGCCGAAGTTCTGATGAAAGAAAGGCAAGGAGCTGAGTCATTAAGAATTCAGATGTACCAAGGGCTTTTTGGTCTTTTTCACTAAAAATTCGAATTCTTAGCGCGAAGCGCCTTTGGGGCTCGCTTGATTTAGAGCAGAAATCGTCGGCTGACGAGTGTGAGCAAACAAAAAAACGGTTAATAAGCGTTTTTTGAAGCGAAGTCCCACGTACGCGAGCAAGACGAGTCGAGGCTTACGCAGACGACGGCTTGCGACACGGGAGTGGT
>JAZNKD010000035.1:0-21402 GCA_045578385.1 Eubacteriales bacterium | reverse complement strand
CAGACGGACGATGCCGCCAACGCTTGGGGCTGACATTGCCTCCTGCATCGTGCTTCGCTGTCCAAGCCCGATCTTTCTGCCTGCGAGAATAGATACCGAGGCTGCAACCGTAACGACACCCAAACCGCCTATCTGAATGAGTATGAGAATAACAGCCTGTCCAAAATACGACCAATAGGTTGCGGTATCCTGCACAATAAGTCCTGTTACGCATACTGCTGAGGTTGAGGTGAACAAGGCATCCGAAAACGGCGTTATGACACCTTCCTTGCTTGATATGGGGAGCATTAACAGAAACGCTCCGATCAGTATTACTGCCGCAAAGCCAAGTAAAATGACTTGGAATGATGACAGTTTTAATTTATGTAAAGGCCGCATTATACACCTCTCCTTATACTCTTTCTACTATATATATTTTACCAAAAAACATATAAAAACGGCGTTAGCACTATACCGTGCGGTATTAAGATTGTATAAAGATAGCCCTCGCTCCATTTTGGAACGAGGGCAAAAATTTTAGAACAGTCCTCTGTTATATTTGAATTGTGCGTGTAAAATATTTCAACTGTTTTACGGTATTAAGAAAAGTTAAAGAAAGCTCAATTTGTCTTACTGTTTCTTAAACACAGTTTTCATAATGGTTGAGAACTTCGGGGGCATACCGTAAAGCAGAACGCCTACACGGTAGATCTTTGCGGAAAGGATACCAATTCCGATAGTAGAGCCAACGAGAATTGCAATCGAAACAGCAATCTCATACCACGCCACCGTACTCATACAAATTCTCGTAAACATCGCCATAGGTGAGGTGAACGGAATATAGGAGCATACTAGCATTGCGGTGTTATCCACAGAGCCGCTGCTCATAGAGATCATAACCACCATAAATGCGATAATGAAAAGGAACGTGATCGGCATCACTGAGGTGTTGATATCCTCGAGCTTTGATGCTGTCGATCCAATCGCGCCAAACATAAAAGCGTAGATAAGAAAGCCAAGCACGAAGAACACAATCAAATAGATAAACAATTCAATCGGAATATCAAATATAGAAGCGATCAAGGGATTGGAAAGAGCTTCTTTGTTCACGTTATAAAGCAGTATCGCCGTACCGAATATGAGAACGAGCTGAGTGAAGCCTGCAATGCAAGACGCCAGCACCTTGCCGAACATCATAGCGTTGGGCTTCGCACTCGTTACGAGGACTTCCATCGCACGTGAACTCTTTTCGGTTGCAACATTGGTGGCTACCATCTGTCCGTAAAGAAGAATGACCATATAGAGTGCGAATATCATTATGTAGGTGTAGAAAAAGTTCTGCATCTGATCCTTACCGAGTGTTTCGGTGCCGCTTTCAATCTGAACAGACATTATCTCTCCTGCCTGTTCGGGTGTAAGTCCATTCTGTACCATAGCATTGATACGATATACTTCTTGCAATACGGTGTCTGCAATGGCAGTATTGCCATCGTACATCGAAAGGTTGTTTACATAGTAGGTATATGAGGATGCACTGTTCATTACAAAGGCGCACTCTGCATTGCCTGATATTATTTCATCCTTCAGTTCGTCAACGCTACCTTCTGCGACCTTTACGTTATAATCGACAAAGGCGTTTCCGAAGTATTCCTTCACAATCGAAGCGAGGCTTTCATCCTCGGCATATACAAGCATCGTGGGAAGATCAGTAGGCGCGGTATCGCCAACATCATCCGATTCAAACGCCGATATAATGTTTGGAATAAACATTACGATAGCAATCAGTGCAACGAGGAAGATAGTAAATCCAACAAACACTTTGTTTCTGAGATAACCTTTAAGTTCAAATTTAAGTATTTTACCAAACTGTTTCATTGTTTTGCCTCCTTACACCTGCGCGCCTGCGTATTCTACGAAAATATCGTTAAGAGAAGGCTCAAATACCTTTACCTCGTCAATATCGTAGTTTTCTACAAGTCGTTTCATCATAGACTGCTTTTCATCGGGACTTGCAAGCTGAATGAGTAAGGTTCCGTCTTCACGCTCGGAGCAGGCTTCGCCCAAGTCTGCTTTTATCTGCTCGGGTTTCGTGGTGCTTACAACGATTTTATCGCGCGGATAGGTTCTCTTGATTTCGTGGAGATCTCCGCTGATAGCAACCTTGCCTGCGTTGATAATTGCGATACTATCGCAAAATTCCTCTATGTAGCTCATCTGATGGCTTGAAAACAGAACGATCTTGCCCTTGGCAATCTGCTCCTTAACCACGTCCTTGAGAAGCATTGCGTTCACGGGATCAAGTCCCGAGAAGGGCTCGTCGAGGATGACGATATCGGGATCGTGCGCAAGCGCGGTAATGAGCTGAATTTTCTGCTGATTTCCTTTTGACAAAGTATCAAGGCGCTTGTTGCGATATTCGCTCATACCGAGTCTGCCAAGCCAATAGTCAACGGCTTTCACAGCATCCTTTGCGCTCATACCTTTCAGTTCTGCAAAATATACAAGCTGATCTATGATGAGCTTCTTTGGGTAGAGTCCTCTTTCTTCGGGGAGGTAGCCAATGCCGATTTTATCGTAATCAATAGGCTTTCCGTCAATCAGCACTTCGCCACCATTAGCCGGGAATACGTTCATCAAAATACGAATAGATGTTGTTTTACCTGCACCGTTTCTGCCAAGCAAACCGAACGCTTTTCCTCCTTCTGCCGTGAAAGATACGCCCTTGAGGACTTCTTTCTCGCCAAAGGACTTGTCAATGTTTTTTAGTTCGAGTATCATAATTGCTTCTCCTTAATTGCTCGCGCAATATTCATCAAACATATTGAGTATCTGCTCCATAAGAACGGTATCGGGTTCAAAGCATTGCTTTTTATCGAGATACCCATTCATAAATTCTTCTTTCGTTTCGGCACTATACTCTCTGCCGTTATCCTCAACGTAGGATTTATAGTCAGCGTTCAACTGCTCACGATATGCCCAAGCTGCCTCGGAGTAGAACAGATAATCGTGTCCTTTATCCTCGTATAGCACAAACTCAAATCTATCAGAGTTTTCAAAGGCTTCGTAGAATTTGTCGTAACCATACTTTGTGGGAACGGTTGCATCGTCCTTGCTATGTACGATCATAATACCTGCTTCGGTTTTTTCCAAGCCTTGAAGCGCTGATACAGCCGTAAATTCCTTGCCAAACTTGATACGCTCATAAAGCTTCAGATAAGGCATAAGGATATGTACGCCTGCACCTGCCATCTGCTGACCTTGATATTCAAGCAGATCTTCGCTCTCGTTAAATCCGGCAACGATAACTGCCGCCTTGATTTCGGGGTGCATATAAAGCACGTTACCGACAGAGTAACCACCCCAACTGTGTCCGAACAGAGTTATAGGAAGTTCTTTATATTCTTCTATTGCTACTACGTGGTGGAGTGCATTATCAAGACAGATAATACCTTGCGGAAGTCCACCAACGGAATCACCGCCACTATTGTCATTTCCTCTCGCGTCATAGGCGAACACATAGTAGCCGTTGGAAGTAAAGCAATCAATAAAAGGCATATACGTATTGTGTCCACCGCCGCCAAGACCGTGAGAGATAACAACAACGCCCTTGACCTCTTGATCTGCCTTTGAGTATTTGTAGCCTGCGAGTGTTACATCCTCTGATTGAAAGTCGCTTCGCTCCATTTGCAAACCCTCGTAATCCTCAACAGAGAACTCCAACCAAGAAGCTGTTTCATATCTCTCTCCGAAAATCGACTCATAAACAATAACCGTTGTTATGGGAAGGATAATCAACGGTATTGCAAGCAGAACACTAATAATCGAAATAATTATTATTTTCTTTTTGTTTTTAGGCTTGTTCTCCATTTGTCATTTCTCCGCTATCTTTTCGTTATGAATACACCCGATTTTGACGAGTATTTTATGAACAAATGGAATCGCAACAATTCCATATCCGATCATTGCACCGCTGACGTTGAAGATCACGTCGTCAATGTCGATACTTCCAACACGAAGCAATCCTTGAGTAATCTCTGCAAACACAACCATTCCGAGAACGCAAAGAACAACCTTCCAAAAGCGGTTAAGCTTCTTGAACAAGCACGGCAAAGCCATTCCCATCGGTACGAACAGCGCGAGGTTGCCAAGAAGATTGACTGTTGACAGCCACCAATAACCGTTGGCATACCGCTGTACATACTCAATAATCGTCTTAAACGGAACAAAATTTGTAAACTGCCTTATGTACTCGGCATACGAATAGCCCGTTCTTGTCCCTCGGCTGAGAAATAGCACGTATGCCAAAACAAAGCAATATAATATAAAGACTGTCCATAATGCCGGACGGACAACTTTCTTCATAATTCCCCCTGATAATTAAAAAGTGCGTGACCGAAGCCACGCACAAAAAACGCAAACTCCCAGTCGCTAAACCAACTTGAATACAACAGAGCTATTCTGCTTTCTACAAGTGGAATTTGCATTTTTATCAAATCCATATGTAGAAAGCCGAAAAAAGGGTATAGTACCCCCTTGGAAACAAAAAAGCTCGTTTTTTTACATATTAAGTTGGTTTAGCATAATTATTATACCATTATTTTATGAATAAATCAAGGTGTTTTACTGTATTTTCAAGTTTGATGAAAAAATTTAGGCACCGGATATTTCACCGATGCCTGACTCGTTATTCGGTTGTGTCTGATTGTGCCTCCATCATGAGTCGCGCACCAAGGCGGAAGGCGTATTCAAAGATGGCTGCTTCGGCAAGACTTACGTACTCGTCCCAACAGTCGTGGAACTTTTCGAATATCTCCTTCTGCTCGTCGGTGAAGGTTTTCTCCAAGTCCTCGTGATGCCTTGCCATGTATCCGAGTAGCTCCTTCATCTCCTTTGAGTTGTTTCTGCTGTCCTCTTGCGGTATTATGTTTCCGTGCCACAGTTCTTTTATCATACTTTTCATAGGGTGCACCTCCTGTTAGCACAACAACATACCACAGAAGAGAGATGAAGTCCAGCACTTTTTCGAAAATAAATCTAACTTTTTTCGCTGGGCGTTTTCTTTGCTTACAGCGATGCAAATTTTGCGTGGTGAGGTGATTCTCGTGCAGTCGCTGCATCAGACTTTGCTTTTTCTTCTTTTCTTCTGCGAGGCGTTTTCTTTCGTCTACTGCACATCAATTTTTGCGTTTTGAGCAAAGGTGGTTGACTAATCTTTCGAAGTATGGTATACTAACGGCAGAAGAAAAACTCGACACGGGTGAACCGTTTAGTCACCTGACGGTATGAGTTTGCTATAATCGCGGCTTGAGTTTTGGATCGGATTGTGGCTTGACCACATCTTTGACCATCTACGGCTTCGGACTACGTGGAAACAGTGCTTACAAGAGCATTGGAAAGCATCGTTTTCGGACTAAAAAGCATCAAAAAGTCAACAAAAGTAGTCAAAAAACGATGGCGTATTTGTTCGGGTACTGGAGGCCGCGAGTTCGAGTCCCGCCACTTCGACCAGATAAGGCTTTGAGAGCATTTCTCAAAGCCTTTTTCTTTGCTTACTGCGACTCAAAAATTGAAGGCTGACGATGCTTTTCGTCAGCCTTTTAATTTAAGTTCTCATAGTCAAATTAGAATTTGATTATTTCTTTCTTTTCACAAGATGCCTATTCATATATTGGGTATTGATTACGAAGATATAAATAAGAGCCACGGTTATGAGTGCTACTGCTGCAATGAAATACCATTTTGTGTAATATCCGACAAGGGCAACAATTGCCATAACAACGCAATATGCTAACTCGATAAGTGTGTTCTTTTTGCGTTGCTTTTCGTCTTTTTCATAGTGCAAATTAAATGCCATCCAAACCGAAGCTGCAAGCAACGGCAGATACTTGAAAAGAAGGAAGAGGAAATGGTACGGAGTTCCTTCTGTATATAATGGCTGAATCGCAATATTCAAAGATGCCGCCTGTGCGATTATTGCTATTATGATAAAATTATTGCGTAAGATCGGGTTGTGCTTCGGGCTAAAACGCTTTTCTCCCTCTGTGGATACTATTTCATTTTCATTTTTTCCTATTAGTTCATCAAGCGAAACATCATACAGATTGGCAAGTGCGATTAAATTATCAGAGCTCGGTGTTGTTTTCCCTGCTTCCCACTTTGTAACAGCTTGTCTTGAAACATCGAGCATCTCTGCAATCTTTTCTTGAGACATTCCTTTTTGTGTGCGGTACATTTTTAGTCTTTCACCAAGTGTCATATTATCACCTCCTGCCATTATTGTAGCAAATCTTTCCGCTATTTTCTACCAACTATATGGCAACTATCAGTTGCATCGTAAAAATATATGAATCTTTTATTTGTTTTTAAGTTTCTCTACATTCTCCAAATATATGGAAACTTCTCCGCATTTAGGGCAGATAGCCACTTTAGGCTGCTCCATTCTTCCACCCCACCATTTATTTTCATCATCGGTCAACACCAAGCCGTAGGCCGCGCCTTTAACTTTAATGCCACAATTTTCAACCATAGCAATGTTGCATCTAACACACTTACGCATATCTACCTCCAAATTCTTGTTTATCGGTGAGTTTATTATATCATACTTCTATGAACTTTTCAACTGATATGGCTTTTCTTTGTTTCCACCGACGCAAATTTTGAGGGGTGACGGCTTATTTTCCGTCACCCCTTTTCTTGGCTTTTTGCCTTTTTCAGTTCGGCTATTTCCGCTTTCTTATCGGCTATCTCTTTTTCTTAAAAACCATTCATTTCTAACGCATTAACCGTGATGGTTTTTCTTCAACAAATCAAAGTAAATCCTTTGTGCAAAAAATGCAAAAATCGCAATTCGGGTTTTTAGTGACGATTTTTTAAGTGATTTTTGAACTTGTATATTTCCGACTTTGAAAATATTATTTCTTTATATGACTCGCGTTTCAACCCGAATACAAAATAATACCTGCAAAAATTGAGGCAAAAAAACCAAACATTTCAGTACGTTCTACATCTTTATGACAACCGGTAAATTATTATATCTCAATTCGACCGGTGAGGCGAACGTCATCGCAGCTTGCGCCGACGATAAATTCAAAATCTCCGGGCTCAATCACCCACGCGTCGTGTGCAGTGGAATAGTACGCTAGATACTCCGTAGGAACGGTGACGGTATAATGCTCCGTCGCTCCTTCCTTGACAAGCTTCTTCTCAAAGCCGCAAAGCTCCTTGTAAGGACGGAAAGCGGTGCAAATCGGGTCTCTGAAATAGACCTGCGCGCACTCTCTGCCGTCGCGGTCGGAGGTGTTCGTTACGTCGAATTCCACGACTATATTATCTCCGTTTCTTGTCAGTTTCAGACCCGAATATTCAAAGGTCGAGTAGGAAAGTCCGTGGCCAAACGGATACATAACTCTCGCCTCGTTTTCTCTGTCCATATATTTTGCCGTATCGTACCAGCGGTAGCCAACGAGAAGTCCGTCGGAGTAAACGCTGTGGCAAAGGTCGCGGTAGCAACGGGTTGCAAGGCAATCCTGCTCGGTCACGGGATAGGTCTCGGTGGTTTTGCCCGAGGGATTTATTTTGCCCGAAAGTATTTTTGCAAGAGCCGCGTTTCCGCGCTCACCGGGATAACCTACGGAAACTATCGCCGAGGCATATTTTTCCCACGCGGTCATATCTATAACCGAGCCGCAGTAAAGCAGAACTATGGTGTTCGCGTTCTTTCTTGCGGTTTCAATAATTATATCCTCCATAAGTCTCGGAAGACGAATGCTATCGCGGTCAATCTCCTCCGTATCTATCTGATGAACGGCTATTATAGCGGCGTCCTTGCCGTATGCGTTATTTATAATTTTTGCAGTATTTCCTTTTCGAAGATTTATGGTTTTATACTGAAGATAGGAGATTTCCGATGAAGGAAGCTCTCGCCTCAGCTCATCTGGAAGCTTTGCTACGTCGTGGTCAAGGCACACCTTAGACGATCCGTTGCCGGCAATATTGTTCACCGCTGCATCTCCCAAAACGGAAACGCTCATACCGTCCGAAAGAGGCAGAATTCCGTTGTTTTTAAGAAGAACTATTCCCTCCTCGGCAACTCTCTCGGATACCGCTCTACGCTCTTCAATGGTGGTTTCCACCCTACGAAGCTTTGATTCGCTCTCGCAAAGCTCAGCAAGCCAAAGCACCCTCGAGCAGCATTCATCAATCTCTGCCTCGGTGATATCTCCGCGCTCTGCTGCGGCAAGAAGAGCCTCGTAATTTTCTCTATTAAAGGGCATCTCAAGATTGACGCCACTCTTTACCGAAGCGACGTGATCAACCACCGCCTCCCAGTCCGACATAATAAGACCGTCAAAGCCCAGCTCGCCACGAAGCATATCGTAAAGCTTCTTATGCTGGGAAACCTTGACACCGTTTACAACGTTATAAGAGGACATAACCGTCCAGGGCTTTGCCTCAAGGGCTATCTTGAAGTTGCGTGTATAGATTTCTCGGAGCGTTCTCTCATCAACCTCGCTTGATTGAGTGTGGCGCGCGTTTTCCTGATTGTTTAAGCAATAATGCTTTAAGGACGTTCCTACATGGTGGTCCTGCACGCCTTTTATATATTCCCTGCCGAAAATACCCGAAAGATAAGGGTCCTCGGAAACGTACTCAAAATTTCTGCCGCAGGTGGAAAGGCGCTTTATATTTACACCGGGGGCTAAAAGAACGTCAACGCCGCGGTCAATGCACTCGTCTGCGAGCATTTCACCCGTACGATACGCGAGAGCGGGTGACCAGGTCTGTGAAAGCACATGAGTCGATGGGAACGCAACGGCGGGAAGATCGCGCATTACTCCGTCCTCGCCTATTGCAGCGGTACGAAGACCTACGGGGCCGTCAGACACCTTGATGCAGTAAAGCTTACCGTCAAGGTCCTCCGTATGCCATAAATCCTTGCCTGCGAGAAGTCGCACTTTTTCATCTATTGTAAAGTCCTTAAGGTTATATTTCATTTTTGCCTCCAAAGTTTTTTGTTTTAATTATACAAGACATTCTATTGACATTCAATGGCAAAAATGGTATAATAATAGACGTAAATTGTCTTTTTGGGAGATTTGTTATGTTTTTTGAGGCTCATCACTCCACCGAGAGAAATTATTTTCAAATAACCATCAGCGAACACTGTAGCGACTTCCCTCTTCATATTCACCGCGCATTTGAGTGCTATGCGGTGCGTTCGGGCGGTGCTACAGCCATCATAAACGGCAAAGAGCATATACTTGCTCCGGGTGATGCCGTGCTTGTTTTCCCCTACCAGCGCCACGAGTACAAAACCGAGCCAGATACGTCCACCTGGGTATGTATTTTCTCATCCGACCTCGTGGGCAGCTTCAAGAAGGGGACGGGTGTTATACCGATGAACAACAAATTCAGCCTTACGCCCCACGAAATTGTCCCTGAGAGCATAATGCTAAAAAAGGCTATGTGTTACAGTATTTGCGGAATATTTGATATGAACGCAGAATATATCGAAAAGGCAACGGTCGAGGATGACCTGCTCGCAAAAATTCTGATTTATATATCAAAAAATTACACTTCCACCTGCACCCTCAAGGAAGTGGCTAATCACGTCGGGTACGATTACAGTTACATCTCTAAATTCTTCAAGAAAATGACGGGTATAAACTTCAAGACTTACGTAACCGGTCTGCGCATTGACGAAGCCTGCCGACTTCTTCTCGGCGGCGAGAGCTCGGTGCAGGAAATTGCAGATGCCTGCGGTTTTAACTGTACGCGCACCTTTAACCGAGAATTTTTAGAAATAATGCAAAGAACACCGAGAGAATTTATAAAAGAGAAGAAAATCAACTGCGAAGGACTCTCAAAAAAAGTATAAAAAAATAATGCTATTCATAAAAAACATAGACCGTCACACATCTAAAGGCGTGACGGCTTGTTTTGTTGACACAATTCAAAGACCGCCGCGATTGCTATCGCGACGGTCTTTTTTGTGTTGATTTTTTAATAACTATGTAATTAGAAAATTGGCTGCTTTTATTACTTCAGTAAGGATATAGCGTCACTTATATTCTTCTCAAACGCTTCCTTACCGTATTTATCCACATCAGCCTTATTCTTTTCACCGTGAGTAAGACAGCCCGCACCACCGATACAGCCGCCGATACAAGCCATGCCCTCGATAAAGTTTCCGTCAAGGACACCCTTGTTTAGCTTAAGAAGTGCCATACGGCAAGCTTCGATTCCGTCGCAAACCACAGGCTTAATTTCAAAGTCGATATTTTGCTCCTTCATAGCCTGAGCCGCAGCATCGGTGAGACCTCCGCTTCTTGCGAAAATACGACCAAAATAAGATGCATTATCAAGAACGCCCTCCTCAAATGAAGAAAGGTCGAAATCTCTGCTGTCAAAGAGCGCCTGAAGCTCCTCAAACGTAAGTACGCAGTCAACGTAGGGCTTAACCTCCTCAAGCTGCGCTTCCGCTTTTTTGGCAGTACACGGACCGATAAAGATTACCTTTGCATTAGGTGTCGTTTCCTTAATATACTTTGCAAGAACCGCCATGGGAGACATATTGTGCGAAATATGCTCCACGAGATTCGGGAATGCCGATTTAATATACTTAACGAAAGCAGGACAGCATGAGCTTGTCAGAAGTCCCTTTTCCGATAATTCCTTCGCTTCTGCCATAGCAACCATATCTGCGCCCAAAGCCGCTTCGATAACATCGTGGAATCCTAATCTCTTAAGACCGGTTATAACCTGTCCGAGCTTTGCATAAGAAAACTGGCTTGAAATTGAAGGAGCAACCACGGCATAAACTCTATAGTTACCGCCGCGCGTGTTACGCTCGCTTTTTTTCAGAATGTCTATGGCGTTCACCATATAAGACTTATCCATAATTGCGCCGAAGGGACACTGATATACACACGCTCCGCACTGTATGCACTTGGAATTGTCTATAGTTGCAGCCTTCTCATCATTCATAGAAATAGCTTTAACCTTACACGCGTTCTGACAAGGACGCTTGCGGCTCACGATTGCGGTATACGGGCAAACCTTTGCACACGCCCCGCATTCCTTACATTTGGATTTATCAATATGAGCAACATGATCTCGATCGAAAGATATTGCGCCGAATTTGCACACATCTTCACAGCGGTGAGCAAGGCATCCGCGGCAAGCATTGGTGACCTCAAATCCGCCAACAGGACATTCATCGCAAGCTATATCTATTACTTCAATGATATTGGGATTTTCTTTATCTCCACCCATAGCTATTTTCACTCTCTCAGCTATGATGGCTCTTTCCTTGTAAACACAGCATCTGGTTGTAGGTTCTTTTCCGGGAACAATTGCTTTCGGTATATCTATTATATTTTCCAAAAGTTTTTCATTCCATGCAAGGCGCGCAACCTCACGAAGAACTTTGTATTTCAAATGCTGCACTTTAGTATCAAATTTGCGCATAATTATTTACATTCTCCTTAAAAATAACTAACTTTTATTCGTTTTCCCATCTTTTTAAGGCAGGAAGAAAGATCCTCAACAAGATTCATTTTTATATTAAAATTGATGGGGAGATCCGGATTCTGATGCGCGGGATTTACAGCTCTGCCAACGTAGAAATTGATATCCGTTGCTTCCTCAAACAAAAGGCGGCTGATAAGAGATGCGCCGTCTTTTTTGAAGCTCCATTCCTCGTACAGCTCATTATCTGCGAGATAGTCTTTCGCATACTGAATAACCTTGTTCATCGTGATAACACCTTCTGTAACAAGGTCTATTCCCTCAATATAAGCAATAGGCGGAACGTCGCTACGCTCGAATTTCAAGCTTGCCTGAACGGGTTTTCCGAGATATTTTGCAGCTATGGAAGACGTCGTACCGCCGCAGATGATATGTTTTCCCTGCTTTGAGAAGAACAGCGACATCATACGGTTTGCATCATCTCGGTTTGAAGGAGGGCCAAAGAGAATATTCATAGGCTCTCTCTTTCTTATTTTAACAACACAAGCCGTAGTATCATCTCCGGGCTTACGGCCGTAAAGCTTATCGCATTCATCGACAAGCATAGTGGAAAGATTTTTTGCAGTATATCCACCCGCAACGAGTGCTTGCATATATTCTGCAATATCCTCCCGCTTCCATCCAAAGTTATATTTACCGCCCATACCGGCATGAGGACAGCCGTCACTCATAGCGATAAAAACGTCATCTTCCTGCAGCTTGATAGTAGATTTATAAATTTTCTTTCCTCCGATATTCATTTCGGTTTTAGGATAATCGTAATATCCAAAATCCCTTATGATTATAACGTGAGGATTATCATACTGAATAATTTCTGCTATTTCGTTGTTCAAAAGATGGATAATTGTAAACGTGGAATATGCTACTCCGCGCACCGAGCACACGGGAAGTGTTGCAGCGATAGTCGTCACGCACTCCTCAACAGGAAGCCCTGCCGCCATCATAGTGGAAATTATCTTCGACGTAAGTGTCGAGAGAATACTCGCCTTAACGCCCGATCCAAGACCATCCGCAAGGACGATAACTGTAGAGTTTTCATTTTCCTCCACAATGTCTACGTGGTCACCGCAAAGCTCTTCACCGACATGATTGATGCTTTTATATCCTATATCTGCACACAAATCATTCATCACCGATGGACTCCTTTAGCTTAGTGAGCGCAATTTTGGTCTCTGCTGCGGTTTCACCGAGCAAGGACGCAATTTCCTGAACGATTCTCATTTGTTTTTCAACGACAGTATCGGCAACCTCAACCGTCTGCTTATTTATTCTCACTTTTTTCTCTCTATCGGCTTCTTCCTCGGTTATATCACGCATAATTCCGATAAGAAGTCGCGATTCGGAATCGTAAACAACAGTCTGTTCAACGTACTTTTTATATTCGGCAAGATAGGTACGCTGATCGCGTACTGTTCTTCCGCTTTTCTTAACGTTAACGAATACGGTTGGATCAAGAATACGTACAACAGGCTCTCCGAGGACATCCGACGCTACGCGAATATTCATAATTCTGCGTGCAGCATTATTAATCTGTTGAACCTCAAGATTCTCATTGAGAACTATAAGACCGTTCGGCGTATTTTCAACGATAGTATCGGAGAAGCTCTCCGCTCTGTCCTTGAGGAAAGGCAGACACATAGATATTTCAGCCTTGCCTTGAATGATAGCGATAGCTTTCTCACGGCAGGAATTGTATCCGCAGGTACCGCAATTAAGCTCGTCTGAAGGCTTAAACTTACCCATCTGACGAAGAACTGTCATAATCTCGTTTTCGCTGGGATCGGGAAGCTTATGCTCTATAGCGGCAAAGTTCTTTTTAAGCTCTGCGGAAATTGGCTGTTCAACTTCAAAATCGCGCTCGCCTGCGTAATTTGAAACGTTAAGATAATCGCTGACGATAGATTTTTTAGCTCTGTTCATAACCGGGCCGCCGATACAGCTTCCGATACAAGCCGACATCTCTATAAAGCACTTATGTATTTTACCGCCGGCTATATCCTTAAGCGCCGTCATACAGTTTTCAACACCGTCAAGCGCAAGATAAGTATATCCCGGAGCATCCTGCGCCATAGTTTTAAGAACTCCGCCTGTAGTCGGGAAAAAGCGCGCGCGGCTGTTATCGTTTGAATCGATATCAGCTTCAAGCTTAATATGATCCTCATCAAGCATTTTATCAAGCTCCTCAAACGTGAGAACCGCATCAACAATGCCCTCATAGTATTCAGCCTCATCCTTTTTAGCAACGCACGGGCCGATAAATACGGTCTTTGCATTTGGAATACGCTTTTTTATATCACTGCAATGCGCCTGCATAGGTGACATAACGTCGGCAAGATACTGAAGACACTCGGGAAAACGCTTTTGGATAAGAAGATTTATAGAATGACAGCAGGATGTAATAATAATGTCTCTTTCTTCTTCTCTGAGCATTCTTTCGTATTCATTTTTTACAATAGTTGCACCTATTGCCGTTTCCTCAACGTCGTAAAATCCTAATTGCTTAAGCGTTCGGCGCATAGATTCTATTCCGATTCCGTCATAATTTGCAATAAATGAAGGTGCAAGGCTGACAACAACAGGAGCACCCGATTGAATCAACACTCTTACCTTCTCAGTGCCGTCGGAAATTTCCTTTGCATTCTGAGGACACTGAACTACGCAATTACCGCAAAGAATGCACTCGTTGCCGATAATATGCGCTTGGTTTCCGGAAAAGCGAATAGCCTTTACCGGACACTTTCTGACACAGCGGAAGCAGGACTTGCAGTTTGATTTTTTAAGAGTCAAACAATTTGTCATTTTGTCACGCCCTTTCACCATTGATTACATCAAGTATATTTTTCTTGAAGAATTCTCTGAAATTCTCGGTTGTTATACCTACGTGAACGTCGTCGTTCACTTGAACGGTAACGCCGACGCGATTGCATTTTCCAATGCAAAAGCTGCCGGAAAGAACCACTTCATCCTCAATATGATGCTCTGACAATGCCTTTTCAAAAAGATCTACGATATCCTGCGAGCCCTTAAGGTGACAGGATGAACCAACACAAACCTGAACGAACAGCATTTTTTATACCTTTGCAAGAACTTCTTTTTCGAAGAACTCGCCTACGTTCTCGGGGGTTACGGAATGGAAGGTATCATTTACGGTAACACAAACGCCCTGCTGGCATTTGCCCATACAGAAAGTGCCGCCAAGATCTACCTTCTCTCCGAGATTATTCTCAGCAATAAGATACTGAAGCTGCTCTACTACCTGACGAGATCCTTTAATATGGCATGAGCTACCGATACAAACTGTTATTTTAAGCATATTATTTTCCTCACTTGAATTTAATTTTGATGACTGATGCGAGTGAATTCTCGCATCAGTCCGGCTTTTAATAATTTATATTTACTGATAATCTACAACGCCAACCCAGCTTGCAAGGAACTCGCGCTCCTTCTCGTTGCCTTTAACCGACTGAGAAGCCGCAACTATAGGCATCCACTTCTGTACGTACTGCTTTGCAGTATCGCTCTTCTTGCAGAAAGTGTCAAGATAAAGCTCGGCACCGTTAATATCACCGCTTAACCAGAAGAGAAGATATGTGCGCGCAACGTCTGCGGAAGCGTTACCCTGAGTTGCATGAGACCAGTCAAGAATATACGGAGTTCCGTTTTCTGCGATAATAATGTTAGAGGGGTTAAAATCTCCGTGGCAAACCTTATTGTGCTTGGGCATACCCTCAAGACGAGTATGGAGATCATAACGCGTCGTAGCGTCAAATTCGGTCTCAGCAATCTTTCTCGACATCTTATCCTTAAGCTTGTTAAGAAGAGGACAGGTTTTTGAGTGTACGTTCATCTGGAGATCAACAAGAAGCTCAATATACTCTGCCTTTTTCTCCTCATCTTCTGCCATAAGCTGTGCAAGTGTTTTTCCTTTGATATACTCGGAAACGATTGCCCACTTGCCGTCAATCATAGTGACTTCAAGAATTTTGGGAATATTGAGTCCGGTTTCTTCGATTCTTGCCTGGTTGAGTGCTTCGTTAAGCACGTCAGCCTTGGAATATTCTGCATTAAACACCTTAATGCATCTGTCGCCATCGCGATAAATGGTCTTATTATTTCTTACTGCAATTACTCTGTCAAGATTCATTTTTATTTCCCCCTTTTAATTACGCCTTTTTACCCTTGCGGTAGGTAGTTTTGATGGGATCGGCCTTAGATTCCGTAAGGTCGGTCATAGGCATAGCTTCTTCAACGAAGTGCTTGCCGTAATAAGCATTAAGGTACATCTGCTTTAACTCGCTCATAAGAGGATAACGGGGGTTAGCGCCGGTGCACTGGTCATCAAACGCCTGCTCAACCATATCATCAAGACGGTTAAGGAAGTCGTTTTCATCAACACCGTAATCCTTAATAGTAGCCTTTATACCTACACGCGCCTTAAGGTTGTTAATTGCCTTGATAAGATTTTCAAGCTTCTCATTATCGTTTTTACCGCCAAGTCCGAGCGCATCTGCAATCTCAGCGTAGCGAGCAAGAGTATGAGGATGGTCGTACTGAGAGAACGTACCCATTTTAGCAGGTGCTTCGGATGCGTTGAATCTGAGAACCTCCTCGATCATAAGAGCGTTAGCTACACCGTGAGGAAGGTGATGGAATGCACCGAGCTTGTGAGCCATAGAGTGACAGATTCCAAGGAATGCGTTTGCAAATGCCATACCTGCTATAGTAGCTGCGTTTGCCATCTTTTCTCTGGCTTCAACATCTGTCTGACCGTTATCGTATGCTCTGGGAAGATACTTAAAGATGCTCTTAAGAGCCTGAAGAGCAAGTCCGTCGGTATAATCGGTTGCAAGCATAGCCGCGTATGCCTCAACTGCGTGAGTTACAGCGTCGATACCGGAAGCTGCGGTAAGTCCACGAGGTGCGGACATATGGAAATCGGTGTCGATAATTGCCATATTGGGAAGAAGCTCGTAATCTGCAAGAGGATACTTGACACCTGTCTTTTCGTCGGTGATAACAGCAAAAGGAGTAACCTCGGAGCCTGTACCTGCAGAAGTAGGAATTGCTATGAAGTAAGCCTTTTCACCCATTTTAGGGAAGGTGTAAACTCTCTTGCGGATATCGATAAATCTCATCGCCATATCCATGAAATCTGCTTCGGGGTGCTCATAAAGAACCCACATAATCTTAGCTGCGTCCATTGCAGAACCGCCGCCGAGCGCGATAATAGTATCGGGCTGGAATGCTCTCATCTGAGCAGCACCCTCTGTTGCATTAGCAAGAGTGGGATCGGGCTGAACGTTAAAGAACGTAGTGTGCTGAATGCCCATCTCGTCAAGCTTATCGGTAATAGGTCTGGTGTAACCGTTCTGGTAAAGGAAGGTATCGGTTACGATAAATGCCTTTTTTGCGCCTCTTACTGTTCTGAGCTCGTCAAGCGCTACGGGAAGGCAGCCCTTCTTTATGTAAATTTTTTCTGGTGTTCTGAACCAAAGCATATTTTCTCTCCTCTCGGCCACTGTTTTAATGTTGAGTAAGTGCTTAACACCTACGTTCTCGGATACACTGTTACCGCCCCAAGAGCCGCATCCGAGGGTAAGCGAGGGAGCGAGCTTGAAGTTGTAAAGGTCACCGATTCCGCCTTGAGCAGAGGGAGTATTAACGAGGATACGGCAGGTTCTCATTCTTGCCATATAAGCGGAAAGCTTTTCTTTTTCCGTTACCTCGTTTATGTAGAGAGATGACGTATGTCCGAAGCCGCCGTCCTCAACAAGTCTATCAGCCTTATCGAGCGCTTCCTCAAAGTTCTTTGCCTTATACATAGCAAGTACGGGAGAAAGCTTCTCGTGAGCAAACTCCTCGGAAAGCTCTACGCTCTCAACCTCGCCGATAAGAATTTTAGTTCCTGCAGGAACTGTTACTCCTGCAAGCTCTGCAATCTTTGCAGCTCTCTGACCTACAATTTTCGCATTGAGCGCACCGTTTATAATAATCGTCTTACGAACCTTCTCGGTTTCCGCAGGGTTAAGGAAATAGCAACCTCTTGCGGCAAATTCCGCTTTTACGGTTTCATAGATGCTTTCAAGAACGATAACAGACTGCTCGGATGCGCAAATCATACCGTTATCAAACGTTTTTGAGTGGATTATAGAGTTAACTGCAAGAAGAACATCTGCAGTGTCATCAATAATTGCGGGAGTGTTACCTGCGCCGACACCAAGAGCGGGCTTACCGGACGAGTATGCTGCTTTAACCATTCCGGGACCACCTGTTGCAAGGATTATGTCAGCTTCCTTCATAACGGTATTGGTCATCTCAAGCGAGGGAACGTCAATCCAGTCAATAATACCCTCGGGAGCGCCTGCCGCAACTGCCGCTTCAAGAACAAGCCTTGCAGCCGCAATAGTACAGTTCTTTGCTCTGGGGTGAGGACTTATTATGATAGCATTACGAGTTTTAAGTGCGAGTAAGCATTTAAAAATTGCGGTAGAGGTAGGGTTGGTGGTGGGAATAACTGCGGCAACAACGCCTATAGGCTCTGCAACCTTTGTAATTCCGAACGCCTTATCTTCTTCAATAACACCGCAGGTCTTGGTTTCCTTATAAGCGTTGTAGATATACTCGGCAGCGTAGTGATTCTTGATTACCTTATCCTCTACGATACCCATGCCGGTTTCAGCAACCGCGAGTTTTGCAAGGCTTATTCTTGCCTTATCGGCAGCAGATGCTGCCGCCAAAAAGATTTTATCAACCTGCTCCTGAGTGTAGGTCGAAAATACCTTCTGCGCTGCTCTTACGCGAGCTATCGCGCTGTTCAGTGATTCCACACTGTCCACTATTTCGTAATTTTTGGTTTCCATTTTCTATATCCTCCTTAAATTATTACCTATTTGATTGTTGAGATGTGCGAGAGAGAGAGCTAAATTTTCGTGCTTAAGTAACACACCCGACGGGACTTTCAAAGCGCACGGTGCAAAATTCCAAATTGCTTTAATGCCACTTTCGGTGAGAATATCGCAAACTTCCTGCGCCGAGCCTTGACCGACCGTAATAATACCAAGCTTTACGTCGTGCTCCTTGCAATAAACGCAAATATCCTTTATCGGAAGTATCTCCTTTGAATTTTTTCCGATATGAAATGCTTTTTCGTTGCAATCGAATCCTGCTATGATTTTCACGCCGAATTTCTCGAAGCCGTCGTAATCAAGAAGCGCTCTGCCGAGCTTTCCCGCACCGACGAGCACCGCGTGTGTAACCTCATCGTATCCGAGGCAATTTTCTATATCGTCTATCAGCTTTGCTCTCTTATATCCTATCTTTGGCTTCCCTGCTCCGCTTACAGCCGCTAGGTCTTTTCTAACCTGAACCTCTCCGAGCGAAAGTCCTTTTGCAACCGCAGTTGCCGAAATCGTTGCGTCCTTTATATCGGGAAGCTCTTTTAAGTACAGCAGGTATTTCGGAAGCCTTCCGAGAGTTGCTTTCGGAATTGAATTGTAGCTCATTTTGACCCCCCATCCGTTTGTCTGTTAATATTTTAACATACTTTTATAGTTTTGGGAATTATCAAAATGTTATATCGGTGTTATTCTTATCGATATAACGCTTATCGATAAAAAAGAGCAGTTTTATCTTACCGATAAAACTGCTCGCTCTTTATATTAAACTGTAATTTTTTTATTTCTGAATAAGTCGGGCGATGCTTCATTTGCTTCTCCCTATCAACTCATTATTTTACATATTTTCTTCTCGCCTCGCAAAGCGCGGTGATAAAATCCTTATCAAGTTTCGTAAGCTTGTATCCCTTATGATATATGAGAACGTCTTTATATATCTTTTTATTTCCTTCGCAAACGCGCTCCACAAGATTATATCTGTCTAATATTTTTTGCGATGCGGGAGACACCCACATAAACGTATTCGGATTTTCCGATAGCAAATCAAACTGACTTGCTCTTTCGAATACAAATATTCTCTTTCCTATATTATCGGGAAGCTCCTCTCGGAACGCCTTTGACATTGAAAAGGTTGGAACGAAAGGATCGGCATGAGCTATTTCTATATAGGAAAAAAGATCTTCATAAGTTATCTTCTCCTTTGATGCTAAAGGATTATCCCGACTCATAATTAGCACGTAAGAAAACTCCGCCACCATCTCATACGAGAGACCTTTTTCCTCCAGCATGGTTTTGTAGTATTTATCGTAATTCTCGGAGTAACGGATAATACCAAGCTTATACTCGTTCTCAAGAAGTTTTTTTATAGTTTTTTTAGAGTTGGTTTCTTTATAGTATATTTCTACGTCGCCCTCACCTATATTTTTCGAAAACTGGGCAAGCGCTGCGGAAATATAGCAAGCTCGCGGAACTGATATTGAAAACTTGCGCTTCTTATGGGAGCCGTCCTTGTAGGATTGCTCTATTTTGTCAATCCTGTGAAGGATATCGCGCGCGTACTCCATAAATTCTTCTCCGTCGGGAGTTAAAACCATTCCCTTCGCGCTTCTCTGAAATATAGTGATACCGAGGTCCGCTTCAAGCTCTTTGATCGAACGGCTGATATTCGGTTGGGCTGTCATAAGCGACTCTGCCGCCTTATTGAGCGAGCCGAGTCTTGCGACTTCGACCGCATATTTCATATGTAATATGTTCAAAATCCAGACTCCTTCCACCGATACTCAAATATAACGACAATATTATATCATAAAATATAAAACAAATCAAGATTTTTAAAAAATTTCGACCAATAAAAAAGGCAGGCTCCCAAAAGAGCCTACCTTAGTGCTTATTTTACGGATTTTACAAATCGCGTACAGATTTTAATTTTTTCGGTTTGAAAGAATTAAAGCTTGGGACCTGCCTCAACGAGAGCCTTACCTGCGTCGTTGCCGGTGTACTTATCGAAGTTCTTTATGAAACGAGCCGCAAGATCCTTTGCCTTCTTATCCCACTCGGAAGCATCTGCATAGGTATCTCTGGGATCAAGAATTCCGCTGTCAACTCCGGGAAGTGCGGTAGGCACGGAAAGGTTGAAGTAAGGAATTTCCTTGGTATCTGCCTTAAGGATAGAGCCATCGAGAATAGCGTCGATAATTCCGCGGGTGTCCTTGATAGAAATACGCTTGCCGGTTCCGTTCCAACCGGTGTTTACGAGGTAAGCCTTTGCGCCGGACTTCTCCATCTTCTTAACAAGCTCTTCGCCGTACTTGGTGGGGTGAAGCTCAAGGAAAGCTGCGCCGAAGCAAGCAGAGAATGTGGGAGTAGGCTCGGTGATTCCGCGCTCGGTACCTGCAAGCTTAGAGGTGAAGCCGGAGAGGAAGTAGTACTTAGCCTGCTCGGGAGTAAGGATAGAAACAGGAGGAAGAACGCCGAAAGCGTCAGCGGAAAGGAAGATTACGTTCTTTGCATCAGGTCCCTTGGAAACGGGGCGAACGATCTTCTCGATGTGGTCGATGGGATAGGAAACGCGGGTGTTCTCGGTGACGGAGCCGTCAGCAAAGTCGCACACGCCGTTGGCGTCCACGGTCACGTTCTCCAGCAGAGCATTGCGCTTGATGGCGTTGTAGATGTCGGGCTCGGATTCCTTGTCCAGGTTGATAACCTTGGCGTAGCAGCCGCCTTCGAAGTTGAACACGCCCTCGTCGTCCCAGCCGTGCTCGTCATCACCGATGAGCAGACGCTTGGGGTCGGTGGACAGGGTGGTCTTGCCGGTGCCGGACAGGCCGAAGAACAGGGCGGTGTTCTCGCCGTTCATGTCGGTGTTGGCGGAGCAGTGCATGGAGGCCATGCCGTTCAGGGGCAGGTAGTAGTTCATCATGGAGAACATGCCCTTCTTCATCTCACCGCCGTACCAGGTGTTCAGGATGACCTGCTCCTTGGAGGTGATGTTGAAGATGGC
>JAZNKD010000034.1:0-89058 GCA_045578385.1 Eubacteriales bacterium | reverse complement strand
AGCTTCCCGACCACGCTATCGGTCAGGCAGCAATTGACTCTCTTCGTTACTTTGGTGTTGATACCTCGAAGGTTGTAAGAGGTGGCGAAAGAGTTGGTATCTACTATCTTGAAAAAGGTGCTTCTCAGAGAGGATCGGTTTGTATTTACGACCGTAAATATTCTTCAATTCAGCAGGCATCCGTTTCCGATTTCGATTGGGATGCAATCTTCGATGGTGCTGATTGGTTCCACTTTACAGGCATTACTCCTGCTTTGGGTGAAAACCTTGTTGATATATGCCGTGAGGCTTGCAAGGCTGCAAAGGCAAAGGGTGTAAAGATTTCCTGCGACCTCAACTATCGCGGTAAGCTCTGGACAAGAGAGCAGGCTCGCGAGGCTATGACGGATCTCTGCCAGTACGTTGACGTATGCATCTCCAACGAGGAGGACGCTAAGGACGTATTCGGTATCGAGGCTGAGGCTACCGATATTTACGGCGGTAAGCTTAACCACGAGGGATATAAATCCGTTGCTAAGCAGCTCGCTGACAAATTCGGATTCGAGTACGTTGCTATCACTCTCCGTGAAAGCCGTTCCGCATTCGATAACGGTTGGTCTGCTATGCTCTATGACGTTAAGGCTAATGAATACTGCTTCTCCAAGAAGTACGATCTTCACATCATCGACCGTGTAGGCGGTGGTGACAGTTTTGGCGGCGGACTTATCTATGCTCTTATGAACGGCAAGACCACTCAGGGCGCAGTAGAATTCGCAGTTGCTGCATCTGCTCTTAAGCACTCCATCGAGGGTGACTACAATATGGTAACTCTCGCTGAGGTTGAAAAGCTTGCAGGCGGAGACGGCTCGGGCAGAATCCAGAGATAATTTAAACACGTGTAAAATCGCATAATAGAGCGATTTAAATGCACGAGGAGGGGCAATACAAAAGTCCTTTCGCAATTTGTTTATAAATAAAAACGGAAGTTCTTTTGGTATACCGAGAGAACTTCCGTTTTATATTGTTTTTACGAAGCGAAGTCCCACGAATGCGAGTGAGCCTAGCCGAGTATACGCAGGCGTCGGCTCGCGACACGGTAGTGGTCAGGTCTCGAACCTTGGCGGGCGGACGCCACTTATCCGCTAAAAACAAAAGCACCTGCTTTCGCAAGTGCTTCTTGTGGAGCGGATTACGGGTGAGCAAGTAAAAACGATTAAGTATCGTTTTTACGAAGCGAAGTCCCACGAACGCGAGTGTACCTAGCCGAGTACACGCAGGCGACGGCTCGCGACACGGTAGTGGTCAGGTCTCGAACCTTGGCGGGTGCACGCCCCTTATCCGCTAAAAACAAAAGCACCTGCTTTCGCAAGTGCTTCTTATGGAGCGGATTACGGGTGAGCAAGTAAAAACGATTAAGTATCGTTTTTATGAAGCGAAGTCCCACGAACGCGAGTGAGCCTAGCCGAGTATACGCAGGCGTCGGCTCGCGACACGGTAGTGGTCAGGTCTCGAACCTTGGCGGGCGGACGCCACTTATCCGCTAAAAACAAAAGCACCTGCTTTCGCAAGTGCTTCTTATGGAGCGGATTACGGGGCTCGAACCCGCCACCTCCACCTTGGCAAGGTGGCGCTCTACCAAATGAGCTAAATCCGCAAATATGGTGCCTCCGGTCGGAATCGAACCAACGACACGAGGATTTTCAGTCCTCTGCTCTACCAACTGAGCTACAGAGGCATACTGAGAATGGCGACTCGGATGGGGCTCGAACCCACGACCTCTAGCGTGACAGGCTAGCGCTCTAACCAACTGAGCTACCAAGCCAAATTCTCAATAAGCGAAGTTTTCACTTCTTGGTGGAAAGTACAGGGCTCGATTCTCGCGCGAACTACGCGCTCGGTCTTCCACGGTCGCGAACGTCCACCGGAAGTTCGCTCTACACCGTTTCCCCTTCGAGCCCGCCATTTGCGTATCGAATTGAGTTCCTTATACAATCTTGGTGGAAAGTACAGGGCTCGAACCTGTGACCCTCTGCTTGTAAGGCAGATGCTCTCCCAACTGAGCTAACCTTCCGTCAACGTGCTTAAGTATTATATCAAAAGATTTCAAATTTGTCAATAGGTTTTTAAAAAAAAATAAAAAATATTCACTTACTAAAAAAATAAGTTAAAAATAATCGGAAAAAATAGCGTTTTTATTGTTTTTACGCTGCTATCGTCAACAATTCGATTGTTTTTCGCTTTCCAAATAACGTTATTAAACTATTACAAATATAAAAAATCAAATATAACCAATGTATGATCTTTTATCTTAACTAGTTATATACTAGCGATACGCTTAAAGCCCACTCCACTTTATATTTCTTTTAATTAAACTTTATGCTAATAAAACTAATCACCGACACGAAACAGGTCCGTGTCGGTGATTTTGATTGTAAGTTTTCTGTGTTTCTTTGTAAAAATGCAAAGAAAGATGTAAACTATTAGTTAAAACCGGTTATATACGTACTGAGAGACTGAAGATCAACAACGTACGCATCTACTTCAGCTTTGAAATCGTTAAACTTAAGTAGATAGTTTTCATACTCATCGCGAGGAGGAAGGCGATCTGCATTTGATTCAAACTCAATCTTATCAAGAATAGCATCAAGCTCTCCTGTAGGATCATAAGTTTTGATAATGCTTGCGTTACGAACCATAGATCTGAAGAATTCTTTAAATCTTATGTTAAACGCTCTTCCGTCCTCAATGTATCCTCTTGACTCATACAGGTATGTAACAAAATTACTAACAATAGGCGTTACAAGAACATCGTCGCTCTGCTCTGTTGCAACAAAAGATTCCTTAACCATACTTTCGTTCCAATATCTTATATCGGTATACTCATATTCAATCGGTTTTTTCGAATTGAGCTTCTCTATAGTTTCAATTACAACAGCGCACTGGAAAGATGTCTGCTCTTTCTGCTCGATAACAAGTCTTTTGAAGGCAGATCTATCGTTTTCGGGTGCATAACCAAGGCTGCTTGAATAATTCCCCTTGTTTGTTGTAGTGAGGATAGACTGTGTAGTGCTTATAGTTTTAAAGGAAAGTCCCTCTGCATCTCCGGGTTCAAGAAGCGTCAATCTGAGATAAGTATCTCTGCCGTTAATCTTCTGAGTAAGAAGTGCTGTTTTTCCATCTTCAAGAATTACGATATTTTCAGCAGCCGTGTGAACAATCCATGTACACGCCTGTACTACCGAGAATCTGATATCGTCCTGAATAACAACTGTGGAACGGTTGTTAGTAAAGAGAAGTCCGCGAGTTGCAGATGTAACCTTGCCTGTGTAAACACTGCTATTATCCATAACGGCATACATACCATAATCATTTGTATAATATTTTGTGATTACACCGCCAGCATTAAGCGCCTGACCGTAAGGGAAGGTGCTTGCAAGAGAAGCAGTTGTAAGAACAACTACATTGTTACCTTCACCTGTAACTCTATAGTATTTATATCTCTGACTATCGTTAAGGTATTCATAAAGCTGATTGCTGTCAGATCCAAGATCTCCAAACCAAGTAAATCCGCCGCTTGCGTAGATAAAGTTACCGGAGTCTATCTGACCTGTGGTAGAATCATTGGCACCGCCCATCATACCAACGTAAGTAGCGGTATCAGAGAAATCGGAACGGCTTATAAAGCCATCGCAGGACTCCATAAAGTAGTCGCGCGAAATGTTAGCAGAAGCTACGTCAACGTCAACATACTTTGCATCATAAGCAAGAACGTCCCAAATAGAAGCCTTTTTGGTTGCGAGCTGATCAACACGAATAGCACCTATAACGTCATCACCGAGCATCTTTGCTGCGTAAAGGAAGGTATCGGTATTGAGAACGCCAAGGGAAGATTCGTGATAATTCCAATGATCATATCCCGCAGTGTTGTTTTCGGTAACTGCAACCTTGTACTCGATCTGATATGCATAATAGAACGTAGTATCAAGACCCCAGAGCTCAGTTAAACCTAAGCTATCGCCTATGGAGTTTTCGAGCGCCCAGATCATTCTTACGAGAGCTCCGGTGGCATCACTCCAATATTCGGGAGACTGGATATAAGAACCGTCGGGTGCGTAAGCATCAAGACCATTGTTAATAAGTGTGGTAATATTGCTGCTAAGGATATTCTTAACGTGGGTCATAGCATCCTTCTCAGGCTGACCTTCCTCGGATGCTGCGAAGTCGGAGCCAAGCATTGCAAGAGCTGCAATAACCATTCCGGAGGTACCAATAACATTATGGCTGTCGGTTCTTTTGGGATATACGGAGAATACGCCCTGGTTGCTGCTTATTTCTTCGTTGATAGTATCGCCTACGGTAAAGATATTACCGATGTAGATACCCTTCTGATATATAGCGGATTCAATAGGACCAATGTCAAATTTGCAATCGTCCTTCCATATATTATAGAGCCAGTCGTAAGCAGTTGCATATGCAGCCGTTGCATCAGCGCAGTTCGAGAAGAACGCGGGGGCCCAGTGCTTCCACTCGCCAAGATCTACTGCCATCTCGTATGCCATGTAAGCATACTTGAGATCGCCTGTAACCTGACAAGCAAGAGCGAGAAGTCTTATTTCCTCAGCATAAGCAACAAGCTCATAGTTAGTTCCCGTCGCACTGTATCCGTTATTGGAAATCTTCTCAGAAACAAGCTCTGAAGAATAAGGATTGAGAATTTCTTCTTTGAGGTAAACTTTGGTTTCTTCGATTACGTCATCGGTATTAGCATACTTAGCGTATATCTCCTCGGCATCAGCTACAAGCGACGCAAGATATCCCTTAAGATTTACATCGTACCCGTCGTCACCTTCGCTAAGCGCATACGCTGCTTTCAAAGCATCAAACTGAGCTTGATCTGCAAACAGATAAGGATGAGCAAAGTTTCCGGTCTCTACTTTGGCGCTTTCATAGAACTCATCTCCCGTCTTATCGGTAAAGAGAAATCTCTTCATAACGTCTAGCATAATTTTAAGGTCGGAAGTTCTGTTTAAGAGATCTGATCCCTCGGAAATTACGATAAGACCCATCTCATCATATGTTAAATGGTATCCGGGTACAAGAACCTCTACGTCATCCTTTGAAACGACAACGAATTCGTTTTCTGTTTCCGCATCCTTAATCATACGGGGAGCAGATTTAAGATCTACGGTTTTTCCATTTGCGGTTGCGGTATTACGTCCGACAGTAATGAACGTCGAGCCGCTTTCGGTAGAAATGTCAAACGAAACACCGTCATCGTGACGATATATGGGGAAGCCTACCCATTCAAGAACCTTCTCAAGAGGAATGTAAACCTCGCCGTCAATTTTAACGGGAGCTCCATAAACATCATTTCCGTCGCTGAAGATAGGTCCTTTAGTGCCTCTGACAAGGCTGAAATCACTGCCTACCTTCATAACGAGACCGGAGTTAATGTACTCCATAACTGTCTTTCCGGAATTCTCACTGATAATGGTCTCGGTCTTTGCTGCGGTTTCATCAACCTTTTCACCGTAGCCGGTTACCTTAACGCCGGGAACGTCAGTTCCGCTATAAGCTCTTACGTTATCGATCATATAGCTCTGAGCTTTAGTATCAGGGTTTCTGGGGATTCCGACGGATATATCCTTGAAATTGGAGTTACCGCCTTCAATCGTTATATCATGGTAATAAGTGTTCTCAAGGTCTATGTCGGTAACCTTTTTGGGAGAAGACTTTGCGTTTGCGGGATCAAAGCTATCGGAATATCCGTAATATATTCTTACGCTGAAGATCTTATTCTTAACCATATCCTGAATCGAAACGCCGCTGACAACTCCATTGACAGTTTTAAGACAGCAAATCGGAGCCTGCTCATCCATACCATCGGTAACAGTATGAATCTTATTACATTCCGTGCATCTTCTCTGGTTTACGGTTATTACGTACGCCAGATGAACCCATTCGGAATCAAGAGCACCCACTGCATAAGATGCTGAAGTCGCATTATTTCTGTCACTTCTGTCTATAATCGCGGTGCCGTTCTCGGGTACCATAAGCGTATTGCCTGCGATAGCTCCGAGCATATAATCCTTGTTGTTATCCGCCGTGAGATAGAAGGTGGGTAATTTTTTATCGCTTGAGAAATTGCAGATGTCGTCAGTCTTTAGATCAAGCTCAAACACCGTGCTTCCGTTCGCAACCGAGGCGCTTCCGTAATTTAATCTGAAATATCCTTCGGTGCCGTCAACAGACTCTAACCGGCAGAAATAGTTGTAACCGAAATCTTCCGTTTCTTCATACTCGATAGTATACTTGTTAGTGCCAACCTTATTAATGACAAATCCGTTCTCGTATCCCCATCCCTCGTCATACGTTCTGTTAACGATGAGGTTGACATCATCCTCTGTAACGCTCTCTGCTCTATTTTCCGGGGTGCTCGCAAAAGCGAACACCGAGAAACATGAAACAAGAAAAGCGAGAATGAGGAGAGAGGAAATCAGTTTGTATATTCTTTTCTTCATTCCATTACTCCTTTATCATATCAATGAGTCTTTTAACAAATGCAACGATACCGTCAATATCCCAATTTCCGCGCGATGCAAATGCAACGTTGCTTGCCTCATCTATGTGAGAGTTCATAACGTTTATTTCATTGGTGTATTCGGAATATTTTTCGTCGTAAACAACCTTTGCCGACTCTGCGCCCTCATAAGTGAGGTCAAGGTTGTCAATGCAAGAATAACAAGCTGTAAGAGATCTGTAAAGCTCATCCTTATCGGAAATCGAATCAAGAGCGGTGTAACCGAGATCACCGTTAACTACCGCTACAAACATTCCGGAATCAAATTCGATAGCTTCAATCTTCTCTGCAAGAACTCTATACTGCTCAACGCGTTCCTCAATTCCCTCGCCCGCGATATTCATCGTGTAATAATAGGAGGTAGCTTCATCAAACAGCGGCTTAAGATCCTTGTAGGTGCTGAAGTTTTCTATCATCTTCATAACGTTGATAAACAGCGTTGTATTTTCTATGAGTAGATTCTTATAGTCACCCTGAAGTGTTTCAAGCTGAGTCTTGTAGGCCTCGTTTCTTGCCTGTATATTTATAATTTCTTCGTTTGTAAAATCAATATCAATAGCGTTGAACTCGAGATAACGATCTACGTAAGTACATATACCTGCCCTGTCAATATAAGAGTTGTCGGGATCGTTGAAAGAATCAAGCTTTTCGGTGAGAATTGCGATGTTTTCTTTCTGAAGCTTATCCCAGAAATAGTTGTGTGCAAGATCATAAACTCGTTTTGCGGCATCAAAGCCATCATAATTCGTCTCAAACTGTCCGCTTTCAATTATCTGAAAGGCTCTGTACCAAAGATTCTCAATTTCAGTACCATCATTTTCCCATGCTCCGCTAGTCTTTTCTTTCATAAGTTCAATGATGAAAACGAATCTTTCGGAATTAACCTCGTTAACTTTATCCTTCATATCTTCTGCGGCAGAGTTGTAAGCTTCAACCGCAGCCTTCAAGGAGTTGTAGCTTGCTTCGGAGCCTGCCAAACCATTGAACTCCTCATAATCCGTAATAATGCCGTAAAGCGCAGTTGCATTGTCGTAATGCGACTGAAGTCGCGAAATCGAGGCTCCAAACGCTACACTGTTTTCAAACATATTCATCCATCTTACAAATTCATTTGCGGCCAAATCTCCCTCAAGAGTTGCCTTGATAGCTGATATTTTTCTACGTCCTTCATCAAAAGCAGGGCTATCCGTATCAATAAGATTTCCTAATTTAGCAACAAAATCCTCAGCGAAAGCTACTCTCTGAGTTCTAATTTGCACGTTGGTTATAAGACGGGGAATCTGCTCCGCAACCTTAACATACTCAAGATATTCCTGAACGTTTTCAGCCTTAACTTCTTCTATCATGGTATCGTATATACCATCAGATGCGATATTAGCCTCGTCACTAGAGTACTCACGATAAACTCTCGTTAAACGTTCAACCGTTTCCTTCTGGGCGCCCGTAATCTGAGTTATAGTATTTCCTTTTTCGTCAACTCCGTAAGAAGTACCTTTTAACACGCCCTGCATATCCGTATCCGTTTTGAGAAAAGTATACGCCTGATAACTGTTTGTTGCAATCTCACGCTTTTCAAGGACTTCCGCTATGTAAATGAATTTATCAATTACCGTTTTTTCTGTAATAAGAGTAGGATTATGAACCGTTGCTCCCTGATAACCTACAAAGTTGTCTATGGCTACCTCGCCTATAACTGCAGTTGAACCAAGACGGAACGTCAAGGGGTAAATAGGAACCGTCACATTTCCCGCGTGACGATTTATGCCTTGAG
Source organism: Eubacteriales bacterium (assembly GCA_045578385.1). GTDB lineage: Bacteria > Bacillota > Clostridia > Oscillospirales > CAG-272 > UBA1740. The sequence continues at coordinate 80,728 of JAZNKD010000034.1, read as the reverse complement.
TTTCAAGGGTACCTATGAGTTTTCTACCCGTTACGTTCACTCCGGAATCAACGTAAGTAGATTCATCGCGGCCAACGTATATATACGTCAATAAGGTTTTAGCATCGTATTGAATAGTAACGTGAAGCCACTGATCCGCAGAGAAACTGTGAACAACCTGATTCGCCACCTTAATGTCTACTCTTTTCTTTGCGGCTACAGTGTGAAGAGTGAAGAGGTTCACAACACCTTTTTCCTGAGTGGCAGGGTCGTTCTGCATCTGAACTTGGAACGACTCGCTGTCCGAAAGTCCCTCAAAAGTACCCTTTATAACCTTATCGACAAGAATTTCCTTGTCCTCGGCATCAAGCTGCTTTTTATAAACCGGCTGTTTCGTAGGCGTCTTTGTTTTATCGTAAACGGGACGCGCGCCTATTACGGTGCCGTTCTCATCAAAAATAGCTTCATATACCGGAACTTCTTCTCCATCAGCGTTAATCTCGGTCTTCTGAGGATAAACGTCCTCCATCAATACCTCGCCATTTTCATCAAGCTCGGTCTCAAATACGTAATTTCCGGTTTCATCAAATACGTAATCTCCGTTTTCAACCTTAAAGACGTAAAGAGGCTCCTTAACGGTAGTTTTCACTTCTTTGGTTTTATCATCTCCATCCGGTACGGAAACTACTGCTTCTACTACTGTAATCGGACTGAAAAACGCGATATCAAACTCTGCAACGTAACCGTTTACAGGCGTTTTCTCGACGTTATCAAGCGTACCTACAGTGGGTTCTACGAAACCGTGTTTATTGCTTTGCGCACCGTTACCGTAATAATTGAGTTTTAAATAATAAAGTGATAACTCGTTCGGCGAATATACGTAATTTACGGAAGGTCTTGCATTATTCGTGGCAGCACGCGAAGGGTCTCCGCGAACCAGGTCGATATTTTGCAAGCCTGTTTCGAAATGATAAAATTCTGTTACCTTCTTCGACGTATATTCGTCGATAGACGTATCCTCTCCCGAAATCAACGGAGCCGCCACAACCGTAATCGAAAAAATGGTTGCTATTAACACCGTTATTGCCGAGAGCAAAATCAAAAGCTTTTTGGTATTTTTCATAATTCCTCCTTAAAAATTCACAAAAAATCATTCGACTGCCATAATTATATCATTATTTTTATATACTTTCAATTATCTTTTTTTATTTTGGTTATTTTGACCATAAATTTCTACTTTTAGCACAAACGGAAAGACTCAAAAGTTTCGATGTCCTTTATCTCGCGGCACTAAACAAAGCGAAGGTGCTAGATTTGAACCTTGCACCTTCGCATACTTGCACCGACTTTATGTCGTTCTTGTGTAAGCTGTTTTATTATGTTTTTAACCCCCACCGATGTCGGTCTGTTATTTTCTCCAATACTTTCTGTCAAGCGAGCGATACATTATTGCCTCGGCAATGTGATCCTCATTAATAACCTCAGAGCCTTCAAGATCTGCTATTGTTCTGGCCACTCTCAGCACTCTGTCGTGTCCTCTTGCAGAAAGGCCGAGCGTCTCAAATGCTTCTCGCATAAGATTCTGACCTTCCTCGTTAGGAGTGCAGCATTTATGGAAAATCTCTCCCGTGAGATCTCCGTTTAGTATATTCTTCTTAACGCCCATTTTTTCGAGTCTGGCTCTGGCGAATGTACGCGCAAAGTTAACACGCTCCCTGATGTCTTTCGACGGCTCGCCCGCTTTCGTCTTTCCCGATATCTCATCGTATGACACGGCGGGAAGCTCAATTTCGATGTCTATTCTGTCCAGCATAGGACCGCTTATTCTGTCAAGATACTGTTTCCTTGCAGCAGGCGTACAAGTACACATTTTATCGGCAGAGCCGAAAAATCCGCATTTGCAAGGGTTCATAGCGCAGACCAACATAAAATTCGCAGGATACGTAACTTTCGCCGCAGCTCTGGTAACGGTTATCTTTCCATCTTCTATAGGCTGACGCATGGAATCTGTCACTTTTTTAGGGAATTCCGGAAATTCATCAAGAAACAAGACACCGTTATGCGCGAGCGAAAGCTCACCCGGCCGTGGATTCGCGCCACCGCCAACAAGTCCTACGGGGGTAACCGTGTGATGCGGAGAACGGAAGGGACGCTCGGTAATAAGGTTTTTCGACAATGTTCCCATAACCGAATGAACCTTTGTTGTTTCTATAGCCTCGTCAAGAGTCATATCGGGAAGAATCGACGGAAGACGTTTTGTAAGCATAGACTTACCTGCACCGGGAGGACCTATCAAGAGCATATTGTGACCTCCTGCGGCAGCTATCTCCATAGCTCTTTTTGCCTTAAGTTGACCTCTCACTTCGGAAAAATCACCGCAATTAACTCTTTGGCCAAGCTCAAACGAAATATCACTCACAGGTTCAGGAGAAAGAAGCGCCTTTCCTTTTAGGTGATCTACAAGATCTCGAAGCGTATCAACCGCATAAACCTTAATTCCCGATACTACGGCAGCCTCGCCCGCGTTAGCGCGAGGAACGTAGATTTCTTTTTTCCCGGAATCCTTCGCGGATACAGCCATCGGCAAAACTCCGTGAATTCCCCTAACCTCACCCGAAAGCGAGAGCTCTCCTACAATACATTTATCCGACAGGTCAAGCTCTTTGGAAATAACCCCGTCGCTTTGCAAAATAGCCGTTATTATAGCCAAGTCAAGCGCAGTTCCCTCTTTTTTACAATCTGCAGGCGCGAGATTTATAACGATGTCAAGAGACGGAAATTTAATCCCGCTGTTTTCGCACGCGCTTTGAACGCGGTTTTTAGCCTCCTTAACCGCGGCATCCGGCAAGCCTACAAGATCGAATTTCGGAAGTCTGTTCCAACTGCAGCATTCAACTATTATTTCGTATCCGTCTATACCGATAACCCCCGAACTATATACTCGTGAAATCATAAAACCAAAACCTCTTTGAATATTATTCTAAAAATAACCTTATTCCATATAAGTTTAACATAAATGACAAAAGAAATCAAGAGAGTTTTATTGACAACGATGCTTTTCCGTGGTAAAATGTAACAGAGAAAAACAGACGAAACACGCTCAAGTGTATTTTATTATTCAAAGTCTGTAAAAACGTGAGAATAAGCTTGAAATATTTGAAGAATGTCAAGCTTAACGAAACCGTTACAAATATCGGAATAGACTACGGAAAATTCGTCTTCATAGGTAAAACCGACGAGGACGGCTATGCTGCAAAGGACTTAAGATTTCCCCCGGTATCGTTAATATACATTCGTATGGGTACATAGGTTTTGACACTATGAATGAAGAAAACCATCTTAAAGAAACGTCTGAGTATAATCAAGCAGAGAAAAATGGAAATAGTTTACGACGCAGATTTTATTTTATCAGACGACAGTTTCAATCTAAAAATGCAGTAAAATACAGCATAATGTAAATAGTTGTTGTCAATGGAGAGATTATGGAAGAAAGAAACATCAGAACCGCCGCGCTCATAGGAGAAGATAGTCTTAACAAAATCATATCATCGAGAGTCGCGGTTTTTGGAATTGGCGGAGTGGGTGGTCACGCTGTTGACGCGCTCGTCAGGGCCGGAATCGGAGAAATTGATTTATACGATAACGACAGAGTTTCGGAGTCTAATATAAACAGGCAGCTTATAGCCACGTACGACACTCTGGGAAAATATAAAACAGAGGCGTTTGAAGCGCGGATCAAAAGCATAAACCCCGATTGCCGTGTTAATTTACACACGTTTTTTGTAACCCCGGAATCTATAGAAGAAATCAATTTAAAAGTGTACGATTATATAATAGATGCAATAGATACCGTAAGCTCAAAGATTGCGCTTGCCGTTAAAGCTGAAAGAGACGGTATTCCCATTATTTCTTCAATGGGGACGGGAAACAAGCTTGATCCGTCGAGTTTTGAAATTACAGATATTTATAAAACCTCGGTTTGTCCTCTTGCACGAGTGATGCGGGTTGAACTGAGAAAACGCGGCGTCAAATCTCTTAAGGTTCTTTACTCAAAGGAAGAGCCTCGCACTCCTATGCTCAAAATCACAGACGATAAAACCAACGCTCTTGGCAATAAACGCAAAAAATCGATACCCGCAAGTATTTCATTCGTTCCCGCCGTCGCAGGACTTCTTATATCCGGAGAGGTTTTAAGAAACATCATAGGAGAAACTAAATAATGACTCAGATTTTAATTAACGGTTGTATGCTGGGCTTCGGACTTGCCATGGATGCTTTTTCCGTATCACTGGCTAACGGTCTTAACGAGCCAAAAATGAATAAAAAAAAGATTTTATCAATCGCAGGAACATTTGCAGTTTTTCAGGGAGCCATGCCGCTTATCGGATGGTTTCTCGTAACCAAACTACGCTCTGTTTTCAACGTGCTCGAGGGATATATTCCTTGGGCAGCGCTTTTTCTGCTCGTATTCATAGGCGGCAAAATGCTTTACGAAGGTATTAAGCCTTGCGAATGCGAAAATTCAATCGACCCCTGCGAATGCGAAAATAAACTCACCGTATGCTCGCTTATGCTTCAAGGCCTTGCCACTTCAATAGACGCGCTATCAGTAGGACTTACAATTTCCCATCTCAGTTTTCCCGAAGCTCTTTTGGAATCTGGCATAATCGCATTGCTTACTTTATTTATCTGCGTTGCGGGAATAATTCTCGGAACTAAATTCGGCACGAAGCTTGCGGGAAAGGCGTCTATACTCGGCGGCTCAGTACTCATAGCCATAGGATTTAAAATTTTCTTCTTCGGTTAATTCTATAAAAGGAGAGCATTCTGCGTGAAATTTAATCTTTATGAAAAAGCTAGAGAAAAAATAATAATAGTTGCCCATAGAGGTATGTTCACGGGAAATATTCCCTGCAATACCCTGCCCGCATTCAATGCTGCGCTCTCGGAAGGCGCTGATATGATAGAAATAGACGTTGATATGAGCAAAGAGGGAAAACTCTATATTTTTCATCCCGGTATGGAAATGGCTTTTCTCGGTACGTCCAATAGAATCCCCAATATGACAAACAGCGAGGTTGAGGCGTTAAGATATAAAAATTATGATCAGACACCTACCGACTACGGTCTTGCAACATTTGACGAGGTTATGGAAGAATTCAAGGGCAGATGCTTTATAAACGTAGACAAGTTCTGGGGACATCCCGAGCAAATTTATCACGCTATAAAACGTCACGGTATGGAAGAACAAATTCTTCTTAAAGCGGCTATCACCGAGGATGTGATCGCTGTTCTTAAAAATCTTGCGCCCAATATCGCATTTATGCCGATAGTGTCAAGCACTTATCCTACCCACAAAGAACTTCTCCAAAGCGGAATTAACTATATAGGCGCAGAAGCTCTCTTTTATTCCGATGACGACGAGGTATGCTCAGAAGAATTCATCGATATGATGCATAGGGACGGAAAGCTCGTATGGTCAAACTCGATAATCTACAACTACAAAGCGCAAATAGCTGCAGGTCATTCGGACGATACCTCAATTCTTGGAAATCCTGAGCTTGGTTGGGGCTGGCTTGCAAAACGCGGCTTTGATTTTATTCAGACCGACTGGGTCGGCGTTATGACCCGATATCTTGACAAAAACGGATTACTCTATAAAAAATAATAAAAGGCCAATACACAGAGCCTCAAGACATTTTCCCGAAAACGAGCTCTTGGCGTATTGGCTTTTTGCACCTTTTAATCAACCGTGCGTATAATATTACAAGAGTCACATAAAAAGATTAAAAGGAGTAGAAATGAAATTCACAAAACCGAGCTTAAGAAATTTACTTACAAAATTTACAAAAGACACCGAAATCGACACCGCCTGCTTCAATCAATCGGGTGTAAATCAAAGCAACTCGGGCAGCCGAGGCAATAACACCTCTCGAAGCTACAATCAAAACGACGGCACGCAACCCAGAGAAAGTACAAAAGATAATGAGCAAAGAACCCCTCGTTGCAGGGGTGAGGACTCCAATATGGACCTCGGCAACGCACCGTACGCATTTGACATAGAAAGCGCCACAGGTTCAAACAACAATTACCGCACGGCGCTATGGACGGGAAAGCATCTGCAGCTTACGGTTATGTCAATACCCGTGGGAGAAGAAACCGGTGTTGAAATGCATAGTGATCTTGATCAGTTCATAAGAATAGAATCAGGTACCGGCAGAGTCGAAATGGGAAGACTTAAGAGTAATATGAATTATAAAATTCCTCTTGACTCCCGTTACGCAGTACTGATTCCCGCGGGCACCTATCATAACATAATAAATACGGGAAGAACGCCACTTAAGCTATATTCCATCTATACGCCAAAAGCGCATCCATTCGGCACGGTTGATGCCACGAAAGCGGATGCCGAGCGTAGAGAAAATTCATAATAAGCAGCAAAAAAACAGAGAGACCATCTTCTGAAGATTTATGATATGCGCCCCAAAAGCGTATAACTTTTGGGGCGCATATCATTACAGCTCTCTGTTTTATTTTATTTTTGCGGATATTAAAAGATTTATCAGTATCAACCTAAAACAATTCGTACATCACTGCAAATCAAATGAATTGCTGCTCGTTGATGCAGAGTTTAAAATCAACACCAAGTTTGTTCGCAGCGCTTCTGCAGAGCTTCATACGAACAAGAAATATTTCAAAGTAATCCATAATTGCGCTTATTTCGGTATCTATATTAAGCTTGAGAGTTACACTCTTTTTGTCACGGGATAAAATCATTTCCGACGAGGTTGCCGAATAGTTTACTCTGTCGTGAATATCAAAGCTGGAAATATCGTTATTTCTTACACGGGTTCGGCGCACGTCGGATTTATCACCGAGAATAAGAGCTGCGGCAATAGCGCTTACAGGGACACCTGTCCCCTCATCATGATTACCTATAGCCGTAACAATCTCCGATATTTCCCTTGCGTCCATATTAAGTTTATCCAGAAGTCTAAACGAAATAAGAGCACCCGACTGAGAATGGTCTACTCTGTTTACTATATTTCCTATGTCGTGAAGGAACCCCGCGATTTTTGCAAGCTCTACAGTTCTCTCGTCGTATCCGAGCCACGCAAGAAGGCCCGCGGCACGTTCGGCAACAGCCGTTACGTGAGCAAAGCTATGCTCGGTATATCCGAGAGCTTCCAAGGATTTATCCGCCTCGGTTATATACGTTCTGACAGCAGAATCGTTTTTTATCATTTCAAAAGTAACCATAATATGCTCGCTTTCATTTGTTTTCAAAACAATTATAATATTATTTGCATTTATTTTCAATAGATATCTTGTTTTTTCTTCAACATTCCCCCGTTTTAGCATAAACTTATAATTAAATGTTGACTTTTCCCCGAATAAATGTTAAAATATATGACAACTGTCTATAAATGTTTGGCTCATTAAATCAAAGATGGGAGTTTTAGATATGATGGAGTGGTTAAGAGAATTTAACTTTTGGACTATTCTTATAAGACTTTTCCTTTCGGCGCTTCTTGGAGGAATGATAGGTCTTGAACGTGGCAGGCAACGCCGCGCGGCAGGGCTCAGAACTCATATTCTTGTATGCGTAGGCGCAGCATTGACAGCTATGGTAGGATTTTTTGCAAGAGATATTATCGGAATCGGCAATTCAGATCCGCTCCGTGTCAGCGCGCAGGTTATATCCGGTATAGGTTTCCTCGGTGTAGGAACTATTATGCTTAAAGGCAGATTTCAGATAGTCGGTCTTACAACAGCGGCAGGACTTTGGGTTACCGCGGCAATAGGTCTTTCGGTAGGCGCAGGCTTCTATGAGGGCGGAGTTATTGCATTCCTTATCTCCGTTTTTACGGTAATGGTGCTAAACAAAATAGAGCACCATATCAACGAGCATCACTCGTCATTCGGTCTTTATGTTGAAATAACTTCGGATGCTTATATAAGAGATTGCATATCTCATCTTAAAACGGCTTATCGAGCACACGACGTTCAGGTTACCTTGCCCAGAAGCGGAGTAACCGGAAACGTAGGTATAGAAGTAAGCCTCGTAACCAAAAAAAAAGAAAACGTGGATTTAGTTGACGTTATCGATGAAATCCACACCCGCGAATACGTTGTATACGCAATAGAATCCCTTTAAAATCCAGAACGCTGATAGCTCCCTTTAATAAAATCCGGAGCTATCGGCGTTCTTTTGTTTTTAAAGCAAAGGCGCGAAAATCTTTATAAGAGTCCGGATAACCTTTTCTGTGAAGTTGAGTTTTGCTTCATTTGGTAAAATCTCAATACTTACGCTCTCCGTCTGCATAAAGCTATCACGTATTTCTTTGACCGACGGATCGTTAAATATCCATAACGCGTCTTCAAAGTGATGAACCAAGCTTCTGTAATCAAAATTGATGGTTCCGACCACGGCAAACAAATCGTCCGAAACAACGAGCTTTTCGTGAATAAAACCGGGGGTATACTCAAAAATCCTTACCCCTGCCTTGATAAGATACGGGTAAGAGCTTTTAGTCATAATTTTTACAATTTTTTTGTCGGCTCGCGCAGGAGTTATTATACGCACGTCTACGCCTCTTTTTGAAGCGCACCTTAAAGCTTCTGTCAAATCATAATCAATAATAAGATAAGGCGTCGTTATATATAGATATCTTTTTGATGCGTTTATGATGTTCATAAGCGCATTTTTTCCTGCCGGCTCGGGATATGCAGGCGCAGGACCGGAACCAAAGGGAATAACAAATCCGCTATTCTCAAAAATCTGACTACCGTCGGCTGCTTTTCCCTCTCCGCCGCCGTTTGCTTCGCAAATTACGTTCCGCAATAAAGCCTTTTTATTATTGGTAAAATACGCGCGATAATCGCTCTGTGTTCCGGACGTAAAATCAAACATTATAAGGAAAAGCCTTGCAAAACCCTCTGCAGCCGCCCCCTTGACGCGTACTCCGCCGTCCTTCCAATGCCCAAAGCGCTTCTTCTCGTTGATATACTCATCAGCTATATTGATACCGCCGGTAAATGCCGTCTTTCCGTCTATCACGCAGATTTTTCTGTGGTCTCTGTTATTATAAGATGCTGAAAACTTGGGCTTAATTTTAGCAAAACGGAAACAGCAAATGCCCTCTCTCGTCAGCTTTTTATCAAAATCTGCCGCTACGGTGCTCATTGAACCTATGTCGTCGTACAACATTTTTACCTCAACGCCGCATTTTGCCTTTTCAACAATTACGTCGCGGATAGCGCTCCACATTTTTCCGTCGGCAACTATAAAATATTCAAGAAAAATGTATTTTTCAGCAGATTTGAGTGCCTCAAGCAAGGCTGCAAAAAACGCTTCGCCCGACGGGTAGTAATCTGTTTTACAGTTCGTATACACCTCTGCCTGCGAATCGTCCTTCATTATTGAAAGCGCGTTCCCCCCGCCAAGCTCAGATACTCTTGAAAGGTTGCCGAGAACGCTGAGAGAGCGTGCGCGGTTTCCGTTTGCTTCCTCACACTCGCTCATATCGTTGACAAGCGTCTTTAAATATTTCGATTCGCGCGCAGTTAAACGTCTTGAATAAAAGATTATATAAAGCGCTCCGCCGAGAAGCGGTATCAGCACCACCACTGCAAGCCACGTCAGTTTGAATTCGGGATTTGTATCTTTATTTATAAGACTTAGTACAACGAGCAAATTGACAACGCTTGCAAATAAAACGAATAAAAACGAATAAGCATACGCATAAAAGGCAAGATAAGCTATAAGGGCAAGCTCCGCAAGAATAAACACAGCCGACAGAGCGTATCTCGATATAAATATTCTGAATATTTTCCTCATAAATTTCCCCAATCCAACTATGTACCTGTCGTACTTCGTATTGTTTCACATCTTTTAAATGCAACAGCCTCGGATAAAACCGAGGCTGTCAAATAAGTTACGTCCGATATTTCTTAGTTTACTATCTGAACCTTGAGTAAATTCGTAGTACCCGAAAGATTTACAGGCGCTCCCGCCGTTATAATAGCAGTTTCTCCGGAATTTGCAAGTCCAAGCTGTTTCGCACAATCTATAGCGTGAACGAACAGCGTTTCCGTATCCTTCTGCATAAGCGAAAGAACGGGTAAAACTCCCAAGAAAGCGCAAGCTGGTGGAAAGTCTTTGCCTCCGACGTTGCAGCAATAATAGGCTGCTCAGGGCGGAATTTCGACATTCTTCTCGCAGTAAGTCCCGATTTCGTTACAGCGACAATAAGGTCTGCGTTAAGGTCCTTAGCAGTGGTTACTGCTGCATCACATACCGCATTCGTTATATCAAGCTTCTCATTATCGTAAACTATATTCGAATATACACCGAGTTCGCTGGCGTCATTCTCTGCCTGCTCGGCTATTTTAGACATTGTTTTAACAACAAGCACTGGATTATCTCCGGTCGCGGTTTCGCCAGAAAGCATTACCGCACTCGTTCCGTCGAATACCGCGTTTGCAACGTCGGTAATTTCTGCTCTCGTGGGAGTCGTGGAATGTATCATCGATTCAAGCATCTGAGTTGCGGTGATAACCATTTTACCCGATCTGTAGCACCTTCTTATAAATCGCTTCTGAATACCCGGAAGCTTTTCAAATTCGATTTCAACACCCATATCACCGCGCGCAACCATTATTCCGTCGGAAACAGAGAGAATGTCTTCGAAATTACGCACACCCTCCATATTTTCTATTTTAGCGATAATTTTAATGGAGTGACCGCCGTGGTAATCGAGAAATCTTCTGAGTTCTACTACGTTTTCCTTACATCTTACAAACGATGCAGCGATAAAATCAACGTTTTCTTTAATACCGAAAAGCAGGTCTTCCTCATCTTTTTTACTTATATAAGGCATATCTATCGATGTATTCGGAATGTTAATGCTTTTATGATTGGAGATATATCCGCCGACTTCAACTCGGCATATAATATCAGTATCGGTGAATTCTTCCGCAATAAGAGATACCTTTCCGTCATCGACAAGAATTCTTGTTCCTTTTTCTATCTGACCGATAAGCTTGGGATAGGTTATTTTTCCCTCGTTCTCATTACCCGTAATATCTCTCGACGTAAGCGCAAATTTGCCACCCTTATTAACTCTTATTTTTCCGTTTTCAAAATCACAGAAGCGAATTTCGGGGCCTTTTGTATCAAGAAGCACTGCTGCGGGTATTTTCATTTTATCTCTTACCGAACGAAATGTATCCATAAGCTCCTTATGATACTCGTGCGTGCCGTGCGAAAAATTAAATCTGGCAACGTTCATTCCCGCCTTCAGCATCTTTTCCATTACCTCAGACGATGAACAAGCAGGGCCTATAGTACATACGATTTTAGTCTTTCTCATAATGAAACATCTTTTCATATTTAACCGAGTTTTTATACCGTATCAGTAAAAAAACAAACTCTTCCACGATAATATTCTAACACAATATATATCTTTTTTCAAGTACTTGCAACAACATTTTTAAACTAAAGAAGGAGTAGGCAAATTTGTCTGATATCGTATAACAATAATTACAACAATGAGGAAAAAAACAATGCAAAAAAAACAAATTTTTACAAGAGATAAAGAGTTTTATAAGAACCTTTTTCATTTAGCTCCGCCAATGGCAGCGCAGTATATGGTAAGCTTTCTTATAACCCTCACAAACAGCATCTCCATCGGCAGACTCGGAAGCGGTGCTACGGCAAGCGCTTATATCGGAACTCTCGTATTTACATTGCTCCAAATGTTTATTACAGGGATAGAGAGCGGAATAACAGTGGCGTCGAGCAGAAGCTGGGGAGAGGGCGACAATGAGAAAATAAAAAAAATAGCTTCGTTCGGTACTGTTTTAACCCTTTCTTTCGGTACTCTGATTATGCTCTTTTCTCTGTTTTTTCCTTCTTTCTTTATATCGCTGTTCCTCGGAAACAGTGTCTCCACCGAAGCTGTTGAATACTTAAAAATCCTATCGTTTTCTTTTCCGCTTTTCTGTGTATCGGGAGCGCTTGGAGCTTCTATGAGAAGCGTAGAATCACCCAAAATCACAGCTATAGCATCAACGTCTGCATTCCTTGTAAATCTTTTGCTAAACTACCTGTTGGTATTCGGGAACTTCGGATTTTCCGCGCTTGGATTAAAGGGCGCTGCGATATCAACGTTTATCGCAAGAATTGCAGAGCTTGCCATCATTCTGATATACGTGTTTTTTGTAGATAAAAAATTAAATCTTTCACCTTTATCTTTAATTAAATTCGACAAAAAAACATCCAAAGAATTTTTAAAGTACACCACCCCTCTCGTGCTCGGTCAAATGGTATGGATGGTTAATACTCTTTTCGCCTCGTATCTGCTGTCTCGCCTAAACTCCGTTGAGGTCGTTGCAGGACTTGCTGTAGCCAACACCCTCAACTCTCTCTCATATATTCTTATGAACGGACTCTCGGGCGCTGTCGGAATTATAATCGGAAAGACTGTTGGCGAAGGTAAAACAGAAAAAATAAAAAGCTATGCTTACACTACCCAGTTAATTTTTATTCTGCTCGGAATACTGACTTCCCTCTCACTCCTGGCTGTTAAAAATCCATTTGTGTCAATATACCGCATTGAAGAAGAAGCCGCCGCAGTTGCTAAGGCTCTCATTTCAGTTCTTTCCTTGACAATTATAGGTACCTCTTATCAATCGGCTTGCCTTATCGGTTTGGTTAAAAGCGGCGGCGACGTTTCGTTTATATTGAAAAACGATTCGGTTTTTATTTTTCTTTTCGTTATACCGTTATCTATTTTTGCTTTCCGTATGAATGCTCCGGTATGGTTGATATTCTTAGCCTTAAAATCAGACCAGCTTGTGAAATGCATTCCTGCAGCAATAAAAATAAACCGATTCAAATGGATAAAAAATCTGTCGTAAATCGTTTTTAAAAATCAATAAGACGAAGTATCTTTTCCTGTTCTTTCTTAAAGTATATATTTTCCTTATTTTCACCGTTTTATAAAACAAATTCAAACGTCTTATTTTATTTTCCGCTTTTATTTATTTTTATTTAAAGGCTTGACAAAGTGTTTTCCTTGGTGTATAATGAGAAAAACTTTAAATTGTATTCTTGTATACAATCGTATTTTACAAATGGTGCGTGCTCCCACAGCTTGCATAAATTTTGGTTGGAAACCAATTTTGCATCGCGCCTGAAAGGACATAACAATGATTTCAAAAAGCCCTTACAGCAATCTTTTAGAGCAATCCCAGTATAAATATTCACTGCAGGACGTAGATGAGCCTAATTTATACAGAGATATATACCCTTACGACGAAATTCCGAAGATTGCATTTAACCACAGACGAGTTCCCCTCAATATGCCCTCTGAGGTATGGATAACCGACACAACCTTCCGCGACGGTCAGCAATCTCGTGCTCCGTACACTCCAAAGCAGATAGTTGATCTTTATAAAATGCTCTCTCGCCTAGGCGGACCAAATGGTATTATAAGACAAAGCGAATTCTTCGTTTATACCCAAAAGGACAGAGAGGCTGTTGAAGAATGTATGGCTCTCGGATATGAGTTTCCCGAAATAACAACCTGGATACGAGCAAAAAAAGAAGACTTTGCTCTCGTTAAGGATATCGGTATAAAGGAAACGGGTATTCTCGTCAGCTGCTCGGATTACCACATATTCAAAAAACTCGGAATGTCACGTTCTCAGGCTTTAAACCATTATCTCGGTGTTGTTAAATCGGCATTCGATGCGGGCATCAGACCAAGATGCCACCTCGAAGATATTACAAGAGCAGATTTTTACGGTTTCATAGTTCCTTTTGTAAACGAACTTAGCGAGCTTTCACGAGAAGCCGGCATTCCCGTAAAAATACGTATGTGCGATACTATGGGATACGGTGTTCCTTTCGCAGGTGTTGCGCTTCCGCGAAGCGTTCCCGGTATAGTATACGGTCTGCACCATTACGCAGACGTTACCTCAGAAATGCTTGAATGGCACGGACATAACGATTTCTATAAAGCGGTTGCAAACGCGACGTCGGCCTGGCTCTACGGAGCATCCGCGGTTAACTGCTCGCTTCTTGGAATCGGAGAAAGAACCGGCAACGTTCCGCTTGAAGCGATGGTTATCGAGTATGCTTCTCTTAAGGGCAGCTTCGATGGTATGGAGCCTACCGTAATCACGGAAATAGCCAACTACTATAAAAATGAGCTTGGTTATGATATTCCTCCGATGACACCCTTTGTCGGAGCAAACTTCAATCTTACAAGAGCGGGAATACACGCTGACGGTCTTATGAAGGACGCGGAGATATACAATATTTTCAACACTGAAAAAATTCTTGCTCGGCCTGCCGAGGTATCTATCTCAAACACTTCGGGACTTGCGGGAATTGCTTATTGGATGAACAGTCACTATTCTCTCGTAGGAGATAATATGCTCACGAAGCAAGACAAAATCGTATCTCTTATGAAGGACGAAATAGACAAGGCGTACGCCGAAGGCAGAAGCACGGTTATGGGTGATGAAGAGCTTGAAGAAATCGCAGAGCGCATTTCATTTGGTATATTCAAGCGCAGATAGTGAGGAATCCTTATGATTATTTCTAACACGTCTCACTCTCTTGAAGAAAAGGTTTACCTTGCTCTCGAGGAAGAAATTTTATCAGGAAGGCTTAAACGGGGAGAACAGCTTCGCGAAATAGCGCTTTCCGAAAGACTCGAAGCCAGCCGCACTCCCGTCAGGGGCGCTTTACATAGGCTTGCCGAGGAAGGACTCGTCGAGCTATGCGCCAACAAGGGCGCCACCGTTATAGGTATAACCAAAGAAGATATAGAGGATATTTACGAGGTGCGAAAAAGGCTCGAAGGGCTTGCCGCAAGGCTTGCCGCAGAGCGAATGAGCGACGAAGATAAGGAGAGACTTAAAGAAACCGTTGAGCTATCGGAATTTTATCTTACCAAGCACGACGACAAGCAAAACGGCAAGCTTGACTCGGAGTTTCACACTATAATTTTCCAAGCCTCAGGCTCAAGGCATCTTTGCAAAATACTTTGCGATTTACACAAAAATATCAAAGCATACAGACGACTATCTCTATCAAAATCTGACAGAGCTGAAAAATCAATATTTGAGCACAGGAAAATTCTTAACGCAATTATTTCAGGAAACGCGGAAGAAGCTGAAAGGCTTACTTACATACACATAGATAACGCTCTTTCAAATTTCAAAAAGGAAATGCCTTAATTTTGCAAACAATTATTTTCAAAAAGAGGAAAAATAATGGGATATACTATTGCACAAAAAATAATTAAATCTCATCTTGTTTCGGGAAAAATGAAAACCGGAGAAGAAATCGGTCTTAGAATAGATCAAACTCTAACTCAAGACGCAACCGGAACTATGGCATATCTTCAGCTTGAAGCTATGGGCACGGAACGCGTAAAAACGGAGCTTTCGGTAGCATACATAGACCACAATACACTTCAAGCAGGTTTTGAAAACGCCGACGACCACAGATACATACAGACCGTTGCAAAGCGTCACGGGGTAAGATTCTCCCGCCCTGGAAACGGTATTTGCCACCAGGTGCATCTTGAACGATTTGCAGTTCCGGGAAAAACTCTTATCGGCTCGGACAGCCACACTCCTACAGCAGGCGGTATCGGTATGCTTGCTATGGGCGCGGGCGGACTTGACGTTGCCGTTGCTATGGGCGGCGGAACTTATTATATCACTATGCCAAAAATGATAAAGATAAATCTCACGGGTAAGCTTTCGGACTACGTGAGCGCGAAAGACGTTATCCTTGAGGTTTTAAGACTCCTTACTGTAAAAGGCGGTGTAGGTGCTATCGTAGAGTATGGCGGTGAGGGCGTTAAAACGCTTTCCGTGCCCGAAAGAGCAACCATAACCAATATGGGCGCAGAGCTCGGTGCAACAACCTCGATATTCCCCTCGGATGAAACCACGAAAGCTTTCCTTGAAGCAGAGGGACGTGGTGAATGCTTTATTCCGATTGCGTCGGATTCCGATGCACAATACGATGCCGAATATACTGTAAATCTTGACACGCTATCCCCCCTTGCCGCTTGCCCCCATTCTCCGGATAACATCAAATCGGTTGACGAGCTTCGCGGACTTAAAATCAATCAGGTATGTATAGGCTCCTGCACGAATTCTTCGCTGCGAGACCTTCTTACCGTTGCAAAAATGCTTAAAGGAAAGACCGTTCACCCGGACGTTAGCCTTTCCATCTCCCCCGGCTCAAAGCAGGTATATACGATGCTTGCGGAATGTGGAGCGCTCGCAGACCTCATAGGCGCGGGAGCAAGAATACTGGAATGTGCCTGCGGCCCCTGCATAGGAATGGGCTTTTCTCCCGAATCGGCAGGTGTGAGCCTTCGTACGTTTAACCGCAATTTCTTAGCACGCTCGGGCACCAAAGACGCAAACGTATATCTCGTATCCCCAGAAGTTGCAGCGGCATCCGCTATAGCGGGCGTATTCGCTGACCCAAGAGAACTCGGAGAAGCTCCTAAAATAGTTCTTCCGGAGAAATTTCTTATCAGCGACAATATGATTGAGCTTCCCGCAAGCGAGGAAGAGGCGCATACCGTCGAGGTCGTAAGAGGACCTAATATCAAGCCCATTCCTAAAGGTAAATCTCCCGACGACAAGCTCTCTGCTAAGATAATTCTCAAGGTTGAGGATAATATAACGACAGACCATATCATGCCTGCGGGCACGAAAATACTCCCCTACCGTTCAAACGTGCCTAAGCTATCGGAATTCTGCTTCACGGTTTGCGACCCTACCTTCCCGGAAAGAGCGAAGGCAGAGGGCGGCGGAATTATTCTTGGCGGCCAGAACTACGGACAAGGCTCATCAAGAGAGCACGCCGCGCTCGTTCCGCTTTATCTTGGAATACGTGCGGTTATCGCAAAAAGCTTTGCCAGAATCCACGTAGCTAACCTTATCAATTTCGGTATAGTCCCGTTCACTCTTGCAAATCCAGACGATTACGACAAGCTTGCCGAGGGCGATTTCACGAGCATTGATAATTTCAAGGAAGCAATCACGTCTCTTGACTCGGTTGTTATAAAGAGCGAATCGGGCGCCGAGATAATGCTTAATCTCTCTCTTACCGAGCGCCAGAGAAAAATTCTTCTTGCAGGCGGTCTGCTTAACTACACGAAAGAAAACTCAAACTAAAAAGAGGATATAAAAATGAACGCTTATACTAAAGAACTTGATTTGGCATGCGAAAAATTCAAAGCAATACTCGAAAAGCAGCTCGCAAGAGTTGAAGATATGAAAGCGCAGGGTGACTTTACCGACTATGCGTCGTTGAAAACTATTAAAATAGGCATCTGCGGCGGAGACGGCATCGGCCCCACTATATCAAAGGAAGCTGAGCGCGTGCTCAAATTTATTCTCGCAAAGGAAGAAGCGGCAGGACGTGTTGAATTTATAACTATCGACGGTCTTACGATTGAAAACAGAATAGCAGTGGGAAAGGCTATTCCCGATGACGTTATGGCAGCTCTTAAATCCTGCGACGTAATTCTTAAAGGCCCTACGACAACACCCCAGAAGGGCGACGGTATGCCTAACATTGAATCCGCAAACGTCGCTATGAGAAAAGCGCTCGACCTCTTTGCGAATATAAGACCGGTTAAGGTTCCCGAGGAGGGCATCAACTGGGTTATTTTCAGAGAAAATACCGAGGGCGGTTACGCTGTCGGCTCGTCGGGCTTCAACGTTACGGAAGACCTCGCCGTTGACTTTACAATTACAACAAAGCAGGGCTCCGACAGAATAGCGAGACTCGCATACGACTACGCAAGACGAAACGGAATGACAAGAGTTTCGCTCGTTACAAAGGCTAACGTCATAAAAACTACCGACGGTAATTTCCTTGAGGATTGCCACAAGGTTGCAGACCTATACCCCGAAATCACTACGGACGAATGGTACGCAGATATAATGACCGCAAAACTCGTAGATAAAAAGCGCAGACGCGATTTCCAAGTGCTTCTTCTCCCCAATCTCTACGGTGATATAATTTCAGATGAAGCTGCGGAATTCCAGGGCGGCGTAGGCACCGCAGGATGCGCTAACATCGGTAAAAAATACGCGATGTTCGAGGCTATTCACGGTTCAGCTCCGAGAATGGTCAGAGAAGGCAGAGCAATATATGCAGATCCGTGCTCAATGCTCAGAGCCTGCGTAATGCTCCTTTCGCACATAGGATACAGCGAGTACTCCGCAAAGCTTGAACGCGCACTCGATATATGCTCGTTTGAAGAAAAGAAACTCACGATAACGGGACGTGACACCGGTGCTACCTGTGAAGAGTTCGGAAATTACGTAATGAATACCCTTAAAAATCTTTAATTTAAACATTTATCATACTTAATATTAATAAAAATAAAAAGGCTATTTCAACCGCTATTTCGCGTTTGAGATAGTCTTTTTATAATAATTGTTTACTTTTTAAAATAATTACTCCTCAATTCTCGCCTCGTCAGATGTTTTCAGAACGTGGCGATCATCATTAAGTATTTCAATTTTGGGCAGAATTAAATCTCCTTTCTCCCCTTCGAGTTTAATGATTGAAACGGAAGCAAAATACGGTCTTATAAAAAGGCAAGCAGACAAAAAAGGAAGATTAAGAAGATGCGCTATAAAAGCAGTTGAAGATCCGCCGTGGCTGAACAACGCAACGGTTTTATCTCTGCTGCCATCGGAAACTCTATAGTATTCTCCCTCGCGCTTATATCCTAATTTTTCGAGCCACTCGTCTGCACCGTCACAGACTCGTTTTACGGATTTTTGAAGTTTTGTATTATGAATAAATTCAGGCGTAATCTCCCACCGACGCTCTGAAATGCTCTTTCCGTTTTTTACGCACTCCGGCAGTATCAACCACGGGTGCCCGTCAAAAGCCAGCACTACATCTTGGCTCTCGCTTCCCCAGGATATTTCTCTCATAAAGTCAACGTGAACAACAGGTATTCCGCTTGACTCCGAAAACGGTTTTGCCGTTTGCTGTGCTCTCCCCATAGTAGAAGAATATATCTCTGTTATATTTTCAGCCGAAAGGCGCTCTGTCAACGATTTTGCCTGAATCCATCCAAGGTCGGTTAAACTATCC
The DNA here is from genome assembly GCA_045578385.1 of Eubacteriales bacterium. GTDB lineage: Bacteria > Bacillota > Clostridia > Oscillospirales > CAG-272 > UBA1740. The sequence goes on along the minus strand of JAZNKD010000034.1, from coordinate 61,581 downwards.
GTTTTATAATCAGGCTTACCATGCCTTATGAAAATTATTCTCATAAGAAGTCTCCTTTAGGAATTAGTCTTTAATTCTTCAAGAAATTCACCTATGCGCTTTAACGCTTCTTTTATATGGGCGGTGGAATAGCAGTACGAGGTTCTTACAAAGCCTTCTCCCGATTCTCCGAATGCCGTTCCCGGAACTACGGCCACATGCTTGCTTGCAAGCAGACGTTCGCAAAATTCCTCACTTGTAAGCCCCGTGCTTTTTATACACGGGAAGGCATAAAATGCACCCTTCGGCTCACGGCAGCTAAGCCCGAGCTTGTTAAATCCCGAAACTATAATTTTCCTTCTCACATCGTATTCTTCGAGCATTTTATGCACTTCGTTATCACAGTTGCGGAGCGCTTCAATAGCAGCGTACTGAGAAGTCGTTGGCGCGCACATTATGGCAAACTGATGTATTTTGGTTATCATACTCATAACTTCACACGGACCACAGGCATATCCAAGACGCCAACCGGTCATAGCAAAGGTTTTCGAAAAACCGTTGATAAGAATGGTTCGCTCCTTCATTCCCGGAACTGACGGAACGCTGACGTGACGCTTTCCGCCGAACGTAAGCTCGGCGTATATTTCGTCGGAAATAACCATAACGTCGGTGTCCTTTATTGCCTCAGAAATTGCGAGGATGTCCTCATACTCCATAATCGCACCCGTAGGATTGCAGGGATAAGGTAAAATCAGAGCCTTGGTTTTAGGGCTCATGACCGATTCAAGCTCGGCTCTTGTTAGTTTAAAATCATTTTCGGCTTTTGTGTTGATAATTACGGGGACTCCGCCTGCAAGCCTTACTATAGGCTCATAGCATACGTAGCTCGGCTGAGGAATTATTATTTCGTCACCGGGCTCGGTTATAGCTCTTACTGCCGCATCTATGGCTTCACTTCCGCCAACGGTTACCAGTATCTCATCGCTCGCGCTGTAAGCTACGTCGTACTTCCGCCTCACGTAAGAGGAAATCTCATCTCTCAACGCCTCAAGACCTCTGTTTGAGGTATAACGAGTAGAGCCAACCTCAAGGGAATGTATGCCTGCGCTTCTGACCTGCCACGGTGTTCTGAAATCCGGCTCTCCGACTCCGAGAGAAATCACATCCTCCATAGTGTTTGCTATATCAAAAAACTTACGTATACCAGACGGTTTTATATCCTTAACAACCCCGGTTAAAACCTTGGAATAATCAATCATAAGGATATTTTACTCCTTCCGTCTTCCTCATCTCCTATAAGCTCAACCTTATATTCTTTATATCTTCTCATAACGAACTGTGTTCCCGTGGAAGTGACAGAATCTATCATAGCAAGCTCGCGCGAAACAAAATTCGAAACCTCGTGGAAGGTTCTTCCCTTGACTACGACATTGAGATCGTAAGCGCCCGACATAAGATATACAGACTCAACCTCAGTATATTTAGCAACTCTCGCAGCAACCTCCTCAAAGCCGAAGCCCGCTTTGGGAGTAACCTTCAGCTCTATAATTGCGCTGACGCTGTCAGTATCAACCTTCTCCCAATCTATAACGCTTTTATATGCACATATAACTCCCGCTTTTTCAAGGGCAGATATTCTTGCAGTAACCTCGCTCTCGTCAATATCCGTAACAGTAGCTATATCCGCATTATCCATTCTTGCGTTAGCTTCGAGAAGCTTAAGTATCTTTCTGTCGATTGCATCCATTTCACAGTCCGCCTTTCAATCAAAACTTAATATGGTATAATTATATATATATTTTATCGCTTTGTCAAGCATTTTGCTTTCCCGATTGACATATTATTTAAAATAGTGTAAACTGTTATCCGTAGGTAAACACCTCTCTGACTAAATCCAAAAATGGAGATAAACTATGTACGTAGCTGATATGCACTGCGACAGTCTATTGACCGTCAATTCCGAAAAAGGTCTGATAAGCGAATATAACACTTCAAAAAAACATCCGCAGCTGCAGTTCTTTGCAGCATTTACACCGAGAAAATCACGAACCATGGAAATGCGCCGCAAGGATGTCATGAGATATCTCGATATTTATGCCTATGAATGCGAGAGGCTGTCTCTTATAAAAATCGAGGACGTGAGAAGTCTTTACTACGCGACCGACAACAAGCTTTCCTCTGCCATGTTCACGCTCGAGGGAGGCGGCGGACTGCTTGCAGATTGCGAAGAACTTTTCACGCTCTACCGCGCAGGACTTCGTATAATGGGGCTAGCTTGGGACACCAACGAGCTTGCATGCGGAGCATGGGAAGAACTTGACACAGGCCTCACAGATGAGGGTATCAGAATGGCGCGCCGATGCGCCGAGCTTGGCATCACCGTTGACGTCTCGCATCTTTCCGACAAAAGCTTTTACGACCTTTGCGAGCATTATACGTTGCCCATAATAGCAACCCATTCAAACTATCGCAGCGTGTGTGACAACAAGAGAAATCTTACTCTCGATATGGCAAGAACGATTATTTCAAGAGGCGGCGTTATCGGCCTCAATCTTTATCCCGAATTTATCAAGTCGGATAGCGTGAGCATAGACGACGTAATTCCGCATATAGAGTATCACCTGGAGCATTTCGGGGATAACGGTCTCGCCTTCGGATTTGATATAGACGGCACAGACGGCAGATATCCTATGGGAATTGACGAGAGCGCATCTATTCACGACAGAGTAACAGAGCTTCTACTCTCCCGCTACTCCGAGAGTACCGTCAGAAAGATTGCAGGAGAAAACGTTATAGACTTTCTGAAGGGTGTTCTTTAATTTATAAAATCCCCATTTAATAGAAATAATTAAACAGAAAAACGAAGGCGAGTTGCAAAACATATTAGATAAGTGCTCCGCATCTAAAGCAAAAATCATTGTAGATATAATTAAATCTTTAAAACTTCATTTGATAAACATCTTTAAAAATAAGAATTGATAATATCATATAGATAAAACATTAATTCTTCTCATTAGCAATCAGATATCACTGATCCTAAATGTAAGGAAAATAGCAAAAAGCAGAATATCGTAAATATGGTATTCTGCTTTTTACAAAAACTCGTTTGGAACTCCAAAAAATGTTCCAAACGAGTTTTTGTATATAATTATTTACATATAAAGTCTTGAGATGTTTTTCGTGCTTATCTCTTTCCGATTCTCCTGTGCGGAAAAGGCAAAGAGTCTTTGCGTTTGTAAGCTCCAAGCATTCTTATACATTCGTCTTCACTCTCGGACGAGAAAATAAAATGCTCGTGTAATATTCCCGATGCGCGCAAATCCGTCTTTTTATCTCCCATATACGTTGGTGATGAATTGAAAATTATATTTCTATGTACAAACTCTCGTAAAATCGGAAATTTTGCACCCTTTCTATCAGTGAAATATGCCGCTCCGCATTTTTCGCACCCGAAATTTTCTTTAACTAAGCATCTTTCGGTCAGCATCAGAGGGATTCTTCCAAGTGTTATAACGCCGCCCGATATATCTCGTGCTTGGGGCAAGGTAAGCTCGGGAGAAAGTATAATATCTTCAACGCCGCAAGAATAATAAAGCTTTAAGCTTTCGGAATTTGTTACGTTCAGCCTAAAGTCGCCTATGGGAATAAGCCCCGAACGTTCCGCCAAAGCGATATGCGATACGTTGCCGACAAGAGCGTACTCTGCGCCAAGCTCTCTAGCTTTAACGGCAAACTCCGAGACCTCGCTCCATTCCCTTTCCATAACGACGGGCGGAAGATATACGCCTTTGACCTTCTGTCTTCCTTGTTCATTTATTTTTTCGTAATCCAAAAGAGGTATAAAAAATATATCGATATCGCTTAACAGCTCGCCGTTTTTAGCGATAAGCTTTTCCAACACCTCTTTTTTGAAAAAGATAGCAGTTTTAAGCTTTTTCTTGTTTCTTTGTTCTGTTTTCTTTATGTAAACATCATTGACGTTGATTGTTTCGTCTTCTTTACTAAGTATTCTGTCAAACTTTAAGGCAAGCTTTCTTTCAAGCATAGCGACCGCATCTCGACGCAAGGCATTAATTGACGAGGGCGGAAGATTTAATCCATCATCAAGGACAATTTCAAAGTTTTCTCGGGAAAGCGAAAAAGGGGTGTTGCCCATTTTTGAAAGTCGCGCGAAAAGACCGTCCTCGGTAAGCGGTGAATTTTCAGCCTTGTTTGGAACTTCTCCAATCGCACCGACTTTTAATAAGCAGCCGCCACCGTTTTTTTCACGAGAAGCAACCTCAAGAGTCAGAGTAAGTCTTGCAGGCTCTCCCTTTTTAAACGATGCCTTCATACTTATGGGATGCTTTGGAAGCTCGAACGTTTGCCCCGAAAGCTCGCGCGATACAAGCTTTTCTTCTTCACTTCTCACACCAGTCATAGTACGGAATATATCGCCCGTGAAATACCCGTCGGTAAAACCGCCTCTTGAAAAGATATCGAGAAGTCTTTGTCTTTCGTTTTTATTTGAATTTCTCTTTCGGTCAAGCAGCTCTCTGTAAATTCTCGTTACCTCGTATACGTAATCCGGTGATTTCATACGCCCCTCAATTTTCAAGGACGAGACCCCGGAATTTATAAGCTCCTCTATATGCTCCGAAAGCGATAAATCCTTTAATGATAGCGGATATTTTCCGTTATTATACGGCAAACGGCATGGTTGAGCACATTCTCCGCGATTTCCGCTTCTGCCTCCAACCATAGATGAGAAAAGACATTGCCCCGAATGACAAACGCATAAAGCTCCGTGCAAAAAAACCTCTATTTCTGCTTCCGACTGCTCTGTTATATTCTTAATATCATCCGAAGAACATTCTCTCGCAAGCACAACTCTTTTGCACCCAAGTCTCTTTGCGAAGTTGACACCCTCGGTATTATGAACAGCCATTTGCGTGGAAGCGTGAAGCTCAAGCTCGGGAACAGCTTTTCTTATTGCCGATATTACGCCGACGTCGGATACGATAAGCGCATCGACGCCCATAGCGTGAAGGCTCGCGGCATAGCTCACCGCATCGTCAAGCTCTTTATCAAACAGAAGCGTATTAAGGGTGGTATAAACTCTCACTCCCCACAAATGACAAAGCTTTATCGCAGAGGAAAGTTCTTCCTCGGTAAAGTTCTTCGCGTAAGCTCGCGCTCCGAACCTTTCGCCGCCGAGATAAATCGCATCCGCACCGCCTAGTATTGCTGCTATCAAAGCTCGAAAATCACCTGCAGGAGCAAGAAGCTCGGGAATTTCGGATTTTCTTTTCATTTATACCACTCCTTTCTTACAGTTAAAAAATAAGGCTGTTTTATAAACTTTTATTTTCAAATTTCTATAAGTTTGTATTTGGTAGTGCCAATACCGAGTTTTTCAGCGCACTCGATTGTATATGCACCGTTTCTCGATTCAATTCTCTCAATAAGATGCCCCTTTCCCTTGTCGTCGCACGCATATACCAAGTCAAGACAAGCCTTGTCTATAGCTACGGGATCGAGGGATGCAAGAATACCTATATCCTCAATGCAAGGGTCTTCTGCTTTGGCGCAACAATCACAGTCGACCGACATATTTTTCATAACGTTTATATACGCAATATTACCTTCAAATAAATCAATAACGCTCTTTGCGGCGTCCGCCATAGAAGCAAGGAAGCTATCGTGGTCGCCCGCAAAACTCGTCACGGGGTCGCCTGAACCATGTATATATTTCTTGCCAAACGACGAAGCGAAGCCTATGGATAACTGTTTTATAGCGCCTCCGTATCCCCCCATAGGATGTCCCTTGAAATGAGAGAGAACAAGAGATGATGAATATTTTTCTATATTCTTACCTACATAATTCTTTTTTATCATCTTACCGTCAGGGATATCAAGACACAAATCCGGACCTTCGGCATCAAGGAGGTCTACCTCAAAATACTCACTCCATCCGTGCTTTTTCAAGGTTTTAACATGCTTTTCTGTCGTATCTCTGCCCCCGTCATAAGCGGTGTTACACTCTGTAACAACCCCGCCCGATGCAGCTATAACGGGCTTAAAAAACTCGGGCTTTATAAAATTCTGATTTCCCACTTCTCCCGAATGAACCTTTACCGCAACGGGAGCGGGAAGAACACCGCATCTTTCCTCAATAAGAAGGTCGTATAATTTCTTACACGCATCGGGGGTTATCTCTCTTGTGAAATAAACGTTTACCATATAAACTCCTTTTTTATTCATTATTGACAGAATGATATTTACACTAATCAAGCTTCAAAATAATCAGTATACGAAAGAGGGCAGCTCAAATCCGAAAACTCAAGTTACCCTCGTGTTTACCGTTGAAACGGGAAAATCAAAGCAAAATATAAGTTATTCCGACTATAAGTCCAAAAGCTGATACGAGTCAAAAATATGGATTCTAAATTGCTTTATTTGTTTGCAGTAGCGATTACATCCGCACCCGTGCCGAGAATATTCTCGATAATAACGTCGCCTATTTTCACAGATGAAGGCGCTTTCGTAGAATTTATAACCCTCATAGCTTCAAGAACGAGAGATTTCGGAATACTCGTCGAGGTTTTGCAGCTTACGACAGCACCGTCCTCGCATCTTACAGTGCTGGTGACAACACGCATAGGATTGGTACATTCATCGTCAGCGTATTTTTTTCCGCGGGGACAAAGATTACCAGTAACGCTGACAAGCTTTCCGTTATCATCAAGCTCGCAAACGAGAGCGCAGCCTCTCGGACATACAATACATGTAAGTTCTCTTTTATTCATTTTTGTTCCCCCTTACGCAAGCTTAAATTCAAGAGTATCGCCAAGCTCTTTAGCTTCGGCAATCATTTTATCGGTAAGCTCAACTGTTTCCATTTCACCCGGAGCGAGCTTTTGCTTTTTCTTCTCATAAAGCACCTTATCGCCAACAGATACAACTATCTTTTTGTCACGATAAACATCGGCAACTCTGAAATAAACTCTGGTAGGGGTAACTTCGGTGAGCTTCTGCGGAACTGTATATCTTATTTTACCGTCCGTCTTTATAGAAAGTTTTATATTTTTACCGATTTCCTTACGGATAAATCTTACAGCAGCGCGACCCGCAATAGCAGCTTCCTCGGAAACGTAATCAACGAGGTCGTGAACGTGAAGCACGTTACCGCAAGCGAATACGCCCTCTATTTCGGTCTCTCTGTCACCGTCAACTACGGCACCGTTAGTTACTCTGTCAAGAGAAATACCGGCATCCTTTGTAAGCTCGTTTTCAGGGATAAGTCCGCAAGAAAGAAGAAGCGTGTCACAAGGGATATATTCAAAGCTCTCGGGAATGGGACGTCTGTTTTCATCGACCTTACCTATAGTAACGCCCGTAAGTCTTTCCTTACCGTGTATCTCAACTACAGTATGACTGAGCATAAGAGGAATATTAAAATCCTTAAGGCACTGCTCTATATTTCTTGCAAGGCCGCCCGAATAAGGCATAAGCTCGCATACAGCCTTTACCTTTGCTCCCTCAAGCGTCATTCTTCTTGCCATAATGAGACCGATATCACCCGAGCCGAGTATAACTACCTCGCGTCCGGGCATATAGCCTTTCATATTAACAAATTTCTGCGCAGTACCTGCGGTATAAATACCTGCAGGACGGCAGCCCGCAATGTTAAGAGCCCCCTTCGGACGCTCACGGCAGCCCATAGCAAGAATTACAGCGCCCGCGTGTATTTTGAAAATTCCCTCTTTCGTATTCTGAGCCGTAACAACTCTGTCTTTTGTAATAGAGGTTACCATAGTATCCGTCATAAACGGTATACCGTAATCCTTTACCATTTTCTCGTATCTGTAAGCATATTCGGGACCCGTAAGCTCCTCGCCGAAGCGATGCAAGCCAAAACCGTTGTGTATGCATTGACGAAGTATACCGCCAAGATTATCATCTCGCTCGAGAATAAGTATATCACGAAGTCCGTCCTCGTAAGCAGCAACAGCCGCCGCCATTCCTGCAGGACCGCCACCCACTACAACGAGCTCGCAGTTTATTTCTTTAATTGCCTTAGAATTCATAATCATACCTCCTTTGTTTTTCCTATATTGATGTATGATTCACCGCCGAACTTAGTTATTTCGGTATAATCAACCCCAAGCTCACGGGCAAGAATTTCAACTACGTAAGGAGAGCAGAAGCCACCCTGGCACCGTCCCATTCCGGAACGCGTCCTTCTCTTTATTGCGTCAAGGTCGTAAGGTCTCGGATTAGTGTGAATAGCCTCAACGATTTCGCCCTCGCTCGTCATCTCGCAACGGCATATAATATGTGCATATGCAGGATTTTCAGCGATTATTGCGTTTTTCTCCTCTTCCGTGCATTCCTTGAAATAATGCATAGGGCGTCTTCTTGCGTTGAACTTATCCTTCTTCACAAGCTTTGCACCCGATGCTTCAATAAGCTCTCTTACGTACTGTCCGATTGCAGGAGAGGATGAAAGACCGGGGCTCTCTATTCCCGCAGCGTTAATAAATCCGTCTTTTTCGTTTATAATAAAATCTCCCGTTGAGCCAACGCTTCTAAGTCCGGTGAACGACGTGATTATTTTTCCAAAATTGATGCCCGAAACCTGCTCGGTTGCCTGCATTCTTACTTTAGCAAGGCCCTCCGCAGTGGTTGATTTATCCTCTTTATCTTCTATGTTTTCAGCGGTAGGACCGAGAAGAAGATTGCCGTCAACAGTCGGAGAAACAAGAATTCCCTTGCCCATTTTAGAGGGACAGCGAAAAATAGTGTGAGAAACAAGATTTCCGCACTCCTTATCAAGAAGCATATATTCGCCTCGCCTGGGAATTATCTCAAAGCTATCGTCGCCTGCCATTTTTGCAATCGCATCGGAATAAACTCCCGCGCAGTTAACAACGTACTTAGCATATATCGTTTCCTTTTCCGAAGATACTTTATATCCGTCTGCGGTTTTTTCTATAGACTTAACCTCGAAGTTAAGCTTAAGCTCTGCACCGTTATCCATTGCGTTTCCAACCGTAGCCATACAAAGCTCGTAAGGACAAATTATTGCGCCCGTGGGAGCGTGAAGCGCGCAGGTAACCCCCTCGCCAACGGCAGGCTCTATTTTGAGCACTTCTTCACGGGAAAGAACTTTTAAATCTCTGACTCCGTTGTTTTCACCTCTTATGCGAAGCTCCTCGAGAGCCTTTTTATCTTCGTCGGAAAAACCTACTACAAGCGAACCGTTTCTCTTATACTTTACGCCAAGCTCTCTTGCGTAATCCTCCATCATTTCAGATCCCATAACGTTAAGCTTGGCTTTGAGACTGCCCTCTTTTGCATCGAATCCCGCGTGAACTATTGCGCTGTTCGCTCTGGTTGCGCCCATAGCAACGTCAGAGCATTTTTCAACTATACATATATCAAGCTTGTACTTCGAAAGCTCTCTTGCTACCGCACCGCCGATAACACCAGCTCCGATAATTACTATATCTTTCATTCGCAAACACTCCTTAATAAAATATTTACTCATATATTATGCCACATTTTTGACTTTCAGTCAAGGGATTTTTTAATATATGAAAAGGAAAACAATGCTTGCATAAAAATGGAATTCTTCCGTTCCCCTGTTCAATAACCATCTTTAAATGTTCTTGAGTTATAAGCTCATAAAAAATGAAAAACGCAAAGTAAATAACAAAAGATAGTAAAAACCCACAAAACATAGCCTGCGATTACATTTTGTGGGTTTCTATTTGTCTTACCATGCTGAAAGCTCGGCTTTTGACATGTCAAATTCTACCGAAAGCCTTTCGCCGTTTCTTTCGATGTTTATAACGACGCTGCTGGTTTTTCTTGCAGTAAGCATTATATCAACGACGTTAAAGGTTCTCTTTACCTCGTATGTTACTCCGTCTACGGAAACGGATCTTATTATATCGCCGGACTTAAGCTTTCCGTCGGAGAGCGTTCCCTCGGTCACTTCTTCTACCTTTACGTCTTCGTATCGTGTTATTCTGCCGGTTTCGGTATCGTAGAGCGTACCTGAAGATTCAACACCTACGGTAATGCCGATTAAAGCTCTGTAAACACAGTCGTTTTTCGCATCCTGATTATTATAATAAATGATATTGTCCGCAACGTATTTTGCAACGTTTGAAGGAATTGCGTATCCGATATTATCAATAGAGCTATCGGACATTTTTGCATTAACTATACCGATTATCTGTCCCTTGTCGTTGAAGAGTCCACCACCTGAATTACCGCCGTTTACCGCCGCATCCGTGCGGATAACACGAAGCGAGATATACGCGCTTCCGTCAACGCTTGTCATTACTATAGTTTCGCTCTCAACGTTAACGGCTCCCACAGTTGCCGAAAGTCCGAAATCTTCGGGGTTTCCAATGGCAATCGCAGTATCGAGAATTGCAATGCTGTTTGAATCGGCAAATTCCGCTGCCATAGCGTTGCTTGTTCGCAAAACGTCACTGTTCTTCACCTCAAGCACCGCTATATCGTAGTTCATAGAGCCGCCGATATACTCTGCGTTAATGGCATATTTATCATCCTCAAGGCCGTAAAGATGAACGGTAATATCGTCACTGATATCATCATCCGTGTTAGCTCCCTTGTAATATACCACGTGATAATTCGTAATTATATATGCAGAGCCCTTGTTTTTATCAAGCTGATATATAACTCCCGATCCGGCAGCGGGAATTGTTTCGGTTTTACTCGTCGGCTGCCCAAATATAGGCGTGCTTACGGTTGTTATCTCAAAGTTACAGTGAACGGATACCGCCGAAAGCAATCCTTTGCTTGCGGCAAGGAGATTCTGATTTCCGCTAGAGTTTATCTCGACGTTAAAATTATCTCCGCCGTTTACCGTAACGTTTTCCTCAATTCCATCAATAAGATCCTCTACCTCGTCTTTTGTAACGTATTCCTTATTTTTGCTGTCCGTATCGCCTGTAAGACTGCCGGGAGCCATCCAAAGACACGACGTAAAGAGCGACGAAATAATGCCTAATAATAGTAAAAGTGAAAAAAATCTCGCTGTATTTTTCATATTCCCTCCGACATTTGATAAGTTGAAAATTAAATTTCTTTCCTTTATTTTAACATTATTTTGTGAAAAAGCTATTAATAAACATCAAATATCTTAAAAACTTTTCGTTTGTTGCCTATCTCTCTTTTACCGGAATAAGCGTAAAATTTTCAAAATGTCCTTAATGCTAAGCTTAAAGTCACGTTAATACTATCACGGTATACAAGAACAGCGCATACCCATACGGCCTTTAAAAATACCGTTGCCAATTTATCGGTTTCTTTGAATTTAGCGCACCGCAGTTATTTATAGTTACGGAGTGTTTTCACCCAAAATTCACTTTTTATATTTCACATCTTACAGTTCTATTTGTTGACTTTTTTGAAAAATTGATAAAGATAACACGGTATCATACCGTTATATAACTTTTTAACCTTATCCGCGCGTCTGCCGTAAAACGTTTCAAAACCCTTATGAGACGTGATTATATAAGCCTGCCAGGGCTCAAGGCTTCTGAAATGCCTGCCCATCCTGCGATATAACTGCTCCACTTCCGATACGTTCATTAGCCTCTCTCCATACGGAGGATTGGTTACAATCGTTGCACGTCTGCCCGGAGCCTCAATATCAAGCGCGTTACAAACGAAAGCCGTGACCGTATCGGATACCCCGGCGATTCTTGCATTTTTCTTTGTAAGCTCAATACAAGCAGAATCGATATCCGAAGCAAATACCTCAAATTTTGTTTTGATTTCTCCCTCTATCGCTTCCTCTCTCGCATCAGTCCAAAGGCTTTTTTTGATAAACGGGAAGCTCTCCGCTGCAAATCCTCTCGACTTGCCCGGCGCTATGTTGTTCATAAGCATTGCCGCTTCAATCGCTATCGTTCCGCTTCCGCACATCGGGTCCCATAAAAGAACTTCTTCTCTCGGTCTCGAGGTCTTTGCGATAGCTGCAGCAAGCGTTTCCCTTATCGGTGCGTCGTTGGATTCTTTTCGGTATCCTCTTTTATGAAGAGGCACACCGCTTGTATCTATCATAAGAGTTGCTTCATTGTTTAAGATAAAGAACTCTATCTGGTATTTAACACGTTCCTCGGGAAACAGCGTTATTCCGTATATAGAAGAAAGCTTTTTTACTATGGCTTTTTTTATTATAGACTGACAGTCGGGGATAGAGTAAAGGTCTGATTTTATAGAATGTCCCTTAACGGGAAAAGCATCAAGCTTACCTATAAAATTATCCCACGGCATCTCGTAAACACCGTCAAAAAGCTCCGTAAAGCTTCTCGCTTCGAAAGAGCCTACTTTTATGAGAACCCTTTCGGCATATCTGAAAAATACGTTAGAGAGAGCTATTGCCTGCTCATCTCCAAGAAAGGTTACACGTCCGTCTATCGTCGAAATGCGCTCGTAACCCAGAGCATCTATCTCCTCGCCAAGAAGATGCTCAAGCCCAAAAAGGCAGGTTGCAACAAGTTGTAATTTCATTTAAGTTTCCTTTTATTCGGGTATATAATTTTCGAAAATAACTCCTGAAAATCCGTTTTTGTAAGCTTCTTTTTCTTCCTCTGCAGACCGCACGGTCCAAGCTATCGTAGGCGTTCCGAACAACTTTTTGACAAGACCTACGGGAAAAAGCTTCGGTGTCTTATGGTTAAGTGCAATAAACGACGGTCTGCACACAAAATTAAACAGAAGTCTCTGCATCAATCTGAATTTCACAGATCTGCATTTAGGGTTTGCGGTATGCTTATCCGCAAGGAAGCCGCACGGTGTTTCCGGAAGCTTTTCTTTTATTGCGCCAAAAGCAAACGGACTGAAGGATTCAACTATAAATTCACCGTCGTAATCCTTTAAAATTTCAGCGGTTTTTTCGGATATCGAATGGTCGAAGGTGGTTTCCTTAAGCTCAACCAAAAGCGGAACTCTGCCGTTTACAAGAGCAAGCACCTCGCTAAATGTCGGAATGGTATCGTCGGTTCCGAGAAGCGAGAACTTTTTTAATTCTTCAAGGGTAAAATCCTTAATTTTCCCCGGCGCGCCCGTAACTCTGTCGAGGGTATTGTCGTGAAAAACAACAACCTCTCCGTCCTTCGTTACCTGAATATCAAGCTCAATACCAAACCCGCGGTCTGCCGCGCGTGCGAATGCCGTAAGCGAATTTTCAGCAGCAAAGGAATCGCCGCCGACTGTTCCGTGCAATCCTCTGTGAGCATATTTTACCGCTTTGTAATATTCCATCTTTTTGTTTTTTCCCGGTGCAATCAGAAAAATCCAAATACCGAGAATAACAATAATGGGAACCGAAATATAAAGAGCTACCATAACAATCTCCCTTCATAGATAATAAAAACGGCTCGCTCACCGAATGAGACGAGCCGTTTTGCGATTAAATTTTATCAGTCATCTCCGCCTGCAAGCGATTCAAGTGCGCCCTGAGATTCAGGCTTCGAGTCACCGTGCTTAACAAAGAACATAGTTATAAACGCGCATCCCGCAAATACGGTAGCGTACGGGAAGAGCTTAGTCATACCGAAGTTGTCTATCACAATACCGGAAAGAACGGGCGTAAGAGTCTGCGCCGCCATAGATGCGGTATAATAGAATCCGGTATATTTTCCAACGTCTCCGCCCTTAGCAAGCTCAACTACCATCGGGAAGGAGTTTACGTTAATAGTTGCCCATCCGATACCTGCCATAACGAAGATAAGAGTCATAACCCAAAGGGGCGTTCCGTTTCTTAGGAAGGAAGCTATAAGGAACGCCGAAGTAAGAATAACTACGCCGGCAAGAATACTCTTTTTTCTTCCTATTTTCGACGAAATCAAGCCAACGGGAATATAAGCTATAAGAGCCGCAATATTTGCAACGAGAAGCGTCGTATTGTAGTCAAGGTTAAGAACCTGTCCCGCATATACGGAGTACTTACTGGTAACAGCGTTATAGCCGAAGAACCACAGAACTACCGATGAAAGTATAAGGATAAGCGAGCAGAGCTCAGGCTTCGAGAGCTTTCTCTTTTCGCCGTTTTCGGTAACGGACTCCTCAGAGATGCCCATTTCGGCACTTTCCTTCTCCATATCGCTTACGTACTTTTTCTCGCGAACGGTGAACATAAATGCAACAAGGCAAGCAATCATAATAAATCCGACTATAAGGAAGTAGCTCCAATACGGCATAAACGTATTCTTAACGTTACCCGTACCGAGAACGATACCGACTCCGAGTATAAGGCTTCCGCCGAGAGTTCCCATAAGATTTATAATTGCATTACCCTTTGATCTCAGAGGCTTGGGCGTTACGTCGGGCATAAGAGATACCGCAGGTGTACGGAATGTAGCCATCGACATAAGCAAAATAAACAGTATCGCGATAAACCATATAAGATTTGAAGGATTGTTGGAAGTTATTTCCTGATATACGTACGCCTGCCTTGCAGGTACGATGTAATTCGTATATTCATCGGTAGCCTTGCCGTCCTCATTGTAAACCTTGAAGGAAAGGAAGGCGTCCTTATCAAGCTTCTTCACGGTGTTCTTGTCCGTATCATCAACGTAGGTTTTTCCAAGAACGAACTCATCTCCGTCGGGAGTTTTCAAGTATCCCTCGTATTCGTAGTCGTAGAGCATTTCTCTGACACTCTCTGATTCAAGATCTGTAACGGTGTCTATCTTTTTAAGTTGAGCACCGTCAACAAACGAGAGCGAAATGAATACGCAGGCAGCTATAATTGTACCGAATAAAATAAAGGGTGTTCTTCTACCCATTTTCGATTTGCATTTATCCGAAACAATTCCGAACAGTGGTAGCATAAACAACGCAAGAATATTGTCAAGCGCCATAATAAAGCCGGATGCGGTCTGACTTATTCCGAATCTCTCGGTAAGTATTTTGGGAATTATAGTATCATAAGCCTGCCAAAATGCGCATATAAGAAAGAATGCAAAGCCTACGAATATTGTGCGTTTGTAATTAAGCTTCATAGTAATAACCTTTCTTTTTTAATCGTAACCGTCATATACAGTGCGATCACCAAAGCAATTTTAACATACTAATATTATTTTGTCAAATAAAATATTTTTATTACCGTAATTTTAGTGGAAGATAAACAACACGTTTTGTGAAACCTAACCACCGGAGATTTACACTTACGGGTTTTACTATTGACTTTTTTAACGAAAAATGTTAGAATAATGATACTTTTTAAGAATTTCTTCTATCGCTCGGGGCGTCGAGCGATAAATTTTTGCACATAATGAAACCGGGAAGGAGAAAAAATGAAAACTATACGGATAAATCAAGCGTCAGATATCAAAAATTTGAATGTCGACAGCATTTTTTCTTCCGGAACGGTTACGGCGCTGGGATTTTTTGACGGTGTTCATCTGGCGCACAGAGCTCTTATTGATAAAGCAAAGGCGCTTGCAAAAACAGAGGGATATCCGCTTGTTATTTTTACGTTTTCGGGTGATGAGAACCTATTAAAATCCGGCTCTGCAAAGCTATTCACCGATTCCGAACGGCTCTCAATTTTTGAAGATTGCGGAGCAGACTGTACCGTTATTGCAAGCTTCTCTCTATTTCGGGATACTCAAAAAGAAAGCTTCGTAAATGATTTTTTGATAGGCGTACTTAATACACGTATCGCTGTATGCGGTTTTAATTTTAAATTTGGGAAAAACGCAAACGGCTCCTCCGAGCATCTTCTCTCCCTTATGAAAAAAGCGGGACGGAAAGCAGAGATATTGGACGAATATCTTTATTCGGGAAAAACTCTTTCCTCAACCTATATAAGAGAACTCCTTTCGAACAACAAGCTGGCAGAAGCAGCAAAGCTGCTCGGCAAGCCATATTTCATAAGCGGCAAAGTTTTGCACGGACTGGGAATTGGAAAAGGACTTGGAATACCAACAATTAACACGGATCTTCAAAAAGGAAAATTCGTTCCGCGATTCGGAGTATATCTTGCTGCCGTAAAAATAAGAGGTAAAATATATAAAGCACTCTGTAACGTAGGCGCTTGCCCCACATTTACAGAAAGAGACGCTCACGCGGAAACATATATTCTTGACTTTGACGGCAATCTTTATGAACGAGAGGTCAAAATATATCTTCTCGCATTTTTGCGCGAAGAAAAGAAATTTTCAAGCGCAAAAGATTTAATTATGCAAATAAACGTTGACAAAATAGAAGCTTTAAAGCTTTCAGGAGAATTAAAATGGCAGGAACTTGGACTAAACTGACAATAGTTGTAGATACTAAAGATTTAGATCGCGCAAGTGCAGTTATCAGTATGCTCGACAATGGACTTATGATTGAGGATTACAGTGATTTTTCCCTAAACGGAATGTATGGCGAGCTTGTTGACGATTCTATTCTAAAGGCAGATAAAACAAAAGCAAAAATATCTATTTTTGTGCCCGAGGAAAAAAATCTTTCCGAGTACATTGCTTTTATCGATGCGAAGCTTGATTCTCTACATATAAAATTCAAAAGAGAAATAGAGGGTATGGAGGAAGAAAACTGGGCTGACTCCTGGAAAAAATACTTCAAACCGATAAAGCTCGGAAAGGTTACCATAGTTCCTGCGTGGGAAACCTATGATGCCAAGGACGGAGAGGTAATAATAAAGATAGATCCCGGCATGGCATTTGGAACGGGAACACACGAAACCACACGTCTTGTTATGAAAATTATGCAGGACGTCGTAAAAGGCAACGAGCGCGTGCTTGACGTCGGATGCGGATCCGGAATTCTGGCAATAACAGCAGCAAAGCTTGGAGCTTCCAGCTGTAACGCATACGATATTGACCCCGTTGCCGTAAAGGTTGCAAAAGAAAACGCAATCATCGCCGAATGTGATAATATTACCGTAGGGGTATCGGATCTTCTCTCAGGGGTTGAAAAAATGACCGGCGGTTACGACATTTGCGTTGCGAACATAGTAGCGGATATAATTATAAGGATGCTTCCTGATATTCACGCTTACCTCTCACCCTTTGCCCCGATTATCCTCTCCGGGATAGTTGCAGAGCGTGAGGAAGATATAAAGCGCGCAGCGGCTTCACACGGGTACGGTGTTGTACGCATCGAACGTGAAAATGATTGGGTCGCTATGATGATAAAAAGGGGTGTGTGAAATGCCGAGATTCTTTGTATCTGAAAATCAGATTGAAAACGGCACTCTGTTTATTCTCGGTGACGACGCAAGGCATATTGCAAGATCGCTCAGAATGGCGGTAGGAGACGAAATTACGGTTTCGGACGGTAAGGGGTACGAATACCGGGCATCATTCACAAAAATACGCGACGACAGGTGCGATCTCCAAATAATATCAACCTCTCTATCGTCAAGCGAGCCAAAATCAAAAATAACACTCTTTATGGCTTACCCGAAATCAGACAAGCTCGAAAGGGTTGTTCAAAAAGCAGTTGAGCTTGGCGCGGTAAAAATAGTCCCCTTTGAATCCTCACGATGCATCAAAAAACCGAAAGCCGAAAAGGCGGGTGAGCGTACAACAAGATTAACCCGTATCGCTGAAGAAGCGGCAAAGCAATGCGGCAGAGCCGTTTTACCCGAAGTTACGACACCGTTAAGCTATACCGAAGCTATAAAGCTCGCAGCATCGCATACACTCTCCATTTTCTGTTACGAAGGCGAAGGAACGGAATCGCTTAAAAAAATCCTCGAAGCAACGAAACATACTCCCAAGAGCATTTCGGTTATGGTAGGCTCTGAGGGGGGATTTTCCGAAGAAGAAGCGCGCGCTGCCAAGGACGCGGGAATGCTCCTTGCTAATCTTGGACCACGAATTTTAAGATGTGAAACGGCTCCCGACTACTGTCTCTCTGCAATTTCCTACCGTTTTGAGCTTTAATTGTTATTTTTAAATCGCGAAAAATACAAACTTTACAAAAAAATTGTATTTTTTTTGGTGAAAAATAAAACTTTTTTGAAAAAACTATTGAAAAATGCTAAAAAATAAGGTAGAATATAGGACAGTATAAACAAATCGCATTCGTTTATAATTGAAAGGGGATAAAATATGTCTAACCGTTTGTTCCAAACTGTCATCCACCAGATGAAAGACATACTTGGACGCACTATCGGTGTGATCGACGAAAACGGAATTATTATCGCGTGCAGCGAACTCGGTAAAATAGGCGAATCAAGACAGCGCATCCGCGAGGAACTTGCTTTCTCTCACGGTTCTATATGCTATGAAGGATACTCCTACCGTTTCATTACGGCTTCCGGTAAGAACGACTGTATTGCTTTTGCAGAAGGTACAGATTCGGAAGCGGATAAAGTAACTCAGCTGCTCTCCATTTCTCTTGGCAACATAAAAAGCCTTTACGACGAGAAATACGACAAGGGATCTTTTATTAAGAATATAATTCTTGATAATATTCTTCCCAGCGATATTTATATTAAATCAAACGAGCTACACTTTAACAATGAAGACTGCCGCGCGGTTCTCGTAATCAAATTCCACGGCTCAACCGATACTCCTCCCTACGAAATAATCCAGAGCATTGTTGATGAAAGCACGAGAGATTATGTAATAAGCATCAGCGAGCAGGATATCGTAATTGTTAAAGAGGTTGACAGAAGCGAAGGCGGCGAAGAACTCGACGCATTTGCTAAGAACATTCTCAAGGTTACCCACGATGAATACGGGGCAAAGGTACTTATCGGTATTTCTTCCATCGTTGAAAATCTCAAGGATCTTGCAAAGGCTTATAAAGAAGCAAGGGTATCTCTCGAGGTAGGAAAAGTATTTGACATTGAGCAACCTATTATGTCTTACGAAAACCTCGGTATCGGAAGGCTTATCTATCAGCTTCCAACGACACTTTGCGAAATTTTTCTTCAGGAAGTTTTCAAAAAAGGCTCGCTCGAGTCTCTTGATAAAGAAACTCTTATGACTGTTCAGAGCTTCTTTGAAAACAACCTAAACGTTTCAGAAACTTCAAGAAAGCTCTTTGTACATAGAAATACTCTTGTATACCGACTCGAGAAAATCAGAAAGCTCACAGGTCTTGATCTCCGAGAGTTTGATCACGCGGTTATCTTCAAGGTTGCTCTTATGGTTAAAAAATATCTTACGAGCAAGCCCACCAAATTCTGATAGTTCGACAGATTTTTTAAAGACGGTTTGATAAAATCTAAATAAAGATTTAACACTGCCCTGCTCAGCACAGAGACAACAGCACTCTTAGCGACGCAGGGTAAAATCTTGCGAATACAGAAGGTATATATGATAAAAAGAATATCCATGCGGACCCTCTCATTCGTTTTAATTTTGGTACTCCTCGTATCAAGCCTTACGTCCTGCAAAAAAAACTATCCCAACGATACGAATATGGATTCCGATTCGGTTTCCTCAAGATTAAAAAGTATGGATGAGATACCAGAATTCGACGAAAACTTGTTCGGTGCTATCGAAAGCTGTTTTAACAGTTACTATTACACTGATCTTCCCGACAATGAAACACTCGCCGAAAAAACGAAAAACGCGTATATTGAATTTTGCTCCGAGATAGACGTTGATTCCGAAACAGAAGTAACCTATTCTCTGATAGACTGTTATATACATTCTGTTGGAGATAAGTATGCTTTTTACAGAAGTGCTGACGAATCCGCAGAATATACTGACGATATGAGCGGTAATTTTGTAGGAATCGGAGTTGCAGTTCTCAGAAACGATCTCGAAAAAACAATATTTGTAAACAGCGTAGAGCCGGGCTCACCGGCATTCAATGCAGGAATTATGCCTGATGATTATATAGTCGCAGTAAACGGTGTCCGTGTATCCGATGTCGAAACACTTGATGCAGTCAATATGATAAGAGGCGAGGAAGGAACAGAGGTAACCGTTACGGTAGACAGAGACGGAACTGAAATCTCGTTTACCATGATAAGAGCGCGCATTACCGAAACCTCCGTTGCTTATTCATTAATGAAAGAAAATAACATAGGCTATATAACAGTAACAAGCTTTAAAGCAAACACCGCATCTCAGTTTTTCAAAGCTATCAAGGCTATGGAAGAGGCCGAAGTTTCCGGAATCATTTTTGATCTCCGACGCAATCCCGGCGGATATCTGTATGCTGTTTCGGATATGCTTTCGTACCTTGTTCCCTCGGGAACTCCGATAGCATCATTCTCAAGCTCAAAAAAGCCGATTTATGCGACGCACGGCGGTATGTTTGAGACTACCGACCACGTGCTTTCAATTCCTTCCGTGGTTATATGCGATGAAACGAGTGCTTCCGCAGCAGAGCTTTTCTCTGCTGCTATGCGCGATTATGACGATATGGGACTTTTAAAATGCACAGTAGTTGGCGAAACCACCTATAAAAAGGGCGTTATGCAAAGCACTTATTACTTCAAGGACGAATCCAGCTTAACCCTCACCACTGCACTTTACAATCCCCCGTCGGGTATAAACTTCAACGGTGTCGGTGTCACGCCCGACGTGCTTGTTGAAGATGAAGATAAATACACAGAGGTAGCTCTTTCAGAGCTTCTCAATCTTATCTCGAATAATTAATTTAGGAGAACATAAACATGCCAGAAACAAAGACTTACACTCCCGAGGGCTTCAAGGCGCTTCAGGACGAACTCGATTATCTCGTTAACGTAAGAGTCGAGGAGAACAAAAAAGAAATATCCACCGCGCGTTCATTTGGTGACCTTTCAGAGAACAGCGAATATGATGCAGCTAAAGAGGAGCAGGGCAAAATCCACGCCCGCATCGCAGAGCTTCGCGAAATGATCGCAAATGCTAAAATTATTGATGAATCCCAGATTGATGAATCAAAGGTAAGCGTTGGCTCTATCGTTGTTGTTTACAACGTTACCCGTGGAAGAGAATTCACTTATCATATCGTGGGTTCTTACGAAACCGACCCGATAAACGGAAAGATATCCGACGACTCCCCCGTAGGCCGCTCGCTTCTTGGATCCGCAGAAGGCGACGAGGTTCTTGTTCCCGGTGTACGTGAACAGGTGCTTCAGGTTAAGAGCGTAACCAGAGCTAAGTAAGCCCCCACCGATATCAAACGAAAAGAAAGGACATTAAAGATGGCAGAAAATACAGCTAATGTTTTAAATGATACCAGCGAGCTTAAGATCCGCCGCGATAAGCTTGCAGGTCTTTGCGAAGCAGGCAAAAATCCTTTTGAAATTACAAAATACGACGTAACTCATACCAGCGTTAACGCAATTAGAGAATTTGCAGACAACGAGGAGGCTCTTGTTGCAGAGGGCCGCGAGCTTACCGTAAGAGTTGCGGGAAGAATGGTGGGAAAGAGAGTTATGGGTAAGGCTTCCTTTGCCCATCTTCTCGACGGCGACGGAAAAATTCAGCTTTACGTTTCTCGTGATGACCTCGGTGAAGAAGCTTACGCGGGCTTTAAAAAATGGGACGTCGGTGATATCATCGGCGTTGAGGGCACACTATTCCGCACAAGAACAGGTGAAATTTCTGTTCACGCAAAGAGCGCAACGCTTCTCGCTAAATCACTCCTACCCCTTCCCGAAAAGTTCCACGGTCTTACAAATCTTGAGCAGAGATACAGACAGAGATACGTTGACCTTATCGTTAATCCAGAGGTAAAGGACACCTTTATTAAGCGTTCAAAAATACTTTCAATTATCCGTTCGTATCTCGATTCAAAGGGCTATCTCGAAGTTGACACGCCTATACTCCTTCCTATAGAAATCGGAGCCTCAGCGCGTTCATTCAGCACTCACCACAACACCCTTGATATCCCTATGTATCTCCGTATTGAAACCGAGCTTTACCTTAAAAGACTTATCGTTGGCGGTATGCACAAGGTTTACGAGGTAGGAAGAATCTTCAGAAACGAGGGTATGGACCCCAAGCACAACCCCGAGTTCACCACCATTGAGCTTTACGAAGCTTTCACCGACTATTACGGAATGATGGACCTTGTTGAAGAGCTTTATAAGCTCCTTGCAAAAGAGGTTTGCGGCAATACCAAAATTACCTATCAAGGCGTAGAAATAGACCTTGGAAATTGGGAGCGTCTTACTATGGTTGACGCCGTTAAGAAATATGCAGGCGTTGATTATTACGCTTGGAAAAGCGACGAAGAAGCAAGAGCAGATGCAGCAAGACTTCACGTTGAAGTTCCAAAAGATGCTACAGCAGGCACGGTTCTCGTTGAACTCTTTGACGCATTCGTAGAGGATAAGCTCATTCAGCCCACCTTCATTTACGATTACCCCGTTGAAAACAGCCCTCTTGCAAAAAGAAAGCCCGAGGATCCCAGATTTACCGAAAGATTCGAGTACTTCATCAACTGTACCGAGTACGGAAACGCATTCTCGGAGCTTAACGATCCTATCGACCAGCGAGAGAGATTTGAAAAGCAGGTTGCAAAGAAGAAAGCGGAGGATCCTACTTCTCCCGCTGAGGTTGATTACGATTACGTAACGGCACTCGAATACGGTATGCCCCCCACAGGCGGACTCGGCTTCGGAGTTGACAGACTCGTTATGCTCCTTACCGACTCTCCTTCAATCAGAGATGTGCTTCTCTTCCCGACAATGAAGCCCGAAGCAAACTGATTTAATTTCATCAAATCAACAGTATCAACATAAAAACAAAAAACATTCGGATACGCTTTTACTTATTACAAGGCGTGATTTCGAATGTTTTTTGTTATTTTAGACAACAATGTTTTACATTTTAGTATTATTCACATACTTTATAAGACTCTGATGCTTCAAAAAATTCAAGAAGCATTCTTTAAAGCACTGCAAGAAATATTCAAATACAGCTTATTAACAATCTACTTATTGACAAACCGATAGAAAAATGCTATACTCTCGGTATGAAGACTTACAAAGGAGAATTTATGAACGAAAAAAACAATAAATTGGATTTTATAAAGGGTAATGACGACCGTTTTTCTCCCGATATAGCTTTCGGAAAAAAGAAAAGTGCATCAAATGCAAAAAACGACACGGGCGACGATATCTCCGACGGTGACGTAAAAGAAAAATCAAAATTCCGGCTTTGGCTCGAAAACTTTTTCTACCACTATAAATGGCATTCCATAGCCGCGCTTTTTCTTGTTTTCGTAATACTTTTCTGCACGCTCCAAACCTGTACGAAAGCAACTTTCGATTCTTATATCATATATGCCGGTGGCAAAAATCTAAGGGTTTACGATGATGCCGCAGGAGAAGCGCTCTACCGCCCCGTTTGCAACGCTGTTGACAAATACGTTTCGGATTTTGACGGTGACGGAAACAGACATGTTTCATTCTTGGATATATATATCCCGTCGGGTAAGGAAATTGCGGAAATGGAAGCGCAGGGTAACACCCCCAACCCTTCGCTTTTAAAGGAAAACCGAGATAATTTCAATCAGCATATGCTCTACGGAGATTATTACATCTGCCTCATTTCCGAGGAGCTTTTCACGAATTTAACTAAGGATGCAAAAAATAACCCCTTTAGCGGAATAAGCCAATATTTACCTGAGGACGCAAAAATAACGACGAATAAAACCGACACGGGTTACCGTCTCGCCTCAGAATACGGCGTTTATCTATCATCTACGCCACTTTCTGATAAAGAAGGCTTCAAGCACCTTCCCGATAATACCATTATAGCATTCAGAATGCTCTCGGAATTGGCAAGCTCCAAAAAAAGAGACGCTGAGAAATACCGTAACGCCGAATCTACACTTCGTCTGATGCTTGCAGATAAGGCTTACTCATAAAAAACTGAATTAAATAAAAAGCGGATAACCTTTCCCTGCTCCTTTAAGCTTGTGAAAAACTATCCGCTTTTTATTTTTGTTTTTTAAATTTCTATCACAGAATCAAGCTTTTCGCCGCATTCATCAAGCTTATCCTTACCGCCAACAACGCATACTCCACTACCGGCAAAAGCTTTATCAAGCAAATCCGCCATAGCGAGAAGATTTTCTTTGTTTGTAGAAATAAGCTCTGTACGCATTCTCACTCTGTCCTCATAGCTTTCGCCTCTGAGATATGATGCTACAGAGAGAGCTGAAAGGACTTTGGGCGTGATAAGCGGATCTCCGTCTCCTACCGCGCCTATAATGAAATTCGTAATATCCTCTCCGGACTCCGCAAGCGAGCGCAAGAACGCCGTGCTTTCCTCGAAAATACCGAGCGAACGGTTAGCATCGGGATCTCTGTAAGTATAATAACCCATAGTTCCGTTTGCTCTCTTTATAAAGCCTGCTCCGTAAGCTCCGCCCTGCACTCTTACAGCGTTCCAGAGATAAGCGTAGGAAAGTATTGAACGAACTACTCCAAGAGAACCGTGAAGCTTATCAGACACGTCAAATACGTTTGCTGCCGCCGAAGCAAATGCAACGCTCGCAGGAATCAGAATCCCCTCCCGTCTTACGCCGAGAGGCTTGATTTTACTTCCCTTATCAAATATTTCACCGTCGGGGAGAAAATCGACAATCTTCTTAATATAATCATCGGCTCTTTTGCCCGAATGGCAAGCGGTAAGTCTCGCCTTCGTAAAGATTTTTGCCGCAGTTTTTGCAAGGTCTGCCGAAAGCTCGTCGAATCTGCTTTCGAAACTCCTATCAAGCTCCTTTATCCAGAGGTAATTTTCGAGTCCGTCCGTATATTCGCTGACAGCAGCTTCCGCGCTCACGTACGACGCAGCTCTCGAAAATGCAACCGAGTGACCTGAAGCGGCTATTGCCTCGGCGCTCTGAGCCTTTATCTGCTTAACTATTATTTCAATAACCGATTTATCGGTGAACTGCGAGTGAAGCGCAACCTCCTCGAAAAGCTCTGCGGCTGAGTCTCTCTTTGAGTCGAGACAGCTTATGCCAATCTGAATATAAGGAGTTACCCTTCCGTCCTTCGTGGCAACTATAGAGCCAAAGCTTAAAGAACCGAGCTCGGTTTTAATTTTGTTCTGCAAGGATATCGCGTCTGATTTATCGGTGCTGACGTTCTTCATCAGCTCCGTAATCAATGACGCAAGCGAAAGCTCCTTTTCGTCAAAATCGGAAATGTCGAACAGAAGGCTCGTGTAAGTAATGCCTCTTGAGCTTGATTCAGTATAAAGCGCGGGCACGCCGTCAATATCATAGCTGACCGACGGATATTTTTCGGGAAGCTTATTTATATCTTCAACCGAAAGCGACGGAATTGTCGCCAGGGCCTCCGCGGTGTCTGACGACTTCTGCCATGCTTCAAGCTCCTCGTTAAGCTTTACGAGCGCATCAAGCTCATCAGCACTCATATTCGCCTTAACAAGAGATAATCTGTTTTTTTCAGCTGCAACTCTCTGCTCACCAAGCTTTGTGGACGGAAGCATATAAAGTGATGCGCTGTGCTTGGATGTCAGGAATATTCGTCTTATAAGCTCCTCGTAGTAATTTGTCGCAAGCTCCTCGCGCAAAGATGCTATATCAGCTTCAAACGAAAGCGAGGTCATAGGATCACCGCCGTAAAGCCAGGTATCAAGCGCCGCTATAGCGTATGCAATTCCCGCGGGGAAAGTGGCCATATCCTGCTCACGCATACGGAATTCTAGACTGTTATGAGATGCCAAAAGAGCGTTTCGGTCGATTCCGTTTTCGGCAATAGCCTTTAGCGTGTCAAAGCAAAGCTCTCTGACTCTGTCTATATTTTGCTCCTTAACGTTCTTTATTTCTATAAGCACGGAATTCTGCTGAAGTCCGTCATATGATATAAAGCTTATGTCCTCGCAAAGTCCCGAATCAAGCATTGCCTTTTTAAAAACAGATTCGTTCGTACCCGCGATTGCATCAGAGAGTATCGCAAGCGCCGTAACAGTCTTTCTGTCACTGAAATCCGACGCAGCAAAGCCGAGGCAAATTCTTGCCTTTCCCTCGGGGTCTTCACCTGCCGAAATCTCATAAGCAATAGTCTTTTGCACGTGACCTGCAGGTTCAACCATAGGAATATCCGAATCAACCTCGAGATAATCATACTGCGAGAGGAAGGAATCGAGAAGAGCTAAGGTTTTATCAAGGTCAATGCTTCCGTCAAGAATAATTCTTGAGTTTGACGGATGATAGTATTTTTCGTGAGATGCAACGAAATCCTCATAAGTAAGCTTGGGAATGGCGAGAGGGTTTCCGCCCGAGTCGCGTCCGTAGCAGCTACCGTTATACAGAAGCGCAGACATTTCTTCCATCTCAACCTCGTCGGCAGAAGAATATGCACCCTTCATTTCGTTAAACACAACCCCTTTATAAGTAAGCTCGTCGCTCGCTTTATGAAGCTCGTAATGCCAGCCTTCCTGATAGAATATTTCTTTTTTCTTGGCTGCAAGCGGATGAAGCACCGCATCCATATAAATATCAACGAGATTTAAAAAATCTCTGTCGTTTCTTGAAGAAACGGGATACATTGTTTTGTCAGGGAAAGTAAATGCGTTAAGAAAGGTTTTTAGCGAGCCCTTAAGAAGCTCCACAAACGGCTCCTTTACAGGATATTTTTCTGAGCCGCAAAGCACAGAATGCTCTATAATATGAAAAACTCCGGTATCATCGGTGGGTATAGTTTTAAAAGCTATAGCAAACGTTTTATTTACGTCCTCTCGGTCAATGAACAAAAGCCTTGCTCCGTTTTTCTTATAAACAGCTTCATGGAGAGTTCCGGAAAGCTCGGGAATTTCTCTGGAAGACACAAATTCAAATCCATGCATATTTTTTTCGGGTTTCATTGTTTTTTCTCCTATTGTGACTAATTGTTTTCATTTAATATAAAAAACGATCATTTTAAGCATCTTAAGCAAAATTCTTCAGCTATCTTTAAATACCGCTCCGTATCATAAACAAAGCTCAATCCGTGACTTGCCTCGGGGAATGTATGGAGCTCTACGAGCTTTGAATTTTTAGCAATATCTCTGCTCATATTACAGGGAACGAAGTAATCCCCCTCGCCATGAACAAGTAAAATCGGAATTCGGGTATTTTTAACTGCAGCCTTTGCTTCGGCAACGTTAGGATCAAACTTGCCGTAAATCACAGCTCCGAGCCGTACCAGCGGATAGAGGAGCTTTCCGGGAAGCTTCATATCATATATAACCTTTGTAACTATTTCCTTGGTTGACGAGCAAGGGCAATCGGCGCACACGCCTACGACGTTATCCGGAAGTCCCTGTCCTGCGGAAATTATAACCGTTGCAGCACCCATCGAAACGCCAAAGAGCAGTATTTTTCTATCTTTTCCGTAATTATCCGATACGTACTTAACCCACGAACGCACGTCAAGACTCTCGTGATAACCGAAAGAAACCGTTCTTCCTTCGCTTTCTCCGCACGCTCTTTCGTCGACCATAATTACGTTTACGCCCATTTTCATAACCATCTCGCCACCGCCTGAAAAATCGATCATAGGTGAGCTTTTATATCCGTGAAACTGAATGGCAAACGGAGCGTTTTTATCAACTATATACAACCTTCCTCGCAGCTTTAGTCCGTCATACGACGTTATGTATATATTTTCACACGGTATAGACAAAACGCGATCTATAAGAGATTTCGAGAAAAGATTTCTCGGCTCGTCGCTGTCCTTAATGTACTTATACGGATCAACCTTGTTCTTTTTTGGATTATTATAAAACGCCATACGGTAGGTAATATATCCGCCGAGAAACGCAATCAGTAAAGCCAATAAACCTAGAATTTCAAACACCAAAATAACAATAGCGGCAGCACCCATTACGTATCCCCCTTGGTTGAACGAATGTTTATGGACTTGTATTTAAGAATGGTAGTAAGTATTATTACAGCTTGAATAGGCACACCCGTGATGAAAAGCATCCATATATTATGCTCTAAAAATTGCAAATACAAAGCAAGTATCGCGCTCCATTGAGCTACGGAATACATTACACATCTGAACGCATTATTGGAAAAATAAAGCTTATTATAAACCTGACACACTACGCAAGATATCGGAATGGCCCATATAAAGAGGGTCCATCTGTTATTCCCAAACAGAGTATTCGTGTACATATAAGCAATAAACGCGACTATCCACACAGCGCAAACCGCAATACACATAGTAACAATTCTGCTTGGTATGTCCGTTCTTATTACGTAAGGATTATTTTTCAGAGGCTGCTCCTCTTGCAAAAGATATTCAAATTTTACGCCGTATATATCACATATCTTACAAAGCGTCTCTATATCCGGAAGTGTCTCTGCGTGTTCCCAGCGCGATATAGCTTTATCAGAATAATTTAGTTTTTCTGCCAATTCTTGCTGTGTATATTTACGGGATTTTCTTAGCGCAACCAGGTTTTTTGCAATAATTTCTTTGGTATTATTCAATTTATATCCGCCCTTTCAGCAATTCAATTATGTAAACTATCGTTTTCAATTTATATATCGGCGTAAAAAGCATATAATTTTCGATATTTTTAAAAACCGCCCTTTTCCTACAATTATACTACCAAAATTGCTGCAAGTCAACCTGTTTTGAGTGAATTCTCACTTTTGTGGAGTACCGTCGACGCCCAGGTTCATATCGAATGAGAATTCTATTATCCATAGAATTAAGTTGAGAGGAGAAAACGTTGAATTTGTTTTTCTCCCGTGATATACTTTTAGCGCCGCCAAAAAGGAAGCTGTTAACCAAAAGCAAAGGATGGATAATGTGGAAAAGAGAAAAATCATTTATTACGAGGACGAGCTAAACGACGAGCTTTCCCGGGCAAAAATAACACCGAAGAAAATTGATTCAAATTACGTATACTGCTACGACTCAATCTTTAAAAGAATTACGCACTTTTTCTGGTACAGAATCGTTGCCACCCCCATAGCGTTCCTCTACACAAAGCTGGTTTTTGCACACAAAACCGTCGGTGATAAAAAATTGAAGAAATTCAAAAAAACAGGCTATTTTCTTTACGGAAATCATACCCAGGACATTGCCGACGCATTTATTCCTAATATGCTCGCATTTTCAAAGGACAAATATGCAATAGTGCATCCCAACAACGTTTCGATGCCGTACCTTGGCAGGATAACTCCCTCTCTCGGTGCAATTCCATTACCCGACGATATCGGCGCGTATAAAAACTTTCTTGCCGCTATCGAGAGGCGAATCGCAGAAAAGCGTGTAATAGTGGTTTACCCCGAGGCTCACATCTGGCCGTACTACACGAAAATACGTCCGTTTTCCGACACGTCATTCGCGTATCCCGTGAAGCTCAACGTTCCGATTTTCTGCTTCACGAACACCTATCACAAGCGAAAGCTTTTCGGAATTACGAAAATAATCACTTACGTAGACGGTCCATTTTTTGCCAACCCGGACTCCGCTCCCCGAGAAAAGCGTAAAGAGCTTCGGGACGAAGTTTACTCCTGTATGTGCAACAGGGCAAGGCTCTCAAGCTTTGAAAAAATAAAGTACGTTAGAAGAGAGAAAACGAATGATTAATATATTGTTTTGTGGAAACGACGGAGTGTTCGACGGTATTTTGACCGCCGCGCTCTCTATTTTGAAGCGAAGCTGCACGAGAGAGGCGTTTGCTTTCTATATTTTCACCATGGATCTTTCCGGCATTAAGGAAGACTACATACCGATAAACGACGGCAAGATAGATTTTTTATCCGAAACAGTAAAAGAATACAATCCGAATAACAAGGTCTTAAAAACCGACGTAACCGAGCTTTATATGAAAGAGTTTTCGGGATGCCCGAATGAAGACGCTTATTGCTCACCCTACACACTCATACGTCTTTTCGCGGATAAGGTAACGGACATCCCCGATAAGCTTTTATACCTGGATGCAGACGTACTGTTTAACCGCGATATACGTCTTCTTTACAAAATAGACGTATCAGATTACGAATATGCTGCAGCAAGAGACCATTACGGCAAATACCTCGTGAATCCAGGCTACATAAACGCGGGCGTTCTGCTTTTTAATATGCGTATTGCAAAGGAAACGGGACTTTTTGCAAAAGCGCGTGCGCTTATTAAAGAAAAGAAGCTCGTATTCGCGGACCAAAGCGCGCTCATAAGATCAACCACCAAAAGAAAGCTTTTACCGCAAAGATTCAACGATCAGAAATTCTTGCACAAAAACACTGTAGTGCGCCATTTTTCAAAAAGACTTTTCTGGCTCCCCTACCCTCATACCGATAATATAAAGCAGTGGCAGGTCAGCAGAATTCATAAAACCTTTGGATATTACAGCCTTGACGATATTCTTTATGAATACGTATACTTAAAGAAAAAATACATCACGGAGAAGCAAAATCGATGAACAGAAAAATAATACCCATTTTTTACGCCTGCGACGATAATTTCATAAAATACACCATCGTATCCCTCTCGTCTATGATGAAAAACGCGTCCACCGAGTATGATTACAGAGTATATATTCTTCACACGGAAATATCCGACGAAATGAAGAACGAGCTTTTGAAGCTTCAAGCAAGCAACTTTACCGTATCGTTTATAAATCTCGGCGACAGACTCAATTCGATATCGGACAAGCTCCCGATACGCGATTATTATTCAAAAACCACCTATTACAGAATGTTTATTGCAGAAGTATTTCCGGGATACGATAAAGCCATTTACATTGACAGCGATACCGTTGTGCAGGGCGATATCAGCCGTCTTTACGAAAACGACCTTAAGGACAATTACGTAGCTGCCTGCCACGAACAAGTAATGATACAAACCAATGAGTACGGAACGTACGCCGAAAAGGTCGTAGGTATATCGAGGTACAGCTTCTTTAACGCAGGAGTGCTTCTTATTAACTGTCGGGAATTCAGAAGAAAAAATCTCCTTGACAAATTTATCGCACTTCTCGGAGAATACAATTTTGTGGTAACGCAAGACGAGGATTATCTGAATCTGATTTGCAAAGATCGGGTATTATGGCTTGATCAGAGATGGAATACCGAGGTATTCGGCGAGATAGCGTATCCCATAGAAGAAGCCAACGTCATTCATTATATTATGACCAACAAGCCCTGGCATTACCGCGACTGCAGATTTTCAGACGTATTTCTGAGCTACGCCTCCGAAACTTCGATATACGAAAAAATAGAACACGAGCTTGAATCATATACCGACGAAGA
The DNA here is from genome assembly GCA_045578385.1 of Eubacteriales bacterium. Taxonomy (GTDB): domain Bacteria; phylum Bacillota; class Clostridia; order Oscillospirales; family CAG-272; genus UBA1740. Next base: position 30,429 of record JAZNKD010000034.1, on the reverse strand, counting down.
TCGCGAAAAAGACAAAAAATCGTGCGACAATCTTCTTAAGCTTGCAATATCCGAAATAAACCGCGAGGATAATTACCTCGCACAGCTTAACACAAAGGCTCGTTCTGCCGACAGAGTTGAAATTCTCAAAAAAATAGAGCTCCTCGAAAAATCGGGCGCATTCGAAGTTGATGTGGAAAACGATCCTCCCTCAAAGGCGCTTATGCCCGACGATATCAATTATCTTGATAACAGTATTTTCAAAAAAATAAAAACCGCCGTAGCATTTTCAGCGGCAAGATTTTTTGTCAGACGGCTTACTAAGAAAAAACAATTTTGCATAAAAGAAATAAAAGGTATCGAGCATTTTAGAAACTTAAACTGCGGCGCCGTAATAACCTGCAATCATTTCAACGCGTACGACAGCTTTGCAATTCAAAAAGCGTACGATGCTTCCGAACACAAAAAAAGAAAATTTTATCGCATAATCAAAGAAGGAAATTATACAAATTTCCCGGGCTTTTACGGATTCCTTATGCGAAACTGCCGCACATTGCCGCTATCTTCAAACCGAAAAACTCTGAAAAAATTCATTGAAGCGACCAATATATTGCTTAAGGCCGGAAATTTCATTCTTATCTATCCCGAGCAAAGTATGTGGTACAATTACAGAAAACCCAAACCATTAAAGCCCGGCGGATATAGCTTTGCTGTAAAAAACAACGTCCCCGTGCTTCCATGCTTCATAACTATGAAAGATTCCGACGTTATCGATAAGGACGGATTTCCCGTTCAGGAATATACCGTAAACATCGGTGCTCCCATATACCCCGACGAACAGCTTGACGAAAGAAAAAGAGTGGGCAAGATGATGGCGGAGAATGCTGCCGTATGGAATTTATTCTACAAGGAAGCATATGGCCACGAGCCAATCTATTCAACGGAAAATCAACCCTCCGGAGCCTTATAAAAAATAATTCTCACATAAACTCTTTTACTTGACTTTATATTTACCGTATGTTATGATAATACTCGTAGTTTTTATAATATAATTCACGGAGTATCATCGTTTATGAAAAAATTAAAACTAAGCGGAGATAGTGTTTTTTCTCATCCATTATTCATAACTCTCACCGCGCTTTTATGCTGCGCTTTATGGGGGAGTGCAACGCCGTTTATTAAAATCGGATACGGTCTTTTACTACCAAACAAAGACGTTCCGTCAACAATACTTTTTGCTGGGATACGATTCTTCTTCGCCGGAGTGCTTACGGTTGTAATCTTCAGTATTGCAAGAAAGAAATTCATTTGCCCTAAGAAAGAAAGCTTGGGAAAAGTTGCATTGGTTTCGGTATTTCAGACCATTTTGCAATATATCTTCTTCTACGTTGGACTTGCAAATACAAGCGGAGTTAAGGGCACTATTCTTACCGGATCATCAACTTTTTTTGCAATCCTCGTATCTTCTCTTATATTCAGGCTCGAAAAGCTTAATACAAAAAAGATAGTGGCGTGCGTGTTAGGTCTTGGCGGAATTGTGGTTATAAATCTTACCGGTCTTAACCTCACTATGAACTTTCTCGGCGACGGATTTTGCGTATTCTCTGCAATTTCGCTTGCCATATCCTCAACCCTTATAAAGATATTCTCAAAGAATGAGGACCCCGTTACTATAAGCGGCTATCAATTTATACTCGGCGGAGCCGTAATGATAATTATCGGACTTTCTTTTGGCGGAAAAATCAATATTGACAGCGGTAAGGGCATTGCAGTTCTCGTATACCTCGCCTTCCTTTCAGCTATAGCCTACTCGCTATGGGGAATTCTGCTCAAGTACAACCCCGTGTCAAAGGTTACAATATTCAGCTTCACTACTCCTATCTTCGGAGTTATGCTTACAGCGCTCTTGCTCACGGAAAGCAGCAACGTAGGAATAGTTAATCTTATAGCGGCGCTTATTCTCGTTTGCCTTGGTATATTTATTTTGAACTACCCGCCAAAAATCAAAGATAAAATCTCCTAATAATGAATGAAACTTAAATTATCAGTTTAAACCATATTTTCTCTTACATATTAAAAAAATAATGTGCTATAGTTAATTAACTCATAATAAAAAACAAAATCGAGATTTTAAAATGCCTATCATTGATATGCCGCCGTCGCAGCTCAAAGAGTACCAGGGAGTTAACTCGCGCCCAAAAGATTTTGATGAGTTTTGGCATGCATCGCTTGAGGAGCTTTACGCGATAGACCACAAGCCTACCTTCGAGCCCTACGATTTTCCTTCGTCGGTTGCCGAAGCATACAAGCTCACACTTACCTCAACCAAGGGCTCTTACGAGGGTATGCGTTACTATCTTCGCCACTTTGATCCCCGCCACGAGCACATTGATGAATTCTTTGAGAAGCTCGGATATATAGACCTGCAGTTCCTTGCTCCGAGAATAAAGTCTAAAGTTTAATGTCCACGGGACTTATGCACACGACCTGTCGTCCATCCACCCAGTTTGCAGCATACAACAAGATCACGTCCGAAAATCAGATAGAAATCTATCCCGATTACGGTCACGAGAATTTAAAGGGCTCGGCAGATCTTATATTCGGGTACATTTGCAGAAACGTTTAATTCAATGAATAATTTGCAATAAAATTAAGCACGGCATAGCATTTTCGCTTTTCTTTGCCGTGCTTTTTTAATTATGAAATGATTATATTTGAAACGCCATACGCGGAATAATTATAAAGGTTATTTAATACCGAATATTTTTTTAAGTATCGGCGCCAAAAGCTTGGGTGAGCGAACAAGGATTATCTTCATACGTTTTTCCTTTCTCTTATATATTACATTTTTGAAATCTGTTTAAATATCAGTGGCATCTGATATTATTTTATGAAAATAATCTGCTTTCGACACATAAAGATTTATAAAGCTCTTTACATTTATCCACCGTTATGATAGAATAGCCTTATCTTAAAATTAAAACTAAGAAGGGATAAAAAATATGAAAAACTGGGATTTAAGTATTTTATATAATGGATTTGACGATCCTCGTTATGCTACAGATCTTGAAACGCTTGCAGAAGAAGCAAATTCGCTTGTTGAGTTTGCAAAGGCTGTCGGAACTATGGAAAGATGCGAAGTTCTGAAAAGCTTTATTTCAAAAAACGAAGAAATTTCGATGCTTGCAAACAAGCTCGCAATTTTTGCAAACCTCAGATATTCCGCAAACACAGCAGACGTGGAGGCAGCTTCGGCACTCGGAAAGGTTATGAGCATCATAAGCGTAACCGCAGCTCCCAGCGCGGCTCTCAGCAAGCTGATTGCGAGCTACGACGACCTTGAGGCTCTTATTGATTCCACACCCGAGCTTGCAGACTACAAATATTACCTTATGAACATCAAGCGCGATAGCAAATATCTTCTTTCAGAAGGAGAGGAAGCTGTTTTCGCTAAACTCAATATGAGTGGTGCTTCTGCCTGGAGCGATCTTCAAAGCTCACTTACAAGCAGTGTAAAAGCAACTGTTGACGGTAAAGAGATGGGACTTTCAAGCGTAAGAAATCTCGCTTACAGCCATGATGCAGACGTACGCCGCGCAGCATACGAGGCAGAGCTTGCTTGTTATGACTCCATAAAGGATTCCATAGCCTTCTCGCTTAACAGCATCAAGCTTCAGGTTCTTACCGAATGCGAGCTTCGCGGATACGAGTCTCCCCTCGCAAAAACGCTCTACACCTCAAGAATGAAAAAAGAAACTCTTGATGCGCTCATCGGTGCTATGGAAGAATATATGCCGCAGTTCAGAAAGTATCTGAAAGCAAAGGCAAAAGCCCTCGGACACGAAAACGGACTCCCTTGGTACGACCTTTTCGCTCCCATGGGTAAATGCGATAAAACTTACACGGTCGAGGAGGCAAAGGACTATTTGCTTCAAATCTTCGGCGGATTTGACTCCGAGCTTCACGATATGGTTAAATGCGCGTTCGAGGAGCGCTGGATAGACTTCTACCCCAGAGACGGCAAGGTCGGTGGAGCGTTTGACTGCGGTGTTCCTTCGGCAAAGCAGAGCCGAGTTCTTACCAACTTTGACGGCTCGTTCAGTGATATAGTTACTCTCGCTCACGAGCTTGGCCACTCTTTCCACGACAGGCAGGTATTCTCCCACTCGCTTCTTAACCAGGATTATTCTATGCCCGTTGCAGAAACGGCATCAACATTTAACGAAGTTCTCGTTATGTCAACGGTAATCAGCGAAGCAAAGGAAAAGGAAGAAAAGCTCGCGCTTATCGAAAGCGAGCTTATGGATGCGTGCCAGATAATCTGCGATATTTATTCAAGATTTACCTTTGAAAGCTCGGTATTTGAAAACCGCCCCGCAGAATTTATGAATGCGGACAGAATGTGCGCTCTTATGCTTGAAGCGCAGAAAAAAGCGTACGGTGACGGTCTTGATGAAAACTTTATGCACCCTTATATGTGGGTTTGCAAGAGCCACTATTACAGAGGCGGTCTGTCGTTCTATAACTTCCCATATGCTTTCGGCGGTCTTTTCGCAAGAGGACTTTATGCAAAATATAAAAACGAAGGCAGTGCCTTCGTTGGTACGTATAAAAAACTCCTCCACGCAACAAGTGTGACCGATATTGAGGATTGCGCTAAGATAGCCGGTGTCGATCTCACCTCACGTGATTTCTGGCGCGCAGGCCTTCAGATAATAGCAGATGAAATAGATGAATTCTGCGAGCTTGTAAAGTAATATTTCAAACCATAATTCATATTATAAAAAGCAAAAGACCGATTGGGAAAAATAAACCCTTTCGGTCTTTTTTGTAAGCTTTTGTTTTCTTTTTTAAAAAATTACGAATTCAAAAAGCTTATGATGTCATTCCAGACGTCAGCGTCCTGCTCACTCATTTTAACAAAATCGTAGCTTTCTTTAAATTCGCGTTTTTTATCCTCGTCGGTAAAATATCCGCTTTTCATTTTTTCTTTATAATCGGCAAAGAAGGCATCCTTGATTTTAACCGCTGATTTTGTGAAATTCGGATTGTGCCCCTTCCCCGACGTAGCAACGAAGCGCGTATCGGCTCTCTCTATGAGAGCTTTTTTCATTTTAAGGAAATGACGCTTGAAGCTTACCGTCGCGTCATCCTCGGAATGAATTACCATAGCCTTTGCCGTAGAGCTTTTTAAGGAATCTATTGCGTTATAATCAGCATATCCGGGAACGTTTTTCTGCTCAAGCCTGTAAAGAGCGGGAACGTAAAGCTTGAGAATTCCAGGGAAAAACTGACCGAGCATATCCTTAACCGAAACAAATCCCGACATAGCAACGATATGTGTGATATCCTTATGTATTGCGCTGATATTAAGCGTTGAGAACGCGCCCCAGCTATGACCTACGACGGAGAGCTGCAAGTTCTTGTATTCATATGCCGAACGAAGCGCTCTGATGCAGTAGTCTAGGTCGGAAAGAGATTGAGCAAATCCGCCTATATTATCTCCCTCGCTGTTCATACAGCCCGTATGGTCGTACGAGAAAACCGTGAATCCGCCTTTTGCAAGCTCGGCTATCTCTTTCATATACGCAAGATGGCCTGCTCCCATACCGTGATCAAATATAACGAGTTTTTCGCGGCTCATCTCACCGTAATAATAAAAGCTTCCGCGAAGCTCTTGTCCGCTTTCTCCCTTAAAAGAAAACGGATGCGTGTTCAATCCCGGAAAATCTGCAGCCGTAAAGTAATGGACTACACCAGTGTCATCACAGCGCACTAAAAATTGCTGATTGTATATACTTAATACCGTTTTTTCAAATATCATTATTCGCCACCTGCCTTACTTAAGGCTCGTCTTAACGTACGGATCCAATATCAGCGTGTTATCGAAGTCAAAATCCTTTGGGTCTATACTGTCAAAAAGCCCAAAATGAATAGGAACGGCGCATCTTGCTCCGATTTCAAAAGCAAAATCCGCAGCATCCTTAGCATTCATATTGTTACCAACTCCGTTGATAGGAAGAAACGCATAGTCAACGCCGTCCTCGCAAAGCTCAATAACGTCGTCTATAACGTCGTAATTGTAAAGAGTATCGCCGCTTATATAGAAGGTTTCTTTTCCGTCGTCAATTATATATCCCGCCGCAGTAACGTCACTATGCTCGGCTTTCACCGCGTAAAACGTCAATCCGCCCTCGCTCCACACGGAATGAGGATTAAGAAGAACGTAGTTGTGTTCCTTGTCACCTATCTCGCACAACTTAACATACGCATTGTAAGGAGCTAACACGGTTATAGGCTTACCGCCTCGGCAAAGGAATTTTTTAAGCGTGGCAGGATCAAGATGATCGAGGTGATCGTGTGTTATGATTATAACGTCAGGCTGTATATCAAATACGCCCTCATCAACCGGAATCCGCCTTTCCTTTTTGGGATCAAAGCTTTCAGCTACGGAATTTGAAAGATACGGATCAACCATAACCGTCATTTTATCATTTTCAAAAACAAGTCCTGCTTGTGTTATCCAAGTTACGTTCATAATACACCTCGCAAAATAAATCTTTAATCAAATCAAATGAAGCACCAGAAGTCCGATACCGCCGGAAGCAATCCCTATAAGTGCGCCCGCAAGCACGTCACGCACAAAGTGAATGCCGAGAGCAACTCTCAAGAATGCGAGCAGCGCGCCTGCAAGAATAAGTCCTGCGGCAATTATAGGCTCCCACGCGAACAAAACCGTTGCAATAACGAACACCGAGAATACGTGTCTGCTCGGGAAAGATTGTCCAGCCTTCCCCTTTGGCTTTTTCTCGTAAAATTCAATAATCTCGTAGGGGCGCGGAGCATTTATAATTTTTCTCATAATGCTGACTGCAACGAAAGGAACACCCGTCACCACGAGAATTTTAAATACTTCTATAGGAGTCTCGACAAGCGAAACGAGTCTCACCAAGAACGCGTAAATCGTAAGAGCAACTATCACATACGACGATATACGAAAAATCTCGAAGAGCGTATCGTCGCGATACACCCTATACAACAGCTTCTCATACCTATTTTTCGGCTCGTATTCGGGAAGCTCATCAACCGATTCGCCGTCCGAAGTTGAGTATTCGCTGAGCGTGCTTTCGTTTGTTTCATCCGAAATTCTATACTCATTTGAAAGCTCGGCATCGGCTTTGGAATTTATATTTTTGTTTTCCATAAAAGACTCCTTATTATGCGTTGACAAAGTCAACGAACCTCAAGAAGAACGAGCGTCCTTCATCGTTATCCTTGAATACGCCCGCATCTTTAAGAACTCTTACGAAGGTTTTTCCGATTTCGGCCTTGATTATATCCTCCGTATTTTCCTCTGTGAAATTATAATCTGCTCTAAACTTATCAAACCATTCTGCGTGCTTCTCTATAAGAGGATTGTTAACAAAATCCCGACCCAAAAGAATAGCTTTTTTCATTTCGGCTATCTCTTCCTTAAGCCTTGCGGGAAGTACCGCAAGTCCCATAACCTCGATAAGACCGATATTCTCTTTTTTGATATTGTGATGCTCGCTGTGCGGATGATATACGCCAAGCGGATTTTCTTCTGTTGTTATATTGTTACGAAGAACCAAATCAAACTCGAAATCATTCCCTCTGCGGCGCGCGATAGGAGTTATCGTGTTGTGCGGCTCACCGTCGGTTTCGTGATAAATAAACGCTTCATTGTCGGTATACGAACGCCATTTTCCAAGAATCTTATCGGCAAGCTCAACAAGTTTTTCCCTATCGGAAGATAGAAGTCTTATAACAGACATAGGCCATTTTACAATGCCCGACTTTACGTCCTCAAAGCCGACAAAGGAAATTTCTTTCTCTATAGGAGCCTTCTCCATAGCAAAAGTGTATCTTCCGCCCTGCATATGATCGTGGGCAAGGATAGATCCGCCTACTATGGGGAGGTCTGCGTTAGAGCCTATAAAATAATGCGGGAAATGATTCACGAAGGAAAGAAGCTTTGCAAAACTTGAACGGTTGATGCTCATAGGCGTGTGTAGCGATGAGAGTGCTATACAATGCTCGTTATAGTAAACGTACGGAGAATATTGCAGATACCACAGAGTTCCCGCCATATCAAACGGAATCTGACGCAGATTCTGTCTTGCGGGCTTTGAGAGATTTCCCTCATAGCCCTCGTTTTCGTGACAAAGCAGACACTTGGGATAATCGGATTGCGGAAGAAGCTTCGCTGCGGCAATGGCTTTAGGATCCTTTTCGGGCTTTGAAAGGTTTACGGTTATATCGATTTCACCGTATTCGCTTTTCGTGGTCCATTTAAGATCTTTTTTTATTCTGTCGCTGCGAATATAGTTTGAATCAACCGACAGCTTGTAGAAGTAATCGGTAGCTAACGCGGGATTTTCCTCGTAGAGCGCTTCAAACGTGGATATAACCTCGCTGGGTCTGGGGCAAAGAAGTCCCATAACCTTGGTATCAAATAAATCATTATAAACCACCGTATTGGATTCGATAATTCCCTTTTCGTAAGCATATTCGCATATAGCGGCAAGAATTTCGGCAAGCTCGTAATTCACATATGATTTTACTTCTTTATATTCGGTAAGATTCAAAAGTTCAAGAATTCTGTTTGCCGAATAAGCTCTGTCAAATTTGTCAATAAGCTCCGTATGCTCTGCATAATCAAGCAGAGCGCATATTGCCGCATTGATATCCATTTTTATCTCCATAACATAACAAATATTTACATTTTTGTGTGCTTATTAAAAGGATTGATATTCCCTGTGAACTCCGTCGAGAAATCAAACTCGAAGCTGATGTTTTTCTCGCCCGTATGAAGATGATTTGTTACCTTAAATTCGCTCGTCATATGGCTTACCTGACTGTAGCTCGCAAACTTTCCGTTTACAAACAAATAGAAGCAGGAATCAACTCCCTCAAACGTGAGCATCCTCTCTCCGTTACAAAGCTCTGCTTCCGTCAGGCTGAATGTTCTTGAATATACTCCTGCAGGATTTTCGTCGGATACGTGAGGCGGATCCGACGGATACGGATAATTTACGTTAGAATAGTTCGGTATGTCAAATCCACGTCGAGCGCATTCTGCCGGTTCATAGGCACGTCGAGCTTATCCTCGTCTCCGAACGTTACGGCATACACGTCTTCAATTTCCGTAACGAAAGAATAAAATTTAAAATTCCACTCGCCTATAAGAGTTCTGAAATAAATCGATTCGTCCCTCGTATTGTCAAGAGCCGTCTTTTTATCCTGGTAAGGAATAAAATAAGCGTGATTTTCCTCACAGCCAACGTGAAGATGCTCTAATGTTTTGTGATAGTCGAAAATTCCAAACGGCATATCACACACGCTTCCTTGTATATGATTTGTAGTTTTAATTTAATTTTATGCTTACATCTCCGGAAATTAAATTTACAGTGTCTCCCGAGTCGGTAATAACGGTCAGCGAACCGTTACTCTCAATTTTTTTAGCCGTAGCGAAATAAGCGCCAACAGGGGTTGTAATTTTTATCCGCCTCCCCAGCAGCATTGAAAGCTGCTCATATTTTTTCATATATTCATTTGAATCAGCGGTTTTAAAGGCTATTAGCTTTTCAGCAAGCGCGGCGGAAAATTCAGCTATATCGGGAGAAGCTCCAATCTCCGCTTCAATACTTGTAGCGATATTTGAAATCTCTTCAAAATCGACGTTCGCAATATTTATTCCTATTCCTACAACAGCATACCTGAAACCAACGCCGCTCTCATCAAACTCTCCTTCAGTAAGTATCCCCGCCAGCTTCTTATCGTCTATGAAGCAATCGTTAACCCATTTGATTTTTGGCATTATTCCTGTAAATTCAAACACGGTTTCACACAACGCCGTAGCTGCAAATGACGTTAATTTAATTGCATCTTGTATGGGCAGGCAAGGGCGAGAAAGATACGACATATAAAGCCCGCCGTCTTTAGAAAGAAAAGTTCTTCCGAGCCTACCGCGCCCGGCACTCTGGCTTTTTGCAATTAAAAAGATATCGGTTTCGGAATCGAGAAAATCAACATATTTTTTCGCCTCGGTATTCGTTGAATCTACTTCATCAAACACTACTACTCTGACCGCGGTGAGCTTTCTTGAAAAAGCTTCTGTTATTCTTTTTTCAAAATTGCCCTTGTCCATACGCACGCTCGCGCCCCCAAAATATTTATCAAAAATAATTTTACCATACACTAAAAACGAATGTCAATACAAAATGTTGTTTTAAAATAAAAAAACGAATATTTTGTATTGATAGCGGCAAAAATTGGATAAAGAATTCAAATTCCGGAAAGGACAAATATAAAATGACCGCATTAACCTGCGATTATCTTAACAATATTGCGCTTGCAGAAAACAAGCTTATGTACGGAAAAAGTTTTGACGTTTTGAAAAAAACTCTCTCGGTTGCCGAAAGCGAAGTCACATTTTTCTATATTGACGGATTCGTCAAAGATGGAGAACTTCAACGCGTTATGCAGTTTTTGCTGAATCAAAAAGAGCTTAATGACGCAAGGGAAACCGAAAAAATCATTCCTTACGTCGAGGTGTCGCGTTCGGGAGACCTCGATGCTATAACAACCGCAGTGCTTTCGGGTCAAACTGCCCTTTTTGCAGAAAGTTTTGGCACGGAAGTTATTCTTCTGGACCTTAGGACCTACCCGGTACGAAGTGTTGCAGAACCCGAAAGCGATAGAGTGATGCAGGGGGCGAGAGACGGGTTCGTCGAAACACTGATTATCAACACGGCTCTTTTGCGGCGCAGAATAAGAGACCCTAGACTTACTATGCGTCATTTTGATATCGGCGGCTCATCTCATACCGACGTAGTCGTTTGTTATATGGAGGGAATAGCAAAAGAGGATTACGTAAACTCCGTATGCGAAAAAATCCAAAAAGCAAAACCAAAAACTCTCACGCTTGGCACCCAAAGTCTCTCCGAATCATTGATTCGCAGAAAATGGTTTAATCCTTTTCCGAAAGTGAGAACCACCGAACGCCCCGATACCGCCGCCGCTCAGGTCCTTGAGGGAAACGTATTGGTATTCTGTGACACGTCCCCCGAGGTTATGATACTTCCGACCTCTATTTTTGACTTTACCGAGGAAGCGGACGACTATTCATTCCCCCCATTAACAGGCTCTTATCTGAGAATTGTAAGAATAATAATTTTACTGCTCTCGGTAGTCGTCACACCGCTTTGGTATCTGATACTCGAATACAGCGAAACTCTACCGGAAAATTTAAGTTTTCTCGTTCCTGACGAGCCCGGCGCACTCCCAATAATACTGCAGCTTTTTATGGCCGAGCTTGCCCTTGACGGTCTCAAGCTTGCCTCAATGAACACTCCCGATATGCTCTCGAATTCTCTATCAGTAGTAGGAGCTTTGATTCTTGGTGATTTCGCGGTCAGCATAGGATGGTTTTCCGAGGACGTGATTTTCTATATGGCTTGCGTTGCTATTGCAAATTTTGCCCAGCAAAGCCACGAATTAGGGTACGCTTTTAAATTTATGCGTATGATTATTCTAACTCTAGTTTACTTTTTGCACTTTTCAGGCTTTGTTTTGGGATTGATCCTATTCTGCGTTTTTGTGGCTACCAACACTACTGTCGCAGGGATACGGCATTATCTTTACCCGCTTTTCCCATTCAACCCTAAGGCTATGGCAAGACATCTTTTCCGATTTAAAAAAAGCGACTTTGAAAAATAAAAAATGCCAAATAACCAAAAACCTCGCGTTAAATTTGTACTAATTGTCCATTGAAAAAAACAAAGGAAAATTTTATAATATTAGTGTAGAATTTTTTCACTAATTCAACGGAGGTCCTTATGAAAAACAAATCTCTCCCCGGCAAACTGGTTGCTCTATCGCTGGTGTTGGCTCTCGTCTTCAGCGTGTTTTCTTTCACCGTTTTTGCATCAATTTCGGATATTTTAAGCGAGTTTGTAAACGCGGTATCAAACGTTGAAAAAGCCACCACTCTCAAATCCAAAGAACTCGAAATTAATAAAGCATCAGAGCTCCTCGACGCTTACATTCTGGCAGGTGGCAGAGAAACCGATGAAGAAATATCCGAAGCTTACGAAAAATATCTTGCTTTGAAGGAAGACATAAAGAGGCGAGTAGGCTATTGCCTTGAATTTATAGAATGTGTAAACGCAGCGCTCGACGAAAACGCTTCATTCGTCGTAAAAAAAGAAAATCTCGATAGAGCAGAAGAACTCTCAGATAAAGTAGACCCGGAATACAAAACCGTTTCTTCGTATCAAAAATACTATTCTTCGCTTAAATCCGAGCTGGAAGAACCCATTGCCATTTGCGAAACCTTTATCGCATACGCCAAAGCTGCGGCAGAATCCACCACCTACAGTGAAACAAAAAGAAACGTAAAAACCGCAGAGGCCGCGAAAGCTTTGATAACAATTCCAGATTATCCCGGTCTTGAAGAGGCTGAAGCAAATCTTGATATCGCTGTTTCTGCAATGGCAATGGCAGTCTATGAGGCCACGCCTTTTATTCAGGCCGTTAAGAATATTAACAAAGCCGAGTCTGTTTCAGTAGGAGTTATACAGGCTTATGCAGCTCTTGAAGGTATTGATCAGACCGCCGAGGGCGTTTATGGCGCTTTGACTAACCTTAAAAGGATTGAAAAAGATTACAACGATGCTGCGGACGCGGCAAACGGACTGGTCGACGAGATTACCCTGTTGACCTTCGGAATTATTTTCTGATGTGAAAATGTAAAATTTCAATACAACAAAAACAGCAAACCGGTAAGCAAAATTCAAATTAGAATTACTAAAATTTTTACTACTTCAAAATCGAGTATATTTTCAATTTAGCGCAATATAAAAACAAAAACACTTACGGGCTGCAAAACAGCACCTTAAGTGTTTTTGTTTTTTGTATTAAAGATTTACTTTATTTTGAATATCATAAAGGCTTCTCATAATTTTGCGTCTTTCATCGCATTCCGCCTTCATAGCTTCTATCTGCTCTGCGGTATATTCGTCAAGATCTCCGCTAACTAGCTTTCCTTTATACATTCTGTCCAGTTTGAGAGCATAGGTGATGTCTCCGTCTGTAATCTTGCCGCCCCTTTCGCAGATAACTATGTTGGATTTTCCCGCAAGAAGCATATCAACCGCATGCGATCCCATCAAAGTAGCAAGATGTCTGTCCTTGAATGTAGGGGTTCCTCCTCTGACTATATGAGCAAATCTCGCAAATTTGGTTTCAACTCCCGTCTTTGCCTGAATCTTAGTAGCAAGCGCAGGAGCGTAATCAACACCGAGTCCTTCTGAAATTATAACGATAAAGTTGCGCTTTCCGAGTTTTTTTGACGTAGCGATTTTTTCAAAAAGAGCGTCCTCGTCAAATTCGAATTCGGGAATCGCAACGGCCGTAGCACCCGAAGCAATAGCCGTATTAAGCGCAATATCACCCGCATCGCGACCCATAACCTCAACAACGTTGCATCTTGCATGAGATTCACAGGTATCACGAAGCTTATCAACGAGCTCGATTACGGTGTTCATAGCCGTATAATAGCCTATAGTATTGTCGGTTGCCGATACGTCGTTATCTATAGTTCCGGGAATTCCTACACAAGGAATGCCTCGCAACGTAAGCTCGGTTGCTCCTCTGAACGTTCCGTCACCGCCTATAACAACAAGTCCTTCGATTCCAAGCTCGCGGCAGGTGGCAATAGCCTTTTGCTTTCCTTCCTCGGTAAGCATTTCGGGGCATCTGTCGGTATAAAGCATAGTTCCACCCTTGTTAATTATGTTTGAAACATCTCTTATTGCAAGAGGTGTTGTATCATTATACATAAGACCGGAATATCCGCGCATGATTCCTACAACCTCAAGACCGTTTGCAATAGCACTTCTAACAACGGCTCTTATTGCAGCATTCATTCCGGGGGCATCTCCGCCCGAAGTCAAAATACCAATTTTTTTAATCTTACTCATTATTTCTCCATCCTTGTTGGAATATTATATTTGTTAGTCTTTACATTATACATCAATAAATTGTTTTTTTCAATCCCATTTTGTAATTTTTTATATATTTTAACCCTGTTTTTTATGTAATATTACCTTGCTTTTAAAAAAGGTGTTACTTACGCAGGAAAAAATATTATATACCGATTGACAAAGAATTTTTTTAGTGCTATAATTCTACTGTATATTTTTTAAACAAGGAGGTTTTATATGGATATTGCAATAATCGCAGACGATAATAAAAAAGAACTTATGATTCAGTTCTGCACAGCTTATTGCGGAATTCTCAGCCATCATCATCTGTGCGCTACGCATACGACAGGCAAGTTCATCTCCGAGGCTACAGGTCTTGAAATTGAAACCTTCCTTATGGGAAGCTCCGGAGGAATGGAACAGATAGCATCGAAGATTTCTTATAATGAAATTGACGTTGTGTTTTATTTCCGCAGTACCGACCCTTCTAAAGAAATTCATGATTACGAAAGTTCCCTGCTTCGCCTTTGCGACGTATATAACGTTCCTTTGGCAACAAATATAGCTACTGCTGAGGCTCTTGTTATTGCACTTGACAACGGCAGCCTTAATTGGCGAGAGCTTATTAATCCTCGCAGTAATTACAATATGAAAAAAAGAGGACTTATTTAATTCTTTTCAAAACAGTCGGGCTGCTTCGTCTAACAATGGGGATGAAGCAGCCTTATTTTTTAACGGAGCCGTTATGCTGAAAAAAATCAAGCTTAATATAGAGTCACACATAGATAATCTCGACGATTACGGTCGTCTGGATACTGAGTCCGAGTCTACTAACTCATCGTACACTGCAACTATGCGAATTTCCGATGGAGAAATAATACTTGCGTATAAAGAATCCGATGAAAACGGGACCGTAAGTTGTACCGTTTCTTTATCCGGCTCCACGGTATCCGTTAGACGAAACGGAGCCATAGTTTCCACCCTGGTGTTTGACGAAAGCCAAGTTTATAAAACCGTATATCTTGTCCCCCCATATAAATTTGATATGGAAGTAAAAACACTAAAATTAACAAGTTCCTTGTCGGAGCATGGCGGCGATATAGATATTCTCTATGATATGACAGTCGGCGGCGCCCGAAAAAGAGCGCGAATGAAAATTACTGCCTGCGAGGTTTGATATATATGACCGTTACCGAGCTAAAAAACAAAATAAAATCATCAGATCTCGGTGGAGCTTATATTTTTTGCGGAGAAGAAGATTACCTCAAAAAGTATTATTTTCAAGAGATTGTAAAGTCGAGTTGTCAAGACGAAGCTTTTTCTCTTTTTAACAAAATATTTTTTGATGGCTCGGATGTCGATATTTCAGAAGTAGCAGAATCAATAAAAGCACCGCCGGTGATGTCGGATTACAAGCTTATAGAGTGGAAATATCCTGATATTGAGCATATGAGTGAGTCCGATAAAAAACTGATTTTGGAGCTTGCCGAATCACTTTCAAACTATCCATACGCCATACTTATATTGTTTACAGATGCAGACGGATTCCTGCCGGGAACCGCAAAGCGCCCGTCAAAGCTTGCAGTCAGATTTGGCAAGTTTTATAACGTTGTCAACTTTGAGAAATCTACAGATGCACAGCTTATAGGTTGGCTTAAACGTCATTTTGAAGCAGAAGGAATAAAAGCCGCCCCCGATACTCTTTCTGCCCTTATCTTCAGATCAGGACACTCGATGGCTACACTGCACGAGGAAGTGAAAAAGCTTTCTGCCTATGCAAAAGCCAACACGATTCCGGCTATAACAAAAAAAGATGTGGATTTTGTAGCCTCTCCGACACTCGAATGCGAGGCTTTTGCATTATCTACAGCTATTACCGATAAAAATCGGGACAAAGCGTTCTTGGCTCTCAAAGATATGATAGGCAGACGTGTCGAACCGGGCGCGGTTCTTGCGACTCTTGCGAGAAGCTTTGGAGAACTCGTTACGGTTTCTCTGCTCTTGGACGAGGGAATGGACTCGAGAGATATAGAAAATATTCTCGAGTGGAATCAATACAAAATCAAGATATGCATAAATTCAGCAAAAAAATGGGGCACACAAAAGCTTTCTCTTGCAACCTCCAGGCTTCGCGCGCTGGATGCGGAATCAAAATCAGGCGGCGTTTCAGGTTACAAGGTCATCGAAATGTTTATGTGTGAATATATTTAGGCAAAGGAAAGAAAAAATGGAAGAACAGATTCAAAACGGAGTAACCACCAATAAAACAGGCGCAAGATCACCTGCTATAATTGCAGTAGCAATTCTTATGCTGTTTGTTATACTCATTTCTATCACAGTTGTGCTTGTAAACAATCATAAAACTAACTCAATAGGTACCGGTGCGTGTGAATTTTTCGAAACGCGTGACACGAACGGGCGTGACATAAAGTACGTTAAGATGACCATTAAAAAATTTGGAACCGTCATAATACTTCTTGATGCAACGACAGCGCCTATTACGGTTGCTAATTTTCTCGAGCTTGTCAATTCGGGTTTCTATGACGGACTCACGTTTCACAGAGTTATGGCAAACTTTATGATTCAAGGAGGCGACCCGATGGGCGACGGCACGGGCGGCTCGGACAAAAACATAAAAGGTGAGTTTCTCCTTAACGGCTACTGGAATGATATTTCTCATGTAAGAGGCGTAATCTCAATGGCTCGTTCTCCTTATTCTTACGATTCCGCATCGAGTCAATTCTTCATCTGCAACGCTGACGCGGAAAAAAGCCTCGATTATCAGTATGCCGCGTTCGGCTACGTAATAGCAGGTATGTCCGTAGTTGACAAAATCACAAAAAAAACGCTGCCTTATACCTCTGCCGCGAATTCCAATACGATTATGAAGAAAAAGCATCAACCGGTGATTAAGAGCATCGTAGAAATAACCGAAGAAGAAGCTCTTAGCTACACCGGCAAAAATTAAACACAAACATCAATAAAGAGGCCTGTTTTATGAATTCCCTTTACATTCCGAAAGGATATGCTCCTAAGCTCGACGTTTACGACACGCAGAAAGCAATATCCTTTATTAAAAAAACTTTTCAGGAAAGACTCGCAAATGCACTCAGACTTAAACGAGTTTCCGCGCCCCTTTTCGTTACGGCGGCATCCGGACTTAACGATAATCTTTCGGGAAAAGAACGCCCTGTAACGTTCGATATTCCGGCGGTAGGCGAATCCGCGCAAGTCGTTCATTCGCTGGCAAAGTGGAAAAGAATGGCACTTAAAGAATACCGCTTCTACGTAGGAAACGGACTTTACACCGATATGAACGCAATCCGCAGAGATGAAGAACTCGATAATATTCATTCTATATACGTTGACCAATGGGACTGGGAGCGTGTTATAACCCGTGAGGAACGCACGCGTGAATACCTTGTAGACACTGTAAAAAAAATAGTTGCTACAATCTGCGATACTAATGATTTACTAAGGGTTGATTTTCCCGTTCTCAATACTAAGCTCAACCGCGAAGTAAAGGTTATAGATTCCGAAGAACTTCTCAGACTTTATCCAACGCTTACAGCAAAAGAACGGGAATACGAAATAACAAAAAAATACGGTACCGTTTTCATAATAGGAATCGGCGGAAAGCTCTCAAACGGCGAACCGCACGACTCCCGCGCTCCCGACTACGACGACTGGGAGCTCAACGGAGACATTCTATTCTACAACGAAGTTCTCGACAGGGCGTTTGAAATTTCCTCTATGGGTATAAGGGTTGACGAAACCAGTCTTGCAAGACAGCTTCATCTTGCAGGTTGCGAGGATAGGCGCGAGCTTCCGTTCCATAAATCGCTGCTTGAAGGTAAACTTCCGATTACAATCGGCGGCGGTATCGGTCAATCAAGACTTTGTATGCTTATGATGGGCTCGGCACACATAGGCGAGGTTCAGTCGTCCATATGGGACAAATATACGTACGAAGCCTGCGCTCAAGCGGGCATAAGACTGCTTTAAAAAATAAGAAGGTGAGCAAAACGGCCTCCAGCCGTCTTGCTCACCTTCTTATTTACAAAAATCTTTTTCAATCTTCCTTTTTATTTGCAATAGATTTATGCTGTATATGCTTCCAAGAAACGTTCTTTTTGAAAATAGCAACGAACGCAATAGGAACGAACGTCATCATAAAGAACGGGAAGGTGAAGGTATACAGTATTTTCTTAAAGGTCGTTGTTTCAATATGTTTCCACTCGGTTATGGTGGTTACTGCGCTGTGAATAAGCACAAGACCGTACGCACTCGCGGCAAGCGCAGCGAACGGCATCATCGTTTCGATCACACCGTGCCCCGTGCAAAGAAGAATCGCACATCCGATAATGTTAACAAAGCAAGCTATGATTGAAAGAAAATATGCCGGAGCAATACTCATTATCATATCGTAACACGCCACGAATTTGCGCGAGAACAAACCGCGTCCGAGCTGTTTCCAAAACATAACGAAGGATTGGAGTCCTCCCTTACACCATCTGAGACGCTGATTCCACGACTGCATAAATCCGGAAACCTGCTCGTCGTAAAAGCGAGCTTCTTCGCAGTATCCGAATTTTTTGCCGCGTATTACACTGTAGCAAGTAAATTCGTAGTCTTCTGTAAGCGTATGGAAGGGCCAACCGCCGTATTCCTTTCTTATTCCGTTAGAGAACAAAAATCCCGTACCCGAAACCTGAGGACAAGCTCCTATTCGCATTCTTGAGCCGTTGAGATATTTGGAATCGCGTAAGAACCACATTCCCGTTCCTGCGGAAAGCCAACTGTCACCGTAATTCTTAGAATTTCGGTAACATGTTATCACCTCGTATCCGTCCGAATACGTTTTATTTATTTCGGTAACAAACGTTTCGGTAAGTATATTATCCGCATCAAAAACGATAAACGCATCAAAGTAATCCTCTCCAAAATCTTCCACGAGCTTAGAAAGACCAAATTCCAAAGCATAGCCTTTTCCTATCTTATCTTCGTCAAACCTCTCGTAAACCGTAATTCCGAGTGTTCTGCCAACGTCAGCGGTTTTATCGGTACAGTTATCAGCAACGAGAACAACGCTGATTAAATCGGCAGGATAGTCCTGCTTCTTGATGCTTTCAACTAAATTTGAAATCACGTTTTCTTCGTTTCTTGCACAAACCACGATTGCATACCTGTGCATCTTTGTTTCCTTGTGTGCCGGAAGCTTTTTCACAAACGGAACTACCAGATATATAAACTGGAAAGCGTAGCAAAGCGCAAATAGAATTCCTAAAACAAAATTTATTATTGAAAGAGCTTGCATATTTCTTTAAAACTCCGTTATTTTTTCTAAAGCACTGTTATTATACACTATTTCACTTCAAAAATAAAGAGGTTTTAATAAACTTTCATCTCAGCAGGGAATTTTTTATATGTTGTTCAAAAAAATTTTACAATTATTTTCGTTTTTTTTAAAAAAACTATTGCAAAACCAAAAGAAATAGATTATAATATATTACACAGCGCACATTTTATGAAAGGTGGGAATTATAAATGAGCAAGAAAATCAATAAAAAGTTCCTCAAACTCTTCGTGGAACTTGACAGTAATTGCTGCGATAAGCTTGGTGTAAAGGCTGGAGGCGTTACCGAGTACATAAACCGTCTTGAGAGTGCTAGATTTGCTCCCAAGCGTGACGAAGTGCTTGAAGCTCTTAACAAGTTCAGAAATGTTAGAAACGTTTTAGCTCACGATGCTAAGGCTATCAAGAAGAACAAGATCCTCATTAAGCGCGACCTTAAGTGGATCAAGAAGTTCATCAAGTCCCTCAAGCGTAAGAAGGACCCCATTTCTGCATACCTTCGCAAGGCGCGCAAGTATGCTCGCCGCAGAAAGACCAAAAAGGTTGTTATCGCTCTCGTTGTTGTTGCAGCAGCTGCAGCAGCTGCAGTATTCGGCTTAGGTCTTGTTTAATTAGAATAATTTCTTATATCAACGGCTGTCCAAAAACGGACAGCCGTTGATATTTTAGCAGATAAACGTCGTATTGATATCACGATCGCGCGTCCTCTCCCGGCTCACCAAAGGGCGCGATGCACGCAAAACACAGAGAGCTCGCGACGGCAAAGAATTTCCCAAGCATACCGATTTATAAAAACCACAAGCTCAACCTTGTTGAAAGCATAAATATTCCAAAACACATTTAAATATTTTCAAAATTACGTAAAAACTCAGGTGCTAAACCAAGTAGAATTCGAAAGATCGTTTTTGAAATCCGAATTCAAAATTTCCAGCACCTGAGTTTTTATTTAAACGTTGACTATATAGTCTCTGTTTATATTTATTTTTTGGTTTATACTTTTATTTTTCCCTTCTTTAAAAGGAATCCGTATCCCAAGTGTATCAGAACGGATATTACCACGGTCACGGAAACGACAGTAAAGAATAAAACAGGATGCTCTATTGCAGGCTTCAGGTGAAGCATATCTCCGAGCAAGAATACGGTAAGTGACGACGCAAGTCCAAGAAGCGCTGCGCTGATGCATATGACACCGATACGCCACTCTGTGTACGGCTTGCAAAGAAACACAAGATTCATAAACGCCGCAACCGTTACGGCAACCGTACATATCGCACTTACTGAAGTATCGGCAAAGCTATCGTTTTTACCTATTACCTGAGTTACAAATACGGGGATAAGCATTACTATGGCATTTGGGATACTCTTTTTGAGGACTACCTCTATATAAGAACCCGTGGCGCGTCTGAAGTTAGGCTCAACCGTCAGCATAACCGAAGCAAGACCGATAACTATCATCTCAACGAGTAACAGTTGCTTAGGGTCAAACGGATACCCCGAAAGAGTTACGAGACTGAGCAACGAAAGGACCAGCGTAAATACCGTCTTCATAAGGTAAAGAACCGACGACATACGAACGTTGTTAATACAACGTCTACCCTCTTTTACAATGTCCGGCAAAACCCCGAAATCCGAATTCATCAATACTATTTTTGAAATTTTTCTGGCTATCTCGCTTCCGTCTGCCATCGCCACGGAGCAGTCGCTCTCCTTAAGCGCAAGGGTATCGTTTACACCGTCTCCCGTCATAGCTACGGTATGACCACGGCTTTTAAGAGCCTTAACCAAAAGAATCTTTTGCTCGGGGGTTACTCTGCCAAACACGGTATATTCATCGCATTTTTCCATAAGCTCCTCGTCCGATATATTATGGCACGATAGGTACTTCTCTGCCCCGATAATTTCTACTCGCTTTGCTATAGACGAAACTGTTTCCGCGTGGTCGCCTGAAATAACCTTAACCGCAACGCCTTGCTCCTGGAAATTCGCAATAGTATCTTTTGCGTTTGGTCTTATTCTGTCAGATATAGCTATTATCGCCATAGCCTCGCCGAAAACCTCAAGCTCCGGTTGCTTTGCAAGCACGAGAACTCGCTCACCGAGAGATGCGTGGTAGCTTATTCTCGACTCTATTTTTTCGGAGATAGGGCATTTTACAAAATGAGGCGCGCCTATCGAGAAGCATCCCTCTCCCTCAATTCTTACGGAAGAGTATTTTCTTACCGAGGAGAACGGGATTTTCTCTGTTACGGGCGCATCCTTATCCACTCCGAATCTTTCAATCAACGCCTCTGCGGTATGATTTAAGGATTCCTCTGCCCCCTCTATCATAGCCATTATCCTAGCTATATACCGTTCGGAATACTCATCAAAAATTTCAACCCCGGTAACTTCCATAGTTCCATCGGTTATCGTTCCCGTTTTATCAAGGCAGATAACGTCAGCGGATGCCAGCATCTCTATGCTGTACATATCACGGACAAGGCTTCCCTTTTTTCCCAGCGTGATAACACTTATTGAAAGCGTAAGCGTTACAAGCAAAAATACGCCGGACGGTATCATTCCTATAACTGAGCCACAGGTTTTGTTAACTGCCGTAACTATATCCTTGCCGTATGCGAAATAATTATTAATGAAAAGCAACGCAGCCATGGGGAAAAGTATTATTGCTATGTATTTTATAAGTGCATTAAGCTCACGGAAAAGGTGCGACGCAGGAGCCTTGAAGCTTTTTGCCGCCTTTTCTATTTTATGTATGTAATTATCTCGTCCGACACTGGTAACCTTTATGTATACAGAACCGCTTACAAGAAAGCTGCCAGCAAGAACTCTGTCTCCCACAGCCTTTTTGATAGCGTTTGACTCCCCCGTAAGCATACTTTCATTTGCCTCGGCAAATCCGCTTATGACAACTCCGTCGGAAAGTACCTGTCTGCCCGATTCAATATACATAACGTCTCCCAGAACAATGTTCGATGAGAATATATCAACTTTTTCACCGTCGCGCACAACTGATGCTATCGGATCTGTTGTCACCGACAGCTTTTCAACCGTTCTCTTTGCCCGTATTTCCTGATAAAGCGCAATCAGCGTATTAGGAACGACAACCATGAGGAACGTTAAGTTAGTATAACTCCTCGCCGCTACCAGTACGAGCGTTACCAATACCCAGATAAGATTGAAAAACGTAAAAATGTTATCGTATACTATTCTGAGATAACTTTTTCCCGCCTTGGTTTCAGCTTTGTTACAGAGCCCTTTTTCTATGAGCGACTTTGCTTCTTCGCTTGTCAGCCCCGATAACGCACCGCTTTTCGTCTTCTCCGTGGTATCTATTACTTTTTCCAAAAAATCACCACCGAATATATGATATAATAGTACCAATATTTATTTCAAAGTATTTAATATAATATCATAATTAACCTGTTAAGTCAATGTTTTTGAATAAAAAACACCGATTTTTGCAAAAAAAGCAAAAACAAGCTTTTTTCAAAAAGGTATTGACATTAAAGTAAAGTTTGTATATAATAATTTAGGAAAAAGCGTCGGACAATCCGACTTATAGTAAATTATAAAAGCTTTGACGAAGACAGTAGCAAAAACGAAATGCTCTCAGAGAGTCGGGGAAGGTGCGAGCCCGGCAGCGAGTACTTTTTGTGAATATCACTTCCGAGCTGCACGTATGAAAGATATACGAGTAATGCCTGCCGTAAGCCCCACGTAACACGGGCGCATATTGATTGATATGTAAATTTGGTGGTATATTCCTGTTTCTTATCGAAACGGGATTTTTTTGTTTTTTATAAAGGAGTATATATATGAAAGAAATTTATGAAAAGGTTTCAGCAAGCCTCGGCTTTGTTGAAAGAGAAAAAGCGACCAGAAAATTCTGGGAAGAGAACGGCGTTTTCGAAAAAAGCGTAGATATGCGAGAGGGCGCGCCAAACTTTACCTTCTATGAAGGCCCTCCCACAGCTAACGGAAAGCCCCACATAGGACACGTTCTTACAAGAGTAATAAAGGACGCTATTCCACGTTACCGCACTATGAAAGGCGTTCGCGTGCTTCGCAAAGCCGGTTGGGATACTCACGGCCTGCCCGTTGAGCTTGAAGTTGAAAAGAAGCTCGGCATTGACGGAAAAGATCAGATAGAAAGCTACGGTCTTGAGCCCTTTATCGGTCACTGCAAGGAATCCGTATGGAACTACAAAAAAATGTGGGAGGATTTCTCCGGAACCGTAGGTTATTGGGTTGACAACGATCATCCCTATGTTACCTACACTAACGACTTTATCGAGTCGGAATGGTGGGCACTCAAAAAAATATTCGATAAGGGCTTGCTTTATAAAGGCTTCAAGATAGTTCCCTATTGCCCGAGATGCGGTACTCCGCTTTCCTCTCACGAGGTTGCTCAGGGTTATAAGTCCGTTAAGGAAAAATCTGCTGTAGCTCGCTTCAAATGCGCTGACGAGGATGCGTACTTCCTCGCCTGGACAACAACTCCCTGGACTCTGCCCTCAAACGTTGCGCTCTGCGTAAACCCCGAGGACACTTACTGTAAAGTAAAAGCAATAGACGGATACGTTTATTATATGGCTAAAGCGCTTCTTGACAAGGTCCTCGGACCTCTTGCAAAGGAAGATGGCGAGGTTGCGTATGAAATACTCGAGGAAATGAAAGGCATAGCCCTCGAAGGCAAGCACTATATTCCCCTCTTTGACTGTACGGGCGAGTACGTTCGCGGACTTGGCAAGGATGCTCACTTCGTAACCTGCGACAGCTACGTTACAATGTCTGACGGTACGGGTATCGTTCACATCGCTCCCGCATTCGGTGAGGACGACAGTAAGGTCGGTAAGAGATACGGTCTGCCCTTCGTTCAGTTTGTTGACGGCAAGGGGGAAATGACGTCCCATACTCCTTACGCAGGTTTATTCGTAAAGAAAGCAGACCCAGTCATTCTCGATGACCTCAGAGCAGCAGGAAAGCTCTTCTCTGCGCCTAAGTTTGAGCACGACTATCCTCATTGCTGGAGATGTAACACCCCCCTTATTTATTACGCGCGCGACACCTGGTTTATTCAGATGACTGCGGTTAAAGAAAATCTTATCCGAAACAATAATACTGTTAACTGGATACCAGAAAGCATCGGCAAGGGAAGATTCGGAGATTGGCTTGAAAACATTCAGGACTGGGGCCTTTCGCGTAACAGGTATTGGGGTACTCCCCTTAATATCTGGGAATGCTCCTGCGGGCACAGACACGCAATCGGTTCTATCGAGGAGCTTCGCGCAATGTCTGATAACTGCCCCGAGAATATAGAGCTTCACCGTCCTTTTATCGACGCGGTTACTATCAAATGTCCTAAGTGCTCCTGCGAAATGAAGCGCGTCAGCGAGGTTATAGACTGCTGGTTTGACTCCGGTTCAATGCCGTTTGCTCAGTGGCACTATCCCTTCGAAAACAAAGAGATGTTCGACTCGCAGTTCCCCGCAGACTTCATTAGCGAAGGCGTGGATCAAACTCGCGGTTGGTTCTATTCTCTTATGGCTATATCTACTCTTATCTTCGACAAAGCTCCCTATAAAAACGTTCTAGTTCTCGGTCACGTGCTTGATAAGGACGGACAGAAGATGTCAAAATCCAAAGGTAATGCTGTCGATCCATTTGAAGCTCTTGAAGCATACGGCGCAGATGCTATCCGTTGGTATTTCTACTCCAACTCTGCACCTTGGCTGCCTAACAGATTCTTCGGAGAAGCTGTTATCGAAGGTCAGCGTAAATATATGGGTACTCTGTGGAACACCTACGCCTTCTACGTTCTCTACGCAAACATCGACGGCTTTGATCCCACAAAGTACAAGCTCAATCACGACACGCTTACGGTTATGGATAAGTGGATCCTTTCCAAGCTTAATTCGGCGGTAAAGCTTGTTGATAACTATATGGAAAACTATAAGCTTGTTGAATCTACACGAGTTCTTGAGAATCTCGTTGACGAGCTCTCTAACTGGTACGTCCGCAGATGCCGCGAGCGCTTCTGGGTTAAGGATATGCCCGAGGATAAGATAAACGCCTATATGACGCTTTACACCTGCCTCGTTACGATAGCAAAGCTTTCCGCGCCGCTTATCCCGTTTATGACAGAGGATATTTACAGAAACCTTGTGCTTTCTGTTGATAAGAACGCGCCTATATCAGTTCACCTTTGTGATTTCCCTGTATGCGACGAGTCGTTTATTGATAAAAATCTCGAAGAAAATATGGATGAGGTGGTCTCTGTAGTAGTTCTCGGACGTGCTTGCAGAAATGCAGCCGCAATAAAAAACCGTCAGCCCGTGGCAAAAATGTACGTTAAAGCAGATAAAACCCCCAACGAAAGCTTCGTATCCGTAATTGCCGAGGAGCTTAACGTAAAATCTGTTGAATTTACCGATAACGTCAAAGGATTCACGACCTATAACTTCAAGCCGCAGCTTCGTACGGTCGGCCCTAAATACGGAAAATACCTCGGCGCAATCAGAAACGCGCTTGCAAATCTTGACGGAAACGCTGCCATGGATGAGCTTGACGCAAACGGCGAAATCAAGCTTGAACTCGGCGAGACCGTTGCCGTTCTTACTAAAGACGATCTCCTTATAGAAATGACAAAGCTCGAAGGTTTTGAATCGCTCTCCGACCGCGGTATTACCGTTGTTATAGATAAAAACCTTACTCCCGAGCTTATCGAAGAAGGCAACGTACGCGAAATTATCTCCAAGATTCAGACAATGAGAAAGGATTCCGGATTTGAAGTTATGGACAATATCCGCCTTTCCTTCTCAGGCAACCAAAAAATCTCTGCAATCGCAGAGCGCAATAAGGACGAAATAATGGGCGATACCCTTACGGTAGAAATCCTTTACGACGTTTCCCTTGCGAACTCTAAAGAATGGAACATCAACGGAGAACAGGTTGTTATCTCTGTGGAAAAAGTTTAATTTTCAAAAGTTCTAAAACTTGTTTGAACCTAAAAAAAAGAAGGCTATTGCAAATAATTGTTTGCGATAGCCTTCTTCCGTCTTAAGCTGTGCTTTCCTGGTATCAATTTTATGACACTTAATATTCAGAAAATATAAAACCGGTTCGAACCTCAAATCCGAACCGGCAAATTTATTAAGCTGAATAAGCTTATATTTTAGCAAAACAACGGTCTTACCTGCTTTCCCGAAAGCATCGCGTTATAGCTCTCCTCGATACGAGAAAAATCCGCAACCAGCGAATGCGGCTTTCCAAGAGGAGAGTCCTGGCGCATAGGTACGAAATATACCGATTTACGCACAAGAAGCTTTCCTATGTTTCCGAGATTTTGCGACATCGCATCATTTGACGCAAGCGCTATAAGTAACGGTCTATCGCAACGTAATTGCGCTTTTGCCGCCATTGTAACCGCAGAATCAGTAATTCCCGAAGCAATTTTTGCAAGAGTGTTTCCGGTACACGGCGCAATTATCAACGCGCTTAACGGCGACGACGGGCCAAGGGGTTCCGCGTCTTTAACCGTATGAATTATTTGTCGACCCGTTAACGCCCGAACCTTGCTTCTGAAATCTTCTTTAGCAAAAAATCTCGTATCCGTATCATAGGCGATCTCGCTCATTATCGGTTGAATTTCATATCCTGCCCGAGAGAATCTTTCAAGCACGGGCAGCGAATCACTCAACGTGCAAAAAGAACCGCAAAAAGCATAACCAATCATATTGTCTGTCCTCACATATTTCTGATATTATTTTTCCGTCTCTCCCAGCATTCTTAAAACAGACCTTGCAAGCGAAGCGCCCGCGCTTTTAGGATACATAAAGGACGGGACGGCAGCAAAGCGCTCCACGCCCAATCCCTCGGGCAAATTTTCACCCGAAGCTAGCTCTATTATACGTACCCCTGCCAAGCTATCGCGCATATCTCCATTTATAAGCCTTGCAGGAGCAGTGTTTATAAGTATATCCAAGTTTGAAATCTTCGATATCGCCTCGGGGGCGCTTATTGAAAGAGAATCAACTCCCGAAATGCCGAGCATGCAAAGCTCACCCCTGAGCTCTGTTTTGGACGTGAACACCGTAACCTTTCCGGATAGAAACATTAATATATGCAAAAGTCTCTGCCCTATCCTTCCGTAACCTATAATTCCAAAGGAAAGATCGCAAGGGGCAGCCTTTTCTTCAGTCAGAATGCGCCCAACAGTACCTATTGCAGTAAGATTTGCGTTCTCAGCAAGGTATTCTTCATCTCTGGATATATCTATAACCGCAACTCCGTATTCGGATAACTTTGCCCGAAATGCCTTTGGAACATCGTATCCGACAACAAAATCGTAATCGACAAGCTTTTCTGCCACGGCATCAAGACTTTCTCTACATCCGTGTAAAGTTTTACCGTCCTTTGTTGTGGGAATAGGAAGCAACGCGATGCTCTTTGCTAAATTGTTTGTTCGCCGTAAAAGATATTCACGGCAAAACTCCAATCTGGCATCAGCACCGTAAATATGAATATTCATACGCAAATCGTCTTTCTTTTCGGTCTTACCGAAAGGCATAAAAGCAATTATATAGATTGCCCTATTTTATGCAAAAGAGCGAGGAATATTTCCAGCAAGAAAATCCCCAGATGATATTCCCCGCTTATTTATATTGTATGAACAACTCAAAAAAAGGTTACTCGTACTTGTTCTTTTTGATTATAACTTTGTTTTTGCTCAAGTTTCAAAATCGCACTCGGATTCTTCACAGCACTCTTTCTTCTTGTTTTTCGTGTTTTTTATAACTTTTGTTAACATTTCAGCTTTTTTGCAACAAGCATTTTTAATACAACTCACCATACTATACGCTCCGTACACCGTAAGCGCACCGACGCCTATAGTGAATAACGGTCGCATTTTCTTCTTTTCGTTTTTCATAAACATAACTTTTCTCCTTGCGGTATTTTTATATTGAATTAAAAACTGTCGGCTTATATGCCGTTTTTATTTTTCCCATAAAAAAGCTCTTTATTTATATATTGACAAAAGTTTTTCCTTGTTGTAAAATATATACGTAAGCGTGTCAAAATTCATTTTTTACGCTCCCGAATTTGACACAGTCCGATTTTTGATTATCTTTTAAACCGTACAAGGAGAGTGAATAAATTGATTAAGTGCAAAATGTGCGGGCGTAAAAGCGACTACGCAGGAAAGGTCTGCGCTGTTTGCGGAAGCCCCCTCGCAATCGACGAAAACGACGTAGAAGAAACAAGACGTGAGCTTGAGCGTGCATTAAAAGATAAAAATTATGCAAAAATTCACTCTTGCCATCACTTACTTGCAGACGCCGGCGACAAGGATTCCGCGAGAGAATATGCAAAAATTCTTGAAAAAGGCGACTCGCAGCTTAAAAATATCGACACGGTCATGGATTATTATTTTAAAGCCGCAAAAAAGAACGATCCTTTTTCTGCTTACAGATTTTCAAAATTAGTCGGCAGAAGCAGTGAGGAAAACGCAAAATTCTGGCTTAGATTTGCCGCAGTTCTGGGTTCGATAAATTCCTATCCCGACGTATCCGACCTGTTTTCCGCTGAAGGAAAAGAGGAAGAAGCGGCTTATTACTGTTCTCTTGCAGCTGCGTGCGACGATACAGTTTCGATAGTTAATATGGCAAAAAGGTGGTATGACGGAGTAGGAGTACCTCAAAATTTATTCTTTGCAAAGTGGTATCTCGACAAGCTTACAATTCCCCCGATTCACGCCATTAAGCTTGCCTATAGACTGAGATCAACTCAAGCCGCAGAGCCTGAACGGCTCGTATTTCCCGGATACATAAAATATTTGAAGCACCTATCTGAAGAAGCGAAAAGGTTAGGATTTTACACGGCATATTTTTATCTTGTATCCATTCTTTCAAGAGAGGGTGACGTAAACGCCGAAACCGCGCTTGGAATTCTTTTTACAGAAGGAAAAGGCTGTGAAAAAAACACCGAGCGCGGAAAAGCAATCCTCGAGCTCAGCATAGCTCACGGGAATCCTGCGGCTGCCGTATACCTTGGCGAAGGTCATCTTTCAGGTAATTATTTTGCAAAAAATCCCGAGTATGCAATAAAGTGCTTCGAAAAAGCCGCATCGCTCGGTTATTCCGACGCATACGAAAAGCTCGGAGATATATACCGCGACGGAACTCTGGTTGATAAAAATATAACCAGGGCCATAGAATTTTACGATCTTGCAGCTACGGGCGGATGTACGAGCGCTAAGCAAAAATCAGATTCTTTAAAAGGAAAGCGTCACGAATTTTATCTTGACGCATATAAAATTATCAACGGGGGAAAACCTGTCACCGAAGCCGAAGCCTTCTCGGCATTCAAAGCGTGCGCTATTGCTACGGCAATGGGTGAAATACGCGCAATGACGTTGCTGGCAAAATGCTACTTCTTTGGTTTTGGAACAAAAAAAGAACGAAGCACCGGGTTCTATTGGTATAACGAAGCCGTAAAAGCCGGTGATCGCGAGGCGAATCTTTCTCTTGCTCTTTGCTATTCGCGAGGTCTCGGTGTTGCCTTTTCCTTTAAGGATGCAGTGAAATATTTGAAAATTGCCAAATCGCTTGGACTCAACGGTGCTGCCGCAGAGCTTGATGTCTTATACAAACGAAGGATGAAAAAGATGGTAAGAAGTCTTTACTCTCAGGCTATGGAGCTTCTCTATCTCAAGAAGCCTATAGAAGCAGCGAGATTGCTTTCTTCGTTTGAATCCCTCGGATATCCTAAAGCCTTATACACCTTAGGTTGCCTTTACGAGTTTGGGGAAGGTGTCGCAAAGCCAGATGCAAAGCGAGCTCACTCGTATTACGAAAAAGCATACGTAGGAAACTCCGCTTTCGGTAACTTCAAGGATCCTGAATCTAATTATAAATTTAAAATAATGAAGCTTATACGGTAAATAAGTCATAACCACCAGTAAACTGGTGGCTTGCACAGACCCTAAAAGGGTCAAATACCGGCTTCACCTCTAAAGAGGTACAGAAAGTTTGGCAATCGCATCACAATTTCAGGCAGCCGCTCACGTGCGGCTGTCTTTTTTTG
>JAZNKD010000033.1:0-26521 GCA_045578385.1 Eubacteriales bacterium | reverse complement strand
TGTTATGCACGCCGCCAGCGTTAATCCTGAGCCAGGATCAAACTCTCTAAAAAATTCTATCTTAAATACCCTTGCGAGTACCTAAAACCTTTTTCAGAGCTATTTTATCTTAGCTTCTTTTTTTACTTTGTAATGAGTTTTCAAAGTTATTTTCGAGATTCCTTCGCACTTTTCAGTGCAATTCAGAAATTTCTTTGTTGTTCAATTTTCAAAGACCAAATGAATTTACCACCGTAAATTCTGCCCATTCTAAGAAAAAATATGCCTTTTCCGAAATGTGCTTAATCATTGTATCACAATTTTTACTGCTTGTCAACCCTTTTTTTCAAGTTTTTTATTTTTTTTGAATTTTTGTTACTATCTATACAAATAATTAAAAATGATAGTTGAATTTGCAATTATATTAACAAAAACTTTTGATACTTTTTAGAAATATATTAATAATAAAATGCGGGTAATATTTATGTCAAGTATTTTTTTCAGAACTCTCATAATTTTTCTTCTGCTTTCGGCATCTATGAAGATTATGGGAAAAAGAGAAATAGGCGAGCTCGAAGTTGGAGAGCTTATTACAACGCTGCTTATTTCCGAAATATGCTCAATCCCTATCGACGACCCTGATATTCCGCTTATGAATGCCATTATACCGGTACTTTTTATTGTTTCTATAGAAATAATCATATCTCATATTAAAAACAAATCCAGAAAATTAAAACGGATTGTTGACGGACAGCCGACATTTATAATAAAAAACGGAACTCTTAATCAAGCAGCATTATACGACAACAGAATCTCAATAGAAGAATTTTTTACGTCGTTAAGGCAAAACGGGATTGGAAAAATCGACGAGGTTTTACACTGTATATTGGAATCAAACGGAAAAATCTCAGTTCTGAAACGTGATACAAGTTTATCTTATATAATAATCAGTGACGGAGAAATAAACACGGATAATCTTAAAGTTTTAGGATTTGACAAAAACTGGCTTTACGATAAACTTGATAATGTTTCACCCAAAAAAATCTTCTTAATGACGGCAGAAGAAAACGGATCTGTATATATAATAAAAAAGGAAGACAAATAATGAAAGTAATAATTTTCTCTTACATCATTCTTGCTCTGGTTATTGTAATTGTCGTCGTCAACTCATTATTAATATCTCACAATATTGATATCATCATAGAAAAGCTTAAGAATATCCCGGACAAAGCGTCGCAAAAAGAAGATTATAAAAAACTTTTTGATGAATATATGAAAGCTCAACACTTTTTTGCAATAACCGTCAACCACGATGACCTAACAAATATCGAGGGGGATTTCTACGAAATACTGGGCGCTGCAGAAGCCGATGACGATGATGCTTTAAAAATAGCAAAAAGCCGTTTGATAGGCTCTCTCGCACATCTCAAACGGCTTACTGCTATAAATATCGACAGTATTTTATTTAAGTCGAATACGTGTTATTAAGAAAACAGCGTCATATTGTCCTTATATGCGTTCGTACGCATAATAGAGTATCTTTCATCAAGCAATCGGTCTGATGACAGAATGCCGCACTTTTCTTTAATAACTTTTATTACGTATTCAGGATTTAAAAACGCCGACGGATCTGCCGAAAGAATGCAGGAAATGAGAATTTTCTCCCCTGCGACACGCACCGCAGCACTCTTTATCAGCGGCTTGATATCAACGACAGCTTCTCCGCTTTTTGTCTTTTTCAGCACCCGAAGCTCGTCGCTTTTAAACACATCGTTAATACGGTCGGCAAGCTCTGAAGAAACAGAAGGCAAATTCAAAGTTATTTCATACGCTAACCACTTAAGTGCCGTCAACTTCTCATCGGGATAATAAACATCTATCGCTTGCATTTCGTCGGTCATATTTGCATTTAATCTTTCCTTTGCTTCTAAGCAGGAGATTTTCTCCAAAAGGCGAATATCCATATATTCGCACAGGCTTTCCGTTCCTATCGAAAGCGGCGCTGCAAAGGTAATCTTGGGTTTGGGATTAAATCCCTCGGTATACCAAAGAGGCAGTTTTGCTCTGACTATAATTTTCATCATAGTGCGAACGAGATCCAAATGCGATATATACTGTAGGTTTCCTTTTTTGTAAAACTTAACACGGAGTACTATCGGTGTGTTGTTATTTACTTGCACCATGTATTTTCACCTCCGAGCTTATTAGCGCCGCATCCGTTGCAGTGCTCTGCACAGGACGGAGTTGTTTTTTCGGCGTAAGCTTTTTTTCTTTCCCGAAGAAGATATTCCTTAGTTACACCGGCATCGATGATATCCCACGGCAATATTTCATCCTCGTCATAGCCGCGAGTAGTATAGAAGTCGGGATCAACACCTGATTTTTCAAAAACAGCTATCCAACGGTCAAAATCAAAATATTCATCCCATGCATCAAACACAGCCCCCTCATCAACCGCAAGTGCTATTGCAGTCGAAAGTTTTCTGTCTCCTCTTGCAAGCACGCCTTCTATTCTTGACACCTTAGCGTCGTGATAGGTGTAACGGATACGTCTATCGCTAATGGAGTCACGCAGAAGCTTTTGCTTTCTTTCGAGACTTTCAAGGCTATCCTGCTTTTCCCACTGGAACGGCGTGAACGGCTTGGGAATAAAGCACGAAACGCTTACAGTTACACTGACTCCTCCCTTAGGCCTTTCGGGCTTAGGCAATGCAAAGTAACAGTCTATAACGGTTTTTGCCGTGTCTGCAATACCGACGATATCCTCATCGCGTTCCGTAGGCAAGCCGTTCATAAAATAGAGCTTAACGTTATTTTTTCCGCCACGGAAGGCTATTCCCACAGTACGCCTTAAATCCTCCTCATTGACGTTTTTGTTTATAACGTCTCTGAGTCTCTGAGTTCCCGCCTCGGGAGCAAATGTCAATCCCCCGGTTCTTACGCTCGATATCTTTTCCATTAATTCTTCCGAGAAACTATCAAGACGCAACGATGGAAGCGAAAGACTTACGTGAGCATCGTCGGTCCATTCCAATAAACCGTCTGTTAATTCACGAAGTTTTGAATAATCGCTTATTGACAGCGAAATAAGTGATATTTCATCATATCCCGTATTTTCGTATAAGCATTTAGCAAATTTACATAAAGTCTCCGGCGATTTTTCTCTTATAGGACGGTAAACCATTCCTGCCTGGCAAAACCGGCATCCTCTGATACAACCTCGATAAACTTCAAGCACTATTCTGTCATGAACAGTTTCGATATACGGCATAACTAATTTTTCTGGATAACTCACTTTATCAAGGTCGGCAATTATCCTCTTTTTGATTTTTTTAGGGATATCGTCGTAAACCGGACGGTATTCTTTAATCGTTCCGTCTTTATTATAGCTTACATCGTAAAACGCGGGAACGTACACGCCCTCTATGGTTGCCGCTGCCTTGCGGAGAAAAGCATCCCTAGTATAGCTTCCGTCCTCTTTCATCTTTATAAAAAGACGAGATATTTCAACAAGAACTTCCTCACCCTCACCGACGTTAATGAGGTCAAAAAATTCCGCAACAGGCTCCGCATTATATACACACGGACCACCCGCTATAATAATTGGATCGCTTTCTTTTCTATCTTTCGACCAAACCGGAATTCCTGAAAGTTTTAACATTCTGAGGGCGGTCGTATAACAAAGCTCGTATTGAAGCGAAAATCCCACAAGGTCAAAATCTTTCACGGGATCCTTGCTTTCTACCGTAGCAAGAGGAATATTGTACTCCTCCATCTTCTCTATCATATCCGGCCAAGGTGCATAAACACGCTCACACCAAATATCGTTCTCTTTATTAAGGACGTCATATAAAATACGGACACCAAGATTTGACATTCCGATTTCATACGTATCCGGAAAGGCAAACGCAAAACGGCATTTAACATCGTCCTTACTTTTGATTATACTATTGTATTCTCCGCCTATATATCTTCCGGGCTTGCTGACCGCTTTAAGAATACCGGATATGCTGTCATTCTTCTGCATTTTTATTTCCCTTTTCGCGAGTTCTCAAATTTTTCCTACTCATAATTCCAAGAGCAACCGTCCAGCCCAACTGCCACACTGCGAGTATAACCGTAGGCAGACTTACTGTCATATTACCAAGAGCGATGAGAACAGCAAGTGCAGCACCCGATGCAGCAGCAGAGATTTCGGTTATTGACAAAAACGACTGGAGTTTGTTATATCTCTTTGCCATCAATATCAACTCGATAGCAGAGGCTTTATCACCTCTTGTGACAAGTGCCGAGTTAATCTTGCCGTAGACTGTCTTCTCCTTAGCGGGAGTATACTTTTTCATCACACGTATGACGTCGCTTCCACCCGTAAGTATTCGCATAAAATCATTATTAATATTAAAATCTCTTGTGTACACCAAAGGTGTGATTTTTTCCTCACGCATCGCAGAAAGCAAGAGTGCAAACTCCTCGGAAAATGAATAGTGAACTGTAAACGTAGCAAAAAACACACCGTTTGCAGCGGCATAAATAACCCGCGTGCTACCTGTTTTAATGTCGTTTCCTGCAGGTATTTTAACACCGTGGCGTCTCATATATTCTGCAGTACCTGCCATTACACGCTCACTCTCAACGGTTCCCTCCGCTCCGTCATCTTCTATGATGACATCTTTAGCAGGAGAATACTTTTTGTTGAGTGCATTTTCGAACACATGAGAAAGAGGTCCGCCGAGCGCAGCAAAAAGCGACGCCATTTTTCTAGTAGAGTCTATGTAATCACTGCGTCTGTCACTTGCGCTTTTGATTTTAACGTCATCAGGTCCGAAGACTTCGGTATCCTCAAATACCACTACGTCAACGCCTGAATAATCGGTAAGAGTACATTCACCGATAATTGCACCGTCATACTTAGAAGCTTCTTTTTCTGCATCACAGAACGGCAGCTTATGAGAAAGTATAGAGAATGCGGGAACAGAAAGAGCTACGACAAGCGCATATGTAGAAATTGCTGATACAGGGCTTACGGTTCCCTTTATGAACAGCATAACGATACTACATACAAGTGCAACACCGAATGCTATTGCGAGTATCAAAATATTATTTTTTGTCTTTTCAGAGTTTCTTTTACTATTAGCATAGAACCCAGAAACAAAATTCGTATCAAAAACTCTGGCGCATCTTGATTTATACTCATCAACAACTCCGTCTAAAGCTATATTTTCAAGTTCAAGAGTCCTTGTAAACGGCTTATCAATTATCGATTTGTTTCCTTTTTCCGAAACTACTTTGAAGGCGGAAAAATGTGCAGTATGTAAACAATGCGTCGCAAAAATCGAATTTACCGCCATTATAGCATATATTGATGCAAATAGTGGATAATTACCGCCTACAGGAGCTATTATTGCGATAGCAACGGCATATCCAAATACAGCAACACCCACAAGCGATGCTGACAACTCAGGACTTATAATACCAAATAACAGTTGCTTAACCGCTCTTGCAGTTTCGGGAACGGTGATAAGGAACAAGCTTGCAATAAAGCACGCATCTATAATTGCAGCTGCACCAAAGCTGCCTGAAATTCCGAAATATTCGCATATCCTTTCTTTAAAAATGCTAAATGCGAAAGTTGCAGCTGATAGCAGTATGGCAACTACAAGTCTTATTCTGACAGCCATAATTGAATCAAGAAATCTATCCTTAAACGACTCTCTCGTAGAGAAAGAATTATACTCGCTCGTATCACTGGCATCTGCCGGCTTTTCATTTTTTTCGTAGCCCTCGGGAACTATTTCCTGCTCATCGGATTTTATATCGGGAACTACAAAGCTTTCGTCGCGTTCTTCCGCGTAGGAAACCTGATCTATAACACGGTATTCTTCGTCTTTTTTCGTAGATGCTTCAAATACATCTTTAACTATCTGATCTTCGGCAGTTTCTGACACGTATTCGGACTTTTCTTCCCATTTATGCCCCGTAAGCCCGGTAATCTCACGACGTTCTATCTCCTCGTCGGATAAATCGTCAACGCTATCCTTTTCCGACTTTCCATCGGAGAACTTGAAGACGTTAAGACTATCTTTTGAGGTTGATGCTCTTCCCTGAATTTTAACTACAACAGCATCCGGAATATGAGCGTCAATTTCAGCAGTAGGATCAGCCGCATCAAAAACGGTTCCGGAAGTATCTATTCTCTCAATTTTAATGCTTGAGCCTTCAACCTTAGTAACCTCAATGATTTCGGGCATAGATTCAGTACTTGAATCCTTTTCATCAGATTTACGTCTCTCATCGGTAACTTCAGTAAATCTTGGCATATAAGGACGCCATATAGTCCTGACATATGAATCAGCAGGATTCGACGTCTCTATTCCGTCTGCTATATCAAAAACGTCGGGGATTATAAATTCATCTCCGTCTTCCTCGTTTGAATTATCATTAACTTCAGCATCCGGAGCATCATTATTTACGCTCTCATTTGTATTCAGAATATCGAAAACAGAAAAAGCTTCATCTTTTACTTCAGCCGCAGCACCCGCGCTGCTTTCAAATACGTTTTCATCATTAGTCTCTGCGTCATCTGCTTCAACAAATACAAGTCCGGTTGCCTGCGGAGCTGCGCGAAAGTTAAATTCAAGCTTGCCGTCTTCGTTTTCTGTAACACTACCGTCAACGAATTCGGACGCCATTTTGTCAACTATAGTTTTCATATTGTCATTTTTAGCTTCCGACAAATCTTACACCTCCTTGCATTTTTGCCTTGCTACTTCCGAAAGAATAACGGCTGCAGCGCAGGAAACGTTCATAGAATTTACTTTGCCGTACATAGGAATTGACACGACAAAATCGCATTTTTGCTTAACGAGTCTGGAAATTCCCTCTCCCTCGCTGCCAAGGACTATTCCTACAGCGCCTTTGAGATCGGATTTATAAACAGATTCTCCATCCATATCCGCAGCATAAAACCATAAGCCTTTTTCTTTAAGATCCTCTATCGTCTGTGAAATATTCGTCACCTTTGCAACACGCATATGCATCATAGCACCTGCAGATGCCTTTGCCACCGTAGCGGTAAGCCCTACTGCACGGCGTTTGGGAATAATTATACCGTGAGCACCCATACATTCCGCGCTTCTTATTACTGCTCCAAGATTATGAGGATCTTCCACTCCGTCGAGTATTACTACAAAGGGTGGTTGCCCGATACTTTCAGCATATTCAAGTATTTCCTCGACAGATGAATAATTATGCTCCGAAGCGATTGCTATAATCCCCTGATGGCGCGTACCTGCACACATCTTGTCGAGCTTTGAGCGTTCAAGCTCGATAATAGGTATCTTTTTTTCTGATGCCATACCGACAAGAAGATTTATCGATCCCTCAAGTTCACCTTTTTGAACGTATATCTTTTCAATGTCTCGACCGTTCGCCAACAGCTCACGAACTGCATTCCTGCCAATAATGAGTCCTTCTCTTTCAGTTGCTTCGCTCTCTTCATCCCTACGCATGTATCTTTTATCGTTTTTTCCGGCAAAGTCGTTTTTACCCTTGATAGACTTCCTTGTATAAGGATTTTTTTCGTATTTATTTCCCATTATTTTTTGTCCTTTTTTGACATAACTATAATTTCACAGAATAATTATAGCATACTTTTTTCATTTTGTACAGTATACTTTTAAATTTTTATATATATTTTCGACTTTCTTATTGTCGGCTATATCCAAGTCGGAACGCCGTAATTATTGATAAAAGTTGCAAAATAGTTAAAGATAAAAACGCAAAGGGTATCTGTGTACACAGATACCCTTTGCGTTTTCAGCTTAAGATTATTCCTGAGCTTCTTTCTTAGCTGCGAAGCATGCGCTGCAATATACAGGCTTTCCTTCGGTGGGCTTGAAGGGCACCTGGCATTCGCTACCGCACTCTACGCAAACAGCAGAGAACATTTCTCTTGCACCCTTCTGCGCATTCTTCTTTGCAGCACGGCACTCTTTGCATCTGGAAGGCTCATTTTCAAAGCCCTTGGATGCGTAGAACTCCTGCTCACCTGCGGTGAACACGAAATCATTGCCACAATCTTTGCACTTCAATGTCTTGTCCTGGAACATGTTTGTTTTTCCTCACTTAAAATAGGTTTTATTTTTTGCCCTTAGACGGATTCCAACCGACGCCTTTGTAAACAACGCTCTCCCTTAAGCTACTTGGGCATATAAACTAATAAATATCCGATAGTATATCGCATATCTCGCGGCTTTCCCTTAATCTTCGTGAAATACGCCACTTAGCATTATCTATGGATTTAGGGGTTCTGCCAAGACTTTCCGCGATATCCTTGGTGGAGTATCGCTCAAAGCCCATACGGAACACTTCAAATTCAAAATCGGAAAGGATCCCCTTTGCAGCACGCATAACGCGCTCGCACAAATCTCTCGTAGCTACATAAGACTCAACATCGTGACCTGAAGCAATCTTCTCAGTCTCCGAGGTTAAATCGGTGTCCTGAGAATCTCTGGCATTTTTGCGAAGTAAGCTTTTCAGCCTATTCGATATGCAAACACCTGCATAAAGACCAAAAGTTACCCCGTCACACTTATCGGAATCATACGTCAAAGCGGCACTATGTAATGCTATACTTGCTTCCTGCATTGCCTCAGAATACTCGCTCTCCGAAAAGGAATACATAGCGATTCTTGCGCGTAACAGAGGCGTATATCTCAAAACAAGCTCCGAAAATGCATGGTCAGCATCTTCTGTGCATCTTATCATATAAAGAAGCCTTGAAATATCTGATTTTTTAAAAGAATTCATATTCTCTCCGTACGTTATATAGTACATTATAACTATAAACACATTTTTTGTCAATACTTTTATTCAAAAATTTTTGCCTTTTTCACGTAAAATGAACAATATTTTTCAATATAGCGGTGTATTTTTGTTTATTTGTACAAAAGACAGTCAATAAAAGTTGAACAAATCAAGAACAATGTTAACAAAGCAACCGGATATTTCTCTATCAGTGCAAATTATGAAATGTACTCTATTTTTCCGGTAAGACAGAACAAAATTCCCTTGTGCACCTGATCGGGATTTGCCTCAAAAGTAGCTATCATTTTTTCTGCCTGAGTTCTAGAATTAACAACAACCGATACGGAAAAAATCTGCCCGTGTCCGTCTTTTGCACCGATTGTTACCTCAAATCTCTTGTCTGCAAGCTCTACTATCTTAGAAGATATAGTTGCGTTACTTTTAGATAAAGATATATACTTTGCCGCGGACTTAATACTGGCTTCACGAAAAGCCGGATCAAGTCTGTCATACAACTCAGCAGCTATAAGTCTGCCACTATCGGAAATCATATAGAAACGCTCCCCGTCTATTTCATCGAAGAATAGATGCTCCGAATCTGCAAGCTCACGCAGGCATTCTTCATAATCGAAGGTTACTTCCTCAACGTTGTCACTGATAATCTTCGACAGCGTCATATAATCTATGGGATAGCGTATGTTATCCAGAAGGAAAAGGAGAAATATTTTAATGTCTGTTAAGCTGCTAAGCTTAAAGCCAGTCTTTTTTTTCATATATAGCACCTTTTTATAAATAATTGGGGACGTCTCAAATTAAAATCCGAGACGGCCCCAAAAATTGCAACAATTTATTATTCAAGATAGTCTCTGTAATGTTTCTGCTTTGTATCCGTGAAGACAAAGTTGCCATATCCGTCAAACTCAACCTTAGAAAGATCGCGTCCGACAAATGCAAAGCTCTGATTAAATACAAGAGGAATTATGCATGCTGACTCTACGAGCATTTCTTCTGCGTCATGAAGATATTCGCTTCTTTTTGCTTTGCTATCTGCCTTGAAAGCAGCATCGATAAGAGCGTCGTACTCAGAACTTTCATATCCGCCGAAGCTTCCATATTTCTTGTCATCATTCGGAAGCTCAACACCGCATCCGCTGTAATCGGTGGAGAACGCGCTGAGTGCTACGAATGCATCGGTAGAATACATCTGCCAATCAACAGCTACAACGTCAAACTTCTTCTCACCGCGAGTAGCATCGTTAACCAAAACTTGAATCTTTGAATCTGAGAACTTGATATTATCCGATTCACTTACTATCTCTGTCTTCTTAGCTCCAAGCTTTTCAACCTTAACGTTGAATCCGAGCCTTTTCCAAGCTGCAACCGCAATTTCTGCTATAGCACGCGATTCCTCGTCATCATTTACAGTTAAGGTGAATTCCTTTTTAAGACCGCCGAAATCTACGTCCTTAAGGAGTTCTTTAGCTTCATCTTCCTTAGATTCTTTAGAAATAAGATTTCCCGTTGCAAAGGAAGAACCGGTATTAGTATCGAGAACAGCCTCGGGAATAAATCCTGTTGCCGCCTTGCCAAACACGATTTTCTCAATAATTGCATTACGGTCTATAACCATAGAAAGAGCCTGTCTTACTCTTACGTCAGCAAAGAGAGGATTTTCCATATTGAACACGTATGTATAGGTGGAAAGATCGTCGCTAACCATAGCTTTATCCTTATTTGCAGCTCTGTCTTCAAGACTTGCATCGGACATATAGAACACGGTCTTTTCTGCGATATCGTCATAGCTGAGCTTGCGCTCACCGTTGATGGGATCAATAAACGAAACAAGCTTTGAGGGTCTTACTATTTTTGTATAGTTTCTTACTTCGAGTGACTGATGATAACCGATATTACGCGAAAGAGTGAAGAAATGCTCGCCCGTTTTATTATCATCTGCAAACTCACCTATACAAAACGGACCGTTTGTAACTGCAGTATTTATGTTCTCAAACTTAGCCCAATAACCGCTAGTAAGCTCCGTAATAATATCCTGACGAACAGGCGCTGTAGCAACCGAAGCAAGATTCTTAAGAAGCTGCTTATAATCAGCACCCTCACGGTATTTTATCGTTAATTCGCGCTCACCCGTTTTCTCTGCTCCGAAAGTATATACGGATACGTTACCGCTCTTTATATCCCATGCGCCCTCAATATCGTAAAGGAGAGCGGCTGCGGGATTTGCTTCGGTAGGCTCAAGCAAGATGCTACGCCACGCGTAGATGAAATCATCGGGTTTTACAGGCTCCGAATCAGACCAATACGACTCTTTGAGAGTTATTACAATAGTACGCTCATCCTCATCAACCTCATAATCCTCGGCAGCACCGTCAAGCTTAAGCTTACCTTTTTTGTTAACGCTGAACAAAGGATCGTACAGAAGCGCCATAAGCTGCTCGGCATTACTGTCAACATAATAATCGGTTGGATCCAAGTCGTAAACTCTCTCTCCAAGATAAACCGATATCTCAGCTCCGTCATCCTTCGGCTCACCGCACGATGCAAGGCAAAGAAGACACGATGCGAGGAGCGCAAAAGTGAGAATCAAACTAAGAATTTTTTTCATATCTGTTTTTTGTCCTCCAAAATTAATACGAATTCATACTTCTTCAATTACACATTTTACCACAAACGCATAATTTTTTCAATGTTTTATTTTATTAAACAAGATTTTCGTTGAAATGCACAATCTTTTTCTCAAAACATTGTATATTTTGGTGCTATAAAATGCGTACGACGAATAAAATTCAAAAAAATGTCAAGCATTGTAATTGAAAATGCAAATTTATTTTACGGAGGACTTAATATGCTTGGCGACTATGAAAATTTAAATTACTGTGCGGAATCCGACCTGGCTTGCGAAAGGAAACGAGCGAACACCACTCTGCCCGGCGTAAAATTCAGCCGCGACACCGTCGGGGGATTTAGTTGGGAAAGAATCAAAATAAGTGATGAAGCAGGAGCCAGATCCATCGGGAGACCTATCGGAAACTACAATACTCTTAACTTGCGTAATCTGGACAAATTTGACGAAGAAGACATAGAGGATGCTGCAAACGAAATAGCTAAAGAACTTTGCATAATTGTTGATAATCTCGGAGTAAGGCCTGACAGATTACTGGTTGCGGCACTTGGAAACAGAGATTTAACGCCCGACTCAGTCGGACCGAGAGTTGCAGAAAGAATAAACGCCACAATGCACATAAATAATATTGAAAAAGGTATGCTTTCGGATATAGGCTGCTCCGAAATCGCAGTATGCGCTCCCGGCGTTATGTCAAAAACGGGTATGGAAGCTTCAGAAATTATTACGGCGGTTTGCGAAAAAATAGAACCCGATGCCGTTATAGCCATAGATTCCTTAGCATCTAAATCCCACGAAAGACTCGGTAAAACAATTCAGATATCCGACACGGGAATATTTCCCGGGGCAGGTATAGGAAACAGAAGGAAACCGCTGAATATAAGAACACTCGGTACTCACGTTATAGCGATCGGAGTGCCAACGGTTATAAACACCAAACTGCTCTTTGAAAATAAAGCTGACGAACATAGCTCGCTTTTTCCGAAAGAAGAAATGTTCGTTACGCCGAGGGATATCGATTTCATAGTTGAAGTA
Source organism: Eubacteriales bacterium (assembly GCA_045578385.1). Classification (GTDB taxonomy): domain Bacteria; phylum Bacillota; class Clostridia; order Oscillospirales; family CAG-272; genus UBA1740. Next base: position 14,064 of record JAZNKD010000033.1, on the reverse strand, counting down.
TCATCGAAAATTATAGCAAAAGGTATAAATCAAGCGTTCGGTATTTTTTAACAATAAGTGTGCAAAAACTCGTTTTAAGGCGTTTTTGCACACTTTTATTTACATTAATTGATTCTTTTGATAACCATTTCGTTTGCCGTCAATTTAGGAACGACATTTACGTCATCTTTATTTTTATAGTATTTTAGGTCATCGCAAAGAGCCGCATCAACAATGCTTACACACTCTGCGGGATATCCCAAAGCAATAACTAAAATTGGGGAATACCCCGTATCCGCGACGAGTGACGCAAAATATTCTTTATCGAAATTCCGAACCATGCAAGAGCCTATACCCATATCGGCTGCGGAAAGTGCTATTGCCTCGGCTGCTATACCAATATCTATTGAAAGATTAATATCGGGCGCATCGGCTGCAGTGCATAAAACTGCATAAGCCGTTGGCGCTACTTCTTCATTTGGCTTTTTATCTTTCGGAAGATATCCGCCGAGAGTTATATGAGAAAACAGCTCTGGGGAGTGGTCTTTTCCTACAGTAACGTATCTTATTCTCTGAAGATTTCCTGCCGAAGCAACGTATCTTGCAGATTCGATAATTTTATTAAGGGCCGTATCCGTGATGGGTTTTGATATATCAAAACGTCTGTACGTCCTTGTTTTTTTCAGTAACTCGAAAAACATATTTACCTCTATTCAGCAAAGCTGCAGCTTTCAATTAATATACGAAATCAAATTCAAAATCGTATATGCTGACCGTATCGCCTTCCTCAACGCCTGCCTCGCGGAGCTTTTCTATAACTCCGTTCTTGATAAGCACTCTCTGGAAGAAATTAAGAGATTCGTAGTCTGAAAAGTTGATATTTGCCATAAAATTAAACAGCCATTCACCTTCAACGACAAATTTATCGTTCTCGCGGCGCACCGTGGTTTTCATAATATCCTCGCTTGATACCTTAACGTCATCCTCAGGCATATATTCCGGCTCGTATACCGTAAGAGGCGGAAGATCCTTAAGCCTATCCGCAGCAAGAGCAACCATATCAGAAAGTCCTTCTCCCGTAACCGCAGACACAGGAACGACAGTTCTGCCAGTTTCACGACAGAATTCGAGGAAATCTTTAACGTACTCTTCGTCGTCCATAAGAACGGAATCTATTTTGTTCGCAACTATTATCTGCGGGCGCGTAGCAAGCTCAGCAGAATACTTCATAAGCTCCTCGTCGATCTTTTTTACGTCCGATATCGGATCTCTGCCATCTGCGCAGGAAAGGTCTACCACGTGAAGAAGCAGTCTGCATCTGTCAACATGTCTCAAGAACGCGTGACCAAGTCCAAGTCCCTCGGAAGCTCCTTCGATTAGCCCGGGGATATCAGCTGCAAGGAATCCTTTTCCGCCGTCTACGGACACAACTCCCAGATTTGGAGAAAGGGTAGTAAAGTGATAGTTTGCTATTTTAGGCTTTGCGGAGCTTATTCTCGAAAGTATTGATGATTTTCCTACGTTGGGGAAGCCTATAAGTCCTACCTCGGCAAGCATTTTAAGCTCAAGTAACACTTCCCTTTCCTCGCCCTTGGTACCACTTTTTGCGAAACGGGGAATCTGACGGGTCGGGGTTGCAAAGTGCCGGTTTCCCCAGCCACCTCTGCCACCCTTGCATATAACGTACTCGTCCGCAGATGCCATATCAAATATTATTTTTCCGCTTTCCGGATCCTTAATAAGTGTTCCGGGTGGGACGGGTATAACGATATCTGCGCCGTTTTTACCGTGGCGCTTTCCGCCGTTTCCATTATCACCGTTTTCGGCAACGAACTTTCTTTTGTATCTGAATGCAAGAAGTGTATTGGCTCCCGTATCAACCTTAAATATTACGTTTCCGCCTCTGCCGCCGTCACCGCCGTCAGGACCGCCGGCATTCACGTATTTTTCTCTATGGAAAGCAACTGCTCCATTACCGCCGTCGCCCGCCTTGAGATAGATTTTTATATTATCTATAAACATTTTATTCTCCTTTCTTGGAGTTTAACCATTCACGGTAAAGGTACACCGTGTTGAATTAATCGCCCTCTTTATCGCCCTTTTGCCTTATTATCAGCTTTATCGGAGTTCCTTCAAAGCCAAAAGTGTCCCTAAGACAGTTTTCAATATATCTTCTGTAAGAGAAATGGAAAAGCTCCTCACTGTTACAGAAGATTACAAACGTTGGCGGGCACACTGCAGTCTGAGTCATATAATATATTTTGAGCCTCTTTCCCTTATCGGACGGAGGCTGAACTCTCGTCATGGCATCGTTCAATACGTCGTTGAGCATACCGGTTGACACTCTGTGGCAAGACGACTCATAAACGCCGTTTATCATTGAGTAGATGTTCATAACTCTCTGTCCTGTAAGCGCGGAAACAAAAAGTATCGGCGCATAAGGCATATACGCTAAAGCCGTTCTTATTCTGTTGGTAACTTCCTTCGTCGTGCTGTTATCTTTTTCTACGGCATCCCATTTATTTACGACTATTATGCAAGCCTTGCCTGCCTCATGCGCAATTCCTGCTATTTTCTCGTCCTGCTCGGTAATACCGTCCTTACCGTCTATCATAAGAAGAACTACGTTTGCGCGTTCAACGGCCATATTAGCTCTAAGAACGCTGAATTTCTCAATTCTGTCCTCTACCTTAGCTTTACGTCTTATACCTGCGGTATCTATGAAATTATATTTGCCGTACTGATTTTCAACCAGGGTATCTACCGCATCTCTCGTCGTTCCCGCGATATCGGAGACTATCATTCTCTCCTCCCCGCACATACGGTTGATTATAGATGATTTACCTGCGTTGGGTTTGCCAATGACCGCCACATTTATAATCGTGTCATCTTCTTCATTTTCCTCCGGAAAATCGCACTCTTCGATTATAGCGTCAAGTAAGTCACCGGAGCCCGTACCGTGAAGCGATGATATAGCTATCGGATCGCGCTCAAAGCCAAGCTCGTAAAACTCATAAAACTCAAACGGAACGTCTCCTACTCTATCCACTTTGTTGACGCAAAGTATTATAGGCTTACCTGATTTTTTAAGCATTACCGCGATATCCTTATCGTCCGCAAGAAGTCCTGCTCGCACGTCGCAAAGGAATACTATTACATCCGCAGTTGCAACTGCAATTTCAGCCTGCATACGCATCTGCTTAAGTATGGTATCCTCGCTTTTGGGCTCAATACCGCCCGTATCAATAAGTATGAACTTTTTACTGTTCCATTCGGCATCAGCATAAATTCTGTCTCTCGTCACACCGGGAGTGTCCTCAACTATAGATCTGCGCTCACCGATAATTTTATTAAAAAGTGTGCTTTTGCCAACATTTGGTCTGCCGACTATGGCAACGATTGGTTTAGCCATTCTTATTCATCCTTTCTGACAGCCTGTCCGTATGTTCGGCAAAGGCTTCAAAGTTTTAGTTATCTTCTCCGAGCATAGCTCTTACAAACTCGTATCCGTCGTTTTCGCTTACGGAAATTTTAACGCCAAGCTTCTCTGAAAGCTCCGCGAGCGTCATACCGCAGAGGAATACGTCCTCGCCGTCACGCAGACAGTTTGCGGGAATGAAAAGCTCCTCTCCAAGCTCCTTACCCGAAAGCTGCTTATAGATATCGGTTCCGGTAAGAAGTCCCGAAACCGTTATGCTTTTTCCGTAAAATTCATTCTCTATTTTGTAGACCTTTATATCAAGTCCACGGATAAAACGCGAAAGCTTTTTCGCGATACCGCGTATAAGCTCATACGAGGCAACGCCGGTAGCAACGGACACCGTGCGAGGAGCTTTCAGCGAGTCTCTCATATCGGATATATCGTCCCACGCGATACCGAACTCCTCGATAAACGAGCGTATCATACCTACCCCGTTCTCTATTTGCGGATATCCCTCGTAATAATCCTCGTCGGGTATATCAAGTCCCGCTTTTAGATAAAACTCGTCTGCCGCAAAAAAGATTCTAGAACCGTATCTTTCGAGCATTTGCTCACCTACCGAATCAATCATTGCAATTATTTCCCTTGCCTCGCGCGCGGTAAAGTCAGACAATGGGTACAGACCGTCGCGGAATTTGGTGAGACCTGCGGGAACTATCGACACGCTCCCCATCTCGGGATAGTACTGCGAAAGGTCGTTCATAGTACGCAAAAGCTCACCGTTATCGTTTACACCGCGGCAAAGCACGACCTGACCGCACATAGAAAGCCCTGCCGACTTGAAGTTATCGAGATATTTTAAAACCTCGCCTGCGTGCTTGTTTTTCATCATCTTCACGCGAAGCTCGGGATTAGTCGTATGAACCGAAATGTTGATGGGAGAAAATCTCATTTTAACAATGCGCTCAACATCCTTTTCGGTCATATTCGTCAGCGTTACGTAATTACCGTGAATAAACGAAAGCCTTGAATCGTCATCTTTAAAATAAAGCGACTCGCGAAGCCCTTTTGGATTTTGATCTATGAAGCAGAAAATACATCCGTTTTTACACGTATGCTTTTTATCCATAAGCGGAGTTTCAAAGCAGAGTCCGATATCGTCATACTCATCCTTATTTATAGAGACCGTATATTCTTTTCCGTCTCTTTCAAGCAAAAGAGTTACATATTTCTCCGCGAGATAAAAGCGGTAATCAAGCACATCTATAATTTCGTTGCCATTTATCGATATAAGAACGTCGTTTACTGCAATATTTTTTTCTTCTGCAATACTGACTGCCTCAATCCCGGTTATTTTTACCATATGCTCCCCCTCGCTTTGACGAATTTTATTCAAGTGCTATACTCGACATATTAAGCCAACATACATTTTAACATATACTTTCAGAAAAATCAATATTTAAATAAATAAAAGAAAACAAATAATTAAAATCATTGACAAACTAACGAAAATCCTATATAATTAAAGTGGTTTGGTGGGAAAGGTTAAAAAGCAAAGAACGGCATTCTCCCACCGTAATTTTTTTCGAATACGAAAGCTAAATCTTTGAAATGAATAAAAGAGTTAAAATTTTTCTTCTGCTTGCTGTAAGTGCTGTTTTTACAGGACTGTCAGTAACCTTTTCCAAATACTTCGGCACTCTCGAATGGATAAGCCTTGTACCGATGGTAATTGCTCTGAAGTTTCTTTGTGATACTGAAAAACTGAAGTTTAGGCGCGCTTATTTATTCGGTTTGTTTTATTTTGAAATTTTCTACGCGGTTTGCTTCCATTGGTTTATATCACTTTACCCTCTTGATTTTACCGGACTTAATAATTTTTACTCTGTTTTGGTGATAATCGTTGCGTGGTTCGGTTTGCCATTGCTGCAAGCACTTTTCGGCGGATTCGTCTTCGTTCTTTACGTGGCGATATCGCGGACGACCCTTGCAAAAAGATATTCTCTCATTAACGCGCTCTCTCTTACGGCTATATATCCGTTTTACGAGTTTACGCAAACGCTCGGATGGTGGGGAGTTCCGTGGGGACGGCTATCGCTCGGCCAAGCCGACTCACTATATCACATCCAGACAGCATCGCTTTTTGGCTCTTATTTCGTTACGGCAGTTATAATTTTAGTGAATTCTCTTATCGCGTTTGCGGCGATTAGCTCGAGAAAAAAATTGAAAGCTGAAAAAATTTATGCGATTTCAGCTCTTTCCGTCTTCCTTTTTAACCTAGCGCTCGGCATTGGCCTATATTTTGCAGAGGAAAAACGGATAGAAAATTCCGAAAAAATCACAATCGGCGTTATTCAAGGTAATTTTTCATCTACGGAAAAATGGTTTATCGATAAAGAAGATATTTTTAACAGGCATATAAATCTTACGGAAGAATCCGCAAAAAACGGCGCTGAGGTAGTAATATGGGCAGAAACCGCGCTCCCCATGAAATATAAGGAAAACGGCAGTTATTGCTCACGTATATCAGATACCGCAAGGAAATACGGTATAACCATTCTCGTCGGCGCACTCGAAGGCTCGGAGGAACTTGACAGAAACGCCATAATATGCTATAACCCCGACGGTACACGCGAGAAAACCGTTTACGCCAAGCGACATCTCGTTCCGTTCGGAGAATACGTGCCTATGCGCCGATTCATCGAAATCTGCCTTCCTTTCCTAACAGAAATAGCCATACTTGAAGATGATTGGATGCCCGGAAATGATAGCGCAGTATTCGACACGGATAGCGGTAATATAGGTTCTCTTATATGCTTTGACTCGATATATGAAAGTCTTGCGCGCGACTCGGTAAAAGACGGAGCAGAGCTTTTAGCCATAAGTACAAACGACTCCTGGTTTTCCGACTCTGCGGCAATATATATGCACAACAACCAAGCGCGGCTGCGCGCCGTTGAAAACAGGAGATTCGTTGCAAGAAGCGCTAACACGGGCCTTTCATCGTTTATCACCTCGAATGGTGACGTGCTTTCCGCTATTCCGGCATTGGAAACGGGATATTTAAATTGCTCAGTCTCCATGCTTTCGCACAAATCCCTCTTTTCTCTCATTGGGAATTCTTTCGTTTACTTTATGGGAATAATCACTTTATCTCCGTTGATATGCGAAGTATTTTTTATACTAAATAAGCGTTTAAAGAGCAAAAATGCAAATAATAGTTTGCAAAAAGGTGGCAACAATGAAGAGTAATAAATCAATTTATATCAAAATCATCGACATTCTTGAACGCGGACCGTTACCAAGGCGAGCGCTTATAGACGCCTACGTTTCCTCACTTGGACTCACCCGCGAGCAGCTTCTTGACAAAAGCACGTCAGGCAGAGCAAATATCAAAAGAAGCCTTGTAGGAGCAGCTCTTTCCGAGATGCGTGAGCGTGGAATGATATACAAGGATGCCGAAGGACTCTATTATGCCGCAGACCAAAAGCCCATAATTATACGCTGCGAAAGATGCGAAAGCGAAATTCTAAGGATGCTCGACGGCACTTCTATGACTAAGTCTGCAATACGAAAAGAATTAACACGGGTATTCGGTACTGATAAAACTGTTACAGAAAAAGACGATAACAAACTTTTTGCATATATGGGTGACGCTCTGCGTCGAGGTGTTCGAAACGGAGTGCTTCAGTTCAAGGATTCGCGTTATTCTTTAGCAGTCAAAATTGCTGCCAAAATTGATGATATAAACGCTATGCTTGCGCTCAAAACGTCATTTTTGACCAGGCTTCACAGAAAAGGCGGAGAATTTTTCGAGACGTTCTTTATGACACTTCTCGAAAAATATCTCTCTTTAAACGGAAAGAAAATTTTATCCAATTCCACTACGGGCGGCTCCGCAGACGGCGGTATTGACGGAATTATCGAAACGCTTGACTGCCTCGGATTCAAGGAAACCATTATGGTGCAGACTAAAAACCGTTCCGACACAACCAACGAAACTACGGTGCGCGGATTTTACGGCGCAGTTTGCGCGCGGCAAGGCTCGAGGGGTATTTTTGTTACTTCATCCGATTTTCATCCCGCTGCGAGTGCTTTTCTGGATTCTATTGATAACTGTGTAGGAATTGACGGGAGTAAGCTTTTTGAAATGGCAGTTGCCACGCACTACGGAATAAAGAAATCAACGTCAGGGCTAGTAGTTGACGATAAAATACTGTAAATATGTAAAGGATACGTGAAAATGACGCATTTGGAAATAAGAGAATTATTTGACAAGAAGCTCTCGGAAGCCAAGGCTCTTATCGAGAGCGCAAAAAACAGCGAGGGGCTTTCTATAAAGCAAACCCTTTCCTACTGCGACGACGATATGAATGAATCCCCGGATTATAATGAAAAAGGTGAAACATCTCTTATAGGAGATTTGGAAATACGCATCAAGGGACGCGACGGAGAAGAAGACCCGCTCGTTTCCCTCGGTCTTCTCTGCGATATCAAGGGAAGCAAAGTAAAAAATTCCGAGGAGCTTGATGACGAGTTTGCAAATTTTGAAAAGGAAGTAAACGAATTTATCAAAGGACTCTCCTCTGCTGAATCGACCGAGGAATATATTACCGCCGAGTCGGACAGAATCGACGAGGAAAACAAGCAAAAGGTAAAAGAGCTTGAAGAAAAGCTCGACAAGCTGACGAAGTACACCAAAATATGCACGTTTTCGCTTATTGCTATCGTATTTATAGTTTTGCTTATTAAAACACTGTTACAATAAATTTGAAGGAGAATACAAATGACTGTTATTGAAGCTCGCGACGCGCTTTCGCTCGCACTTGAGGACATTTCCAAGAAAGCTGTTGAAAAAGGACTTACTGCAGATATAAAATGCTTTATTGCTGATCATGATTTAATCGAACTTACGCCCGACGACATTTCAAAAGCGGCACTTATTTCCGGAGAAATTTCCGTAGGCACAGAAAAATCTGAGGAGAAGCTCATTCTTGAATGCGCTCTCAGCATCACTGACGGTGATGTATCACCCGAAGAAATGCTCCGAGAGGTTAACGTTATGCGCGATAGTATGAATGAGCTCTGTGAAAAGCTTGACGAAACAGGAAATGCAGAAGATGCATTTACCGCCGTTTCCCCAGAGGAGCGGATTCCCGAAGTACCTAGAACTTATGACAACAAGAGATTTTATATTGCCTGCTCTATAGGTGCTGCAGCACTTATAGTACTCATACTTATTATCGGCGCTCTTTTCTGATAGCATATGGATTTTTCAAAATACGGATTTAAGCATAAAGCAAGCTGCGATAGCTGTGAATTTTATCAATATGACGAATACACCGACTCTTACAGCTGCACGCTTTCACTCGACGAAGATGAAATGGGTGATTTTCTCAGTCTTAATACAAAAGGCTGCCCATACTACCGTTATTACGACGAATACAAAAGCGTTCATAAACAAATATAATCTACAGAGTAATATACTCAGTTAAAAGGAAAATAACTAAGCGATTTTCTCAATCATTACACCCGTCGGCTCTATTATAAATATTTTTGAGCAAAACGATGCTTATCCAAACGTTCAAATTAAATATGACGAACAAGAGGTACTGTGAAAACGGTACCTCTTGTGTGATTTATGGCGTTTTTGTGCAGTTTGTGTAAAAAACTCAAAGAAATTTTTATAAATCGCAAACGAGAAAAAAAGAGAAAAAACGAGATATCGCGAGATTTTGCGAGCTTTGAGTTTTGTAAATCGGTTTGATGCAAAAAAGTTTCAAAAAAGTGTTGACAAACTATATTCCTTATGTTATAATAACTAGGCTTTTAAAAAAGGTTGGAGCAATTCGCTCCGCAAACAAAAAACAGGAGGATCTAAAAATGTCCACATTTATGGCAAAAGCAGAAACCATTGAACGCAAATGGTATGTTATTGATGCCGCAGGCAAGCCTCTCGGTAAGACCGCAGTTAAGGCTGCTAACATTCTTCGCGGTAAGCACAGACCTGAGTTCACACCTCACGCAGATTGCGGTGAGTTCGTTATCATCGTAAACGCAGCAAAGGCTACTCTCTCCGGAAAGAAGCTTGAGCAGAAGTACTACCGTCACCACTCCGGTTATATCGGCGGTCTCAAGGAAGTACAGTACAAGACTCTTATGGCTACCCGTCCCGAGTTCGCTATGGAGCTTGCAGTTAAGGGTATGCTCCCTCACAACACTCTCGGCGCTAAGGCTTTCACTCGTCTTCACGTTTACAAAGACGCTGATCACAAGCAGGCAGCTCAGCAGCCCATTGTAATTGACTAATAGGGAGGATTTTGAAGATGTACACAAGTGCTAAACCTTATTTCTACGGCACAGGCAGAAGAAAGAAGTCTGTTGCAAGAGTTCGTCTCTATCCCGGTACCGGTAACGTTACCATCAACGGAAGAGATATTGATAACTACTTTGGTCTTGATACTCTCAAGCTCATCGTAAACCAGCCCTTCGGTGTTACCGAAACTGTTGGTAAGTTTGACATTGTTGCAAACGTTTGCGGCGGTGGCTTCTCCGGTCAGGCAGGCGCTATCCGTCACGGTGTTGCTCGTGCGCTCCTCGTTGCTGACGAGGCTTACAAGCCCCTTCTCAAGAAGGCAGGATTCCTTACTCGTGACCCTCGTATGAAGGAAAGAAAGAAGTACGGACTCAAGGCTGCTCGTCGCGCACCTCAGTTCTCGAAGAGATAATTTCGACTTTGTCGAATACAAAAAATGCTCTGCTCACGCAGGGCATTTTTTATTATCTCTTTGAGAACAACTAAATTTGCCCTTGCGAGCAAGTGAAGTTATCTTTGATAGTGAAGTTCACTTCGTGAGTGTAGTTTCGCCTAAAGGCGAAGTGGCAAATTTAACTTCACTTGGGCATAGCCCAAACTTCACTGCGTATGGGCTTCCTCGAAACGAGCGAAGTCGAGTTTTTTGGGGTTCGCGTAGCAACTTCACTTTCGCGGCAGCGAAAACTTCACCTCTTCCCTACAATTACCAAGCACCTCGGTCATTGCAATACCGAAATTACCTCTAATATCTACGTTCACATCTTCAAAGAATACAAAGCCAAAATGGCTGAATCTATCGAACACGATTTGCTATAATCAAAAAGGGCGGTACAATTTGTAAAGAACCCCGTCGTCCTATTTCATTTTTGGCAGTTTTATGATATAATTTACTTAAATCAACACATTATGCAAATCTTGTTGTTTCGTTTTTCTTTTGCGGTTGATATAATAAAGTCACACTGAAAACAACCGAAAAGGAGAAACAAAATGAACACAGACAAGATTTACGCAGAATCCATCGCAAAAGAGTACGCTCCAAAGGACAGCTCCAAAATTGTAGCACTTCGCAAACTCGACAGAAAAGCAAAGATGCCCGCAACTATTTTCACCTACACCTTCGGCATTATTTCATCGCTCGTATTGGGCACGGGAATGTGTTTTGCAATGCAAGTTCTCGGTAGCGGTATTATCGGTATGGTAATTGGCATTCTCGTTGGCGTTATCGGTATTATTGGATGCGGTGTAAACTATCCGATCTACAAAAAAATGCTTGAAAACGGCAAAAAGAAGTACGCTTATGAGATTGTGGAGCTTGCGAGAGAGATTAGTGAGGACGAATAAGCATTCACGGAGGGCTGTCTTATGAACAAGAACGAAAGTAAATACTTTAATACGGCAATCAGAATGGATGAAGCCCTCATTACGCTACTTGAAAAGAAGGATTTTGAATACATCACTATTAAGGAGATATGCGAAACAGCAGGGGTAAACCGTTCCACATTTTACCTGCATTACGATAACATCTCGGATTTACTAAAGGAAACTACACGCTATATCATTGACAAATACCTCGCATACTACGGGATAGACAAGCAACGCATATCTCTGCAATTTGAAACTTGCAAGCGTGAGGAGCTTTTGTTTATCACGGATGAGTATCTTACGCCGTATTTGACATTTATCAAGGACAATCAGCGTTTATTTAAGGTATCTATCAAACACTTTCATTCGATGCATATGGACGAAGTGTATCGAAAAATGTTTGAGCATATCTTTAGTCCTATACTTGCTCGATTTTGCGTTCCCGAGGCGGAACATGCCTATGTGATGAAATTCTATCTAACTGGCGTATTTGCGATTGTTATGGAATGGCTTGACAAGAGCTGTTCCGAAGATCTGAAAATGGTTATTAAGGTCATCACCGATTGTGTGATGGGCGAGAGGAATGTAAATGAATAGGACTTTGAACCTTGCTCTCGCAAGTCTAACATTCAACATAGCGTTCGCAATCTATCATCATGTACTGGGATTGGTTACAAGTTCGTGGTGGTTGCTAACGCTCGGCTCATACTATCTCGTTTTAAGTATTGTTCGTTTTATGGTGCTGCGCTCCAAATCCAAAGAGCGTTTCATTACCAAGTTTACGGGGTGGATGCTAATAATACTGTCTATCCCTCTTGCCGGAACTGTTATACTATCGGCGATCCGAGATAGAGGGCACGAGCTTCATATGATCGTGATGATAGCAATGGCGGCTTATGCCTTTACCAAGATTACGCTTGCGACAATAAAACTCATAAAAAGTCGTCCCAGTACGTCGGCAACACTTATCACACTCCGAAACATATCCTTTGCGGATGCTTTCGTTTCGATATTCGCATTGCAACGCTCGATGCTCGTATCTTTCGAGGGAATGACCGAAGCCGAAATAGTAATTATGAACGCCGCTCTCGGCTCTGCCGTGTGCGTGATTGTCGCTCTGCTTGGGATAAATCTTTTGAGAAGCAAGAAAGCATTATTTAAGACTTTGAATAATTAAATTTTAGAGTTGAATATTGGTGTGATTTTTGGTGCAAATTTGGTGCAACAGTTTATGCGACGATACTCACGATAATCAAAACGAAGCGAGGCGTCAAGCTCGCTTGTCAGCGAGCGAGTGCAGATTGCTCCTCGAGCGTTTTGCGGTCAGCAAAACAAAGTGCGTAGCACCGCCTCGCAAGAGGCGTGGCTCGCAGGGAGCATATTCACGATATCAAACAGTGTTCTAAAAACTCAAAGAGATAATTTCGACTTTGTCGAATACAAAAAATGCTCTGCTCACGCAGGGCATTTTTTGTTATCTCTTTGAGAACAACTAAATTTGCCCATACGGGCAAGTGAAGTTATCTTCAATAGTGAAGTTCACTTCGTGAGTGAAGTTTCGCCTAACGGCGAAGTGACAAATTTAACTTCACTTAGGCAACAGCCTAAACTTCACTGCTTGCAACTTCACTTTCGCGATAGCGAAAACTTCACATCTTCCTTATTATTTCCGAGCACCTCGGTCATTGCAATACCGAAATCACTCTAATATCTACGTTCATATTTTCAAAGAATACAAAGTCAAGAGCCTCTGAACAATCGATCACGATTTGCTATAATCAAAAAGGGCGGTTCAATTTGTAAAGAACCCCACCGTCCTATTTACTTTTTGCCGTTTTTATGGTATAATCTAACTAATCGATAAACTTGAATTGGCGGTGAAAATATTTTAGCAAAGATTATTGAAAGCTATTGCAAATTTGGATAAAATGATATATAATATACTCACAATCAAACGAACGGGAGCTTGTATACAGGCTGAGAGGAAGGTGTGACCTTCGACCGAGAACCTGATTTGGATAATGCCAACGTAGGAATGCCCGACACACAGATGTTGGGAAGAACATAGAATTTACGGAAGCTATCCGAAGATGGCTTCCTTTTTGTTTGCTTGAATAATATGAAAGGAGATCTTACAATATGAAAGGGCTAAAGAAAATGTTGCTTGGCATCGCTTTTTTGATGATTGCGTTAATGGGAGCAATTATGTACGAAGGTGATTTTGGGTATGTCTTGTTTATCATAGGTGTACCACTTGGATTGATATTTTGTGTTATCGGGTGCTATGACGAGCAGTTGTCAAACTTTTTCAAAAAGTACGCAAATGAAGAAAACGAAGAACAGAAACACTAGTTTAACTTTCATCCAATTCCAATTTATCAGACAATAACTGTCCTACACTCTAAAAACCCTTGATATTACTGGGCTTTTCGTTGATTACAAACTCAACTGTTATGTATTTTCCCTTGTTTTTGCCCTTATGAGCGAAAATAAGGGAAACTTTTTATATCTAACCGCTAACTACCTTATCGAGCAGTCGTGCGGAAGTACGCTTCGCCTCTCTTGTAGAGTGAGCGTAGACATTCATCGTGGTACTGACATCAGAGTGACCTAAAAGCTCCTGCACATCCTTCGGTGCCGCTCCGTTTGAGAGCAGATTGCTCGTGAATGTATGACGCAGTTGGTGGAAATGAAACCCTTCGAGTCCCTCTACCTTTTTGCTTGCCCGTTTGCACATAATACCGATCGTGCTTGGTGCTTCATACGCTCCGTCAGGTCTGAGGCACACAAAGGATATCTCCTTGTAGCCATCGGGAACCTTCTCGTTTCTCGGAAGCGTATAGACCTCGTAGTATGTACGGTCTTTCTCCTTAACCTCAACGTAGTAGTTAAGGCAGAATAGCTCGCCATATTTGAATCGGTTTTTGTGCTGTTCAAGCTTGGCAGTTCGCAGAATCTCTGCCAGGGTGTCACAGAAGTCCACCGT
>JAZNKD010000032.1:0-23503 GCA_045578385.1 Eubacteriales bacterium | reverse complement strand
TATTTTCCTGTTTGAGTGTTTTTACACTCAGTTTTTTATGAAAATATCCGTAAAATCTACATAATATAGCCTTTGTTGGCGGGGAGAAAAAAATGGCAAGTTTATCACTTAAGCATATCTACAAGAAGTATCCCGGTGGCGTTACCGCGGTTTCCGACTTTTGTCTTGACATTCAGGACAAGGAATTTGTTATCTTCGTTGGTCCTTCCGGATGCGGTAAGTCTACCACCCTTCGTATGATAGCAGGACTTGAGGAAATTTCCGAAGGCGAGCTCTACATAGGCGATAGATACGTTAACGACGTTGCTCCTAAGGACAGAGATATAGCGATGGTATTCCAGAACTACGCTCTTTATCCTCATATGACGGTATTTGACAATATGGCATTCGGTCTTAAGCTCCGTAAGGTTCCCAAGGAGCAGATTAAGAAAAGAGTTGAGGAAGCTGCAAGAATTCTTGACATCAGCCACCTTCTCGACCGTCGTCCCAAGGCTCTTTCGGGTGGTCAGAAGCAGAGAGTTGCTCTCGGCCGCGCTATCGTACGTAACCCCAAGGTATTCCTTCTTGACGAGCCGCTTTCCAACCTTGACGCAAAGCTTCGTGCGAGCATGAGAACCGAGCTTACCAAGCTTCACAAGAAGGTTGAAACCACCTTCATCTACGTAACGCACGACCAGGTAGAAGCTATGACGATGGCTTCCCGTATCGTTGTTATGAGAGACGGTCTTATTCAGCAGGTTGACACACCTCAGAACCTTTATGATTCTCCCTGCAACCTCTTCGTTGCAGGCTTCATAGGCACACCTCAGATGAACTTCATCAACGGTAAGCTTGAGAAGAAGGGTAATAACCTTTACGCTAAATTCGGTAATACCGAGCTTAAGCTCCCCAGCGAGAAGGCAAACAATCCCGCGCTTAAGGAGTACATCGACCAGGAAGTTATCTTCGGTATTCGTCCCGAAGCAATTCACGACGAGCCTATGTATATTCAGACCTTGTCAGAATCTCTTATGAAGGTTAACGTAGACGTTACCGAGCTTATGGGCGCTGAGATTTATCTCTACCTTGCATTCGAGGGTATGGAAGATGCTACCAACGGTAAGAACATTATCGCAAGAGTATCATCTCGTTCTCAGGCTAGGTCCGGCGATGATATTACAGTTGCAATCGATGCTTCCCGTATTCACATCTTTGATAGAGATACCGAGAAGTGCATTTGCCACTAATTTGTAAATTTCAGTTTGCATAATAGTAATATTTAATACTGCGGTCGGAAAGTCTGTATAGGATTTTCCGACCGTGTTTTTTAAAATTCCAACAAAACGAACGAAAGAAAATATATGGTAACGAAAACACGAATCAAAAAAATTGTAGCTTGGATTTTGCTAGTCCTTCTTATAGCTTACGCTGTGGTTGCGGTTCTGCCGCGCCCGAAAAACTTTGCGGGCGACAACCCGATGATGAGGGACGGCGATTTACCGATACTTATTGCTCACGGAGGCGGAAATAAGGAATTCCCCGATAATACCTTTGAGGCGTTCTGTAATGCGTACAGCGTTGATAAGAGAGTTATGATGGAGACCGACGTCAGCATTACGAAGGACGGAGTGATTATTCTTTCTCACGATACGACGCTTGACAGAAAGACTAACGTTACGGGAGAAATCAAGGATTGGAATTATACTGACCTTATAGCTCAAAAAATTGATTTCGGATATACTAATCCCACTAAAAACGAGAAGCTAATCGGCGACCGTGTTAAGTTTAAGAATTCGATGGGGGAAGCCGTAACACCGCTTGACGTTGAATATAAAGACGGTATTGACCGTAAGGGAAGAGACGATGAGGTCTTTCTTGCAACCACGCTTGAGGAGCTTCTTATCGCATTCCCGAATAACAGAATCAATGTTGAAATAAAGCAAAGCGGCGATACGGGCAAGCGTGCATTTGAGGCTGTTTTAGAGCTTCTTCGCAAGTACGATGCCTTTGACCGTGTTGTTTTAGCGAGCTTCCACGGCGAAATATACAATCTTTTCCGAGAGTATCAAAAGAAGGGACTTGTGCCAGATAACTTTATGTACTCTCCCGCAATTATGGGAGTTGCTAAATTCTATGGCTCTCTGACCTTTGGACTTGATATATTCTTCCGTGACGGTATATGCGTATTTCAGCTCCCTACGGACGATTATTACGTCCAGCTTGGAACGAAAACCGTCGTTGACTTTGCACATAAGCACAATATTGCGGTTCACTATTGGACTATCAATGATAAGGCTGAAATGCACAGACTCATAAGCATAGGCGCAGACGGTATTATGACCGACTATCCCCATAGGCTTGCCGAGGTTTACGCCGAGTATAGCGAGCAGAAGTCGAATTAAGCTTTGATATCAAATTCTGACATCGAGCTTCGATATATAGGATAAAGATTACGTAAAAAAGCATAGTACAAAATAAAAAAGCATTTCAATACGGCTCAAGGTGAGTGACGTATTGAAATGCTTTTTTATGACTGGACTTGTAAGCCGGGTTCTGTACGCCTTGCGGCGCAGCAATCATCTATCTTCACTTGACGTCACCGTCAAGTTCAAGCCATGCGGCTCTGCCGCCATGAAACGCGCGAGCAGCGCGTCGGAGCAAGCTCCGATATATCAAGGCGTTGCATCGGATAGGGTTTACAGCGGATCTATGTTGCCATAGAAACTGGTGAGCTCTTACCTCGCCTTTCCACCCTTACCGCAGAATGCGGCGGTATATCTCTGTTGCACTTTCCCGTGGGTCGCCCCAGACGGACGTTATCCGTTATCCTGCTCTACGATGCCCGGACTTTCCTCACGGTAAAACCTTTCGGCATGTTACCGCGCGATTGCCCCATCCGGTCTTTGATATTATACAATCATTTTTTCCTTTTGTCAAGAAAAAGAATACGAAAGATAATGTTATCTATAAAACGGTACGATAAATTTGTATAAAATTCAGCTAAAAAATAATATAATATTTTATTTAGTCAAGAATAAAATAAAAAGGAAAAAACTTTGGATAGAAATTATAACCTGTTTGATATTAATATAGCCGTTGGAAGCAGAGAAGAATTATATTCACGCTGCACTGCATTGATGGGGAATGGAGGCGCTATATCAACGGTTAACCCAGAGATACTTGCAAATGCCAAGAATTCGCTTGAACTCAAAGCGGCGCTTTCGGACTCTCTTTGCATACCCGATGGGATAGGAGTTGAGCTTGCGCTCAGAAGACTTGGGTGCAAAACCGAGCGCTTTCCCGGAGTCGAGCTTGGCGAAGCTTTGCTTGAAGGCGAGAGGTGCGTGCGACTTGGAATAATAGGGGGCAGAGACGGAGTGGCGGAAAAGGCTCTCGAGCAGCTCACGTTAAAGCATAGAAACGTTATACCGGAATTTGCAATTTGCGGATTTGGATTGGATAAAAGCAGAGTAGGGACGCTTATTTCGGAATTGCGCCCCGACGTTGTTTTCGTTTGCCTCGGTTCACCTATGCAGGAGCTGTTTATAAAAGAAATAAGGAAGTTTTCCGCGAAAACGCTTTTTGTTGCTCTTGGCGGCTCCGTCGATATCTATTCGGGTGAAAAAAAGCGCGCGCCTCGGATATTCAGAGCTGTTGGACTGGAGTGGGTATGGAGAATAACGGTTGAGCCTAAAAGATTAAAAAGAGTACCAAATATGCTGCGTTTTTACGTAAATACAGCAAAAATCAGTAAAAAATCGGGCAAAATAGGCAAAAAAACACCTAAAACTAGCGGCTAATTCCTAAAAAGTGGAGAAAAATTGATAAAAATTAGTCAAAGCTATTGTATATTCAAAAAAGTTGTGCTATAATGTTAGACGTGAAATAAAAATATATTTTTTGGAGGATTTTCAAAAATGGCAAATGTAAAAGTTGCAATTAACGGCTTTGGCCGTATCGGTCGTCTTGCTTTCAGACAGATGTTCGGCGCAAAGGGTTATCAGATCGTTGCTATCAACGACCTTACCAGCCCCAAGATGCTTGCTCACCTTCTTAAGTATGACACTGCTCAGGGTCCTTACGGTCACGCTGTAGACTACAAGGATGCTGTAGTTAACGAGAACGGTAAGGTTGTTACCCCCGGCGCTATCATCGTTGACGGCAAGGAAATCAAGATCTATTCCGAGAAGGATGCTGTAAAGTGCCCCTGGAAGAAGCTCAGAGTTGACGTTGTTCTTGAGTGCACCGGTTTCTACTGCTCCAAGGATAAGTCTATGGCTCACATCAACGCAGGCGCAAAGAAGGTTGTTATCTCTGCTCCCGCAGGCAACGATCTTAAGACTATCGTTTACGGCGTAAACAACGCTAACCTCACTGCTGATGACCAGATCATCTCAGCAGCTTCCTGCACCACAAACTGCCTTGCTCCTATGGCAAAGGCTCTTAACGATTTCGCTCCTATCCAGTCCGGTATTATGACCACTGTTCACGCTTACACCGGTGACCAGATGATCCTTGACGGTCCTCACAGAAAGGGTGACCTTCGCCGTGCTCGTGCAGGCGCGCAGAACATCGTTCCCAACTCTACCGGCGCTGCAAAGGCTATCGGTCTCGTTATCCCCGAGCTTAACGGTAAGCTTATCGGTTCTGCTCAGAGAGTTCCTACCTGCACAGGTTCTACCACTATCCTCGTTGCAGTTGTTAAGGGCAATGATATCACCAAGGACGCTATCAACGCAGCTATGAAGGCTCAGGCTTCCGAGTCCTTCGGCTACAACACCGATGAAATCGTTTCTTCCGACGTTATCGGTATGACCTACGGTTCTCTCTTCGATGCTACTCAGACTATGGTAGCTAAGATTGACGAGGATACCTATCAGGTTCAGGTTGTTTCTTGGTACGATAACGAGAACTCCTACACCAGCCAGATGGTTAGAACTATCAAGTACTTCGCAGAGCTTGCATAATTAACTTCGGCTAAGCGTAAATAAAAAATGAGGAATCGGCGTAATTTGTCCGGTTCCTCATTTTTTATACAAAAGTATGGGCGTGATAACCCAAAATTATTTATTTTCTTACATTTTTATCCACTATAGTTATTTATTACTTTTAAAATTAATTTAAACATTTTAAAATAATATTGACTTTAGAGAGTATAAAAGATATAATAATTCTTGGGGTCTGCGTGCCAAAGCGCTGCAGAAAATACGAGTCAGGAGTTTGTGATGTCAGATTACGAAAGATACGGCGATTATAACGAGACGGAAGACGATATACCGAAATCAAAAGGCCCCGTGCTTCTTATACTTAAGATAGTTACGGCGGTTATATGTATCGGGATTATAGGAATTCTGGCTTTCAGAATGTTCACCTTTGCAAATTACCCTAACAGTGTAAAGAAAGTATATTTTAACGATAAGCTTACCGAGTATTATAATGCAAACGGCGGAAATATAACGGTAAAAACGCAAGCGCTGAGAGCGCCTTACGATGATAAGGATCTCGGTAATTTCTTCTGCGACTATCTTTATCTCGTTGAGGATATAGGGCAGTTGCAGATAACGCTCAGATATAATAAGTCAACGGTTGAAAGGCTTTCAAAGGAGCTTGGGGTTGAGCTTGACGATATGGACCCCGATTTATTTACCTTTGAGCTGGTTGCCTGCGAGGGCTTGATAGACGAGGGCGGAGAGGACGTTGAATCGAATTGGCTGCTTAAAAGATATAATAATATAACGGCAGATATCTTTGATTCTCAGCTTATGTATAGATACCGTAAGCTCGTTTTTGACGGCGTGAACTTTGACACCCAGTCATATAACGAATCCGAGCTGCACCCGCCGTATTGGATAAGGCTTGATATAAAAGTAAAGGGACACGAGGATAAGGTATATAGCGTGCCTATCTACGAGAATAACGTGACGCTTCACGATTTTACCGAATATAAGCTTGGAAAGGACGAGAAGCCCGAATGAATGAAAAAATAATTCCTTTTACTTATAACGTAAAGGCTGATAAGCAGCGAGCGTATCCGTTATTTTTCACGCTTCTTTTTATAAGCGGCGTGCTTATGGTTCTTTCTATGACTGCGGATAAATACAGCGGTATTATAAGTCTGTTTGCGGTTATAGGACTTACCGCTTCGGTTATGGTATATCAAAGATACGTTACGAGCGATTACGGCTACGTAATTACGGGAAATGCAGAATCTCCCGCGGCGTTCCTTGTTACCAAGAGAGTCGGAAAGCGCACGAACACAATGGCGTATTTACCGCTTTATAGCGTTATAAGTATACAAAGGTTTACAAAACAGGAGCTTAAAGAACATAAAACAGAAAAAACCACAAGAAAGTATAACTTCGCGCCAACCTTTTCTCCTGACGTTATATATATCATATCTGCAAGAACCCCGGACGCAGCGTTTGAGGTTGTTTTAGAGTGTATTCCCGAGGTTGCAGATAGAATACTTGAATATTCCCGCTATGCAAAAGAGGACGAGATAGCAAGAAGAGCTTACGAGGAAAATGAAGACGCCGATTATGATAACAGCGAAGAATAATTCTTGAATTGAGGTTTGGAACAGTTATGAATAAAACGAATTACGTTATAGTCGGAGCAGGCCCTGCGGGTATCTTTACCGCGCTTGAGCTTATTAGACGCGGCTCCGATAAAAAAATAGTAATAGTTGAAAAGGGCGCACCCATAGAAAAGAGAAGCTGCCCTAAATCAAAGACTAAAAAGTGTGTTAACTGCAAGCCTTACTGCCATATAACTACGGGATTTTCGGGTGCGGGCGCATTCTCTGACGGTAAGCTTTCGTTAAGCTCTGAGGTAGGCGGCGACCTTCCGTCTCTTATCGGGGATAGCTTCGCGCAGGAGATGATAAATTATACAGATTCTATATATCTTGAATTCGGCGCCGACCCTCACGTTGAAGGACTCGGTAATACCGAAGACGTCAAGGCTATAAGAAAAAGAGCTATTCAGGCAGGCCTCAAGCTTGTTGACTGTCCTATAAGGCATCTCGGTACTGAGAAAGCGCAGGAAATATACTATTCTATCGAAAAATATCTTATGGAAAACGGCGTCGAGATAATGTTTGGCGTTGAGTGCAAAAACCTTATTCTCGAGGGCGGCGTTTGCCGAGGCGTTGAAATAATAAATAAAGGCGCAGAGGATAAGATTTATGCCGATAGAACGGTAGTGGCAACAGGAAGGCGCGGCGCTGATTGGCTTGAAGATATCTGCGCGGAGCATAATATCGCGCATCAGCCGGGAACTGTTGATATCGGCGTTCGCGTTGAGGTGCGCAACGAGGTTCTTGAGCAGGTTAATAACGTTCTTTACGAATCAAAGCTTATAGGCTATCCTCAGCCTTTTAAAAATAAGGTAAGAACCTTCTGCCAGAATCCCGGAGGATTTGTCAGCCAGGAAAATTACGATAACGAGCTCGCAGTTGTAAACGGTCATTCTTACAAGGAGCTTAAATCAAACAATACGAATCTTGCGATTCTTTGCTCGCATAACTTCTCCGAGCCTTTCAATCAGCCGATAAAATACGCTCAGAAGGTGGGAGAGCTGACTAATATGCTTGGCGCAGGTCACATTCTTGTTCAGCGTTTTGGAGATATACTTGACGGAAAACGCACTTGGCCTAAGGAGCTTGCTCGCTCTAACGTTCAACCTACGCTTCCCGACGCTGTCGCAGGTGATATAACTGCCGCAATGCCGTACAGGGCGATGACTAATATCATAAACTTCATTCAGGCTATGGATATCGTTGTTCCCGGATTTGCTTCGACCGAAACTCTCCTTTATTCACCCGAGCTTAAGTTTTACAGTAACCGTGTTAAAATGGACGAGAGATTTAACACTAACATAAAGGGGCTTCACTGTCTTGGCGATTCAAGTGGATGGACTAGAGGTCTTATGATGGCTTCCGTTATGGGAGTGCTTATGGGCAAGTATATATTCGAGGACGAGAGCAGTCTTTAAAATCGACATTTGGATGATTTATTAATAAAACAAGCAGGAGTAAAAGGGGAAAAACTTTCTATTCCTGCTTTTTATATGCAAATTCAGATTATGAGATTATTTACGTCTGTAAGAAATACTTTGATTTCCTCGCTCGTCATATTAAGCTCGCCTTTTTCAAAGCGAGAATAAAGCTCCTCTATTTTGATTGCTCGCAGTCTTGATATAAGGAAGTTTTCTATCCAGTACGAAAATTTCGTCGTCGGACTTAGCTTTTCAAGCGGCTTCATTCTTTTATACATAGGCGCGCCGTCTGAGGCATCACGCCAGGTGTCAACAAACGCGTAATCAAAATTCTCGCTCGGCATTTTTTTCTCGGCGTAGAGAAATGCGTCGTCATTAATTATTCTGACCTTTTCGGGACGGTCGAATTGGGGAAGTATGAATTCGCGAAAAATCTCAATAACCTTTTTGCTTTTCTCAATTACGGTTATCGACTCAACGGTCTCCTTGCGAGATACCATATATGCGTAGTATCCGAGACCGAGGCCAAAGGTTATAACCTTGCCGTGCGCCTCGTCTATGGCAAGGTCGCAGGTATCGAGGTCAACGGGCGTAAGAGTCATCCA
Organism: Eubacteriales bacterium; assembly: GCA_045578385.1. Lineage (GTDB taxonomy): Bacteria > Bacillota > Clostridia > Oscillospirales > CAG-272 > UBA1740. The sequence continues at coordinate 14,921 of JAZNKD010000032.1, read as the reverse complement.
TTCGTTACCTTGCTCGAGAACTGCGGGGAAGCAAAATTCTTCCTCGAAAAATCCAAGCGGAGCAATTTCCGAAAAATCCTCGTTAATTATCATATCGTTGCAGATGACAGCGCGATAAGGCGTATAGCTTTCATTTCTGAATTCCCATTCTCCGCGCTTTACGTTCGGAAGCTTTATATTTTTATAATACGGATTGTCGGTATATCTTTTTGCGTCAAGTATTCTGATAGATGGAAGAATATAGCTTCTGAAAAAGCTTTTGTCGTCTGCACTATTTTCGGTATCGAGAGCAAAAAGCTCGGAAAGAATTGCCGCGATAGCGTGGGATTTTGATATTCTTCCGTCCTCGCAAACCGCATCTATCATATCCTTGGTTATAATTTCGGGGAAGCGTTCAAGATACGCGGCATAAAGCTGGGTGAGTCTGAAATTCTCGCGGAACGTATCAAAAATTCTTTGCGTTTTAAGCTTTTCACCGTAAGAATTAATATTGTTCATACTGTATATCTCCTTGAAACAGGATGACATATTTATATTGTAATAATTTAAATGAGGCACTGTGCGTTTTTCACAATGCCTCGTTTGTTCTGTTATGTATAAATCATAAAATCGGCGCTATCAACCTTCATTGCCGAGGGGCATAGGAGGAAGCTCATTCTCACCGAGTTCGGGAGTATCGTCGCCGCCGGGAGTATCACCGCCGGGAGTATCGTCGTCGGGAGTATCACCCTTAATCTTGTCGATTAATTTACAGGATGAAAGCATACAAGTCACGCTCAAGCAAAGAGCGATACAGAGAATCAGTATTATAATCTTTTTCAAGGAATAACCCTCCTTATACTTTTATAGAAAAATTCTATCATAAAGTGTGAGTAACTTCAAGTGCATTTGTTATTTATTTAAAACTTTTTTATGATTTTTAAAAACATTCACCAAAAAAAAGAAATTACTTTGTGCAATATTCACCATTTATTTTGACTCAAATATATGCTATAATATCCTTAATAGAAATGTCGCACAATTTTATGTAAGACGAAAGAAATCCGTCAACCATAATTTTGAACATTCGGAGAAACGGAGACGTGCAATGATAAAAAAGGAAATAAAGCAGTTGAGCTTTACCGCAGGAGAATATAAAGATATTGTATGTTCGCTTCCTGCTACGGTATTTTCGGTATTGTCGGAGAGGGAATTGATAAAAGGAACTCCTGCCGATATCTCAGAGATATCGTGCTCCCGTAAGCTTTTTGCTGAAAGTGCCTTTAAAGCAAAAATCGAGTTTTCGAAGTCTGAAGCTTCAAAAAAATACATATTGCTTCGCATATCGGGCGTAGTATCAAAGTCCGAGATAATTTTTAACGACAGAAGCTACGGTGTAATAAGCAACGTAAACAGAACTGCCGTTTTTGATATAACCGACAAGGTTTTCGAAGGTGAAAATACACTGGTTATAGAAAGCTCGGAGACCTCGGGAAGAAAGCGTCATCTTTCAAATTCGGGCGAGATATCAAAGGAGTATTATACAGCACCGTTTATTTACGATGCGGGAATCATAGGTAATATTGAGATTCTTATGAGCGATACGCCTCAGATATCTGCAGTTCGCACCGAGCAGATTTACGAGGATGACGGTAAGGTAAATTTACTTATAGACCTTGATATGATAGGCGCTGCTGATAATATCCGCGCGGTTGCAAGTCTCGTTTCGCCAAGCGGAAAAATATACTTCGGCGGAGCGTACGAGGGAAAAATCAGAATATCGGTTTCCGACCCTGAGCTGTGGTGGCCGAGAGGCTTTGGCTCTCAGGGGCTGTATAAGCTTAGCGTTACTCTCTATCACGACGGAGAGCCAAAAGATACTTACGAAAAGAAAATCGGTCTGCGCCATATCGAGCTTATATCGGATGAAAACGGAGTTCCGAGAATTTACGTAAACGGTGTAAAAATATTCTCGCTTGGCGCGTCTTATCTTCCCGAAAATTCATTTTTGTCTCGCCGCAGCAAAAAAGAAACGGAAAAGCTTATTAAAATAGCAGCAAAGGCAAATATGAATACACTTGCGGTATTTGATGAGGGAGTTCTTCCCGATGAAAGCTTTTACGAGCTTTGCGATAAATACGGTATCCTTATTTGGCAGCCGATTTCCGTTCCTTACACTGCACCGCCTGCAGCGGGCGCGTTTGCAGCAGGACTTTACGATGCGATAGACGACGCAGTAGAGCGTCTTTCATCTCATCCATCGGTTGCGCTTACGTTTCTTTCGATAACTGAAGCAAGTGGGGAAACGGTGCGTCTTTTCCCCGATGCTGTTGAAGAATTTAGAAGTGTTTGTCTTAAAATCATTGAGCCCGTGTTAAATAAAATCAAAAATTCTATATTTATTGATAATACGGACAAGCTGTTTTCTTATGATGAAAGATATAGAAACGCTGAAAAAGAAACAAACAAAACGGAATATTATACAATTCCCGACGAGCTGACCCTTAAAGAGTTTCTTCCCGATGATGAATATAATCTTTTCTCGAAGTCGGCGGAGCGTCATACTCATTCCCGTGAGCATTGTCTTAATATGATATCCGAGTTGACTGAAGAAATGCGTTTTCCCACGGGCTTTTCGGAGCTTTCTTATGCTGCAACGCTTTCTGCGGCTAATTCACTATCGCGTTCGATACTCTCGGCAAGAACTACCGATTCCGCTTGTGCATCTGCTGTTTTAAGACCTCTTAACGACGGTTATTACGCGATATCTTCTTCTTTTGTCGATTACTGTAAGAGGAAAAAGCCGATATGCCATAAAATCGCATCTGCTTATGCTCCGATTGCAGTAAGTGCGGCAGCGTGTGAAAGCGTCGTGCGTTTCTACGTGAAAAATGACTCTAAAAAAGCATACGAGGGAAAGCTGATTTACGCGCTTTATGACGTGGGAAATAAATGCTGGTTTGAAAACACCGTAAGCATTTCTCTTGGTGCGGGAGAATCTTGCCTTGCCGCGGAAAGCGATTTTTCAAAATATATTTCTGAAGCTGCCGAAAATTATTACGTTATATTTGAGCTTCACACGGAAAAGGGCATCACGTTCAGCGGTACGGAGAGATTCGTTCCTATAAAGCACTTTAACTTCGCAGATCCCAAAATCCGCGCTGAAGTAAGTGGAATGGGTTGCAAGTTTACGTTGAAGCTTAACTCTGCAACTTACGTTACGGGGGCGCATATAAGCTTTAACGGGGTGGAGATTTTTCCCGAAACCGATTTCGTGGATATAATCCGCACCGCGCCTACTGTTATTTCTTTCGAAACCGAAAGCGCGATTTCTCCCGAGGAGCTTAATTCAAGACTTGCGATTTTGACTCCTCATAACTACGGAAAGTAAAAAGCTTGAGTTTTCTACTACATTAAAGGCAAAGGACTATCGCACAAAAAAGCGATAGTCCTTTTGTAATTTTAAAAAAAGAAAACAATTATAGTCAAAATGAATATTTAATAAGAAAAAGCAGAAGATAATTTTAATTTTTATTTTCTTTGATTCTGCTTTCTCGGTATTGCCTTGGAGTTTGACCGGTATTCTTTTTGAAAATCTTTGAAAAATACTGTAAATCCATGATTCCGCAGTTCAGCGCTATTGTCTGCACCTGTAGCTGAGTGGTTTTTAACAGATGCTTTGCGTGAGCTATGCGTCTGTCTTTAATGTATTCCGTAAGCGTTTTTTTCGTCTCTTTTCTGAACAAAGTCGAAAGGTATCCGAGACTTACGTTATGAGTTTTTGCAAGCGCGCTTGGTGACAGAGGCGCGGAAATATCAGAGTCTATCAGCAGTATCGTGTTTTTCACAAGCTCGGAATACCCGTTCATCGTATGCTTCTGAACGAGTCGGCAATAGGTTTTGAATATATCTTTCATAAGCTGAGGGGTATCCGACGGGAAAGACAGCGCCTCGATTTTAAATGCAAAGTCTGAAGAAACCCTGTCGATATATATGGGGTGAACCCCGCCGTTTTCAGCTGCTTTCCTCAGGAGCGTGTTCATTATTATACAGTAATTTTTGCAATTTCGCAGTAAATCCGGAACTCGTTTTTCAAACATCATTTCATTAAACGACGAAGCGAAAAAGCTTTCCTTATGCATCTGTCCCAGAGTTACGGCCTCAATCAGCTCGTTTTCGTATTTGTATCTTTTCTCCATAGCTTTCATATCGGCGAGAATTTCGTCGGAATTTTCTTCTTTGGGAGTATTGCTTATGGGAGATACGGGAGATGAATATTCATCGTTGATATCAAATATTGTAAATGATGACGTTTTCCAGCTTCTTTCGCAAAAACTGTTCAGCATAGAAAAAAGAAAGCTATCCTTTGGAATAACAGTCGCACTTGCGTAGTATTCTAAAAGGTAACGGCGTTGTTTTGCAAAAACCGAATATTTTTCCGCATATTCGAGTATTTTACTTTCCGTCGGGCGTTCGTGGATATAAGGGCCTATAATCAGAATAGAATCGTCAGTTCCGCCGTATACGGAAAAATACGTATACGAAAATCCCAAAGGATCGGTAAACTTATAAACCGTTTTATTTTCAGGTGCAGGCGGGATTGTGATTTTTACCTGCGCGTTTTCATCAGGCTTTCCTGCCATAACGTTGAGAATACGGTCTGTAATTTTTTTCTTAATATCGTCGTAATTTATAATGTCAGCGTCAATATGGCATCTTCTTAACGTGTCGCATAGAAAATCAAGCTCGCTGCTTCTTATCATATAATCACCCCCGATTCAAAAAACGGCAAAACATATTGCATCTGCAATATTATAACATAATTTCGGCTTAATTACAATGCCGTTCAGTAACAAAATATTAAAAAAATACAAAAATAGATTAAAAAAATACTAACTTTAAATATTTGAATAAAATATAATAAATATAGGATTGTATTATCGATTCTCTTGTGGCTATCGTAATATAAGCTGAAACAAAATAAAGGAGAAATCAAATGAAAAAGGAAATTCAACTTGATGCAAACGGCAAGCGTAAGTTTGGTATGACGGACAAGCTCGCGTATGCTGCCGGAGATTTAGGCTGTAATATGAGCTTTTCTCTTAAGGGTACCGTTCAGACCTTCTGGCTTGTATTTATGGCGATTGAAACGGGATTACTCTCAATTCTTCTTCTCTTAGTTCAGATATGGGACGCAGTAAACGATCCGCTTATCGGTTCGCTTATTGACAATGACAGAAGACAGTACAAAATGGGCAAGTTCAAAACCTACATTCTGGTGGGTGCGTGCGGTCTTTTGGTCGGAGGCGCTGCAGTATTCCTTCCGTTCCCAAATGCTCCTCTCGTAGTAAGAGCTATTCTCTTTGTTCTTGGTTATATTATCTGGGATGCCTTTTACACTATTGCAAATGTTCCATACGGTTCGATGCTTTCGCTCGTTACAGAGGACGTTGGAGAGAGAGCTCAGCTTTCTACCTGGCGTTCTATCGGCTCTATGATAGGTAATATTCTTCCTATGGTTCTTCTTCCTATGCTTATCTGGCAGAAGGTAACCTACCAGGGTAATGCCGACTTCCTCGATAAGATTGAGATTCCCGAAGGCTTTACCAAGGAGCAGTTCCTTATCAACCCCGAAACCAAGCTTCCTTACGAAATAGGCGATAAAGTCCTCAGCCCCGTAACAGGTAAGCAGGTTGAGATACTTCTCGGAAACAGAGTATTCTTCGCGGCTCTCATAATGGGAATTCTCGGATTCCTCGCGTTTATCTTTATGATTAAGAAAATAACCATTCGCGTTGACGAATCGACTGTGAAAACTACCGAAAAGCGCGAGAAGATAAATATTATCAACTCCTTCGGAAAATTTATGAGAAACCGTCCCGCAGTAGGCGCAACCGTGGCAGCTATGGGTATGTTCCTCGGTATGAACGCGGCTACTACTGCAAACACCATTATGTTTGCTACTTACTTCAATATGGCTTCGCTTTCAGGTCTCGTTCAGATGATAGGATTCCTTCCGATGTTTCTCTTTATGCCTTTCATTACTAAGATTGTAAGCAAATACGGAAAGAAGGAAGCGTCAGTAGCAGGTACGCTCCTTTCTATCGCAGGCGGTGTGATTATGCTTATATTCCCTATGATAGGCAACGTAAAGGCAGCACTTGTCGTTTACCTTCTCGGTCTTGTGCTCTTCGGTATCGGTATGGGTGTTTACACCTGCGTATCCTGGGCAATGATGGGTGACGCTATTGACTATAACGAATGGAAATTCGGTACTCGCGAGGAAGGCGTAGTATATTCGCTGCATTCCTTCTTCAGAAAGCTCGCTCAGGGTATCGGCCCGTCCGTTGTTCTTCTCATAATGGGTTGGCTCGGATATGAGGCTAAGTACGGAACGATAGCTCAGAGCGCACAGACCTCTCACAATATGTGCTGGCTCGTAGCAGGCCTTTACCTCTTCAGCGCAGTAGTTCAGTTCGTAGGTATTGCTCTTATCTACAATCTTGACAAGAAAACTCTTGATAAGATGAAAGAAGATCTTGCAGTAGCAAGAGAAGGAAATGCCGAGGCTAACGCAGAAGCGTAAAATAAATTTTAAGGCTGTCTCGAATTCCGATTTGGGACAGCCTATTCTAAATAGTACGAATATTGTAAACTTTTTTGCAAAAGAAGAAAAAACATTGAAATACAAAATAATTTTTGATATAATTTAGTGGTAACGTATCAATTAAGGAGAAAATATGAGAAATATTTTAAACATTAACGAAGGCTGGCAGTTTATCAAAGATTCTTCAGATCCTTCGGTAAACGAGGGCGCAGTCCTCGTAAACCTTCCTCATACCTGGAATGCAACCGACGGTCAGGACGGCGGTAACGACTATTTCAGAGGAAGCTGCATTTATAAGAAAACTATCTCGAAGCATATGATTTTGGGAGACGAAATTTATCTCGAAATATGCGGAGCAAACTCGTCTGCCGACGTTTACGTTAACGGCAAGGCGCTCGCTCATCACGACGGTGGTTATTCGACCTTTAGAGTAAATCTTACCGAGGCTCTTGCAGACGGCGAAGCAGAGCTTGCAATTCACGTAAATAACGCTCCCAACGAGGCTGTATATCCTCAGATGGCAGACTTCACGTTCTACGGCGGTCTTTACAGAAACGTAAACCTTATCGGCGTATCTGCTACACATTTTGACCTTGACTATTACGGGGCTCCCGGCATAAAGGTAACTCCCGCAATCGAGGGCGCGAATGCAAACGTGGAAATCGAGGTTTATGCAAAGGGCCTTTCCGACGGTGACGTCGTTCGTTACACCGTGCTTAATAAAGAGGGTAACGCTATCGCTACCGTAGAATCCGCAGAAACGAAGATTAACGTTGAAATAGAGAACGTAACGCTCTGGAACGGAAGAAAAAATCCTTATCTTTACACTGCCGTTGCAGAAATCGTTCGCGCAGGAGAGGTTCTTGATAACGTAAAGGCAAGATTCGGCTGCCGTACCTTTAAAATCGATGCCGATCGTGGATTCATACTTAACGGCGAGGAGTATCCGCTTCGCGGAGTATCTCGCCATCAGGACAGGCTCGGTATAGGCAACGCGCTTCTTCCGGAGCATCATAAAGAGGATATCGAGCTTATCTTAGAGGTTGGCGCAACTACTATCCGTCTTGCTCACTATCAGCACGATCAGTATTTCTACGATCTTTGCGACGAGACAGGACTTGTTATCTGGGCTGAGATTCCTTACATCTCAAGGCATATGCCCGGCGGCAGAGCTAACACTGTAAGCCAGATGACAGAGCTTGTCTCCCAAAACTATAACCACGCTTCTATCGTCGTATGGGGACTTTCTAACGAAATATCCATAGCAGGCGCAGATGAGGATCTTATCGAGAACCACAATATACTCAACAATCTCTGTCACGAAATGGATAAAACCCGTCTTACGACGGTTGCCTGTGTTTCGATGGCAAAAATGGACGATCCTTACGTTCATATTTCCGACGTTGTATCCTACAACCACTATTTCGGCTGGTACGGCGGAGATACCTCTATGAACGGCCCCTGGTTTGATGATTTCCACGCAAAATATCCCGAAAAGCCCATCGGTGTCAGCGAGTACGGCTGCGAGGCGCTTAATTGGCATACATCCGATCCCAAGCAGGGGGATTATACAGAGGAGTATCAGGCATACTACCACGAGGAGCTTATAAAGCAGCTCTTTACCCGTCCTTATCTCTGGGCAACTCACGTATGGAATATGTTTGACTTCGGCGCAGATGCGAGAGCCGAGGGCGGTGAAAACGGTCAGAACCATAAGGGTCTCGTCACTATGGACAGAAAATATAAGAAGGACGCATTCTATGCTTATAAGGCTTGGCTTTCCGACGAGCCCTTCGTTCACCTTTGCGGCAAGAGATATATCGATCGAGTAGAGGACGTAACTAAGGTTACCGTATACTCAAATCTTCCAGAGGTAGAGCTTTACGTTAACGGCGAGCTCCTCGAAAAGAAGACGAGCGATAATCATTTCTTCTACTTCAACGTTAAGAATGAGGGTGAAACTCATATAGTTGCTAAAGCGGGAGAATTCTCCGACGGGGGAATTATACGCAAGGTTGATTCTATGAATATGGACTACGTTCTCGTAGAAAAGGGCGCGGTTCTCAACTGGTTTGACGTTGTTGCTCCCGAGGGACGCTATTCGCTCAATGACAAGATTGCCGATATTATGAAGAGCTTCCGCGGTAAGCTTTGGTTCGTAAGAATGGGTCTCTCTCTTAAGAGAAAGATGAATGCGAGCAAGAAGAGCAAAGAGAAGAAAGCAGGCGGCTTTGAGGTAGATTTAAAGGCAGACGGCGGACTTATGCAGATGATGGGCGGATTTACCGTTCTCAGACTCAGCTCTATGATGGGTATGATGAACATCAGCTTCACCAAAGAGGAGCTTCTTAAGCTCAACCGTCAGCTTAACCGTATAAGAAAACCCAAAGAATTGAGATAAAACAGCAGGGGAGAACAGCTATGAATATGAAAATGTCTTTCCGTTGGTACGGAGAAGGCGATCCTGTTTCGCTTGAGTACATCTCTCAGATTCCCGGTATGCGTTCTATCGTTTCTGCGGTTTATGACGTTAAGCCGGGCGAGGTATGGGGCGAGGATAGCCTTAAGAAAATGAAAGAGGAGTGCGATTCTCACGGTCTTATCTTCGACGTTGTTGAGTCCATACCCGTTCACGAGGATATCAAGCTCGGTCGCGGCAAGGTAGATGAGCTTCTCGAAGTTTATTGCGAGAATATCAGACGATGCGCAAAGTACGGCGTTAAGTGTGTGACCTACAACTTTATGCCCGTATTCGACTGGACGAGAACTCAGCTTGATAAAAAGCATCCAGACGGTTCAACCAGCCTAGTTATGTATTGGGATCAGATGAGAGGACTTGATCCTCTTAAGGATGACATTCATCTTCCGGGCTGGGATTCAAGCTATACTCAGAACGAAGTTCGTGAGCTTATAACTGCTTACGGAGAGCTTGGTGAAGAAGGCCTTTGGAAGAATCTCGAGAAATTTCTCAAGAAGGTTATACCCGTTGCAGAGGAGTGCGGTGTAAGAATGGCAATTCATCCCGATGATCCGCCATACCCTATCTTCGGTCTTCCCAGAATTATCACCTGCGAAAAGAATCTTGACAGATTTCTTTCTATCATAGACAGTCCTGCAAACAGCCTTTGCCTTTGCGTAGGCTCTCTTGGGTGTGCAGCTACCAACGATATCGTTCATATGGTTCGTAAATATGCGGAAATGGATAGAATTGCATTTATGCACATTCGTAACGTAAAGCTTATGGACGACGGCTCATTCGAGGAGCGCTCTCATCTTTCATCTTGCGGCTCTATCGATATGTATGAGATAGTTAAAGCTCTGGTTGACAATAACTACGACGGTTACGTTCGTCCCGACCACGGAAGAATGATTTGGGGAGAAACCGGTAAGCCCGGTTACGGTCTTTACGACAGAGCGCTCGGCGCAACCTATATCAACGGTCTTTTCGAGGCGCTTGAAAAGAACGCAGAAAAATAAGCTTAGTTTTGAGGTTATCATATATAATGAAGAAAATACTTTGTTTGATTCTTACACTCGTTTGTTTGTTCTCGGCGGTTTCGTGCAAAAAAAATAAGAATAATTATACTGCTTACGGCCCCTATGATCCTTATTATACGATTCATAAAGAGGACGTTCCCACGAAAAAAACTTATTCTGTCAAGGGAAAGACCTTCTATTTCTTTAATGAAACAGGCGATATGATGGTCAGAGATAAGGACGGCAAGCTTCAGGTGAAGGCAGGAAACGCTTTAGCTTCTCTGTATACCGATATTAAGGTAGTATTTATAGACGAAGATACAGTTGAGTTCAACGACGCTATGAGAGTGACGCTCCATATCCCTGCAACCGATGGCGAACGCAAAAAGAACGTGCTGACAATCAAGCATACAAATTCCGATGGAAGAACCACGGATATACGTATTGAGATTCATAAAGATAAGATAATCGTAATTCACGATATCCATACTCATAACAATCCCGGAACGTACGCTACTATTACTTTCCGCGAGTGATATCGAGTGTTAACACAAAACAAAAAATACTAATTAAAACACCCGTGCTTGCAAACTATAATTTACAAGTACGGGTGTTTTTTGTTCGTTCTTATCTTATTCCGTATTTTTGAATAACAAAGTCCATATCCTTATCGCCGCGTCCGGAGAGATTTATCAGAATTGAACCGCGCTTCATCTCGCGGGCGAGTTTGCAGGCGTATGCTACTGCGTGAGAGCTTTCTATAGCGGGAATGATGCCCTCAAGCCTTGCAAGCTTGAAGAACGCGTCAACAGCCTCGTCGTCTCCTATAGCATCGTATTTTATTCTTCCGATATCGCGTAAGAATGCGTGCTCGGGGCCGGACGAGGGATAGTCAAGACCGCTTGCAACCGAATATACAGGCGCAGGCTCGTCGTTCTCGTCCTTAAGCATAATGCTCTTAAATCCGTGCATTATTCCCTCGGTACCGTATACCAGGCTTGCCGCGTGGTCTCCGAGATTTGTTCCGATACCGCCGGGCTCAACTCCGTAGATATCAACGGGGTCGTTAAGGAATCCTGCGAATATACCCATAGAGTTAGAGCCGCCGCCAACGCAGGCAACAAGCGCGTCGGGAAGCTCCCCCGTCATCGATATAAATTGTTCTCTTGCTTCAATTCCTACGACGCTTTGAAAATCTCTTACCATCATAGGAAACGGGTGAGGTCCTACTACCGAGCCGATGCAGTAAATGCACTCGCGATACTCTCTTGAATATGCAAGAAAGGCTGCGTCAACTGCTTCTTTCAGCGTTGCAAGTCCTTCCTTTACCTCGATTACGTTAGCTCCGAGTATCTTCATTCTTGCTACGTTGGGCGCTTGCTTTGCTATATCGACCGAGCCCATATAGATATCGCATTCAAGTCCGAAGTATGCCGCCGCGGTAGCGAGCGCGACGCCGTGCGAGCCGGCGCCGGTTTCTGCAATAACCTTTTTCTTTCCCATATATTTAGCGAGTAAGGCTTCGCCCATACAGTGATTTATTTTATGCGCGCCCGTGTGGTTTAAATCCTCGCGCTTGGCGTAAAGCTGAACGTTCCCGATAGATGCAGAGAGTCTCTCAAGGTGTGATATCGGTGTCGGTCTGCCCTGAAACTCACGCCTTATTCTTCTGAGCTCTCCTATAAATTTCGTGGATTTACAAATAGTGAAATATGCGTCCGTTATTTCTTCCATAGCAGCTCTGAGCTCGGGAGCTATATACGCTCCGCCGTAGTTACCGAAATATCCGTTGCTGTCGGGGTAATTCTTAAAGTAGGTTGTAAAATCAATATTTTTCTTTTCCATTCTTTTATCTCCTATGGAAGTTTATAATATCCTTAATTTTGAAACGGCGAGCGCAGGAAAATAAAAAAAGCCCGAGGCAGAACGTAGGTAAAGTTCTGTCAAGGGCGAATAGCTCCGCGGTGCCACCTTGATTTACGGCAATGCCGTATCTTCAAGCTACGGTAAATAGCTCTATCGCTTAACGCGCGAATACGTTGCAGAATACTTTGCTATACGCATTTGACTGCACCCTCGGCGGTCCATTTGGCAATGAGCTATTCTGACGGCTCAAAGCGGAGCAATATATTGCTTCCGTAGCGTGTGCATATCCGGATTTCAGCTGCCCGGACTCTCTGTGAAGCCACCTTCTACCGTTATCTCCGCGTCAACGGTTTAATAAAGTAAAAAAATTATATCATAGTGAAGTGAGATTGTCAATATGAAAATAAAAATTAATTCAGAAGATATATACCGAATGTAAGATAGGTAGCGAAAGAAACCCAAATAATATAAGGAATTTGAAGATATGCCGCTAGCGAGTCAAGTTTTTTGTATTCCAATACGCTTTTAATTATAAGGAAAAGCAGCAGAATTATCCATATAAAAGCGAGAAGAAAAGCCTTGAGATTAAAGAATATAATACTCCACGAAAAATTAACCGCAAGACTTGATGCATAATAGTAAAGAGCGTCGGTTACCTTAATTTTATTCGTAGATTTCAGCTCGTAAATTCTAGCCGAAGATATACCCATAAGAATATAAAGCGCGGTCCATACTATCGGAAAAAGAAATGCCGGCGGAGATAGCGGCGGCTTCTTTATCTCATCAAAAAGCTCCATATTTCCCATAGTAAGAAGTGCGGATAACGCTCCCGCGCCGAGAGCGATTGCGATGGATATTATATAAGATTTATATTTATTCCAAAATTCTGTCACTTTTTTCATAATGCACCGTCCGATAAAACTAATTCCGAAAGCTCGGTAGTACTTAATAATATTCCTTTACGGAGCTTGGTTATGCTATTTTTGGATTGAAAAATATTAAGAAATGTGATAAAATAGAAAAAAGGACGGTGAAAGTATATGACTGCGGAAAATATAAGAGAAAAGCTTTTTCTGATGCAGGATTTAAAATACAGAGATTTTACGGCAGCACTTATACCTACGGTAGATAAAGATACCGTTATAGGCGTGAGAACTCCTGCATTGAAATCCTTTGCAAAAGAGCTTATGGCTGAAGCGTATAAGAAGGGCGATTTTTCCGAAATAAATCTTTTTCTTGACAATTTGCCGCACGGATATTACGAGGAAAATAATTTGCACGCGTTCATTGTATCTGAAATAAAGGACTTTGAAATTTGCATAAATAAAACGTCTGAGTTTTTACCTTTTATAAACAACTGGGCAACCTGCGATTCATTCCGACCAAAGTGCTTTGCGAAGAATAAAGAGAAGCTTATTCCGTATATAAAGGAGTGGTTATCCTCCGGCAAAGCTTACATCGTGCGTTATGCTATAGAGCTATTGATGATTCACTTTCTTGACGAGAGCTTTTCCGAGTCTTACCTCGATACCGTGTCAAAAATAAAGAGTGATGAGTATTACGTAAATATGATGATAGCCTGGTATTTTGCAGAGGCACTCGCAAAACAGTATAATTTAGTTGTTTTGTATTTTCAAACTGCAAAATTGTCACCGTGGGTGCATAATAAAGCAATACAAAAAGCTCGCGAAAGCTTCCGTATATCGCCGGAGAAAAAAGAATACCTAAAGGCTTTAAAGCTGAAAATATGTAAACAATAGTTAAAAAACGATAACTTTGCCTGAATTTGCTTTTGTATGATTATATATTTCAGCGGTAAGAAAAAGGAACGCTCGGGCTTTTAGAATAATCTTGAAAATAAATTATTCTCCAATTTTTAAGCTTTACTCATTTTTTTAACCGACTTATTCAATTTATTGCTTTAAACGCTTGACATTAGCGTAATAACATTGTACAATAATAACAGTAAAAACGACAAAAAATAAAGGAGTATAAAATGAAAAAGTTTTTTGAAGAATTCAAAACGTTCATAACGCGCGGCAACGTGGTTGATATGGCTGTCGGTGTTATTGTAGGTAGCTCGTTTACAGCAATAGTAAACGGACTCAGCAACTTCATACTAAAGCCTGTTATTAACTGGCTGCTGGCTTTTATATTTGGTAAGAATTCGCTTTCTGAGCTTCATACCTTCCTTATGAGAGTAGAAAAGGACGTTGTAGATGAAGCCGGTGCAGTTATCGGTAAAGAGATTGACCTCGCAAATTCTATCTACATAGACTGGGGAAGCTTTATTAACGCTATTATCAACTTTTTCCTAGTCGCGTTCGTGCTGTTCTCTATCGTAAAAATATTTAACAAGTTCAGAGAGGAACATAAGGAATTCACAGAGATGCTCAATAAGGGCAGACTTACCAAGGCTCAGAAGAAAGAGCTTAAGGAAAAGGGAATTAATAAGTACGACAGAATCGCAGTAGGCATCTACTTTGCAGAAAAGAAAAGGGCTGAGGAAGAAGCTGAGGCAGCAAAAGCAGCAGAAGAAGCAGCTTTGGCAGAAGCTAAGGCAGCCGAGGAAGCCGAGGCGGCAAGACTTGAGCGCGAGGCTAATCCCACAGTCGAGGATCTTCTGAAAAAGATTCTTGATAAGATGAACTAGGGCTTACGTCTTGGCACAGAGGGGCTGCTTCATTTAGCCATAACCGAATAAAAACACCGAGGTGTTGTATTACGCAGCACCTCGGTTGTGTTTTTTATAATTTTGAAGAACATTAAGGTTGAAAACCTCTGTTTTTCTTCACTTTATGGTGTTTTTATTCTATCGCCGTTTCATCGCTCGCAGTACTTTTGTACGGCCCTACTGACCACTCCCGTGTCGCAAGCCGTCGTCTGCGTAAGCCTCGACTCGTCTTGCTCGCGTACGTGGGACTTCGCTTCAAAAAACGCTTATTAACCGTTTTTTTGTTTGCTCACACTCGTCAGCCGACGATTTCTGCTC
>JAZNKD010000031.1:0-12797 GCA_045578385.1 Eubacteriales bacterium | reverse complement strand
GTAGCTGAGGAGCCTGTAGTTGAGGAACCCGTAGCTGAGGAGCCCGTAGCTGAGGAGCCTGTAGTTGAGGAACCCGTAGCTGAGGAGCCAAGTCGGATCGTAGCCATGTCGTTCTGTGAGCCAAGGAGTTGGCTAAGACATTTGTCTTCCTAAGACCGGCTTGGCCTCCGACTTGTAGCTGAGGAGCCTGTAGTTGAGGAACCCGTAGCTGAGGAGCCCGTAGCTGAGGAGCCTGTAGTTGAGGAACCCGTAGCTGAGGAGCCCGTAGTTGAGGAGCCTGTGGTTGAAGAGCCTGCAGTTGCTGCAATCGTTGTTCCTTCTGCAGAAGAGAATGAAGATAATACGGATAGCGTACTTGTTAATGGCGAAGTTGTTTACGTGCATTACAGAAGCTCCTTTACTTCACGTCTCATTCAGGCAAATGCCGGAATGCAGGACTACTACACAACAATCAAGAATTATATCCTTTCCTATGCAGGAATTAAGGCGAAGACAAGTTGGAATTACGAAATCTTTACCAAGGGAAGAACTCAGTGCGTGAAGCTCAACATTAAGGGCAAGTCGCTGACTCTTAACCTTGCGCTTAATCCTAAGGAATATAGCATAACCAAGTATCACTTCACCGATCTTTCGGATAATCCTAAATTTGCAAAGCTTCCTATGCTTCTTAAGGTGAGAAGTGACAGAGCGCTTAAGTACGCACTTGAACTTATCTCTGAGGTAATGAAGGCTCTTGGTATCGAGCAGGGTGAAGTACCCGCAGTGGATTACCATATGCCTTATGAATCCAATGCAAGCCTTGCTAAGCGCGGTATCGTGAAGGTAATTCTTCCCGAGGGCGTTAAGTATGATCCTTCGCTTGAAATTCGTGAAGCAAACGTTACTGACATTATTGACGGTGGCGACGCTACCGCAACTCGTGAGGAGGTATTCCTCTATGACCACGAGGATGTTAGTGAGATAATTGATGATGAAGCGGAAACTGCTGTTGAAGCTGTAGCAGAAGAACCTGCAGTAGAAGAACCTGTTGCAGAAGATGCTGTAGTTGAAGAAGCAGAGCAAGCCCCCGCCGAGGAAGCTGTAGCCGAGGATGCTGTAGCTGAGGTTGAGGCTGACGTTGCCGTAGCAACAGAAACTGCATCTACAAGTGCAGGCGCACCTGTTATCATCGGTGAAAACACCGTTGACGTTGGCGGAAATGTTGTTCTCATCAGATACAGAAGCTCCTTCACTTCGAGACTTATTCAATCTGAAGAAAGCGTTCAGGATTACTACACTGCTCTTAAGAATCATCTTCTTTCTTACAAGGGCGTTAAATCCAGAACAAGCTGGAACTACGAGACCTTCTCAAGAGGACGCAATCAGCTTGCAAGAATCAACATCAAGGGTAAGACTCTTACTATCAACCTTGCTCTGATTCCTACTGAATACAGCGCATCCAAGTATCACTTCACCGACCTTTCGGATGATCCTAAGTTCGATAAGCTTCCTATGCTTCTTAAGGTAAGAAGCGCAAGAGCTCTTAAGTATGCTCTTGAACTTATCGGCGAGCTTATGAAGAGTCTTGAAATCCCTGTAGGTAAGGTTCAGGATGTAGATTATCATAAGCCTTATGAGGCGAATAGCAGCCTTGCTAAGCGTGGTCTTATGAAGATTATTCTTCCTGCGGGTGTTAAGCTTGATCAGTCTACCGTTCTTCTCGAAGAAAACGTAGATAATATGATGGATAGTCATAAACAGGAAACCGAAACTCCCGTAGAAGAAACTCCTGTTATTGAAACTTCTGTCGAGGAAGCGCCCGTCGAGGAAGCACCCGTCGAGGAAGCACCCGTCGAGGAAGCGCCCGTCGAGGAAGCACCCGTCGAGGAAGCGCCCGTCGAGGAAGCACCCGTCGAGGAAGCGCCCGTCGAGGAAGCGCCTGCCGAGGAAGCGCCTGCCGAGGAAGCACCCGTTGAGGAAGCGCCTGCCGAGGAAGCGCCTGCCGAGGAAGCACCTGCCGAGGAAGCACCCGTCGAGGAAGCACCCGTCGAGGAAGCGCTTGCCGAGGAAGCACCCGTCGAGGAACATCGCGAAGTATTTACTGATGCGGTTCACGCTGATGAAATGGTTTCGGATGATGTAGCTGAGCATTCTATCGATGTCATCAAAAAGTCAAGAAGCGGTAAGATGGTCGAAGTTAACATCGATGAAATTTGCGAAAACTTTGAAGATGATGAAATCGTAACGCTCGACGCACTTAAAGCTAAGAGAATTGTCAATAAGTCCGCAGGAAGACTTAAGGTTCTTGCTAACGGTACTATGACAAAGAGATTAACTATTGAAGCAGATAAATTCTCGCTTCAGGCTGTTAAGATGATTACTCTTGCAGGCGGTGTAGCTAAAAAATATGTATAAAGCTGACTTGTTAGCTTAACATAATCAATCAGCCTAAACGCTGAAATGGGCGCGCCCGTAACGATGAAAGTTGTTCGGACGCGCCCTTATTTTATGATTTTAATAATATAAGAAGCACCTATGATAAACGATTTTATACATTATCATAAGTGCTTTTCTATATTTTGATCGAAATCCGTACGGTATTCCATAAGTAATACCTATTGATTGTATGCAATTATACAGCGTTTAATCTAAAAAGTGCTATGTAAATGTGTTTATTAAACCATTGTAATTTTGAATTTAAGCGTTACTTCTAAAACCTCATTTTTGCGTAAACAGTTAACACGTATAGCATCATCTTCATATATAAAGCTATCGTTGAAAACGCTTTCAAGCTTTTCCTCGGGGAAATTAAAATATTTCAGAATTCGCTTTACCGTACCTGTTGAACCGTTAGCCCGTCCTCTGAAAAGGCATATGTCACGGTGAAGAACGTCTTCTGCCTTCATCCAGTCAAATGCCGGTTCCTCTCCCGCATCGCCGTAAAGCTCAATATCTATATTTCTTCTCGGCTTTATTCTTATAACAAGAGATTTGTTTTCCGTTATAAAAGCACTGTCCTTTGACGAGAAAAGTCCGTGATAGCGTATTTCATCATAATTTATTGATATAACGCTGAAGAAATATATCATTATAAAAACAACCGAGAAGGATAGAAAAACTATCAATGGATAGTATTTGAAAATATCGTTTGAAATGTGGTTTGAGCTTATTGAAATCCAAAGTAAAATTAGCACGGGGATTTCTGTAAGATATACCCAAAGTCTTGTGGACAAAATGTAAATGCTCTTCATATAATTCTCCGCTTTTAGATGAATTGAAATTTTAATACGAATTTACGATAATTTTAACATAATTTATGTATTTTTGCAATAGGAGGGCTAAAAAGAAAATAAATATTTTCCGAAACTTCATAAATTGTTTCTAAAGCTCTTTAAATTCAAATGGTATTTAAGTGTATACGACCAAATATTATTTAAATATTTGTTGCTTTTTCCTTTTGTTTGTGTTAAAATAGTAACGTCCATATTGAAATTTCGGATATTTTCTAATTAATTTTCGCATTATGACTTTCGTAGTTACGAAATTGTTTTAAATAGTGATAAATTCGAATTTATAAATACTTTTAAAACTAAGAAAATACAGTTTTAGTTTATTATCCGCAATTTAAATATAAAAGCTAAAAATATTTAGCTGAGTTTTATATTCGTATAACGCAAAAATATTACGATTTAAGTTAATATGCAGAAAATTTTATAATTCCGGTGAAAATTTTCAAATAAAACGATAGGAAAGTGAAAATATGAAAAAATACGACATTGAAACAAAATGTGTTCAGGCGGGCTATACTCCCGGAAATGGGGAGCCCCGCCAGATACCGATAATTCAAAGCACAACGTTCAAATATGCAACTAGCGAGGATATGGGCAAGCTCTTTGACCTCGAGGCCTCGGGATACTTCTATTCAAGACTTCAGAATCCTACCTGTGATGCGGTTGCAGCCAAAATCTGCGCTCTCGAAGGAGGAACTGCGGCTATGCTTCTTTCTTCAGGGCAGGCTGCTAATTTCTTTGCCGTTTTCAATGTTGCCAATGCGGGCGATCACGTCGTTTCTTCTACGAGTATTTACGGTGGAACTTATAATCTGTTTGCTGTAACTATGAAGAAAATGGGTATTGACTTTACTTTCGTTGATCCCGATTGTACCGAAGAAGAGCTTGACGCTGCAATACGCCCCAATACTAAGGCTGTTTTCGGTGAAACTATTGCAAATCCTGCGCTTACCGTGCTTGATATAGAAAAGTTTGCAAGAGTTGCTCATAAAAACGGATTGCCACTTATCATAGATAATACCTTTGCAACGCCCGTAAATTGCCGCCCGTTTGAATTTGGAGCTGATATCGTTACTCACTCAACCACTAAGTATATGGACGGTCACGGCTCTGCAGTAGGCGGCTGCATAGTTGATTCGGGTAAATTTGATTGGATGGCTCAAGCTGATAAATTCCCCGGACTTTGCACGCCCGACGATAGCTATCACGGAATCACTTACGCTGAAAAATTCGGAAAAGAAGGCGCGTTTATTTACAAAGCAACGGCTCAGCTTATGCGTGACTTTGGAAGTACACCTGCACCTCAGAGCGCATATCTTCTAAATCTTGGTCTTGAGAGTCTACACGTAAGAATGGAAAGGCATTGTTTGAACGCTTTAAAGATTTCACAGTTCCTTGAATCTCACGAAAAAATTGCCTGGGTGAATTATCCCGGACTTGAATCAAATAAATATTACGCTCTCACGCAGAAGTATATGCCGAACGGCACCTGCGGAGTTGTCAGCTTTGGAGTTAAGGGCGGCAGAAGTGCTGCTGAAAAGTTTATGAAGTCGCTCAAGATAGCTGCAATCGAAACTCACGTTGCCGATGCTCGCTCTTGTTGCCTGCATCCTGCAAGCTCAACGCATAGGCAGATGTCGGACGAGGAGCTTAGAGCTGCAGGCGTTCCTTCCGATCTCGTAAGACTTTCCTGCGGAATAGAAAGCTACCGCGATCTTATTGCTGATATTGAAGAAGCGTTAAAAAATGTATAAGGCAGGGAAATTTCGATGCCCATTAAAATACCAAACGATTTACCGGCGGTAAAAACACTTGCCGACGAAAACATATTTGTAATGACAGAAAAGAGAGCAATAACTCAGGATATAAGACCGCTTAAGATATTGCTTCTCAATCTTATGCCGACGAAAATAGCAACCGAAACGCAGTTTACGCGATTACTCGGCAACTCTCCGCTTCAGGTAGAGCTGGAGTTGATTCATACTATGAGTCATAAGGCTAAAAACGTCTCCGAGGACCATCTGCTTGCATTTTATAAAACCTTTGACGAGGTTAAAGAAAATTATTACGACGGACTCATAATTACGGGTGCGCCCGTCGAGCATATGGAGTTTGAAGAGGTTGAGTATTGGCAGGAGCTTTGCGAAATAATGCAGTGGTCCAAAACTCATGCGCATAGCACTTTGCATATCTGCTGGGGCGCTCAAGCAGGACTATACTACCACTACGGCATTAAGAAGCACGGACTTCCCGGAAAACTGTTTGGAGTATTTCCTCATACTGTAGAATACCGTAAATCGATTCTTTTCCGCGGTTTTGACGATATATTTATGGTTCCGCAGTCTAGGCACACTACTGTTGACCGTGAGGACATTGAAAAGGTTCGCAGTCTTGAAATACTCGCATCGTCTGAAGAATGCGGTGTTTACGCAGTAAGAAGTAAAGAGGGAAGGCAGATATTTATTACAGGACACAGTGAATACGATCCTGAAACTCTTAAAAACGAGTACGTAAGAGACGTAGGACTCGGTAAGCCTATCTCTGTTCCGAAAAACTATTTTCCGAACGATGACCCTGAGCTTCCGCCAAGGGTTTCGTGGCGTGCTCATGCAAATCTCTTGTTCTCGAATTGGCTTAATTACTTCGTATATCAGACTACTCCATACGATATAAATTCGGTAGCAAAAGAAAGTAAAAATTAAATTTTGCTGTCCATAAAATGAAAAACGCAGAGTGCGATGCAAAAACATCAAAACTCTGCATTTTTATTCTCATTATATATAGACGGATATAAAAAGATAAGTACCGTTGCGGTAAAAACTTTGAAAAATACTATTTTTCGAGCCTTTTTATAAATGAATGGCAAAAAATATTACTCTTCGTCATTATTCTCAATTCTGTCGAGCATATTGTTATATTCTTCAAAAACAGCATCAATAATCTCGTCGTCGAGAACTACGTCGAACTTGTCCTCACCTGCTTCGTTTCTAGTAACGTGGAATACGAGTGCTTCGTCCTCTGCCATGCCTGTAGGGAGCTCTACGGGCTGAAGAATTGCATAAAATTCGCCTTTGTGTGCAATACCTGCAATTTCAAGGAAATCCATCTGTTCTCCGTTCGGGCTGGTAAGTGTTACTATATCGTCGCTGTCCTCGGAAGCAAATTCTGATTCGTCAAGCTCGGGAATTTCGTAATTTTTGTTTTCCATTTTTTTCTCCTTCTAAGTTATTTTATACCATTATAGCATACAGTTTTAGCAAATTCAAGTGAAATATGTCTTATTCTCATTCTTTTAAAAGCATAAAAATATTGCGGCTTAAATTATTTTAAACCCACTTTTATATACGTATAGAAGTTTCAGTAAGCGTTAAAAGGGAAACATACGTCGTAATAAGACTTTTAAAGGAAACAAACAGCTATTTACAAAGCTGTTTATTAGTGTTATAATTTAAATTAATAGTAAAAGGCTTTCTTTAAAGCTTTGGAAAATACTATAAGCAATAAAAGTTGAAGTACGGTTGTATTTAATCTATGGATAACAATAGAAATATAAGAATAAACGTTGATGGAAAAAATGTACTTGCAAAAAAAGGCGCGTTGCTTTCAAATGTCATAAATATCGCTCAGCCCTGCGGAGGAAACGGAACTTGCGGAAAGTGCAAGGTAAAGGTTGACGGAAAAGAAGTTCTTGCTTGCAAATACCGAGTTGTTGAAGATATTGCGGTAGAAACCTATGAAAAGGGTAAAATTCTTTCCGAAACCGGTGCCGTTGAGGAAGGTAACATAACCGAAAATATGTGCTTTGCGCTTGATATAGGAACTACAACCCTGGCGCTTGCATTAGTTTCGCTTGACGAGAAAAAAACGGTAAAGGTTATTACCGAAACTAATCCGCAGAACTGTTACGGTGCTGACGTTATAAGCCGAATTAACTACTGTGCCAAAAATTCAGTTAATGCGCTTCAGCGCGTGCTGGTTGCACAAATAAACAGAATGATAAGCGAGTTTCACGTAAAAGAGATTGAAAATATGTACGTTTCGGGTAACGCTACGATGCTGCATATATTTTTCGGAGTTGATTGCTCGTCTATCGGTGTTGCGCCTTATAGAGCTGCTTTTCTAGATAAAAAACTACTATCCGCAGATGCGCTTGGTATAAGAGGAGTAAAAATCGTAGAGTCTCTGCCGTCGGTATCAGCCTTTGTTGGCGCAGATATTGTCGCAGGTCTTTACTATATTGGTATGCCCGATAGGGATAAATATAATCTTCTTATAGACCTTGGAACAAACGCCGAGGTGGTTCTCTACTCGGAGAGCGGAGGTTTTGCAACGGCAGCGGCAGCAGGCCCATGCTTTGAGGGAGCAAATATAAGCTCGGGCATGAGTGCAACCGACGGTGCGGTTTATGCTTTCGAAATAAGCGACGGAAAAGCTATCTACAAAACCGTATCGGACGCATTACCTGTCGGAATATGCGGAACGGGACTTGTAGATATTATCTCTGAGCTTCTTAAGGTTGGAATAATAGACGAAACCGGATATATGAAGAATAGCTATCCGATTAACGAGCGCGTAAGCCTTTCTGCAGAGGACGTAAGGCAGTATCAGCTTGCAAAATCGGCTATATATTCGGCGATTTTAGCGCTTATGAAAAAATGTGAAGTCAGATTTTCCGATATTTCCAAAATGTATATCTCCGGCGGATTTTCCTCTAAAATAAACATTGGAAACGCAGTATATTCGGGGCTTTTGCCAAAGGAGCTGGCATTTAAAGCTACCGCTTTGAATAACAGTAGTCTTCTTGGTACTGTTAAATATGCAATTCTTGGCGGTGATATTGATAAATTCAGTAAAAATATCGAATACGTTGACCTTTCAAAAGATGCTTATTTTACCGGATCATTTATAGAAAATATGGTTTTTGAGATTGAATAGGCTTTTAATAAGCTTAAAATAGGAGATATTTTAGACTAAACGTCGGTAGAATAAAACACCATAAAATGAAGAAAACCGGAGATTTTCAACCTTAATATTCTTCAAAATTATAAAAAACACAACCGAGGTGCTGCGTAATACAACACCTCGGTGTTTTTATTCGGTTATGGTTAAATGAAGCAGCCCCTTGCTTTTCCTATGCAGACGGTGCGCCTGACGGTAGGCGGCGTACTCTGTCCTGCTGGCGATCTCGCCTCGCGTATTACCCGGGCTGTTGCGAAACGAGTCATAGCGAAAGCAACATACTTACGCTTGTAACGGTATTCTTCTCACACTTCGCACAAAGCTTTAATAATAGTTATTTGTGTTGGTAAATATGTGAATATGTAAACAAAAATTAGCAAAACACACTTGCGGCAATCTGTTTATATACAGTCGTCATAAGTGCGTTTTTTATAACAAAGCTACTTTTAAAATATGAATGTCAATTTTATATATTCTACCATATGAACGGGATAAGACGGTATTTCACCTTCGTCTTGTACTCTATGTATCCGTCAAGATTTGCTTCAAGAAATTTTTCCTCGTTTTTAATTCTCTTTGCGATTATAAAGGGATAGCAAAGAAAAATTATCAATGAGTATAGTGAGCCGAGAACTATGGGCATAGAAAGGAATAAAAGAAGAGTTACGCTGTACATAGGGTGTCTCACTATTCCGTAAAGCCCCGTGTCGATAACCTTCTGATTTTCTTGCACCTCAATAGTACGTGAAAGGTATGTATTCTCCCTTAAAATCTCGGCATAAAGCAAGTATGCGATAAGAAATAAGGCGGCCCCGATTATTTCTGCATATAGGGGCAGGGAATACCAACCGAAGCGCACTCCGAGACCTGCAACTATAAATCCTGAGAGAAACATAAGACCGCTGAGCTTTATTACGAAATCCTGCTCCGCTTCACTTTCTTTGGCTTTAAGTCTGCTTTTCAAGAGTCTTGGATTCTTGAGCATCATAACTATGCCGGCAGCAAACATAGGGATAAAGAGAATTCCCATAAGAAGCCAACCGCCAAAATAATTTAATGTTCCTGCAGGCAAGAATATAAGAAGCCCTACGAGTACGACTCCGAGTAAAAATTTCACTATTGCTTGAATAAATAATTTAGTATTCATAAAATCTCCAAAGGCAGTTTTGATAAATCGTATTAAGTCAGGTGATATAGTATTTTCCGTCGGTTGTTTTCTTTATGATTCCTTTGTTAAGGAGCTTTTCGGTAATACGGATAAACCCGTCGGAATTTATCACGCCTGCCTCGTAAAGCGTCTTTGCCGTATCCTCCGAACCCGCACCGCAGGCTTTTAAATTTTTAAGTATTACGTTTTTTCTGATAAGAGGTATAGGTGGAATGAATGGCATTTCAACGTTTCCTTTTTAGATTAAAATATTCCGCCGTTATACTTTTTTAGGGCGTAGAAGCATAATATCATACCTACGATAAATGCCGAAATCAATAAAATGCTACCTAGTATAGTATAAAACCGATTTTCCGTAAAGAAAGTAAGCGCGGAAAAAATGCCAAAGACAATAAGTGCGGCTCCGCATATTATAGTGGCGAGTCCGACGCACCTTCCAAATGGAATTCTGTTTTCCTCGGCAACCCGTTTTCTGTGATAAGAGTGAAGGGTAGAAATATTACCTTTTGTATTTAAAACACCTATCAATATGCAAATGACTCCGAATATTACAGGAGTAATAAATTCTGCCATAAAGCTCTCCTTTGCTAACTTTAGTTTGCTTTATATCTTTCTGATGTTGCGGCACTGCGTATAATAGGGAAAATGCTTGAGTTTTGTTTTAGAAAAACTACACGTCTATCGGTGGGTGTCCGTTTGTGAAAGTTAGGTGCGCTGACCATTTTCCAAGAGCTACGTTTACAACAGAACCGTCCGAAAGCACGGCTTCCAAATGATAACCTAGAATAATACTGCTTTTAAGTTCTCCGTTTACATAGAGATTCGTATGGAGAATACCTCTGTAAAATGCAAGAGAATCTTCGTCTATTTCAAATGCTCCAAGCCTTGAAAATATAAAATCTGCAAGCAAAAAAACGATTGATATAACAAAGCCCAAAACTCCGGCTAAAATTCCAAAGCTGAGGTCATCGTTGTATGTAACAAACTGATGCTTTATCGGCCCCCAGCCTATTTCTTCAACAACTTTACTTTGCTCGCGAAGTATGCAGAAGGTAACAAATACTATAAGAAAAATAACGCACAAAGTGGCCATAATAATGCGCCGTATTGCAATATGCCTTCTAAGCTCTTTTACTATTTCTGTATTTTTCACAGGAAAACTCCACTTTCGTTAATTAATCCAATACTACGGATTTTTTCTTTCCGTTCTTCTTTATCGGATATTCTCTGATACGGATAACGAAGTCGAGGTTTATTACTTCAACCTTACCAGCTTTTTCTATAAGTATTGCTCCGTCGGTAACTTCCTTGATTACTCCGGTGTATTGACGGCCGCCGTCAAAGGAATATATGACGCAATCTTTATCAATAAATTTAGTAGCAAGCTCTTTCATTTCTGTATTTTCTCCTAATCTTCTTTTTTTGATAACTTTTCTTATAATTGCGGCTCTCCGCGTATTGCAAAACGTAATGAATATGATAATCCAGAGGACGATTATCGGTACGTATGTTGATGGGCTCAATATATTACCTCCGTTTCTGTACGATTTTGATATATTGGAATTTGATGTTATTGTATTAAGTTTTCTTCAATACATTTTTCTATGATTTTACATACATTTTGAGATTGACATAAATAACGGTTTCCGTATTTGTCGGAAGCGTAACCTAAGTTGATAAGATATTCATTGTTACTTTGCTTCACAGTAATCCAACGTTGATAAAAATCTATATCTTGATCTTCGGGATACTTCTTAAGTTCCATATTAACTACTTCTGCCATGATTTCTTCGATTGTTTCTTGGTTATCAATGAAAAACTCGTAGGTGGTAAACTCACCATCGATATAATCATATACTACTTCGATGGATGTCGTACCGCCTGTTGTAAGAGAAGCGTATTGTTCAATCTCAATTAATTTTGACTTCGTTTTTATCAAATATCCATTAATGATATCTCTATCATTATCTGACAGTCTCAACGACTTTTTCGCAGTAAAATCGTTAAAGATTCCTTCGCTTATGCAGTAACCGATACTCTGCCGTTGCGTTGCAAATTTTACGTCAGAGGTGCATTTTGCAATCTCTCCGTACCACTTGCCGTTGTTTAGCAGGTCAATGATATAACTTTTCTCTTTCGGTGAAAGCTCTATTATGCTTCCATCGTTAGCCGAATAGCAGAAGTGATCCCAGGGTAATTCGTATTCCTGTTTTGCACAACTGCTTAATCCGGAAACCAATGCGAATACTAAAACCAACAGCACAATTTTTTTCATAAGGATAACCTCAGTTCTACAAATTCAAGTTTATCTAACAGCCTGATTATACTCCTTGCGAGCTTCGCCTCGTATGAGGCGGTGCTTCGCACTTTGTTTTGCTTATCGCAAAACTCTCGAGGAGCAATCTGCACTCGCTCGCTGACAAGCGAGCTTGACGCCTCGCTTCGTTTTGATTATCGTGAGTATCGTTGCATAAAGTGTTGCACCAAATTTGCACCAAAATCACACCAACGCTTAACGCCTATTCAGCTCGTCAAATTGGAATTTATAGGCATACTTGTTTCAATTCCAATTCTGTTGCTTCCGTAATCCATTTCCCAAAAACCTGTGATTCTTTTGATGGAAGATAGCCTAAATCTTTGTATCCAAGTTTTATTAGCAACCCCATACTTGCTTCGTTTTTCGGGTCGGTAAAACTAATAAATTCCCAATCCACAAATTTCTTGTGAAGAAAATCTATCAAAACAGCAAGGGATTCAAAAGCGTATCCTTGTCTATGATGTTTGTATGAAAATGTATATCCCAGAGAAAATGTATTTTCATTTGGCATTACAACAATCTCGCCAATCATTTCATTTGTATCTTTTAATGCAACCGCCAGCATAAATGGGCCTTCTGTAGAGATTTTATCATCTTTTCTTCGCTGAACCAAATCTTTAATCCCATTATATGTTTTTGTTTGCTCTCTTTGATAACGGGAACAAATCTCATTATTTCTATAGTCAAACATTATATCCACATCATCTGTTATTACATTTCGGAGAAATAATCGGTCTGTTTCTAAAAATAACATATTTATATCCTCCATTACCGCTATTCAACAAATTCAAGTTTGTCTAACTGAATTATACTTTGTCGGCTGCTTGAAATCAAGATATTAGTTTATTCAGCTTTCTGATCACCGGCGTTGCCCTTGCCCTTTTGTTTTGTCTGATCGGCATCATCCTCGCGATTGTGGCTGAAGAACCTGCCCTGATCATCGCTTTCCTCGTGTATGCCCTCGTTTACGGAACGATCTTTATTGCTGTCGGCATCGTCAATATGAAGGCAGCCGGCAAGATCCCCCAGTACACCGACACGCTGTATAAGGATTTCCGGGCTGCCCATGCACGCTGCGGCAGCA
>JAZNKD010000030.1:0-6189 GCA_045578385.1 Eubacteriales bacterium | reverse complement strand
GCGAAGAATGCTTCGAGGAAAACGGCGAGTGTGAGGAACACGGTGACCACTGCGCCGAATGCTGCGTCCGCGAGGGATGGATCTGCGACGGGTGCGGCCGCTGCACCGAGGCTTTGGGGCTGGAGTTCTGCGAATATTGCGATCTCTGCGAGGAATGCTGCAGGGAAAACAGCAAATACTACGGCGTAAAAAAATGCATCCTCGACAAAGAGACGAAGCCCGAGACGCTTGATCCCTCAAAGCACGACGAAAACCATCATATCCTCAGATACAATTCCTCGTCAGAGGAATGCCACGACGTCTGGTGCATCTTCCCGGGATGCGATTATTACCTGGGCGACTGCACGCCGCACGAGTTTAGCTGGAAAACGGTTGAAAAAGCCACTATCACAAAAGAAGGCAAACGCACCGGAATCTGCGTCTATTGCGGAGTCGAAAGAGAAGAGACTATACCGAAGCTCGACCCGCCCGAATACTATTTTGTTGAACAGCCGAAGGATATTTCGGTCCTGCCGACAAAGAATAATATCAATTTCTATATCAAACTCGGTGAGGTCGGATCCGAGGCCCCGCCCCACTGGGGATTTCATCTTGCCGTCTCCGCATTCCCCGTGATCGACGGCGATCCGCTTCCCAGTACGGTGAAAGAACTCCGCAAAAACATATTTCAGGAGGATGTAAGAGATCGTTTCTACCACTTGATGGGAATGGATTACGTCGCAGGCAGCGGAATATTCCCCTGCACGCTCTTCGCGAAATCCAATAGTTTTGAAGGTAAATTCGTACATTACACGGCGCAAGGCAAAACGCTCACGTGGCGCCTCGCGGTTTACGATATGCGCGGTGGAAAAATAACCTATTCCGATCCGTTCACGATCGACTGGAACGCGAAACACACCAAGCACACCGTCGTCTGGGTTTCGGGGCAGATCAGCGACGCCGAGTATAACCTCTATTTCAAAAACAGCATCACCGCGCAGACGCTGAAATTCTTCGACGGCACATACCATTGGGAGGAATGCTCCGTCTGCGGAGAAAGGATCACGGCGCCGATGCGCCATCGCTACGTCCTCAAAAACAAGGAAGGCAACTGCAAGGGAGGCGTGGAGCATTACGAATGTAAGGACTGCGGTCACACCTTCGATATCGCCGTCGGTTATGCAGTTACGGGACATACGTTTTCTTCCGATTACAAGCATAACGACAAAAACCACTGGCAGATCTGCACGGTATGCGGCGGAGCGGGACCGGCCACTGCGCACGACCTGAAGCAAAAGGTTTTCAAAGACTGCACGAAGACGATCGTCACCACCGTATGCGAGACCTGCGGGTACGCTCACATAGAACATTCTTCGGGCGCCGGACACAAATACACGAGCGACGGTGATTACGACGGATGGTACGGAGATTCGACACATCACTGGAAAATTTGCACGGTGTGTGGCTACGTCAATAAAGCGGAGCACTCTTACAAAAACGGCGTCTGCACCGGCTGCGGTTATGATATGCCTCAGCTTGCGATTGTCGGCGTTCCCTGTACGCACGTCACGGAGCTTACGATTCAGTTGATCTCGGATATTGACCCTACGGATAAAGCCCTCTTTGAGGCGGGCAAATGGAACGCGACGTGGTTTGACGCCGACTCTGGAAATACGGTTGGGCTTGGGAAGACGTATTCTGTGGATATTGGCGATGAAGGACATATGTTCTGGGCCGAAGTGCAGATAATCGGCGGATATTATTACAATGCCTATATGTATTCTCCGATTCATACGGTTTATCAGGACGTCAAGGGCTATCCGGCTACGTGCGTTTCCGAAGGGCTTAAAGACCACAAGGTGTGCCTCGGCTGCGGCGGAAAATTCATCAACGGCGAGCCCGCGGTAAACGTCGTTATCCCGAAGCTTACGACTCACACATACGACTACGCCTGCGATGCTGTCTGCAACGTCTGCGGCTACGTGCGCGACGTCGCGCACCATTGGTCGGATAAATACATCTACGCGATGGACGGTCACCGCCGTCAATGCACGGTCTGCGGCGCGATTTCAGGTTTGGAGCCTCACAATTTAGTTCTGACCTGGCAGACGGAGGCGGACTGCGAACACGACGGAGTCTGCGAACAAAAATGCGAATGCGGATACGCCGAAACGGATTACGTAAAGGCAAGCGGACACAGCTGGATCCACGCCGATGCCGTTCCCGCCCTATGTGTGAACGAAGGCTTTGCCGAACACTATTACTGCGAAAACTGCTATGCGATGGCGACCGACGCGGAAGGAAAAGACAGAGTCGGGATCAAAAAACTCCTGACCCCCTTTGATCCCGAAAATCACATAGGTTCAAACAAATTCGGATTCAATAAAGACGAGCATTACACGGTCTGCGAATGCGGCGCGCATATCGAAAACGCGGCGCACACGTTCGGAGAAGACGGGCGCTGTACGGTCTGCGGCTATAAAAAGGGTTCGACCGTCAAGACCTCCGTGGACGGGCTCACAAAGCACGATATGGTGCTCCCAAACTGCGTCACGACCGGCACGAAAGCGTATTACACCGATAAGGACGGCAAAATGTATTTAAGCAGCGCCGGAATCAAGGAAGTCACGGCGGACGATCTGATCCTTCCGGTCTCCACCGTCCGTCACGTCGGCGGCGATCACGCGCATTCATACAGCGAACACTGGATCGCCTGCGCCTGCGGCGCCGAACTGAAACACGGAGTACACACCTTCGATGACAAAGGCGTGTGCACCGTCTGCGGCTTTGCGAAAAACGGCCTATGGTGGATCTTGATCGTCGTCGCGGCAGCAATTTGCATCGTGATACTCGTGATCATACTTTTTGTGAAGAAAAA
The DNA here is from genome assembly GCA_045578385.1 of Eubacteriales bacterium. GTDB lineage: Bacteria > Bacillota > Clostridia > Oscillospirales > CAG-272 > UBA1740. The sequence goes on along the minus strand of JAZNKD010000030.1, from coordinate 3,332 downwards.
GAAAAATGACGCTCATCCCCCCGCTACACCTGCTCCCGGCGGACCTGCCGGTTCCGACAACTTATCCGACGCGCGGGAAAACGAAGAGGATACAGACGACTCGAAAAAAGAATAATGTGAGAATGGTGCGCACCGGGACGTCAGCCCGGTGCGCACCGTTCTATTGCAAATCAAATCGTACCTTTCAATTTCCTCTCTCAAGTTGGTTAACCCTAACCATTATTTCTTGACCGGAAAAACAAAGCCAACCGAGCCACCCACAGTATTTACCCGTAACCTTACCCCGTTGTTTGAGAAGAACGCAGACTGCATAGGCTGGGTATATATCAAGGACACGGCGGTAGACTATCCCGTAATGCACACACCGAGCGAACCGCAACGGTATTTGCGGCTGAATTTTGATAAGGAATACAGTACCGCAGGCGTTCCGTTCCTCAAAGGTAAATGGGACTTGGACGGCACAACGGCTTATGAGTTCAGCGGTGATGGAAACGGAGCCTTGCTTCTGCCTAATGTCACCTATAAATTTACATACGAAATCAAAAAAGACCAAATCTCCATCGACTACGAAAAAGAGTCTGTCCGTGACGGTACATACAAATTCACCGTTGAGGATAACACACTCACGCTCATCGGCGGCGAAGGCACCGTCGGCGGCACCTACACGCTCACACGGGTGGAGGAAGAATAAAATTTAAGGTGATGTCGGTTTTAATTGACACCACCTTCTCTATTGCTTTAAATACGGTAGAAAAAGTCACAATTCTGTGGTATAATAGATTATACTAATTAAATACGAACCCGAAAGTTGCAAAAGAAAATCCAAACTTTTTCAGCGAAACCCCTTGTAACAATCGGGATTTATAAGAAGAAGTTTTGATTTTATGAAAGGATAGATTTCATTTATCTTAAAAACAGCTTTTCCTATCGTAAATTTTGTAAAAATTCGTGTAAATAAGGGTTACGTGGTTATTGCTTGGAAGTCGTGGGGTTGACGTTGTTTTTTTGCTATAATTAACAATTGGTGCGTTGACGGAAAAGAAGAATTGCGGTATTATTATAGACAGAATAACATATTCGCAGGTGATTAAAATTGCAAGACAATAAAGAGATGCTGGGTACGGCTCCGATCGGAAAGCTGCTGTTTAAGCTGGCGATTCCTACGGTGGTGGCTCAGCTTATTAATATGCTCTACAACATCGTTGACCGGATTTTTATCGGTCATATGCCCGGGGACGGGAGCCTGGCTCTGACGGGCGTAGGCGTTTGTATGCCTATCATTATGATCATATCCGCGTTTGCGGCTCTCATCAGCTCCGGCGGCGCGCCACGGGCATCCATATATATGGGAAAGGGCGATAACGAATCCGCGGAAAAGATTTTGGGCGGCAGCTTCACACTTCAGCTGATTATCTCCGTAATTTTGACTGCCGTATTGCTTATTTGGAATGAGGATCTGCTTTTGATGTTCGGTGCAAGCAAAAACACCATTGACTATGCCACCGACTATATGAACATCTACGCCTTAGGTACTATTTTCGTTCAGCTTACCCTCGGTATGGGTGCGTTTATCACGGCCCAGGGCTTTGCGAAAGTGGGTATGATGACAGTGCTGATCGGCGCGGTCAGCAATATCATTCTTGATTACATCTTCATTTTCGTTTGTAATCTCGGTGTGCAGGGCGCGGCACTGGCTACCATCATTTCTCAGGCTATCTCCAGCGTTTGGGTGCTTAGCTTCCTGCGAGGGAAGAAGACCTACTTAAAGCTGCAAAGAAAGAATATGCGCATTGACGCAAAGCTGGTTTTTCCTTGCGTTGCTTTGGGACTTTCCGCATTCATTATGCAAGGCAGCGAAAGCGTGATCTCCGTTTGCTTTAATTCCTCTTTGCTGGAATACGGCGGCGACATTGCTGTGGGAGCAATGACGATCCTAACCAGTGTGATGCAGTTTGCTATGCTGCCAATGCAGGGCTTTGCACAGGGCGCACAGCCTATTTCCAGCTACAACTACGGAGCAAAGAATACTGATCGCGTAAAAAAGACCTTCAAGCTGTTATTGATAATCTGCGTTGGATATTCCTTCGTGATTTGGGGCGCAATTATGCTGTTCCCGCAGGTTTTTGCCGGCATCTTTACGCCAGATAAAGAGCTGATCGACTTCACCGCTAATGCTCTTAAAATCTATTGCGGAGTGCTGTGCATTTTCGGTATTCAGATCGCTTGTCAGATGACCTTTGTTTCCACCGGCAACGCAATTTGTTCCATCATTGTTGCCATCGTTCGGAAATTCGTTCTGCTGCTGCCGTTTATTTATTTAATTCCGCATCTTGTGCAGAATAAGACTATGGGCGTTTATATGGCAGAGCCGGTGGCTGATATTATTGCGGTAACCTTTACGGCGATCCTCTTTGCCGTTCAATTCAAAAAATCACTAAAGAAATTAGATAAGGAGTCATTACAATGAAAATTGCAGTAACCTATGAAAACGGTGAGATCTTTCAGCACTTCGGTCATACCGCGCAATTTAAGCTCTACGAGGTAGAGGACGCCAAGATCGTAAATGCAGAAGTTATTGATACCAACGGCAGCGGCCACGGCGCCTTGGCCGGACTTCTTTCTGCGCTGAATGCAGATGTCCTTATTTGCGGTGGCATCGGCGGCGGTGCGCAGATGGCTCTGGCACAGGCTGGCATTAAGCTGTATGGCGGCGTAAGCGGTGATGCGGACGAAGCAGTAGAAGCCTTTATCGGTGGATGTCTGGATTTTGATCCGGATGCTAAGTGCGACCACCACGACCATCATCACGGCGAAGGCCACACCTGCGGCGACCACGGCTGCGGCAGCAACTGCGGTTCCCACGGTTGTCATTAAAATCAGAATAGATAGAGCAAACCGCTGAAAGATCAAATGCTTTCAGCGGTTTCATATTACTTATCAAAAGAAACGGGTGTCGTATGATTGGTTGCAAAGGCATTGGGACCGGGATCAGACATAGAGAAATACATTTTAGCAGCCTTTGTTGTGCCGAAGTCTCGGTTTGAACCGGAATTCTGCACCTTGTTAAAGGCATCCCGGAACATCTGATTGTGGGCTTCCTCACGGTTCAACAGGAAGTCGATGGTTTCACGCACCTTTTTGTCATTGATCTGACGGTAGAGGTATTCATAAACCACCTTTGCGCGCTGCTCGGATGCGATATTGCTCAGCAGGTCCGCACAGAGGTCACCGGTAACCGTAACATAATCAGCAGTCCAGGAATAACCTGAGGCGTTGATCAGACCGGGGTTAAGCCCCAAAAGCACATGGGACTGGATCCCGCCGGAAGGCAC
>JAZNKD010000029.1:0-12137 GCA_045578385.1 Eubacteriales bacterium | reverse complement strand
CTGAACACCACGAAGAAGAAGACCAACGTTATCACCAGCTTCTGCCATGTCCATCATCTTGTGGAAGATTTCGATACCGGTTACAACAGTAGAGCTAATCTCTTCCTTAAGACCAACAATCTCAACAACGTCTGCCATCTTGATAGTACCTCTCTCAACTCTACCGGTAGCAACAGTACCACGGCCGGAGATGGAGAATACATCCTCAACAGGCATAAGGAAGGGGAGGTCAGCCTTTCTGTCAGGAGTAGGAATGTAAGAGTCAACAGCGTCCATAAGTTCCTTGATGCAAGCGAACTCAGGAGCGTCAATACCGTTAGAAGAAGTGAGAGCCTCACGAGCGGAACCACGAACGATCGGAATGTCGTCGCCGGGGAACTCATACTCGTTAAGAAGGTCTCTGATTTCCATTTCAACAAGGTCAAGAAGCTCTTCGTCGTCAACGATATCGCACTTGTTCATGAAAACAACGATTGCGGGAACGCCAACCTGACGAGCAAGAAGAACGTGCTCTCTAGTCTGAGCAAGAGGGCCGTCAGTACCTGCAACAACGAGGATAGCGCCGTCCATCTGAGCAGCACCAGTGATCATGTTCTTAACGTAGTCAGCGTGACCGGGGCAGTCAACGTGAGCGTAGTGACGATTTGCAGTTTCGTACTCAACGTGTCTGGAGTTGATTGTGATACCACGAGCTCTTTCCTCGGGGCAGTTGTCGATCTGGCTGTAATCAAGGAACTCAGATCCGTTGATAAGGGAGAGAGTCTTGGTGATTGCAGCAGTAAGGGTGGTCTTACCGTGGTCAACGTGACCGATTGTACCGATATTAACATGGGGTTTGGTTCTTTCGAATTTTGCCTTTGCCATTTTAAATATCCTCCTTGGATTTTTATTTTATTTTTATTTAGATTTTGTTTCTAACCGCTTCAAACCTGGCATAAGTTATCACGGAGCGAGCAGAGCTTATGCTTTTGCTCTGTTCTTAATGATTTCATCCTGAATATTTTTCGGAACATCCTGGAATCCATCGGGCTCCATTACGTATACAGCACGTCCCTGAGAACGAGAACGAAGGCTGGTAGCGTAACCGAACATCTGAGCAAGCGGAACGTGAGCGTAAATTCTAGATACGCCGGTCGCTATCTGCTCCATAGAATCCATCTGACCACGGCGGGAGTTGATATCACCGATAATATCGCCCATGTAGTCGTCGGGAGTAGTAACGGAAACCTTCATAATAGGCTCTGTAAGAACGGGATCAGCGCGTCTCATAGCTTCCTTGAATGCCATAGAACCTGCAATCTTAAACGCCATTTCAGACGAGTCAACCTCGTGGTAATATCCATCATAAAGTGTTACCTTAACGTCAACAACGTTGTAGCCCGCAAGCACACCTGCCTGCATTGCACCCTGAATACCTGCATCAACAGCGGGGATATATTCCTTGGGAATAGCACCGCCGGTTACGGAGTTCACGAACTCATAACCTGCACCCGTCTCGTTAGGCTCGATAGTGATCTTAACGTGACCGTACTGACCCTTACCACCGGACTGACGAGCATACTTGGTATCCTGGTCAACCTTCTTGCGAATGGTTTCTTTATATGCAACCTGAGGAGCACCGATGTTAGCCTCTACCTTGAACTCACGAAGAAGTCTGTCAACGATGATTTCAAGGTGGAGCTCACCCATTCCGGCGATGATCGTTTGACCAGTCTCATCATCGGTATAGGTTCTGAACGTGGGGTCTTCCTCTGCAAGCTTTGCAAGAGCGATACCCATCTTCTCCTGACCTGCCTTAGTCTTAGGCTCGATAGCCTGACGGATAACGGGCTCGGGGAATACCATGGATTCAAGAATGATAGGATGCTTCTCATCGCAGAAGGTATCACCCGTAGTTGTATTCTTAACACCTACAACCGCTGCGATATCACCTGCATAGCAAACATCGATATCTGCTCTCTCATTAGCATGCATCTGAAGGATACGTCCGAATCTTTCATCAGCATCCTTGGAGGAGTTATAAACTGCCGTACCCTTCTGAACAGCACCCGAATAAACTCTGAAGAAGCAGAGCTTACCAACGAACGGGTCTGTCATAATCTTGAATGCAAGCGCGGAGAAGGGCTCGTCATCACTTGCGTGACGCTCGTCTGCTTCGCCGGTCTCTGGGTTAACACCCTTTATTGATTCAATATCTGTGGGAGCGGGCATATATTCAATAATGTTATCAAGTAACTTCTGAACGCCCTTGTTCTTGTAAGAAGTACCGCAGCAAACGGGAATAATGTCGTTTGCGATAGTAGCTCTACGAAGAGCTGCCTTGAGTTCCTCGTTAGAAATTTCTTCTTCCATGATGTAACGATCCATAAGCTCTTCATCGGTTTCACAAATGGACTCGATCATGTTCTTGCGGTATTCCTCTGCAAGCTCCTTCATATTTTCGGGAATATCTTCAACTCTCATATCTTTACCAAGGTCATCGTAATATACGTCAGCCTTCATCTCCATGAGGTCGATGATTCCGCGGAAGGAACTCTCTGCGCCGATAGGAAGCTGCACGGGAACTGCATTAGCGCGAAGTCTATCCTTGATCATTTTAACAACGCGGAAGAAATCCGCACCCATAATGTCCATCTTGTTGATGTAGCACATTCTGGGAACTTTATACTCGTTTGCCTGGTTCCAAACAGTCTCTGTCTGGGGCTCAACACCGCCGTTTGCGCAAAGAACTGTTACAGAACCGTCGAGAACTCTAAGAGATCTCTGAACTTCAACGGTAAAGTCAACGTGACCGGGGGTATCGATGATGTTGATTCTGTACTTGTTAGCTTTTGCAGCCTCAACGTCATTCTGATACTGAGAAGGAACCCAATAGCAAGTGGTAGCAGCAGAAGTAATAGTGATACCTCTTTCCTGCTCCTGTGCCATCCAGTCCATCGTTGCCGAACCGTCGTGAGTTTCACCTATGCGGTGAGTTTTACCGGTATAAAAAAGGATACGTTCTGTCGTTGTAGTTTTACCGGCGTCAATGTGAGCCATGATACCGATGTTTCTTGTTCTTTCAAGCGAATACTCTCTTGGCATGAAACTTTTTTCTCCTTTTTTATACTAATTAAAATCTGTAATGAGCAAAAGCCTTGTTTGCTTCTGCCATCTTGTGTGTATCTTCCTTTTTCTTGAAAGCTCCACCCATGCCTGCTTTAGCATCCATAATTTCGTTGGCGAGTCTTTCAGCCATGGTGTTTTCACCACGAGCTCTGGAATAGTTGATTATCCAGCGAAGACCAAGTGTCTGTCTACGCTCTGCGCGCACCTCCATAGGTACCTGATAGTTGGAACCACCAACTCTGCGAGCCTTAACCTCAAGAACGGGCATTACGTTCTCAAGAGCCGCTGTGAATACGTCAAGTGCGTTCTCACCGCTCTTTGCTTCAATCATTGCAAACGCGTCGTAAACTATCTTCTGCGCAACACCCTTCTTACCGTCATACATAACGTTGTTGATAAGCTTAGTTACAAGCTTAGAACCGTACAACGGATCGGGTAATACATCTCTTTTGGAAATTTGACCTCTTCTAGGCACTGTACTTCCCTCCTTCATTAAATTATGATATCATAGGTACTCGAATATTTTTCAATTCGTTAGTGCTCGTTTTGCGAATATCAGTTAAACATCTATATCACAGCACGTGAGCACATTTTTTGTCCGAAATCGTACCTTTTAATTATTTCTTCGGACGCTTTGCTCCATACTTGGAACGGCTCTGCTTGCGGTTAGCAACACCCTGGGTATCAAGCGTACCACGAATAATGTGATAACGTACACCGGGAAGGTCACGAACACGGCCGCCACGAATGAGAACAACAGAGTGCTCCTGAAGGTTATGACCGATACCGGGAATGTAGCAGGTAGCTTCCATTCCGTTTGTAAGTCTTACTCTGGCAATCTTACGAAGAGCCGAGTTAGGCTTCTTAGGCGTGGTAGTTGTAACCTTAGTGCAAACGCCTCTCTTCTGGGGCGAGGTCTTATCTGTAGATTCGTTACGGAGAGTATTGAATCCACTCTGGAGTACGGGAGTCTTAGACTTGTACGCCTTGTCGCTACGACCTTTTTTTACGAGCTGGTTAAAGGTTGGCATGATTTTCCTCCTTCTTCTAGATATAGTGTTTATAGAAATCTCGTTCGACAAATGCCTGCCGATAGAGATATCAGCAAATTTAGTACGGGAAAAAAGGCATAAATTACCCTATTACCCGATAATACCGATATATTTTAACATCTATGATACCGAATGTCAAGTGTTTTTTAAAAAAATCTGCTTTTTTTCAAAAAAACATTAAAATAACCTACTACTATACTTTTCTACTCTTAATGTTGCGCGTGTTATATCATAAGTATTGAAAAGTTATTCAGCAGCCGATCATTATGCCATTTACATCAAATGCAAAGCAAAATTTATCGGAAGTTTCGACTTCGGAAGCAGCAAACCGCCTGACAAGCGCAAGCGAAGGTGCGTTTTCCTTCATAACATCACCGAATACAGTATCGACGCCCAGGCTTTGTGCTATTCCAAGAAGTCCAAGAAAAATCTTTTTCCCATATCCGCGCCGTTGATATTCCGGTAATACCCTTAATGAAAACGAGGCTGTTCCTCTACCGTCAAATCCGTAGATAACTCCTTCGCCTATAAACTCATTCTCTCCGTCTTCATTGAGAACCGTTGCAGCAAAGGTCATAGATTCGCCGTTTTCGAATTCCTTTCTCACAAAATTAATAAAGTCTATCCCTTTACCATTTGGCAAATCATCTGTCAAATTATAGCCAAAATATCTATTTAAGTTTACATTTTTGACCAATTTTTCGTATTTTGAAGCATAAGAAATCGCAAATTCTCCCAGATAAACATCACCGGAAATATATTCGGGAAGATTTTCTTCCATCATACATTCGGTAATGATTTCGAAAGCCAGAGTTCCGTCCTCGTCCTCTGCTTCATTGTAATGCTTAGCACCTCGTAACGCAAGATTCTTATACTCTTTCGGAATCCCTATGATTACTTCGGGTATTCTTTGTAGCTTACAATATTCGGTGATTGCACGGTAAGCACGCTCAAGATCAAAAAAATCCAACAGCGGAATAGGCGCCTCAAAGTGATATCCCGCATCTTCTGAGTAATAAAGCATTATAAGCGTACCTGTGCAATAAGCGTATTTAACATCAAAATCCCCAAAATCAAAATCCGAATCCAAATATTTAGAAGCTGCATTAGCTTCTTCGCTGCTCATAATCGGATTACCCGGAATAAATTCGTCAGCAGATAAGAATTTAAGCATCGCCGCTATCCTCAGCATCTTCGCGCGCCATCGGAAATTCTATTTTTACAGTAAAGGTGCGCTGATTCTTTCCGCCGGAGATATGATATCCGAAGCCCATACTGAGAGATTCGCATATTTTTTCACACGTCTTAAGGCCTATACGATTACTTTCCTTACCATCGCTGTTTTCTATAATGTAATTTCTTACGGTACAAACAAGCTTTCCATAAGATGTGCCGGCATCAACGGTTATCTCTCTTTTTGGATCGGCATATTTGCGTATATTTGAGAACAAATTGTCTATAACTCTCATAAGTTTCGGCGCATCAGTGCTTACCCGTGCAGTTTCTTTAACGTTTGCAGCTATGTTAAGCGTGATTTTATATCCGCTTTCGTTCATCAGAAGAATATGCTCTGTGAAAAGCTGCTCAATAAGCGTTCTTGCATCGTAATCGGAAATGGAAACCTTGTTGTCGTGACCGCCGAATACAAGAAAATATCTGAACATATCGTCCGAAAGATCCTTAAGACGCAATGCTGTAGTTTCGGACGCTTTAATGTATTCCTGCATTGCAGAGTCATCGGTTGAGTTCTTCATAATATCAAGATAACCGAGAAGTACCGTAAGAGGAGTTCTTATATCGTGAGACATAGACGTGATAAGCTCGCTGTTTGCCTCGATAGCCTCCTTCTCTTTCTGAAGGCTGACTATCATTGAGCTTCTCATCTGCTCTACGTTTCTGCCAAGCCTGGATATTTCGTCACTGCCCTTATCGCATCTTATGGGCTTATTCATATCAACCTCATATACGAGGGACACGTCCTTCGCAAGTCTTGATATTTTGAATATTATTCTCTGGAAATACAGCATCAGGAATATGACTACTATTAACACGCCCCCAATTATACTGGTAATATTGAAAACGTCATAATATATATAATCTGTAAAGTCGGCAAGAGTTACGAGGAGCGTACCATCGGACATATCCAGCGTATGGTAACCGTTATTTTCTGCTGTCGCCAATATTTCTTCTCTTGTAGGATAATCAATGGTGATACCGCCACCGGGTCTTGTTGGTTCGTCTTCCTTGTTCTTGTCAGAATCCGAACTTGCGGTATTGTCGCTATTTTCAGAAGGATCTTTTGCTTCTCCGCTTCCGTTTTCATCAGGCACATCGCTTCCGGGCGCACTATCTGAAGACGAGCCGCCGTTTTCCGTAGTACCGTCCGTTTTCTTATCTTCCTCATTCTCTTTATCCTGCTCTATACTACTGTCAAAGAGCAGTTCTTTATCTCTAAAAATGAACAAATACACATTTCTATTTTGATGAACCCACTGTGTAATTTTCACAGTATCACTCGATGAAAGATCCTTTTCGCTAACATAAGCTTGCAAATCGTCCATATATTCGTCATATCTAGCCTGCTTCCACTCGGGAGAATTATATTTATCTGCCACCCAACCATTCGCTATCATTCTAAAGAAAAATGAGAATGATAGTCCAAGCAATACCGAAAATATAATAGCGATAAACATTCCCGAGCGCAAGGAACGAGTGCGTTTTTTAAGTCGATTTATTAACCTTTTAATCAATTTGATAACCCTTTCCCCAAACAGTCCTTACAATTTTAGGTGACGATGGAACATCTTCCAGCTTACGTCTTAAATTAAGCATATGTACGGTAACCGTGTTGCTCGACGAGGGCAACGGAATCTCATCCCATACCGAGCGATAAAGCTCCTCAACGCTTATTGCTCTGCCACGGTTTGCAGCAAGATAGAGCAAAAGATCCATTTCTTTGTCTCTAATGTCAAGCGTCTCACCGTGCTTGAAAACCTCTCTCGTATTTGGATTAAGCATTACTCCAAAGCCGAGCTTTACGACGTTATCGACCATATCGTCTTTTGCTTTATAATGATTATAGCGCCGAGTCAACGCATCAACCTTCATAAGAAGTTCTGTGCCGCCAAACGGCTTTACGAGATAATCGTCACCACCGCTGCTGTACGCCTTTTCTTTATCCGAATCCATAGATTTTGCAGTAAGAAACAGGACGGGCACAGGAGAAAAGCTTCTTATTCTCTCAACAGCCTCAATTCCTGAAAGCTTCGGCATCATTATATCTATAATACAGAGGTCTATGTCTCTATTATTCATAATGACCTCAACAGCACTCTCTCCATCGGCCGCTTCAACGACGGTGTGCCCCTTTCCTTCAAGAAGCAACCTTACTATTTTTCTTATTTCTTTTTCGTCATCGGTTATAAGTATTTTCATATTGTTTCCTTTCTGAATAAACATTTTTCGCAATCTTCTACAATTAACATTGTATCATCTTTTTTAAAATTTTTCAAGTCTCGATGCAAAACTGAATTGATTTCATAGAAATAGATTTAAAAAATATTCAGAATGTTATTTTTTATTAATTAAACAGTTGACAATTATAAACAGTATATGATATAATTATTGTGTATAAAAAATCTTTAACTATCGAATGGAGTAATATCGAATGAAATTTATTGGAAATGTATTATGGTTTTTTACTTTCGGCTGCGTTAGCGCTGCACTTTGGTTCCTCGCAGGAATCGTTTGGTGCGTAACGATTATAGGAATCCCCTTTGGTAAACAGTGTTTTAAAATAGCAAAATTTAATATGTGGCCTATGGGTAAGGCGGTTGATACTTACTTCGGTGCGAAATTTATCGGCAATCTCCTTTGGTTTATTCTTGGTGGTTTTATAGCCAGTCTCATTTATTTCATTCTCGGACTCGTTCTAAGAATCACGATAGTTCTCTATCCGTTTGGAAAACAGTTCAAGAAGCTTTCCAAGATCACGAGAGCTCCTTTCGCTTCTTACATAATCTAATCCATTTAAAAGTAAAAGCACAGTGCTTCATCATCCTTATAGGGTGCGCCGCACTGTGTTTTTTATATTTAATAATTGATATAAAATATTACTTATTAAAATTTGTGCAACTAAAACTTTAAAAGGATTTCATTATACAAATAAAACCGCTGCAACACTTTGTACTTTCAAGAGTACGAGGCATCGCAGCGGTTTTTAGATGGAAATATTAAATTTGTAGATTAATAGTTCTCTTTTCTAACCTCAAAGAAGCTCTGCGGATGAGCGCATACGGGGCAAGCAAGGGGAGCCTTCATTCCCATTACAAGATGTCCGCAGTTGCGGCATTCCCACATAGTCATCTCGCTCTTAGCGAATACTTCCTGCATTTCAACATTTGAAAGGAGCTTGCGATATCTCTCCTCGTGAGCCTTCTCGATTGCAGCTACCATTCTGAACTGAGCAGCAAGTGCCTTGAAGCCCTCCTCCTCTGCTTCCTTAGCAAAGGTGTCGTACATATCGGTCCACTCGTAGTTCTCGCCCTCTGCAGCAGCAAGAAGGTTTGCAGCAGTCGTTCCAAGTCCACCGAGAGCCTTGAACCAGAGCTTTGCGTGCTCTTTCTCGTTGTTTGCGGTCTCCTCGAAAATAGCTGCGATCTGCTCGTAGCCTTCCTTCTTTGCTACAGATGCAAAGTAAGTGTACTTGTTTCTAGCCTGAGATTCGCCTGCAAACGCAGTCATAAGATTCTGTTCTGTTTTTGTTCCCTTGAGTTCCATTTTAAATTCTCCTTAATTTATGTTTGTTTGTATTTTTGCTTTATTAAATTGCTTACGATATCAAACCGTTGCGCTTCCGGCCCTGCATCCGTCGCATACGTATCTGAGCTTAAGCTCATACGAATCCACGTCAACTCCTGAGATTTTTTTCAAATCCTCAAGAAGTGTCGGTACTTCAACGTCGGTAATCCTACGGCACTCGGTACATATAAGATGACCGTGAAGTATAAAGGAAGAGTCGTAAAAATCGGCGCCGCCCTCCGCAGTTATTCTGCGAATCAGCCCTTCCTCCTCCATTGAACGAAGATTATTATAGACGGTTGCCCTCGAAATTCCGGGCATCCTTTCCCTTGCGAGAGCTAAAAGCTCATCCGCCGTCCTATGCTGACCTTTACAAAGCTCAGAGCGAAATATCGAAAGCAGTAGTGCTCTCTGCTTTGTCATAATTCTCTCCTTTTTTAGATTAGGTCTAGTTTTTTTAGACTTAATCTAAAATCATTATAACAAATCCGTTTTCCTTTGTCAATATATTTTTCAAAAAAACTATAAATTATTTTTGCAATTTATCTTATATTTTATACACCGAGAAATCCTTTAATTACCTTTATAGTATTATACACACCGTCGATATGGCTTCTTTCATATCCGTGGCTTGCATAAACTCCCGCACCTATAAGGCCGTGCCTTGCATCGCATCCTGCGCCGAGCGTTGCTTCAACGTCAGAGCCGTATCTCGGATAAACGTCCACTGCATATGACGCTCCCTCAGCTTTTGCGGCGTCTATAAGCATACCCACCACCTCATAGTTATAAGGTCCGCCGGAATCCTTTGCACATATGGAAACATCCCTTTCCGTGCAAGAAAGACCGTTACCGACACATCCCATATCAACGCTGATAATATCGGTTACTCCTTTGGGAACCGAAGCGCATCCGCCGTGACCTACCTCCTCGTATACCGTTATATGAATGTACGTGCATCTTTCGGGAAGGATTTTGTTGTCTTTAAGGTATTCAGCAAATCCGTAAAGTATGCCACAGGAAAGCTTATCGTCAAGGAAACGGGATTTGATGTACCCGGATTCTGTAATTCTCACTCTCGGATCAAATGCAACAACGTCTCCGACCTCTATACCAAGCGCCTTTGCATCGGCAGCCGAATTTACGTTTTCATCTAATACAACCTCAGTCGTGTCAAAATTGCGCGCCGTATCGGCATATGACGTATTAACGTGAACTGAAGCATTTGCTAGCTGAAACGTACCTTCCACAACTCTGCCTGAGCGCGTATAAACCTTCACGTTCTCGGATTCCGCATTTTCTGCACGCATACCTCCAAGAGGTGTTACTCTGAGTCTGCCATCGCCCTTTATTTCTGCAACCATAGCTCCGAGAGTATCTGTATGCGCCTCAAAAAGCACCGCGTTTTTCTCGTCCTTGCCGCCAAGCTTTACTATAACTCCCCCTTTTACGGTAATATCCGCTTCGTATCCGAGTGCGACAAATTCATCTCGGACAAATTCGGAAGCAGATTTTGTAAATCCTGTAGGACTGTCAATAGCTAAAAGTTTTTTTGTAAAACCAACGGCAATCTCCGCATATTTCTTGTCTAATTCGCATTTGTTGTTAATATTTGTTTGCATTTTACGTTATTCTCCGTTTGGAAATCAAATTTTATAACAGAAATAATCAACAAAAACAACATTATGAAAAACATTTTCCCATACTGTTGACAGCGATATTTTGATTATTTTTATTAAACAAAATTATATCATAAATAAAACGCTTTTTCAATCTTTTGATTAAATTTTGTTCACTTTTTAAACACTTTGACTAAAAACAAGCACGTAAGCCTTTTTTATTTTTCAAAAAAAGTTTTTAAAATTCTAAAAAAACTGTTGATTTATCAAGAAAAAAGTATTACAATATACGTATCAAAAATCTTAATCCACTCTATTAAAATTATTTAAGGAGAATTTATGCAGAATATCATTCGTCCCGAAAACTTCGTGCGTATTACAAACGAAGCCCTTGCAAATGAATTTATCAAGGAACAGGTAAAGCTTATCAAAGAACAGGTTGGTGACAAAAAGGTTCTTCTCGCTCTTTCGGGCGGTGTTGATTCCTCTGTTGTTGCCGCGCTTCTTGCAAAGGCTATCGGAAAGCAGCTCTACTGCGTTCACGTTAACCACGGTCTTATGCGTAAAAACGAATCTGAAAACGTCGTTGAAATTTTTGAGAAGCAGATGGACGTCAACCTTATCTACGTTGATGCTACCGACCGTTTCTTAAATCTCCTTGCAGGCGTTTCCGACCCCGAAAGCAAGCGTAAGATAATCGGAAAAGAGTTCATAAACGTATTTGCAGACGAGGCAAGAAAGCTTGAGGGCATTTCTTATCTTGCCCAGGGAACTATATACCCAGATATACTTGAAAGTCAGAAGCAAGCAGAGGGCAAAAAGGCAGTTAAATCGCACCACAACGTAGGTGGTCTGCCCGAGGATCTCAAATTTGAGCTTGTAGAGCCCCTTGCTATGCTCTTTAAGGATGAAGTCAGAGTTGTCGGCGAGACGCTCGGTCTTCCTCACGGTATGGTATACCGTCAGCCATTCCCCGGTCCCGGACTCGGAGTTCGCTGCCTCGGCGCTATAACTCGTGACAGACTTGAAGCTCTCAGAGAAGCTGACGCAATTCTCCGCGACGAATTTGATAAATGCGGTCTTGCCGAGAAGGTATGGCAATATTTCGTTATTGTGCCCGACGTTAAGAGCGTAGGCGTTAAGGACGAGAGCCGCTATGAAGGCTGGCCCGCAATAATCCGCGCCGTTAACACCACCGATGCAATGAGCGCAACTATTGAAGAAATCCCCTACTCCGTTCTTCATAAGATAACATCAAGAATAACCTCCGAGGTTGCAGGTATAAACAGAGTTCTCTATGACTTGACTCCGAAGCCTACCGGTACGATAGAGTGGGAATAATACCATAACAAACAGTAAAGCCCTAAAACCCCTTTTATTTATAAGGAGTTTTGGGCTTTTTGTTTTGTCAAACGTAAAGTCATAACCACCAGTAAACTGGTGGCTTGCACAGACCCTAAAAGGGTCAAATACCGGCTTCACCTCTAAAGAGGTACAGAAAGTTTGGCAATCGCATCACAATTTCAGGCAGCCGCTCACGTGCGGCTGTCTTTTTTTG
>JAZNKD010000028.1:0-34824 GCA_045578385.1 Eubacteriales bacterium | reverse complement strand
AGGCGGCGAAGGTTGCTCCTTGAGCGTTGCGGTAGTACCGCAACAAAGCACGAAGTGCCAAAGCCAACCGGCTTTGTTGCTCTAATGGAGTAGAGTTCAAATCTCTCTTTCTCCGCCAGCAAAAAGACAGTCTATCGACTGTCTTTTTTGCTTTTTTAGGCGGAGGAGATTTGAACGCGAGCGCCGGGCACCGCAAGAGAGGGACGTTTCCGAGCGCTGCCGGGGGCAGATAAAGCGAGGAATAAGGAGTGGCAGCCGTCGCTGAACAGACGGCGAGGCTCGGGGAGCCGTATGTGAAGCGGTAACGGCAACAGTGCCGAAATCTCTCATTCTCCGCCATAAAAGGGCGATAAAAAAGATATCGCCGCAAAAAGCCTTGATTTTTCAAGGCTTTTTCGCTTTTTTAGGGCGAAATTTTTATGTTCGACTTTGAAGATGAAAAATGGGTATTTTCCGATACCGAAAGGATTTGAACTCCCGTGAGAACAAAAACCGCCCAACACACACAGCACAGAGAAAGAAAAGCTCTGTGCTCTTTTTATTGCCAAAATTAAAAATTGAATAAAACATAGTCGAGCCGAGTGATAGAAATATCCTCGGCCTTTTTTTCATTTAAGGAAGAAAAAATGATTTTTGCCTATTGACTTTCCTAAAAATATAAGCTACAATAAAATTAAATAATTATATATTGAACTGTTTTATAAGGAGAGCGTATATTATGAAAAAATTTTTCGCATATGTCGTTTCCATTTTTCAGACAATCCTTGGCATAAGCGTGGTCGGGATTATGACGTCGAATATGGAGAACAAGATCGTGCCCGTTATCTTCCTCGCTGTTCTTTTGGCTGTCCTTGCGTTGGCTATGGGACGGCTTAGAGAATGTGTTCAGTTCTTCCCTTATCTGATGGAGTTCCTTTTGGCACCCATCGCCTTCGTTCGTATCCTTTTCGGAACGATTATTAGCACGCGCTTTCAAGGAAGTAGCCTTGAGTTGACCTTTGATGACGACAACGTGATCGCCGCCATCTTTGGCTACCTGTTTTACATCGAACTCGGAAGTGAATTCCGTATGGGGCGGGTGGCAAATCTAATTTTGATGGCTTTCTTTGTTCTCCCCCTATCCTTTTTGATGGCATATGGTCTTTTAGGAATGATTGGGAGCGTTCCCGCTTTCCTCGCGGGTTTGAATATCACGCTACTCAACCCCGTTTTATCTTTTTTTATCCTCTTCCTCTCGGCAGCGTTCTTGGTGTCAATTCGCGGTTGCGCTGTGACGGTTGAAACCTACAATAGCAACTATAAGTTTGAGCATCGAAGCGGCGCGAAATTCAAGACATATTCCAACAGCCCCCTTTCCCTGACCAACGACGCCATCGAAGCGGGCTGGGGTAAGGTGAGTGGCGGCTTTGAAACGCATATTTCCATCTACCTGATTTTGACACTTTTGCTCAGCCCCATCCTTTGCATTACACTGACGATCGGCACTATCGTCGCCATCCTTTCCTTGTTCATCAGACCCCTCTACTCCAATGTCGGGCAATTGGACTTCTATGAGGTTCCCCTCGGCTTCCTGCAAAAGATTCTGCACTTTTTCTTCGCTTTCGTTATCTACCCCTAATTAGGATGCTGAAGCGGTTTCATACAAGATCGGTGTCTTGTCATAAAAGTCGTTTTTTATTCATTGCGAAAGCAATGGCATATCATCACGGAATTGATGATATACACGCCTTTCGGCATGATTAGGACGCGTCAGTTCAAACCTAAATAGATAAACGAAAAAATATCTTTTTTATCGCCCCTTCACAAGAAAATGCAATCATCGTCAGATGGTTGCGTTTTCTTTTTTTGAGCGAAGAAAGAGAGATTGGCCACGATTGGCGTCGCAGCACGCAGAGCGTGCGACGGCGCAGATAACCGAGCAAAGCCGAGTCGGAAAGCACGCTTTCCAGCGAGGCGGCGAAGGTTGCTCCTTGAGCGTTGCGGTAGTACCGCAACAAAGCACGAAGTGCCAAAGCCAACCGGCTTTGTTGCTCTAATGGAGTAGAGTTCAAATCTCTCTTTCTCCGCCAGATAAGAACGAACTTTTGTCTACCGGATAAAAGTTCGTTCTTTTGTCATTTTAGGGCATTTTTCGGGCAATATGAGGCAAAATTGAGAAAAACAAGGCAAATTAGGCGTTGCGGCGGTCGGAGAGACTGTTGCGGCGCTATTTTTATTGGCAAAAAACACACTACTTTTTGTAGGTCTTTGCTTAAGTAAAGAACTACAAAACATTGCGTCGGGAGAGACTTGAACCTTTAAAGTCCGCTAAAATAAAAGAATATTCGACATAAAGTATGAAGGTATGAAATTCAAACAAAATAGTTGACATCGCGCGTAACGCGTGATATAATTTAAAATATGTTTTTATATTCAGGGAAGGAAAAGTTATGAAGTTCATAAAACTATTATTATGTCTTTTTGCGGTATGCTGTATCGTTTCTCTTGCGGCATGCAATGCTTCCTCGGAAGAGCAATCAAGTACCAAGGATGAGAAGCCTCCGCACGTCTGCTCCTACACCACGCTGACGGAAACGGTAGCGGCTACCTGCGATTCAGCTGGCTATACCGTTTACAGCTGCGAATGCGGACTGACGGAAACGACCACTACCCCCGCTCTCGGCTGTAGCTACGGACAGTGGGAGATAACGAAGAACCCCACCATCGGCGGCTTCGGTTCTATTGCCAAGACCTGCGCTAACAACTCCGAGCACAAAGAAAGTGCATTTCTTCCCGAGCTGACAAGCAGTTCCTATACCGTGGAGATAACCCAAGCGGCAACGCTCACCGAGCCAGGTGTGGCAAGCTACAAGTACAGCTACAACGGTGAAAGCTTCACCTTAAGCGGTCCGGTGCTGTACGAGGCATACAGTATGACCTACGGCAATGCCTCTCTCAACCTTAAGGCAAACCTCATTTGCGACGAGGATAAGAGCGCACATTTCACCGTGCCCGAGACCTATGCGGGTCTGCCCGTAACCCAGGTCAGCTTCTATCAATGCGATTTCGTTGAGACTATATCGTTGACAGACAAGGTAACCTCGGTTGATTTCAGAAAATCCCCCTCGCTTAAATCCATAACCGTTCCCCCATCTGTCAGGAGCCTAGAGCTCTCTGAGTGTGCAAATCTCGAGAGCGTCGTAATATCCGACGGAGTTGAGAAAATATCGAAGAATGCCTTCTACAAGTGCCCGAAGCTTAAGAGCGTTACAATTCCCGACAGCGTGACAGAAATAGGTGAGCGTGCCTTTATGGGCTGCGCGGCTCTGACAGAAATTGCTCTCCCCGCAGAGCTTACCGAAATCAGCGTGGGACTCTTTGAGGATTGCGCGCTTCTCGGCAGCATTGTTATTCCCGACAAGGTAACGAGCATAGGCTACTACGCATTTGCTAACTGCACGGCTCTGGCAAGCGTTACCTTCGGTCGGGCGGTTGAGAAGATAGGAGGTGCATTCGGCTCCTGCTCCGGCTTGAGCAAGGTGTACTATAACGGCGACGTTGCCGACTGGTGCGCTATTGAGTTCGTGGATTTCGGCGCAAATCCCCTTTCTGTGGGAACGGCTGAGATGTACGTAGCGTATAACGGTGACTACGTCAGCGTGTTTGACAGCTGTAGCTACTTAAGCAGTGCCGGCGCAAACCCCACATTTATGTCCTTTGATTTTCTCGTAATTCCCGACAGCGTAACAAGGATAGGACAGTATCAGTTCACCGGCCTTAATAACGCCGAGGGCTTCACCCTGGTTATTGAGGGTGCGGTAACCGAAATCGGCGAAAGTGCCTTTGCCTTCTGTACCATAAACGACGTTATTCTTCCCGCTACGGTAAATACCGTTGTCTGGGGCGCATTTAACAGCAGCCTCCAAAGCGACAGCGAGATTTACTTCGGCGGTGACAAGGCAGCGTTGGACAGCCTAATTGCCTCCACCGAGGAAGAAAATATCGCCTCTGCTACCGTTAACTACTATGCCGCAGACGAAAATGCACTTACAGGTGTAGGATACACCAATTGGTGCTATGGTGACGACGGCCACGTTTACGAGTGGGTTTACAACACCGCAAACGGACAGTGGGAAAAGGAAATTCAAAAGCACCTCTCTCACGATTTCTTCGAGTCGCTTGACTGATAGAATTCCATAAAAACGGCAGAGGCTCGCTTTGAGGTTACCGAAATGAAATGTCCTAAATGTGGTAGAGAAATGGAATTAGGCCATTTTTATGGACAAAGAGCCTTATGGAGCAAAAACGAAGACAAGTTTACAATTCTTAAAGGAAAAGATGATGTAAAGCTATTTGCATCGGGGTCTCCCGCTTATAAGTGTGAAAATTGCCATAAAATCATTGTAGTGATTGATTATTAAACAAGTTCCAATTTGTCGAGCAGCGGCGGTGGCGTACTTTTTACTGTTCTTACCTGCATTTATACACCTTTTCGTAGGTCTTTGCCAATAAAAAAGGAACTTTTGTCTACCAAAAGTTCCTTTTTTATTTATCCATTGCAAAAGCAATGGCATATCATCCGTCCAAAACGGGTATATCTCGTTTTGGACGAGTATATCATCAACCGTAAGTTGTATCACTTTTGCAATATGATATACCGCAACAAGTTGCGGATGATATACAAGGCTTTCGCCTTGATTTATTTACGATAGTGTGGTATAATAAACCCACCGATAAATAAGAATTTGACGAACTGATAAACAACTTGAGTTTTGATATTCATCGCCTATGGCGCTGCAATAAATACTATTAGAAAGGATGATTATTTATGATGAAGTGTTTTATTGGTGTATGGAGGATGCACGGTAAATAATCCTCCAAAACTAATTATGGAGGCCATAGAATGACATTAGAAACATTACTACCTCAATTAGAATTTAATTCCATTATTGAAGATGCAGTAAAGCAAAAAATTATTAAAAGCAGGCGGCAAATTGAAGTAATCGCAGAAACAGCCTATAACAGTGACAATTTTTATTTTCCGCTATGCAAGCGAATGCCGCTAACTCGTTTAGTGGTGGTTTCATATCTCTTATCGCAAAAGTATGCAGAGTAATTACATTGATAACGTCCGAAAGCAAGGCTAAAGACAGTCCTCGCTGATATATGTAATGGGGACTTTTTCAATATTCTTGCACAGCTTGGGAAAATATGATATAATATAATGAAAAAATCAATCTAAAACCGAGAAAAAGATAAAAAATCCCCTTGCGTGACGTATTGCTTGTAACGCAGCGTTATATTGTACAATAGGATTGAGGAGGTGATAAGCTATGTCAAAATACACGACGGGAGAAATTGCAAAGCTCTGTGACGTATCTGTCAGAACCGTGCAGTATTACGATGACCGCGGTATTCTCGTGCCGAGTGAATTGAGCGAGGGCGGTCGGAGACTTTATACAGAAGACGATTTGAAGCGTATGCATATTATCTGTTTTCTGCGAAAAGCAGGACTTCCTATAAACAGCATCTCTGCGTTGCTTGCTGAAGAAAATCCCGAAAGCATAATATCGGTATTGCTTGAAGAGCAGGAGAAGATTCTCAGAGAGGAGCTTTCCGAACGTCAGAAAAAGATTGAATTGATCGAGGGAATTAAACGCGAGCTTAAGGAGCTTGAGTCGTTCTCGGTTGAATCTATCGGTGATATAGCACAGATTATGAAACAGAAAAATAAACTAAGCAAAATGCGTTGGATGATGATATTTACGGGTATTCCTGTAACAGTCCTTCAATGGACCTCTATTGCTCTATGGATAACGCATAACCTTTGGTGGTTATTCGTGATATGGGCGGGTGTGGCTATTCCGTGGGGAATTGCCGTTTCGGTTTATTACTTCAGGCGCGTTGCCTATATTTGCCCGCAGTGTCACGAGATGTTCCGCCCTAAGCTAAAGGAATCGTTTTTCGCATATCATACGCCGAAAATGCGCCGTCTGACCTGCCCGAAATGCGCGCGCAGAGGTCTGTGCGTTGAGGTGTACTACGAAAAGGAGAACGAATCCAATGACTGAAATTGTTGAATTTTTGCCTTTTCTGATTCCGCTTATTATAGCAGAGCTTGCAGTTCTCGGATATACACTTTATCATATTTTCACACACACGGCATATAAAAGAGGAAGCCGTGCGCTTTGGGCGACGATCTCAATAGCCCTTATGAATACCTTTATCGGTCCTATTTTATACTTCCTTCTCGGTAAGGAGGACTCTTGATGGATATGCTGAAAATCGTCAATCTCCATAAGAGCTTTGGCAATAAAGAGGTTTTGCGAGGACTCAACTTGACCGTGCCGGAGCACAGCATTTACGGATTTATAGGTAAGAACGGCGCCGGAAAAACTACCGCGATGAAAACTGTTCTTGGACTTTTAAAGGTCGATTGGGGTGAGATTACGGTTAACGGAGAAAAGGTGGTTTACGGGCATACCGATACAAACCGTTATATCGGCTATCTCCCCGACGTTCCCGAATTCTATTCATTTATGACAGCTAAAGAATATCTCTTGTTTTGCGGTGAAATTACGGGGATAAGTCACGCGGAAACAGAGGAACGCGCAAAAGAGCTGCTCGCACTTGTCGGTCTTTCGGACGAAACGCATCGCATCAAAGGCTTTTCAAGAGGTATGAAGCAGCGCTTGGGAATTGCTCAGGCACTCTTAAACCGTCCGAAGCTTCTTATTTGCGATGAGCCAACCTCAGCGCTCGATCCCATAGGCAGAAAGGAAATTCTTGATATATTTTTGGCTATAAGGGATCAGACTACGGTACTGTTTTCTACACACATTCTGTCCGATGTTGAGCGTATTTGCACCGACCTGGCTTTCCTCAAGGACGGAGTGGTCGATATTCATGGTAAGCTATCCGATATTAAAACGAGATACCGAATCCGCGAATACGTGATAGAAACCGAAACCGACGCGGATGCCGAATCTTTGCAAAATGCTTTTGCGGATATGAACAAGCTTGGGAGAAGCAAGGTGACTTTCTCGGAGGATAACTATTCTGCATCCGATGTTTTACGTTTTGTTGCAGATCATAATATATCACTTTTGAAGATGGAGCGATTGGAGCCGAGTCTTGAAGATCTGTTTATGGAGGTGACTGGAAAATGAAATCCTTGTTCGCCTTTATAAAGAAAGAGGTTACGGAGCAGCTGCGCTCGGGCAGGTTATTGATAACCGTGTCGCTGTTTGTTTTATTTGGAATTATGAATCCTGCAATAGCGAAGCTTACGCCGTGGCTGTTTGAAATTTTCGCGGATTCACTCGCGGAAAGCGGAATGATTATCACCGAGGTGAAAATAAGCGCAATGGACTCCTGGGTGCAATTCTATAAAAATTTGCCTATTGGATTGATTGCTTTCGTTTTGCTGCAAGGCGGAATCTTTACAAAAGAGTACGGCTCCGGCACCCTTGTCCTGTCCCTGACTAAAGGACTTGAACGCTTTAAGGTTGTTATTGCAAAAGCAGGTGTACTCTTTGCAATCTGGTCGCTTTGCTATTGGCTTTGCTTCGGAATAAACTATCTTTATAACTCGTATTTTTGGGATAATTCGGTAGCGCAGAACCTTTTGCTTTCGGTTGTATGTTGGTGGTTGTTTGGCATATTTATTATTTCGCTCGTGATTATGTTCTCGACGGTTTCCACATCAAACACGGGTGTGCTTATAGGCACGGGAGCTATCGTTCTTATATCCTACGCCATCGGTCTTTTACCAAAGGTAAATAAATATCTTCCCACACGGTTGTTGGACGGAAATTCTCTGATATACGGTATTTCAGAGGTAAAGGAATATGTTGCCGCTATTATTGTAACGGTTGTTGTAACTGCAATTTGTTTTGCCATAAGTATACCGATATTTAATAAAAAACAATTATAAATCAAATTTTGATAGATCGTCTCCAGTGTATTTTTGCATTGGGGACGGTATTATTTTTATATAACAGTTGAATTCTGTAAAATTATATGTTATAATAGTTGCATTCGAAACTGTTGCGTATGCAACTATTTTTTTGAAAGAGGATAAGTTATGTCAAGGTTTATGAAAATGCTGAACAATATCAGCCGTTCGCAAGCTATATACAGGCATCGCAGAATTTCGGCTGATGATATTCAAACAGGGCATTACGCATTCGTTCTGACGGTTTGCGGCAAGCCCGGGCGCTCTCAGGAGGAGATTGCAAGGGAGCTTTGCATTAATAAAAGCACGGTAGCCAGAAATCTTAACTACCTTGAGGAAAATGGGTATATAACGAGAACTCCTTTGCCAAACGACAAGCGCCGTTTTTCCGTTTATCCGACAGAAAAGATGCTTGGCATTTTACCCGAAGTAAAGCAGGCATCTATCGAATGGATGCAGCTCCTTTCGGATGGAATACCCAAAAGCGAGCTCGCCGTGTTTGATTCTGTTTTGGAACGTATGCAGGAAAAAGCAAGAGAGATTATCGAAAAACAAGAGGAAAGCAAATGAAGTGGGCACTGAATTATTTAAAACCGCTGCGTCATAGAATAACGGTGGGAATTTCCGTAAAGATTATAGGTACGGTCGCAGAGCTGATAATACCGTTTTTGCTATCGTATATACTTGAAAACGTTATAGACGATAACGATGTGACAAAAATATTGCTTTTCGGTACACTTATGGCACTGTGTGCATTCATAGCTTGTATTGCCAATATTATAGCAAACAGAATGGCGGCGAAAACCACTATGATTTTTTCTACGTGGATGAGACGGGATTTGTTTTCAAAAACGCTTAATCTCTCTGCAAAAAGCACGGATAAATTCACTATACCTTCGCTCGAAGCGAGAATAACATCGGATACTTATAACGTACAGAATTTCATAGGAATGATGCAGAGAATGGGAATACGAGCTCCTATTCTTCTTCTCGGAGGAACGGTCATTACGATGCTTATGGATAGAAGACTTGCACTTGTTATGATAGCAACTCTGCCGTTGATATTTGTCGTAGTATACAGCATTTCACGAATGGGAATACCGCTTTATTCAAACGTTCAGAAATCGGTTGACGGTATGGTAAGAGTCGTACGAGAGGACGCGCAGGGAATTCGCGTGATAAAGGCTTTATCAAAGGTAGATTACGAAAATGCGCGCTTCGACGGAGCTAATATGAAGCTTAGACAGGACGAGACTAAGGCAGGCACGATTATGGGCATAGTTAATCCGATTATGACTATGCTAATGAATATGGGTATCGTTGGTGTTATTGCAGTTAGCGCTTACTTTGTGTCAAAGGGTGTGTCGTCGGTGACGACGGTGCTTGCATTTATGCAGTATTTCACGCTTATTTCTATGGCGATGATGTCTTTATCAAGAATGTTCGTTATGTATACCAAATGCGCAGCTTCGGCGAAGCGTATATCAACGGTAATGGAAAACAAGGACGAGCTTTCTCTAATAGAGGACGACGGCAAGGGCGATAAAAGTTTACACATTTCCTTTGAAAATGTAAACTTTTCTTATCACGGGAAGCGAAAAAATATAAAAAACATTTCATTCTCATTGAAAAAAGGGGAAACTCTAGGTATAATTGGAGCTACGGGAAGCGGTAAATCAACCATTCTTCGGTTGCTTATGCGCTTCTATGACACGGATTCGGGAATCATAAGAATTAACGGCCGTGATGTGCGCTCTTATACGAAGGACGAGCTGACGGCAATGTTCGGCGTAGTTTTCCAAAACGATTTCTTATATGCCGATAGTATTGAAGAAAACATTCGCTTTGGGCGTGATATTCCAATAGAGGATATAGAAAAAGCTGCAAAAATAGCGCAGGCGCACGATTTTATAACTTCGTTTTTGGACGGTTATCAGCACGCTGTGTCCGCCGGTGGAACTAATCTTTCGGGAGGACAGCGTCAGCGTGTTCTGATATCAAGAGCGTTGGCAGGCTCTCCCGAAATACTTATACTTGACGACTCGTCATCGGCTCTGGATTACAAGACAGACGCAAGTCTCCGCCGCACGCTTGGCGAAGCTCTCCCCGATACTACCGTAATTACGGTTGCTCAGAGAGTAAGCTCGATAAAGGGCTGTGACCTCATACTCGTCATAGAAAACGGCGAGATTATAGGATGTGGCAAGCACGATTGGCTTATGGAAAGCTCCATCGAGTATAGGGAAATAAGCGATTCGCAGATGGGAGGTGCTTTCCTTGATTAACGAAAACGGTAAGCAGAACGTAAAAAAGTCGAAAAAAGGTATATTTCTGAGACTCAGCAAATACGTCGTTGAGCAGTGGCCCCTATTTATTTTAGCTTTGCTTTTAACTCTCGGTACGAATCAGCTCTCTTTGCTCGGGCCGAGATATTCTGGCGCAGCGATAGATGCAATAGACTTTGAAGGCGGCGTCGATTTTTCTGTGGTATGGAATAATATAGCGCGTATGCTTATGTGCTACGTGATATCCGCTATATGCTCATATATTCTTTCTATCGTTATGATAAGGCTCAGTCAAAGAATTATATATAAGATGCGCAAGCAACTATTTGAGAAGCTTACAGCGCTGCCCGTGGGATATTTTGACACACACGCAACGGGCGATATTATAAGTCATCTATCCTACGATATCGACACTATCAACAGCACGCTCTCTCACGATCTTATACAGGTTATGACGAGTATTTACACTGTTGTAGGCTCGCTTGTGTTTATGTGGCAGATATCAAAGCCGATGATACTTATATTTGCATTGACGGTACCCGTGTCGATTTTATTCACGAGATATCGTTCAAAGGTAGTGCGACCTCTATTCCGTAAAAGAGCAAAAAAATACGGCGAGCTCAACGGTTTTGCCGAGGAAATGCTTACGGGTTCTCGTACTATTTCGGCTTATGGAAGACAGGGTGTAATATCTTCTCGCTTTAACAAAATAAATGACGAGACGATGGATTCCTACTACAAGGCTGAATATCACGCGGCAATGCTTTTCCCAACTATAAATCTCATTAACAACATTTCGCTGACATTCGTTGCAATAATGGGCGGAATAATGTATATGTTCTCGCAAAACGGTACGATTCTTGCAGCGTCGGCGTTTTATATTACTCTTGGCGGTGTTGCTCAGTTCGTCCAGTATTCAAGGAAATTCGCAGGACCTATAAACGAGTTTTCGAATATTATTCACGAATTCCAGTCGGCATTTTCAGCGGCGGAACGAGTATTCGCAATCCTTGACGAAAAACCCGAAAGGGAAGATGCACCCGATGCGAAGAGGGTTACCGATGTAAAAGGAGACGTTTCTATAAATAACGTTACGTTTGGATACACGCCCGATAAGACGATACTTAAAAAAGTTTCGGTAAATGCAAAAAGAGGAGAAACCGTGGCTATCGTCGGACCTACGGGTGCGGGAAAAACTACGATTATCAATTTGCTTATGCGTTTCTACGATCAGGATAGCGGAGAGATACTTATGGACGGCATACCGTCGCTTGAGATTAAAAGACGCGATTTGCGAAGGGCATTTACTATGGTGCTTCAGGATACATGGTTATTCTGCGGTACGATATACGATAACATAGTATACGGTAAAGAGGATGCAACTCCCGAGGAGGTCTATGCTGCGGCTGAAAGCGCAAAGATAGCTAACTATATAGAAAGCCTGCCCGACGGATATAATACGGTGCTGTCAGATGACGGAGTTAACATTTCAAAGGGACAGCGCCAGCTTATAACGATTGCGCGAGCATTTTTATCCAACGCACCGATACTGATACTTGACGAGGCAACCTCAAACGTTGACTCGCGTACCGAAATACAGATTCAGAATGCGATGTCAGAGCTTATGAAGGATAAAACCTGCTTTATCATTGCTCACAGACTTTCCACGATTCAGAATGCGGATACTATTCTCGTTGTAAAGGACGGCACGATAATAGAGCGAGGAAATCACGAACAGCTTATAAAAGAGCAGGGCTTCTACTATTCGCTTTACCATTCGCAATTTGTTTAAATATTGCAAAAATACGGACGCTTTTAAAGGGAAAATCGTGATTGCGATAACAGTTATATCAGAGAGAGCACGTTTTCCAAATTAATCTATATAAACGGCGTGTTTTGCATACAATAATTTATAAAAAATGCAAAAAAGCGCAGAACGGAAAAGTTCTGCGCTTTGATTTTAAAGTTGTTAGATTGAAATTGAATGCTGCTTAAATGTATCTTTTTATAGCTTCTGATATAACCTCTGCTATAATTTTCATTCCGTCCTCATCGGGATGCAGTCCGTCGGTAGTGTTCATATAGTAAAAATCGTTATTCAGACGGCTGCCGAAAAGATTTGCAACGAAAAATCTATCTCCCATAGCCGAAACAGCGTTTTCGATAGCCTCATTGAAAAGCTTTGCTCTTTCTTTCAGAAAAATATCTCTGTCGGGCAGATTTACGCAGCATACAATAGCATCCTTATATTTTTCCTTTATAACTGCGAGAGTTGCTTCATAATCTGAGGCAAATACGGAAGCATCAACCATTCTGCCAAGATCGTTTATACCCATAAACACTATAATAATGTCAGGCGATTCACCGTTGTTTCTTGAAAGGAAATTAACACGGTTAATACCGGAGCTATCATTATTCTTGCCTGAAAGCGTGCCACCGGACCGGGAATTATTTACACAGAGTGTCAGTCCGAAGGTATCAATCAGAATACTCCAATATGTTTTTTCAATAGGAAACGGCGGTTTATAATGGTAAGGATTGGCTAAAAGCTGCGAATTAGCGCTTGAATCGTTTGACACGCCCGTATACGTTGATATACTGTCTCCCAAAATGGAAAGTCTTTTGCCCTTTAACATAAAAACCTCTTTTCTCTGTTTTTATATGCGCTACGCAGTAATTAACCCGACGCAGCATTGTTTTTGCATTTTTTGCTGAATCTTCGCTTTCTGCTCAGGTTATCAGCCGCCGCAAATGAAGAATTGCATAGCTATATATTTTCTGTTATCTCAGTATCAAGTATATACTTTCCATGAAAATAAGTCAATATAAATTCAAAATATGTCTCCAAATGTTCTTTTTTTAGCGAAATAGGTATTTTGCAGTATTGCAAATACTATAAATAAGTGGTAAAATATAGCCATAATAAATGTGTTTTGCAAAGGTAAAGCTTATGGACGAAAGATATCATTTACTATATGCCGCCGCAGCAGTCAGAGGCCATTTTATAAGACTTGGTCTCTTGGATAAGCTAGGAGAGGAGCTATCCTCACGCAAGCTGTCAGAGCTTAAGCGCGAAGACTGCGAACGGCTTCTGGAGCTTGGACGGGAGCAGGAAATAAAGCTATACCACTTTAAGCGGACTGACAGGACGTTACCGCGCGTGCATAAGGTGCTCGGATTTCTCAAAGGAATATATTTTGAAAATTTGCTCGACGTGGGAAGCGGCAGGGGCGTTTTCCTTTTGCCGTTTTTAGACGAATTTCCGTATGCGAAGGTAACGAGCCTTGATATTCTCGATAAAAGGGTAAAGTTGCTTGAGGATATAAGTATTGGCGGTGTAAGTCGTCTTTCGGTAAAGCAAGCGAGCGTTTGCGATAAGCCTTTTGCCGATAAATCTTTTGACGTGGTTACGTTGCTCGAGGTGCTTGAGCATATTCCCGATGTGGAAGGTGCAATTCGCGCAGCAGTGAAAATGGCGAGAAATTACGTAATAGTTACGGTTCCGTCGAAAGAGGACGATAATCCCGAGCATATACATTTATTGACGAAGGAAGTGTTAACGAGGTATTTCAACGCGTGCGGAGTAACAAAGCTCAGCTTTGACGGAGTACCGGGGCATTTATTTATGATAGCGAAAATGTGATACCGTTTCATTTTTTTGTCGCGGCTTATCTTTTTCGCATAAGAAAGGTTGGTGAAGAAATGGATTACAGTATTGTAAAATATCCGAGAACGCAGCATCTTCAAGGCTCAAGATTGCAGCCGGGAGACGAGGACTTAAGCCAGGTTCCGTTCTCCGCTATACTCGGAAAGCACATAATAATAGAAGAGAAGATAGACGGAGCGAATTCGGCAATATCCTTTGACGGAGACGGAAAACTGTTGCTCCAGAGCAGAGGACACTATCTTTACGGCGGTCATAAGGAGCGACATTACAATCTCTTAAAGCAGTGGGCTAATATCAATAGAGATATCTTTTTTGATGCCCTGTCGGATAGATATATAATGTACGGTGAGTGGATGTACGCAAAGCATACTATATTTTACGATGCCTTGCCGGACTACTTTATGGAGTTTGATATTTACGACAGAAAAGAGCGCGTATTTCTTGATACGAATGCAAGGAGAACCTTTACCGAAAAAATGGGAATAGTATCAAGCGTTCCCGTTCTTTCTTCGGGAGTGTTCAGAGATAAAAAAACTATCCTTTCATTTATAGGCGATTCTAATTTTATCACAAATAGACATATGGACGTGTTAAGAACGCTCGCTGAAAGAGATGGGCTTGACGTTGAAAGGGCGCTTGCCGAAACCGAGCCGTCAAAGCTTATGGAAGGACTTTATATAAAGGTTGAGGAGGACGGTATCGTAAAGGAGCGACTTAAGTTCGTAAGAGCCGCTTTCCTTCAATGCGTATTTGATTCCCAGTCGCACTGGCAGTCAAGACCGATAATTCCGAATCAACTTAAAAATAACGGTATACTAAAATGAGAGCAGAAGAAAAATTCAAAATAATTTCCGATTTAGCTCCCTTACCGAAGCAAAGCATAGACTGGGCGGCGCTTGAAGCAAGCTCGCTCGGTATGCTGTTTAGTGATATGAGAAGAACCGAGCAGGAGCCTGAGTATCACGGAGAGGGAAACGTATTTAATCATACGAGGCTTGTTACAGAGGCAATGATAAGCTTGCCGTTATACGCTGAAAGCAGCGAGAGGGATAGGACCGTGATGTTTTTATCGGCATTATTGCACGATATCGGTAAAATCAGATGCACTCGCCGTGAAAACGGTAAGCTTACCTCTCCTTATCACGCGTCGACCGGAGCAAGAATGGCGCGCGCTTTTATGTTTGAAACTCTGGGAATGTCGGGAAATGACGACCTACGCTCAATGCGCGAGGCAGTTGCAACTATCGTAAGATATCATTCGTTTCCGCCGTTTGCAATTAAAAGCAGCAATCCTGAATTAAAGATACTTAAGATTGCCGCGAACGCAGAGTTAACTCCCGATTTTTCTATGCGTAAGCTATGCGCGCTTGAAATGGCTGATGCTATCGGAAGAATAGGAACGTCTACCGAAGAATATCTCGAGAGAACCGAGTATTGCAGGATGCTCGCAGAGGAGCTTGGAGTATTGGATAAACCGTATAAATTCAGCACGCCCTTTACCGAAAGAGCCTATTTCCTTGAAAAAACGAAATGGCGCGGAGACGAGCTTTATAAGGATGCGGATTTTGAGGTTGTAATTATGTCAGGCTTACCCGGAACGGGGAAGGACACCTGGATAGAAAAGAATCTCAATGATATTCCTATGGTATCTCTTGATGATATCAGAGAAAAATACGGTATATCTCCGATAGGTCCCCAGGGACGCGTTGCAGCCATAGGTACGGATATGGCGCGAGAGTATCTCAGAAAAAAGCAGCCTTTCGTCTGGAACGCAACGAGCATAAACTACGACCTCAGAGGAAAGCTTGTTTCGCTTTTCGAGGATTACGGAGCATCTGTTAGAACGGTATTTCTCGAGACTTCGTGGGAAGAAGGACTTCGACGCAATGCTGCCAGAAAAAAAGAAGTTCCCGAAGCAAAGATAAGAAAAATGCTTTCAAAGCTTGAAATTCCAGAAAGATTTGAAAGCGAAACGGTTGAGTGGAAGGTCGTATAAAGCTTTAACGCAAGTCTATGCTTAGCAGCTTCGGCATACGGTTAAGTCACGTTATTTCATTAAAATACAGTTATATACTAATTTTAAAGGCCTTTATTTAGAATAGCGGGGGGTATTATGGTTATTCCTACAAGTCTTACTTATTTTCGAGTGCATCTCGGTAATAAACCCTTAAATCTTTTGGATTTTTGCACACGGCTAGGGCTGGATTATGAAGCGACCAAGGATTACGGCACTGACGTAACGCTGCATATCGGTGAGTGCTATGACTTTGATATCGATATAAATGTTATGTTAAGAAAGACGCTCAAAAATCTTTTCGGTAAAGAAGAAATTTTAGTCGAGCTTAAGCGAGAATACGCACTTGAATATTATCTCGAACGTGTTCCGACTCTCGTTGCCGGTTCGGATATGCCAAATCAGCTTCTTTCTCTTGATTTGGATATAATCGAATTTATGTATAAAACGGGAACGCACGACGATCTCGATTATTTTGTTATAACCGATGATTAAAAATATATTGACTATTGACATTTTACCTAAACGGTGATATCATATATCCAAACAAAATAATAAACGCATATCGCAGAGCTTGTTTTAAGCTTTGTGCCGGGCCTGTTGCAAGACGGCAGTGTTCGGTGGTAAGGAAATCGCAGTGAGAATCTGTAGCAACAGCCATTACCGTATCTCCTTTTCAGGTCAAGTCGGAATGCTTATCGGTATGTGAAAGTAAAGGTCTCTTGGGCAAGTGGGGAGATGCTGAATACGTGCACTGCAGATATTCTATGCAAAACGGAATTATGCCATTTTGCAATTAACGTATAAAGCGCCCCGGAAGGGCGCTTTTATTTTTATCTTTTTGTTAAAAACTTAAAGAAAAGAGAAAGAAAATGAAGAAAATTATCAGTTATGTTTTGTTGCTTGCCGTGATGCTTATGAGTATAGCTTCTTTTGTAGGATGCGAGTTATATGACAAGTATATTTTACAAAATACGGTAGATAATGCTGGTAAGTGGGAAGATGCAATTTATCGTAAGGATACGGAATTTGGAGACGGAGCTAAATCTGTAAAGGTTGAAGTCAAAGTTGAAGATCAGTCAGTAACCTTAACGCTTCACACCGATAAAGAAATGCTCGGTGATGCGCTTTTAGAGCACGGTCTTATAGAGGGAGAGATGGATACGTATGGCCTTTACGTTAAGAAAGTCAACGGAATCACCGCAGATTACAATATTGATAAAACTTATTGGGCGCTTTATAAAAACGGTGAATATTCTTTAACCGGAGTTGATTCAACGTTAATTTCAGATGGGGAGCATTACGAACTTGTCTGCGAGAGATAATTCAAAAATACGTTTTGGTAAAAATTCTGAGCGAATACGGGAGATGTGCATTTTTTCAATGCTTGGATCCATAATGTTTTGCTCAAAAATCATAATGGAGATATTGCCTAATATTCATCTGCTCGGTATGCTCACTATGGTATATACCGTAGTATTTCGAGCTAAGGCGCTTATACCGATTTATATTTACGTTTTTATAAACGGACTTTATGCGGGATTTGCAACCTGGTGGATAGGATATATTTACATATGGGCAGTGCTTTGGGCTATGACGATGATGATACCCAAAAATCTTCCTAAAAAAATCGCCGCCGCAGTTTATCCGGTAGTCTGCAGTATACATGGATTTGCATTCGGCATACTTTACGCACCTGCTCAGGCGCTTGTATTCGGGTTGAACTTTAAACAGATGATTGCTTGGATAGCGGCAGGATTTCCGTTTGACATAATTCACGGTATAAGCAATTTGGTTTGCGGCTTTCTTATAATTCCGCTCTCTGAGCTGCTGCTTAAATTAAAAAAGCGCAGAATTTGATTTTTATAAATCTAAAGATATGAGGCAAGAGCTTTGGAGCAATAAAAAAAAGGGTATTCAAAGCTTTTTGCCTTTAATACACCCATCGTTATTAAATTAAAAAATAGAAGCGACCCTTGATTGCATTTCTTTACACACAACCAAGGGTCACTTCTGGTCATTCTTATTATCTAACATCATTTGATTATCCTGCCTTTCAGCGATCTACCCGTATCAAATGCCATACAACACTTTCAATACCTTAACTTCATTCTCTAAGCGAGATTGCTTTATTTTAGATGTAATGCTTGAATTCGGGTGAAATTTGATTCTTAGTTGAAGACTTATTACCGCAGAGACTTCGTGAACTGTAGTTTATATTGGTTTGCAGGTTGATTCGAAAATATACTATCCATTTATCAAAAAGCTTTCCACTCGCAGAAAAACCTTTTCGGATTTAAGAATCTTCTCGGTCAGCCAATCTATATATAACGCGTATCACCGCCGTGTTTTGTTCACTTGAATCTCTTTTTTGTCTTCACATCAAAGAATTGAGATTTAAGTTTTCATTGGACTGTACCTTCCTCTCTGTGACTATAGTATAGCATACTTGAAATGCATTTTTCAATAGGCAAATTATTAAAACTTCACAATTATTTTTTGTATAAAATGTAGAAATTGTGAGTTTTCACCAAAAACCACTTTACAATCATAGAAAAATATGATATAATAAATTTGTGATGCGTGTTTTGCGGGCTGTTTTGCTGAACGCATCTCTTTTATTTTGCGAAGAACGCAGCAATATAATAAAACGGAAATTACTTGAAACTATAGAATAAATATGTTAAAATATGTATAAGTACAATCTTATTTTGTACAAGTGCTGGAATT
Source organism: Eubacteriales bacterium (assembly GCA_045578385.1). GTDB lineage: Bacteria > Bacillota > Clostridia > Oscillospirales > CAG-272 > UBA1740. The sequence goes on along the minus strand of JAZNKD010000028.1, from coordinate 16,192 downwards.
ATATAGTAAGCAGAAGGTAAATATGAAAATTGCAGTTATAGGATTTAGCGGATCGGGAAAGTCAACGCTAGCTAAAATTATCTCGGAACGATTAGAAATTCCCGTTCTTCATCTTGATACGGTTCACCATTTACCAATGTGGCAAGAGAGAGACCGTAACAGCGAGATTGAAATAGTAGATGAATTTCTCGCATCAAATGAGAGCTGGGTTATAGACGGAAACTATAATAAGGTCTGCTTTGAAAAAAGAATGGAAATGGCAGATCGAATAATATATCTTTGTTTTGGTAGATTAAGGTGCTTTTTCCGCGCATACAAGAGATATAGAAAGTATAAAAATACAAGCCGTCCGGATATGACCGAGGACTGTCGGGAAAAGTTTGACAGGAAATTTATAACCTGGCTGCTCTTTACGGGGCGCAAAAAGAAAGGACGTCGACGTTTCGATGCAATTAAAGAAAAATATCCGGAGAAAACCGTAAAGATAAAAAATCAGAAGCAGTTAGACAAATTGATATAGAAAATATATAGTGACGCTTTTGTGTAAATAAAAATTAATTTGGAGCAAAAATGGCAGAAACTAAAAAAGAACTTCTCGCAGAGCTTTATTGCTTGCGCGCGGGAATCTCGGCAATTTCGCTTGAAAGTGAAAGATTAAAAAGTGAAGATGACAGGGTAAAGGGCGTTACCGTAAAAATGGAGGATAACGTTGCCGAGATAATTAACTATAATTCCATAGTGAATACCAGCAAAAAAACGTTGAAAAGCGCAAAACACGAATATGAGAGCGCCAAGAGAAAATACGATAAAAAGAGCTTTCCGCTTTGGGTTCACTCTATTGTAACGGTGTGCTTCCTTGCGATTTCAGGATATCTTTACAGCATAAGGGAACCTGAAGCAAAACTCGTAATTTTTTTCGATATTTTGATAGGCGCGGTTCTGGTACTCGCGCTCATAGAGCTTTTGCGTTCGCTTTTAATAAGGAGAAAGCTGAAGCCTCTCAGAGTTCAGATGAAAAAGGCAAAGCAGCTTATGCTCGATTCAAAAACGTGGATAGAGGAGAGTGAAAGGGGTGCAAAAAACTTTGAAGATTATAATCGCAGTCTTAAAGAGCAAAAAAACGAGTACAGTTTTTCCCGTTCAGACTCGATATCTCTTTCGATTCCTATCGCGGAAGCACTGTATTCTGCACTCGCTATTAATTTTGGCGGCATAATAGGACGTTGTTATTACCAAGCTCTCGACGTTATTATAGATATGATAAGAAGCGGAAAGTGCAATGATATCACCTCTGCTCTCATTTTTGTTGACAGCAAAAAAAGCCGCGGAGAATTTGAGGAAGCCGCACTTACCTCGTATGAAAATCTTTCGACTTACATAGATGATGACAAAAACGAGTTATCCTCGGAGCTTGACTGTGCATATATCAAGCTTGATAAAGCATTGGCGCAGGAAAATGAGCGCGCTTTAGAAAGAATCAGAAAATCAAAGCCTCATATTTCGGGCGGATTCGATGAGGCAAAAGAAAGCTTCGTGAAAGCAAATGCAGAGGCTGCTCTTAGAATGGCGTTTGATGCACGTAAATCAAAATCAAGCTTTGATATGGCAAGCGATATAGATTATATTGTTTGTCACGAAAAACGAACCGTAGCTTTTTAAAATCAAAATAAACTTAACACGGCAACGGTGATTTACATAGAGCAACCGTAAAAAGTCTAAAAGCAACCCGAGGTTGACAAATTGAAAAGTCGGATTGCTTGTAAAACGGATAAACGTATTGTAAGATATTCTCAAAGGTGCGGCGGGGTGTTCGCACGCTTAAAAACAAAAGAGGTGGACGATATGATTTTAGCCGATAAGATTATCAAATTAAGGAAAAAAAGCGGAATGTCACAGGAGGAGCTCGCGGAAAGAATAAATGTTTCGAGACAGTCTGTTTCAAAATGGGAAGGAGCTCAGTCAATACCGGACCTTGATAAAATAATTCAGATCTCGGAGGTTTTTGGTGTAACTACTGATTATTTGTTAAAGGATGATATTAATGAAGAGGAGTTTTTTGGAAAAGACGTATCAGAAGTGAGAAAGATATCCCTCGAAGAAGCAAACTCGTACGTTGCTCACAGAAAACGCTCGTCGATTATTATCGCGGTATCAGTATTTTTGTGTATAATTTCTCCTATAACACTTATAATCCTTTCAGAACTCGCTTCGCTCGGCCATATGTCTGAAACAAACGCTGTAATTATTGGATTGATTACGCTTTTCGGGATTTTAGCGCTTGCAGTTGCCGGTTTCATATATGCAGGCAGTATTGAAGAGCCCTTTTCGTATTTGTCAAAGCCTTTTGACAGGGAATACGGAGTTGAAGGCGCTATAAGAGAAAAGAAAAAAACAATGAATACGCATTTTACAAGATTAAATATAATAGCTACCGTAATTTGTATAGCTGCGATATTACCCGTTATTATATGTGGAATTCTCGGAAAAGAGTTACTAACGGTGGTAATGTTCGGTGTATTTTTGGTTGCGATTGCTTCCGCTGTATTTATGTATATTATTGCAGGCGTAAGGAAAGGAGCTTATGATAAGATTCTTTTTGAAGGTGATTACGCAAAGAGAGAAGTTGAAGTTTCAAAATTAAAGGAAAGAATCGCTTCGGCTTATTGGGAGCTTGTTATTTTAGGCTACCTTGCCTGGAGCTTTATTTCGGGTGATTGGGGTAAAACATGGATAATATGGCCTATCGCTGCCGTTTTATCCGGAGTATTTAGTGCTATTCTCGGAATATTTAACAAAGATTATCGCGATTCAGATGATTAAATTTAACTTAAATAATTGTCCGAATAATTTGTAAGTTTTAATGAAAAACAAGGCTTGGCATCTGATGCTAGTGCAAGCCTTGTTTTTTGTAAACAAAAGTTTTGATATAACGAAATGCTGGGTCAAATATTCTTCAGCGTTTTTAAGCCTATTGTTACATCAGACTAGGATTTGTTCGCGCATTGAAGTAACACAATGTTATGTTAATAAAAAGTTTACCTATTTATTTCTACGTTTTATTGACTTTCCACCAAGTTTTTGATACAATAAAACTATAAATATTAAAAATTATTAAATCGAAGATTTGTTCGGGGTTTTCAATATGAAAAAAGGTTTAGAGAGCATTAAGGCTTTTCTGATTAAAGAAAAAAAAGGAATCATAAATATATTGATACTTCTTGCCGGAGTCGTGCTTCTTTCGATTGTTACAATGCTTTTGCTTATAGCGTTTGAAGTTATATATTTTGATGACGGAATGCACTTTAATACAGAGCTTTTCCATACTTTTAAGTCATCATGGTACGGTTGGATAGTATTCATTCTTTTGCAGACGGTTCTCAGCATGTTGCTCTGCGTAATTCCGGGTGCGGCAATGGCATTCATCTTTTTAAGCCAGGCGATTTATCCTATAGCATGGCAGGCATTTATACTTTCGTTTTCAAGCGTAATGATATCAAGTACGGTTATGTATCTTGTTGGAAGATTCGGTGGATACAAGCTTTGTGCCAAATTTCTCGGTGAGGACGACTGCGCGAAAGCACTCGGTTTGCTTCGTGATAAGGGAACGATATTTTTCCCGTTTATGATGATGTTTCCTATATTTCCCGATGACGCTCTCGTTATGGTAGCCGGCACGTTAAAAATGTCTCTTAAGTGGTTCGTACCCTCTATAGTTTTTGGCAGAGGCATAGGTATAGCGACAATAATATTTGGGTTTTCAATAATTCCGTTTGATAAATTCACAACGGTTTGGCATTGGATAGGCTTTGTTGCCTTATGCGCTACGTTCATATCGCTCGTATTTTTTGGAGCATTTAAATTTAATAAGATGCTTAAAAAAAGAAAAACTGAAAACTCAAGTACACGAGAAAACAAAGAAAATTAAAGAGTGAGATTTAGCTGATAGTATAAAGCATCAGTCTAAATCTCATTTTTATTAACACAAATATTTATTAAATTGTGTAAAAGCATAGCATATCTTATGATTATGTGATATAATACGTTCTGTGCAAAATATAAATACTCATAATGGGAATTTTACTAGGCCCTGTTATGAAAAATATATCTTCTTGAGGATTTTCTATCCAAAAACGAAAAGTCAATATCAACAACTAATAAAAGGAAAACATATGAAAAGAATTTTTATACCCGTATCAGCCGAGAAAATAATAAATCGTCTTAAAGAGCTCGGATATGAGGCATATATAGTAGGTGGCTGTGTAAGAGACGCTCTGCTTGAAAGGGTTGCTTATGATTATGACATAACTACGTCTGCTCTCCCGGAAGAAATAAAGGCTATTTTTGAAAAAACTGTTGATACAGGTATAGCTCACGGAACAGTAACGGTTTTATCGGACGGTGTTCCATATGAGGTAACAACTTTCAGAATAGACGGTGAGTATTCCGATTGCCGCCACCCCGTGTCAGTATCTTTCACCAAAAATGTTGAATATGATCTTGCAAGGCGCGATTTCACTGTAAATGCACTTTGTTATAATCATGAGAACGGGGTGATAGATATTTTCGGAGGTATTAGCGATCTTAAGAAAAGGATAATAAGAGCTGTAGGTGATGCACGTCTTCGCTTTTCTGAGGACGCACTGCGCGTTTTCAGAGCTATCAGATTTGCCGCAACCTTGGGCTTTGAAATAGAAGAAAATACTAAACGCGCAATTTTCGAATATAAGGAAAACCTTAAAAACGTTTCTGTTGAGAGAATTTATACAGAATGGAAAAAACTGCTGGCAGGAGCGCACGCGTATGACGTAATAAGGGAATACATCGACGTAATTACAGTGTGTATTCCCGAACTAAAAAGGCTTAAACTCCCCGATCGTGTCGCTTTTGAGAGTCTCAATGCGGAAGAAAGACAAATCGCGCTTTTTGCCGTCGCAGGTGGAAAAGAAATCTTTTCTTCAGCAATTACGAGATTAAAAGCTGATAACAAAACAAAAGAACTAGGACTTTCTGTTTTAGGGAATCTTACTCTTTCGGATTCTATGACAGACGTAGAACTTAAACTATATCTGCAACGGATATCTGACGAAGGGGCGCTCGCTGCGGCAAAGGTATCTTCGGCTCTTGGAAATTGTTCGTATGCAATTTATTCCAAGCTTTATATTATGATTAGTGAAAATACACCAAGACGCATATCGCATCTTGCAATAGGCGGCGATGATTTACTGAAGGCAGGCTATAAAGGAGAAGAAATAGGACGTATGTTAAGCAAACTTCTTCTGCTTGTGGCTAAAGGGGATTTGCAGAACGAAAAAAAAGATCTTATAGCGTACGTAAATATGAAAAAACAAGACGATTGACCTGATTTATATATTGCAAAAGAATAAACCGTTGCATATAATATAATAAGACCGCGAGAAGATAATCGCTTCTTCTCGCGGTAATTTTTTATTTAAAACGGACTCGTAGGATAACTATGCAGATGTATAAATTAATAACTCTCGGTAAAAGCTTCATTTTTATAAGCGAGGGAATATATAAGGATAAAACTTTACACGGTACGGAAGAAAGTGCAAAAAAGCTTCTATCGGATAAAGGTATGAAAATTTATGTAAGTATCGACGAAAGATACGATTACAGACTCTATGCGGATATAACAAAAGATATTTTTAAACCTGACTTCGAACGTGCAATAATGGTATTTCTTTATTGTGTGAAAGGTCTTCCACGCTCGGATTATGAGATTTTTTCTGTTAAAGATAAAAACATCATAAAGCTTCCGAAATTTAACGGAATTTGCGGGGGAAATGTTGGGAAATGCAAACTATTATGTCCATATTCCTTTGAAAATACCGAAGAATATCCGTTCGAATTTTGCTTAGTTGAAACAGCACAAGGAAATTATATTGTTCTGATTTGCGACCGACCGGAGTGCGTGGAGCTCTCAAAAATATCCTCTCGCATTTTAGGAGAATTATCCCCCTCTTTAGCATTACGCGGTTCTATTTCGCTTTCCTTTTGTGAGAATGAAGTCTACATTGAAACTAAAAATTTTGACGGTTCTGATTTGCCCGATACTTCTGCTTTCGCTGCTGCTTGTTACGTTGCGGAAAACACGTTTCACGTAAGCAATGTAACAGTACGTTCTGGAGAGCTTGTGGCTTTTTGTGAATCGTCTGTAGAAGGTGTATCGGTATTCGATATATCACCCGAAGTGTATAAAATAATTTAACAGATTTCTTTAAGGCAGCTCCCTGATTTTTAGTTTTCGGGGGGGCTGCTCTTATTGTTAACAGTTTTTCTATTGACACCATATTTAAAATATGTTAAAATTAAGTTTAATATTATGTGGGCGCATACGCGCCTGTAAAACGGAGTAAAAAAATGGCATTTGATGCTTGTATGATGCGGGCGGTTCTTACAGAATTTTCGGAGAGCTTTCCGGAGGCAAAAATAGAAAAAGTTTTGCAGCCGGCTAATGATGAGATAGACCTTGTTATTCATTATGGTAAAAAGTCCTCACGGCTTCTTTTTAACGTGGGTCCTAACGCACCGAGACTTCAGCTTACCGATAAAGCAAAAGAAAATCCGCTTAAAGCACCTATGTTTTGTATGTTTTTAAGAAAAAGACTTCTTGGTGCAAAAATTACGGGTGTTTCTCAACCGGGATTTGACAGAATCGCGATTTTTTCGGTTTCAGGTTACGATGAGATGGGATTCCTATCCGAAATGAAGATAGTCTGCGAAATAATGGGAAAATACGCTAATTTTATTCTTCTGGACGGAGATGACAGAATTATTTCTGCGCTTAAAATGATAGACTTTTCGGCCAGCACTATACGTCAGGTTCTTCCGGGACTTAAATATAAAGCACCTGCAATGCAGGGAAAGCTGTCTCCGCTTGTGATAGACAAAGAGACGTTTTTCTCAAAGCTTCGTGAATTTCCTGCGGATAAAAGCGGTGAAAAGTTTATAACATCAACTTATTCGGGCATAGCTACTCAGATTGCGCACGAGCTTGTTTTCCGCGCTACCGGTAGCATTGATACACCGGTGTGTGATATTGATGCGGAAAAATTTTACACGGTCTTCGCAAAATGGCAAAATCTGCTTATTGAACAGAACTACACTCCTACCGTTGCCATCGACCGTACGGGTAAGCCGATAGACTATTCCTATATGGATATAACCTATCTTTCCGATTACGCAGAGTACAAAAAATTCAGCACGCTTGGAGATCTGCTGGACCTTTATTTTGCAGAAAAGGACAGGCTGGAAAAAATTCACCAGCGCGCACACGATATAAGGACTCTCGTATCGAATGCAAAGTCGCGTACAGAAAAGAAGCTTCTTATACAAAGGGAAGCACTTGCGGATAGCGAAAAAGGCGAGCATTACAGAAGATGTGGAGACCTTATTACTTCGAACATATATAGAATAAAACGAGGCGATAAATCATTCACCGCGGTGGATTATTACGATGAGAACTGTGCGGAAGTTACGGTAGAGCTTGACGAGAGGCTGTCTCCTGCGGCGAATGCACAGAGAATGTATAAGCTCTATAACAAGTGCAAAACCGCAAAGATTGTTCTTACCGAGCAGATATCAAAATGGGAAGAGGAGCTTTTGTATTTGGAGAGCGTCCAAAGTTTCCTGGATTCTGCGGAAACTGAGCAGGATATTTCGGACTTGCGAGACGAGCTGTATTCGGCGGGATATGCTTCCAAAATGAGAGGATACAGACCGCAGAAGGTCTCTAATTCTAAGCCTTTGAAGTTCGTTACGACTGACGGAATGACTTTATACGTGGGTAAGAATAATTTGCAAAACGACAGAATTACGTTTAAGCTTGCCGAAAAGGATGACGTTTGGTTTCACGTAAAGGATATTCCCGGGTCGCACGTTATTCTTGCAACCGAGGGGCGCGAGCCAACCGATAGAGATTATACCGAAGCGGCTGGAATAGCAGCCGGATATTCCAAGGCAACCGGAGATCTTGTTGCTGTGGATTATACACGCGTAAAAAATATCCGAAAGCCGTCAGGCTCAAAACCCGGTTTTGTAACTTACAAAACAAATTATACTGCGTATGTTAGACCTATAAAGGAGATTTAAAATTCTTTTTTCATTTTTTAAGATAAAAGAAGGCGAATTTGAAATGGTAGATCTTACAGGACTTCATAAACATTTTATACTTGAGCATCTCGGAGAAGGAGAGGTTGCTGTTGATTTTACGATGGGAAACGGTAACGACACTTTGTTTTTGTCAAATACCGTCGGTAAAAGCGGCAGGGTGTATGCTTTTGATATACAGGAATCAGCCCTCGTATCCACGAGAGAACGGCTTGAAACAGCGGGAGCATATGAAAATTACACTCTTATATGCGCGTCGCATCATCTTGTACGGGACTATGTAAAAGAGCCTATAAAAGCGGGAATGTTTAATCTCGGATATCTTCCGGGAAGTGGTAAAAAGGCGGTTACAACGATGCGGGAAACAACGATGGCTGCAGTTGAAGCTGCGATTGATTTGCTTTTGCCCGACGGTGTATTGATAGTAGCTATTTATCCCGGGCACGAGGAAGGCAGACTCGAGGGAGAAATGCTGCGTGAGTATTTCGGTACGCTTTCGAGGTTTAGAATTTGTGCATCAGAATTCAGAATACTTAATTCACCGACGTCACCGTATTTCTTTTTAATTGAAAAATCACCGAAAGTAATAAGTTGACGGATTTTTAAGATCGTTATAACTTAATTCAGAAAAGAGGAGAACAATGTATAAAAGAAAGTTGACAAGATTGACCTTGCTTATATTAGCGGTGCTTATCACGTTTTCATTAACGCTGCCTGTTTTTGCCGATGTTGATGATTACGATTTCACACATGAGGGCTCCGATGAAACCGATACTCTTGAGTCGGGAGATATTTTAGAAGAATATATTGGAAAAACTCTTTCGGAAGCCGAAAAAAGCTTCCTTGAGAGTTATTCAACGTTGGTACTGAAATATAATTCTGTAATTAATGCCAACAAGATAATGCTTGGATACAACTCCGGTGTGCTCACGGTTACGGCAAAGGAATACACGTACACGGGCGAAAATGGGAAAACGTTAAAGTGGATACCCGAAAGCGCAACTGTAAACGGAGTTAAAAAAGCTCTTTTAAAATCGGGGGATGACTATGTTGCTGCGTTTGATACAGATAGCGGAAAGGATGCGGAAGTCACTTACAAGTCATCAACTGAAATAAGTAAGAATGATTTTAACGTTATACTGAATCTTTATTATTACACGTCAAAATATGCTTTTGATATGGCGGATTATGAGCAAAAAAAGATAAAGTATGATGAATACGTTTATGCGAAGCGTCTTTATGACGATGCGCTTGCGGAGTACAACGAATATCTTGAAGATTACGCAGAATATAAAGAGTTAAAGTATAGATTTGAGCATTACGACGAGCTTATGAAGCAGTACGAAAGCGATAAGGAAAAATACGATGCGTATCTTGAAAGCCTTGGAAGCCAAGCTGATGATATTAAGAAATACGAGGAATACGAGGCAAAGCTTGCTAAAATAAAAAAACAGCTTTCCGCGTTTGAGCTTGTGTATGTAAAAATGAAGGATAACCGTCAGATATACAGCGCGGTAAAAGGTGGAACTGTTGATCAGGTGTTGGGAAGCGTTGGAGCGATTGTAAAGAACCTTGGTAAGGATTATAAGACTATGGTTGAAACCGCCGAGGATGCTACAATCAGGCTCAGAGTGCTTATGGAAGGGTATCGTAAGTGCGAAACGGAAGAAGATAAGTACGTCTACTACGTTTCGAATTATGACAATATCTGTGACAGCATATTTGATTTGACCTGGTCGCTCGACAGGCTTTATTATGCTCCCGGTGTAAAAAAGCTAATGAAAGCGTATGATAAGCACGAAAAATACGTAATTCTTGTTGCACAGCTTGTTCTAACCTCAAATGCGCTTATTGACAGCGAATTAAGAGCGCCCAACGGCAGCGTTGCATATAATAGTAATTGGAAAATGGATAAGAGAACCTGTGCACAGATTCTTAATAACGTTAATTATTTTGAAGATGACAACAGTTCAACACCGCTTGCGGGCGGATATCCGACACCGGTTAAAAAGCCTGATATAAAAGAGGTGGAGAAACCTAAAATACCCGAAAAGCCTGAATCAAGACCTATTCCTCCCGATGTTGTTGAAAATCCCGGGAAAGCACCGGCCGTTGTCGCTAAACCAACGGTTCCGAGCGCAGCATTTGGTGATGTAGCGGAAATTTATTCGAAGCTGAATTTGGCGGAAAAGGACGCTCTCACGTTGGCTTATTCGAATAACACTATAATTAAAAGAAACAATATAAATTCTGATAAAACTGTAAATCTGCAAACAAAAGTTAACAAAAAATATAATTCCGATCCAGTTACGCTTATATTTAACATTCCCGAAAATCCTGTCGGTGACGCTGCGTTTTCGTATACGGTGACTACCGATAAAGCAACCCCCGTGGTTTACGACGGTATAATTCCAAATACTTATATCACGTCAGAGGGAACCTATAAATTTGCAGGCTGGAAATCAGCAGAAGGCAGAGTAAATCTTGCATCCGGGTTTGAAGAAGACGCGATTCTCACCCCGGTTTATGACAGAGTTCCTACGTATTATAACGTTACTTGGATTGTTAACGGCGAAAGTATAGTTGAAAGTCATATTTCCGGAGAGATTCCCACACCAAATTTCGCTCCGAGTAAGCCGGATGACGGGAATTACTGTTACGACTTCGCGGGATGGGATAAAACTCCTGAAATTCTCCTTTCCGACGTCACTTATATAGCTAATTTTGAAAAAAAATACATAGTTTCAACTGCATTGTGCAAAGAACCAGCACTCAGCGTGAATAATAACACGATGATATGTGATCTGTCGAGCTCGTTCAACGAGAAAATCGACTTGTCGCGCTTGATGCCCAGAATTAACGGTAAATATGCACTTAGAATTTTAACCTCTGAAGGAAGTGTAGATTTCACGTTTACCGATGTCATTGCAATGTCGAAGCTGGGTGTTAATGAAATTGAGTTGAATATAAGAAAATCAGCAGGGAATTACACCGACATTGTGTTAAAACTCTACGATGAAAATTCGAAAGAGATCACCGAAGGCAATATAAATGCAGATCTTAAGATAGTTCATCATATGGGGGACATTGCTAAAACCGTGCTTAAGTGTGAAAATGAATACGTAAAATTCAATGCAGATGCTGAATACTTAAGCTACCGTGCTAAGTTTGGAAAAACCTATAGATTTACCAAAGAGTATTCGGTGGTTGTAATTAAGAGCACATTCGTTGATATTACCGTTGATCGAGAAACGGCTTACAAAAACGATATCGTAAAATTTGAGGTAACGAAAAAGCCGGGTGTTGTGATACTTGGAATCTCGGTTACCGACGAGGAAGGCAACAAAATATCGTTTGACAGATCTAACCGTACCGTAAAGGTTACCGATAAAGATATTGTAATATCGGTAAGGGCGAAATATATATTATATAATGTAGCATTTATTTCAAACGGAGTTACGATTTCAGAGCAGGAGCTTATATACGGAACGGAGCCTTACATCCCAAAATCACCCACCATTGCTTCCGACCGTGAGTACAGTTATGAATTTACCGGTTGGAGTCCCGAGATTAGCCCCGTAACGTGCGATATTACGTACGAAGCACAGTTTAAAAAGGTACCAATACCCGTGGTTGAGGACGGTGCATTAGGCGCAGCGCCGAACCCGTTTATGAAATATCTGAAAATTGCCGTAATAGCTGCAGGCGTGTTAATTTTGGCAATAGTAGGACTAATTACCTTCTTTACTGTGAGAGGAGTACGCAAAAACAGGCGTATTGCCAAACGCGCGGGGAATGATAAACAAACCTCCGATAACAACTCTCACGAGGTTCAAAATCAGGCTTCGGCGGTAAACGGAGATTCGCGCACCGAGCAACCGGTTAATGCCGAGAATGATAAAAAGGATAGAGAACCAAAAGTTAAAAACGAAAAAAACGACGTAAAAAACGTGAATTCCGGAAATAAACCCGAGAATAAGAATGATACAGCTTCCGGGTGACTTATATAAGTGTTAAAAGGCGGGGGCGTGGCAAGTCTTGATGGATTTCCACGCTCCCGTAATTCATAAAATATGGCTATCAAAAGTCCACACGTGTCCCCATTTTTGCAAAAAATATCCCACTTTTTGCATAAATTTATCAAAAGATATTGATTTTGGTAAAAAAAGGTGTTATAATCGAAGTGCATAGTATATATTATACTTATAAATTTCGCGATCATACCCTTCGCGTGTCTGCTCGCGAACCAAAAATATGAGAGGTGAGAAAATGAAAAGAACCAGCTTAAAACTCAGAATAGCTGTTGCTCTTCTTCTGGTTGTGATGATGCTGTTCAGTGTCGTTGCGGTTACTGCTTTTGCGGCGACTCCCGACGCAGCAGATGAGCCGGATTTGGAGTACACGGGGGATTGGTATAAAATCAGTTATACCGATCCAAACGGACTTAATGTCCAGATAAGCGCGCAGTACTGGGATTATCTCGGTACTAACAAGGAGGCAATTTACGATCTGTTCAATCAGATCAAAGCCATTGCGCTTCGCTATGTTAAGCAGAATGTAAGTCTTTTCGGCACTAATGATGCTGCTTCGGCACTCGTTTATTCGCTTGCTTCCTCCGAGATTGATCCTCAGAGTTCTTCTAGCGGAATAAGCAGTTCCGACAAAGAGCTCCTTAAGACTATGCTTAGCGCTTTAGGAGTTAATCTTGACGACTTTGACGAAAGCAAACCTGTTAAGGAAGCTTTAGAGGAGTTCGTTCAGAACGAAGAAAACAGAGCAGTTGTTCAGAACAACATTGAGACTTATGCAAATCTCGGTATTGATACTGCAGTAAAGGCTGCCGCTATGGCATATGCCGCTACTCAGGGTTCGTCTGCAAACGTTCAGGAAATCGTTGAGAAATTCCAGGATGTAGTTGACGTTGTCGTTGAAAACATCGATAGCGTTAAAGAAGTAATTGATATCGTTTACGAGTCAGAAGATGATAAGCCCGAGTCTGTTATCACCATCGTAAATAAATTTGAGACCACAGCTCCATCCGAGCTTAAGCAGCAGATAGTAAAGCCTGCAACGGACGGTGCAGAGGCAGGAAAGTCCGGTGATATTACTTCTGCTTTTACAAAAGAAGATATCCAGGCGCTTCTTCTTACTTTCAAGAGTATTTCAGTTGACGGTGAGAAGCTCGTAACCCTTAACGGTCTTGACGTTGGATTCAACTACGACCTGGCAAAGAAGCTTGTTCGCGATCTTCCTATGCCCGGCGAGCTTGCTAACTATACCGATGAGCAGTTTGCAAATCTCTTTAACTATGACTTGAAGGTTGAGTTTGCGTTCCTTTCACTCGAGCTTGACCTTACTGTAGGCTTCAGCGGTGATTGCTCTCACATCAGAAGAGTAATGGATATTGCTTCCAGATACGTTGACGTTTCTATCGGTGCAAACAATACTCTGGTTGTTGGTCTTACTGTTCCCGATGAGTTTGCCGATATCGTTCTTCGTGCTGCAAAAACCAATAAGATTCCCGACCACTTGAAGCACAAGATATTCGCGGCTCTTGACAAGACCGGTGACGACGTTCAGCTGTTCTTGAGCGAGGACCTCACTTTTGAGGATATAATCTCGGTACTTAAGTCCATCGATTATAAAGAATTGCTCGATGTAAGCTTTGTAAAGAAGTACGCTACCAAACTCGGTATATATGATAACCTTGAGGACATAGATACCGACAAGCTTATTGAGAAAGTAAGCGAGTACGGCGATCTTTACAACAGAGCGATGAAATATGTTGTAAAGGCATTTGATTACGTGCCTGATAGATTTATGGACAAAACTGTTTCCGATTTTTATAATTCGGAGACCAACCAGTTCCATGCAAGCGAGGATGTTGTTATTACCGAGGATCGTGCAAACAAGGTAATTGACAAAGCGTTCAGCGTATATGAAAATCACGTTGACGGTAGAGTTGAAGATTTCTTGGATGAAAACTATCCTAAGTATGCAGAATTTTATGAAAAGCTTGTTTCGTATGCAAAGAAGGGAGCTAAATACCTCGTATCAAACGTATTTGAGCACCGCGATTCTATCACTGTAGGACTTGATCTTACGGTTGAATTCCAGGATATCTATCAGGTGACCTTCCATCACGGTGATGATAGGACTGTTAGAGGATTCCTTCCCGTAGGTGCTGACGTTGATTTCTTTGGAAACAACGCTGATGTTTACGCTTGGGTTGATGAGAACGGTAATATCGTTACTCAGATGCCTAAAGGAAACGTTCACCTCTATCCTCTTGGATACGGATTTAAGGCAGACGTTCAGTTTGCTGAAAACGCATACGACGTATTCTACAATCCTAATAAGTCGTACACTCTTATCGCATCGGTATCTGAGGATTATCTCAGAGCTGACAATGCGGAAGTTACATATGCATGGTATAACGAAGACGGTGTTCTTGTTGCAACAGGCAAAACGCTTGAAGGCTTGAAGAACGTAGCTGACAGTGGTAAGTACTACTGTGTAGTAACTCTCGTTGGAGATACAGCGCTTCAGGGTGTTGAGATCGAGGGCATTTCCGCGAAGTCCGAAACGCTTGAAGTTCTCATCAAGAAGGCTATTATAGATATCTCCGATCTTCCTGCAGAGTGGGCGGTAGTTGGCGGCGAATGGAAGGATGCTAACAAGAACAGTATAGTTTATACCGGTTCTCCTATTGAGCTTAAGCTTGATATGGGTGCTTACGCAGAGCTTGTTACCGTTAATATTACCGGAAACAAAGCAACCGCGATCGGCGAATATACCGCGAACTTTACTTTTGAATACGACACTGCAAATTACGTGCTTGAGGGTGGAAACAGATTCAGCGCTATCAACGGTTACGTATGGTCTATAGTTGCAGCTGATCCTGTAGAGAACGGCGACGATAAGGACTTTGTTGACGGCAAGGTTAATATTCAGGGTAACGGCGCTGAAAACTTTGTTGTAACAGATAAGACTGCTGACTACGCAACATTTACTATCACAGTTGGTAATAAAGTAGGTAAGGTAATCGTTGCTTACGATATCACCTATGATGCGCATAGCGGAGAATATGTAATTACATTCGTTATTCCCGAAGGCTATGAGGATGACGAAACACTTAAGATTTATCACATTGATGGAAACAATGTAGCTGAGCAGATTGAGAATGCGGTTCTTAACGGCGATGGAACCATCACCTTCACCGCTACCGACTTCTCCGTTTATGCAATCGTTGCTTTTGAGGATACGACAGTTACACCTCCCGTAGGTCCCATAGAACCTAACCCTCCCGTTGATCCCAATCCTCAAGATCCCCCCGTTGACGACGAGGAACCAAAGAGCAAGTGGTGGATATGGTTACTCGTTGCGCTCGGCGTACTTCTTGTAGCTGCCGGTACTGTACTTGCAGTTGTTATGATCAAGCGCAAGAAAGCTGCTGAGGCGCTTCAGGATGCAATTAAAGAAGAAGGAGATCCCGTGCCTACCACCCCTTCTGTGGGAGAGGCTGCCGTCGAAGTTCCCGAAGAAGTAACATCAGCAGATGCAGAATCTCCCGAATCCGAAGTTACTGCTATTGAACCCATAACTGAGGTTGCTGAAGAGGCAGAGCCTGTGGTTGAGGAGATTGCAGAGAAGAATGCTGTGGAGGAACCCGCAGTTGAAGAAACCGTAGCTGATGAAGTAGTAGCTGAAGAACCCGTAGCTGAGGAGCCCGTAGCTGAGGTGCCCGTAGCTGAGGAGCCTGTAGTTGAGGAACCCGTAGCTGAGGAGCCCGTAGCTGAGGTGCCCGTAGCTGAGGAACCCGTAGCTGAGGAGCCTGTAGTTGAGGAGCCTGTAGTTGAGGAACCCGTAGCTGAGGAGCCTGTAGTTGAGGAACCCGTAAAGTCGGATCGTAGCCATGTCGTTCTGTGAGCCAAGGAGTTGGCTAAGACATTTGTCTTCCTAAGACCGCTTGGCCTCCGACTTCGTAGCTGAGGAGCCTGTAGTTGAGGAGCCTGTAGTTGAGGAACCCGTAGCTGAGGAGCCTGTAGTTGAGGAACCCGTA
>JAZNKD010000027.1:0-123488 GCA_045578385.1 Eubacteriales bacterium | reverse complement strand
AAGGAACAAAATAAGCATTTTTGTGATAATTATTTAGAAGAAGAATTTGATTTATCTAAAGTTTTATTTATTTTAACGGCTAATGATGTAAGTCTTATTCCAGCTGCTTTAAGAGATCGATTAGAAATTATTGAATTGTCTATTCAAAGGAATAATGCCCGACTGCTCGTTTTGAAAGGACACGAATATCATCAAAAAAATGATTGTTTGTTACAAGCTGCGTGCTATATCGGCGCAACCGTTGAGGCAGATTTCAAAGATTTATTGAATTTGTATTTGATTGTACTTTCATCATCAGGTGATATCTCGGGGGATACAATGATGAAGGATCTGTATTGGCTAAATTATGTATTAATACCAATGATGAAAGAGCAGTTGTTGCGTGCATTTATCGAGACTGGAATAAACAATTCTGCTTTGATACAAATGTTATCCAATAAAAACGAATATTGTTATGATACCCACATTGTCAAAAAAATACTTAAAGATAGCGTGACTATTTGGGGTTCAAATTACTTTAAGCAAGAATGTGTTTTATGGCTTGATAATTAAAGCAAACAACGAAACCCTCCGACATTAACTGACGGAGGGTTTCGTAATAGGAGAATTAATAGTAAAAAACAAAACCGAACCAATTTCGATTTACGAAAAAGTTCGGATTTGTTACGTTTGGTGACCCGTGGGAGAATCGAACTCCCGTTACCGCCGTGAAAGGGCGGTGTCTTAGCCGCTTGACCAACGAGCCATATGGTAGCGGATGTCGGATTTGAACCAACGACCTGCCGGGTATGAACCGGACGCTCTAGCCAACTGAGCTAATCCGCCATGTCGCTCGGCCTCATTTAGCCGCTTGCATATTATATCACAGCAGGTAGAAAATGTCAAGAGTTTTTAGAAATATTTTTTGCTTTTTTTAAACAAAGTGAATTTAGTCAAGAAAATCGATTTATTTGGCGAAAATTTTGAAATTTCCATTGACAAATATAACTTGTTGGAATATAATACTAAACATCAAATCAATTTGAAAGGGATTACCGCATAGAGAATTTTATTTCATTGGCTTTTATCAATTAATTTGTCCGAAATTCAAAGACGTTATACTCATATTATAAAATGAGAGGTATGGGCTTGTTTTTCGAATTGCAAATTTTTCGGAAGATAGAACGGATGATTTTCTCAAATAAATAAGAACGAGCGGTAAAGGGTATTTGTATGCAGAGAGTTTATAATTTTTCGGCAGGACCTTCGATGCTTCCTCTTGAAGTGTTGGAGAAGGCGCAGAGCGAGTTGCTTTGTTACGGAGAGAGCGGAATGTCCGTTATGGAGATGAGCCATAGAACAAAGGATTTTGAAGAAATTATTTCATCTGCAGAGGCTTCGCTGCGTAAGCTTATGAACATTCCTTCAAATTACAAGGTGCTTTTTCTTCAGGGCGGCGCGTCGACGCAGTTTGCAGCAGTTCCGCTTAATCTTCTTTCTGAGCATAAGTGCGCGGACTATATCGTATCGGGTCAGTTCTCCGATAAGGCTATGAAGGAAGCAAAGAAATACGGCGATATTGCGGTAGCGGCAAGCTCCGCAGGCGCAAATCCAAGCTTCTCCACTATTCCCAAAACCGAGAGAAGCGACTTCCGTCCCGATGCCGACTACGTTCATATCTGTTTTAATAACACTATCTACGGAACAAAGTTCAATTATATTCCCGATACGGGAAATATTCCTCTCGTTGCAGATATTTCATCCTGCATACTTTCAGAGCCGATTGACGTAACTAAATTCGGACTTCTCTATGCAGGCGCGCAGAAGAACGTTGCTCCCGCAGGACTTACTATCGTTATAGTTCGAGAGGACCTTATAGGAAACGCGCGTCCCGATACTCCCGTAATGCTCAATTACAAGACGCTTGCAGATAACTCATCTCTTTACAATACTCCGCCTTGCTTCTGCATTTATATGGCAAAGCTCGTGTTCGACTGGCTTCTCTCGATCGGCGGACTTGAGGAGATGAAGAGACGTAACGAAAGAAAAGCAAGCCTTATATACGATTATCTTGATAGCCAGACTTATTATACTGCTCCCGTTGATAAAAATTGCCGTTCTATGATGAACGTCGTATTTGTTACCGGTGACGGAGAGCTAGATAAGAAGTTTATCGCAGAAGCTTCCAAGGAAGGACTTAAGAGCCTTGGCGGCCACCGCTCCATAGGCGGTATGAGAGCATCTATATACAATGCTATGCCGTACGAGGGCGTTGAAAAGCTCGTAGCATTTATGAAGAAGTTTGCTCTTGAAAATCCGAAGCTTTAATAGTTTTTTACGGGTGGCTGTCGATTTGGTTGCCACCCGTGCGTATTTTAACAATTTATGAGGTTTACTATGTATAATATTAAGTTAATAAACAAGATTTCAAAAGCAGGTACTGACGTGTTCGATACCGCAAAATATAACGTTTCCGCAGAGGCGGAAAATCCCGTAGCTCTTATGGTGCGTTCCGCGAAGCTTCACGATATGCAGTTTGACGCAGAGACGATAGCAATTTCAAGAGCAGGCGCGGGTGTCAACAACATTCCGTGCGACAGGTGTGCCGAATCGGGAATTGTAGTATTCAATACTCCGGGAGCAAATGCAAACGCTGTTAAGGAGCTGACGCTTGCTGCGTTGCTTCTCGCTTCCCGCGATATCGTTGGTGGAATTGCTTGGGCAGAGTCTCTTGAAGCAAACGACGAGGTTGGAGCGCGCGTTGAGGCAGGCAAGAGCGCGTTTGCGGGCTGCGAGCTTTTCGGTAAAACCCTCGGCGTTATAGGACTCGGAGCTATCGGAGGTCTCGTTGCAAACGCAGGCGTAAGACTTGGAATGAAGGTTATAGGATACGACCCTCATCTTTCCGTAAGCGCTGCTTGGAATCTTTCCGGCTCTGTTGTAAAAGCAGATAGCTACGATGATATTTTCGCCAAATCCGACTACATTACTTTACATATTCCTGCGTTGCCTACAACGAAAGGTATGATAAATGCTGAGACAATTGCGAAAATGAAGGACGGTGTTAAGCTCATAAATCTTGCGAGAGGAGAGCTTGTTAACGCTGCAGACCTCAAGACTGCGCTGGAAAACGGAAAGGTATCAAAGTACGTTACGGATTTCCCGAGCGCAGAAACCGTAGGCGCAAAAAACATTATAAATATCCCTCATCTCGGCGCTTCTACCGATGAGAGCGAAGAAAACTGCGCCGTTATGGCAGCAGCTGAGCTTTGCGAGTACATTGAGTACGGAAATATCAAGAATTCGGTTAACTATCCTACGGTTGCACTCCCCGTCGGCAGCTATAAGACCGGCACCCGTGTTGGAATTTGCCACAAAAATATAGCAAACGTAATCGCAGGCGTTACGTCTATCGTATCCTCTTACTCGCTAAATATTGAGCATATGGCAAACGGCTCTAAGGGCGAGTATGCTTATACGCTTATAGAAACCGATAACGAGATACCCGAGGAAGCGGTTGAAAAAATGCTAACCGTCGAGGGTGTTATCAGAACTAGACTGATTTAATTTTCAAAATCAAAAATAAATTTTTAAATACGGTAAATTCGGCTTTATCCGCGAAAACGGGTCGTTTTTGCCGTATTTTTGCGTTTTTTACGGCAATTTGTAGAAAAAACATAAAAAATGCTAAAATAACGCGCGAAATTATGTATAAAATAAGATTTGCTTTTTTTAAAAAAGTGTGATAAAATACTAAAGTTGAGAAAAATTAAAGAAAATAAAAAAGACAGAGGGAAAATTAATGATTCGTACAGACTTAAGGAACGTAGCAATTATTGCTCACGTTGACCACGGAAAAACAACCCTTGTTGACGAGATGCTGCGTCAGGGCGGCATTTACCGCGAAAATCAGGAAATGGCAGACAGAGTTATGGACTCTGGCGACCTTGAGCGTGAGCGCGGAATTACAATACTCGCAAAAAATACGGCTATACATTACAAAGACGTAAAGATAAACGTAATTGACACTCCCGGCCACGCAGATTTTGGCGGCGAGGTCGAGCGTATTCTCAAAATGGTTAACGGTGTTATTCTATTGGTAGACGCTGCCGAGGGACCTATGCCGCAGACGAGATTCGTTCTTGAAAAGGCGCTAGCTATGAATCACAAGGTTATCGTTGTGGTAAATAAGATAGACCGCCACGATGCAAGACTTGACGAGATTGCCGACGAGGTTCTTGAGCTTCTTATAGAGCTTGACGCAACCGACGAGCAGCTTGATTCTCCCATGGTATTCTGCTCTGGCAGAGCGGGAACCGCGTCCTTTGACCCGCATACTCCCGGCAAGGACCTCACACCTCTGCTTGATAAAATAGTTGAATATATGCCCGCACCCGAGGGAGAGGAAGAAGACCCGTTGCAGCTTCTCGTTTCTTCTATTGACTACAACGAGTTCGTAGGAAGAATAGGTATCGGCAGAATTGAGCGCGGTACGATAAAGCAGGGACAAGGCGTTGCGATATGCAATTATCACGGAGACGGAAAGTCGAAGCCTGCAAAAATCGTTTCGATTTATCAGTTTGACGGACTTAAGCGAGTTCCCGTCACCGAGGCTAAGGTTGGTGATATAGTTTGCTTCTCCGGTTGTGAGGATATTTCGATAGGAGATACCGTATGCGCTCCGTCCCGCGTTGAACCCCTCGAATTTGTTAAGGTGAGCGAGCCTACTATGGAAATGACGTTCTCCGTAAACGATTCTCCGTTTGCGGGAAAAGAGGGCAAATTCGTTACCTCGCGTCACCTGAGAGCGCGCCTTTACCGCGAGCTTCTTAAGGACGTATCGCTGAGAGTTACCGACGGTGACACTACGGATAGCTTCCGCGTCGCAGGCAGAGGCGAAATGCACCTCTCAATCCTTATTGAAAATATGCGCCGCGAGGGATACGAGCTTTGCTGCTCAAACCCCAGAGTTCTTTACAAAGAGATAGACGGCGTTAAGTGCGAGCCCATCGAGAACGTAATTATAGACGTTCCCGATATGTATATGGGCTCGGTTATGGAAAAGCTCGGAGCGAGAAAGGGAATTCTTAACGATATGCAGCTCCACGGCACCAGACAGAAGCTGTACTACACCATTCCCACAAGATGCCTTTTCGGATACAGAAGCGAGCTTCTTACCGATACGAGAGGAGAGGGACTTATATCTTCTATTTTCGCGGGCTACGAGCCGTTTAAGGGCGAAATAAAGACGAGATTTACCTCGTCGCTTATTGCAAGCGAAAAGGGTATTGCAACCACCTACGGACTGTTTCAGTCTCAGGACAGAGGCCCGTTGTTCATAGGCCCCGCAACTCCCGTTTACGAGGGTATGATAGTCGGAGAGAACCCTAAGCCCGACGATATAGAGGTTAACGTTTGCCGCGAAAAGCACCTTACCGCTATTCGTTCCTCGGGCGCTGATGAAAAGCTGACTCTTATAACACCGGTTCAGCTTTCCCTTGAGGAAGCAATAGAGTTTATCGCAGATGATGAGCTTATAGAGGTAACTCCAAAGAGCATCAGACTCCGCAAGGTAGTGCTTGACACTCCCTCGAGAAAGAGAATCCAGGCTCAGAAGCGCGCAGCTCTCAAAGAGGGAAAATAATTT
Organism: Eubacteriales bacterium; assembly: GCA_045578385.1. Taxonomy (GTDB): domain Bacteria; phylum Bacillota; class Clostridia; order Oscillospirales; family CAG-272; genus UBA1740. Next base: position 117,862 of record JAZNKD010000027.1, on the reverse strand, counting down.
AAATAAAAAATGCGAAAAACAGCAGGTTTACTTAGCACGGTATGGCGGTAAAGCTGCTGTTTTTGCTTTATTCCAACAAAACAAACCTAAGTTTTGCTTGGAGTGAAGAAATCGGGTGAAAGAAAAAAGAAGCTGCGCGCAAGTCTGCATAAAATGTGGTTTGGATTCAAAACTTCATTGAAGCTGTTTTAGATTTTAAACCGATATTTGCCGATTTTGGAGGGTGTGTAAAGCATCGGCTTACCGATTACTGTGTCATGCTGTTTGTGCAGAACTTAATTTTTATTTTGAAAGCGGCTATTATAGCTTATAAATAAAGAAAAGCAAACGGTTTAGCGTGGTGTTTTTAGCGGAATTTTAAAATTCTTAGATAAGAACATCACACATTGCTCTGTTTGTTTTTATAGATGAATTGATGCTGACGCATTATTATTTGCATTTTTCATTCAGTAACCAACGGGCGCCCTTCAGCATATAAAGTAAATAGGCTGCTATGGGTATCAGTATAATTGTTCTTGCTATAAAAATATCTGCGAACAAAAATATAACCGATGAGACTAAAGCAAATAAAAGTATAGATTGTAATGTTTTGCTTACATTTAATGGCGACTTTCCTAATATTTTACCTACATTTACTGTTTCGCATAGCATAAGAACCAAATAACTCAAAGCGGTTATAATGGCTGGTATAAAAAGCTTACCGAGATTTATAAAAAATATATTTCCGAATAGCGAAAGGACTGCGGGAATAATTCCTGAAATAATCACTCCAACCGTTTTTTCCTTTGCTATCGCAATACTGCACAAGGATTGGGAAACCGCAAGAAAAAGAGGTACTATTGATATAATAAATAACACGGGTAAGGCGCTTTTATATTCTATCGGGGCGAGAATGCCGAAAATTTCGGGAGATATGCAAAGAAAAATCAAGATTACGGGCAGAGTAAGTCTGATTATAAGCTCCAGCGCCTTTTTCAGTATCAAAGTTTCTCCTGCGCGCACTTTTCTCATTATCCACGGACAAAGAGCGCTCATAAATCCGCTTGTGAGTGCGGTAAGAGCAACGCCGGCGGAGTAAGCAACCGAGTATTTTCCTAGTGCTTCGCGCCCGAGATACGAGGATATGAAAAGCTTGTCAGTTTGAGATATAAGCATAACCGAAAAATAATAAGGCAAAAGCGGAATTGAAAGCTTTAACAAAAAACACGTAAGCTCCCATAAATAGCTCTTTAAATGACCGATTTCAATTTTTAGTGATTTTGCTTCTCCATACGCGCGCCATACGGATACAATTAAAAGAAATAATGCAACGGCAGAGCTTATAACCGCACTCGTGCCTATTTTCAGACCCACACGGTCCCCTTCATCAAGTCCCGAAAAAACAATTAAGCCGACGCTTAAGGCAGGCGTTAGCACGCTCTGTATAATCGCTACGGCAAACGGCGGCCGCCAGTTATAAAGAAATTTACATTTTGATATATATAAATTGATGAAGGAAAGGGAAATTAAAGTTATAAGAAGAAATAAGTACGCACCGCGAAACGTAAGAGAGCCGTTTTGCAAAAAGAGATACATCAAGAGAACGGTGGGGAATGAAAGCAGTAAGGAAATAAAGAATGCGGTTATTACAGAAATATGCTCAAGCCCTCTTTTTTTTTGGAAAGCGCGCATTATTATACTTCCCGGCATTTCAAGTGTTATAATTACGACAGCAATAGAGAGATAGCTTGAAAAAAGAGAATATTCACCGTATTCTTCCGCAGTGAGAAGCCTTGTGAATACGGGAGTGAAAAGGAAGGATGCTCCTTTGGCGATAAGATTCGACGCTGTAAAATATAAGGAGGATTTTGCGGGCATATTCAACCTGTCGAGAGCTATATATTTTTTTGATTTTTCAAATTTAGACAGAATTTTTATCTTCATCACGTAATCCTTTATTCGACGTACTGATAATATTGTCCGACGGAGCGTTAGAAAATAAAACAAAGATTAATTGCTATAATTGAATATTTTTTCCAAATTTCTTTCATTTTGCAGGTTGAATCAGCAAATAATATATAAAAAATGCAAGTATGGCAAAAAAATCTTGCAAAAGTATTGATTTCATTGTCGAAATGTGGTAAAATAAAGCATATTTTTTATTGGAGGAAATTCCTATGTTCAAATCAGCTTATTTAAACGACCTTATGGAGCGCGTAGAGCGTCGCAATCCGGGCGAGTCTGAGTTTCATCAGACGGTGCGCGAGGTGTTGGAATCCATAGAGCCCGTTCTTGAGCAGCGTCCCGAATATATAAAGGCGGGAGTAATTGAAAGACTCGTTGAGCCTGAGAGAATAATAAAGTTCAGAGTTCCGTGGGTAGATGACAATGGAAACGTAGTTGTAAACCGCGGCTTCAGAATTCAGTTTAACAGTGCAATCGGTCCTTACAAGGGAGGTCTCAGATTCCACCCGAGCGTCAACGAGAGTATTATAAAATTCCTTGGCTTTGAGCAGACCTTTAAAAACTCTCTTACCGGACTTCCTATGGGCGGAGGTAAGGGAGGCTCAGACTTCGACCCTAAGGGAAAGTCCGATATGGAGGTTATGCGATTCTGCCAGAGCTTTATGACGGAGCTTTCAAAATACATAGGTGCGGATACTGACGTTCCCGCAGGCGACATAGGCGTAGGCGCAAGAGAAATAGGATATCTTTTCGGTCAGTATAAGAGGCTTCGCGATGAATTTACGGGTGTTCTTACCGGTAAGGGACTTCCTTACGGCGGCTCTCTCATTCGTCCCGAGGCTACGGGCTTCGGAGCGGTTTATTATGCATCCTATATGCTTGCCGATTATGGTGAGGATATTAAGGGAAAAACCTTTGCTATTTCGGGCTTCGGCAACGTGGCTTGGGGCACGGCTCTTAAGATAACCGAGCTTGGCGGTAAGGTGGTAACTATTTCCGGTCCCGACGGCTACGTTTATGATAAAGACGGTATCAATACTAAGGAAAAGATTGATTTTATGGTTGAGATGCGAGCTTCCTGCCGTAACAGAGTTGAGGACTATGCGGATAAATTTGGCGTTCCGTTCTTCAAGGGTGAGAAGCCTTGGGGCGTAAAGGTTGACGTAGTTATGCCTTGCGCTACTCAGAACGAGGTTGGTATGGAAGAAGCTAAAAAGATTGTTGCCAACGGAGTTAAATATTACGTTGAGGTTTCGAATATGCCCACCACCAACGAGGCGCTTGCATATCTTATGGAAAACGGTGTGGTTGTTGCTCCTTCTAAGGCTGTAAATGCAGGCGGCGTATCAGTTTCGGGACTTGAAATGTCTCAGAACTCTATGCGCTATAGCTGGTCCAGCGAAGAGGTAGACGAGAAGCTTAAGGGTATTATGAAGAATATTTACGAAAGCTCTGTCAAGGCCGCAAAGACCTTTGGTATGGAAGGCAACCTCGTAGCAGGTGCAAATATTGCAGGCTTCATTAAGGTTGCAGACGCTATGCTCGCGCAGGGCGTGGTGTAAACCTTCAGACTCTGTAAAAAACAGAATATTTAGGCTTAATAACAGAAAAGAGAGGGCATTTCGGAAAAACGATTTGTTCTCTCTTTTGAATTGTAATATAGATTCGGATTTTTGAGGGTTACCGTGAAATCGTCCCTGTATTTGCAATTTATAGGTGTTGCGCGTTAAAGTACTCAGATAAAGCATCGGATATAACAATGAAACAGATAAGCCAAGCAACAATACAGACACCAACACCCCCGACGGTGAGGGCGGAAGCGCTGATACGGAAAAACCTGATAACTCGGAAAATAAGGAGGTTGTTTACAGAGATGTTTACGTAATACCGTGTAACACCAGTACACAACGGGTGCAACACCTGCAATCCTCAATATCGATTTAGGTAAATAAAAACTTAAATAGAATGGGTATGCCCTTAACGGATAATCACGCATCGAGATAAATCCCTGATGAGATTTTCGATATGTTGCTGATGCAACTCGATATGCTTTCGCTACGCTCAAGCTCGATATATTGCCGGAAATTCGATATGAGCGAAATAGTCAATAACAATTTCTATGTGTTAATGAATATTAAAAAACAGAGGTCAGTTCAGTAAGATTTTGAACTGACCTCTGTTTTTGACATAGGCTTTGTTGAAAAGCTTTATTGTTTTGCGCTTGCAACGCTGATTCGGCTGATAGCTCGCTCAAGCTTTGCTTTTGCTATTGCAAATTCCTTGTCGTCCTTTGCATTTTTCAGTCTTTGCTCTGCGGAATCTTTTGCAAGACGCGCTCGTTCAAGGTCTATCATATCCTTCCATTCGAAAGTGGTAGTAACTACCTTGACACGACCGTCGGATACAAGCACGAAGCCTCCTGAGGCTGCCGCCGTTCTTTCGCTTCCGTCGGATAACGTCAGCTTGGCTTTTCCGGTCTTAAGAGAGGCAAGAAGGTCTGTATGTCCTCGCATAATCTGCATTTCGCCGTTGTCGGTAGTTACGAGTATGCTCTTTGCCTCACCCGAAAAAAGCTCTCTGTCCGGGCAAACGATTTCTATATATAAGTTGTTCATATATATTCTACCTAAGCTTCATTTTTGATGAGCTTTGCTTTCTCTACCGCTTCGTCAATAGTACCTACAAAGAGGAAAGCCGACTCGGGAAGGGAATCGTGCTTACCGTCAATTATCTCACGGAAGCCGCGGATGGTTTCTTTGAGAGGAACGTAGCGTCCTTCCATACCCGTAAACTGCTCTGCGACGGTAAATGGCTGAGACAGGAAACGCTGTATCTTTCTTGCGCGGTTTACGGTGAGTTTATCATCCTCGGAAAGCTCATCCATACCCATAATTGCAATAATATCCTGAAGCTCTTTATATCTCTGGAGAATACTCTGCACCGCGCGCGCTACCTCGTAATGCTCGATACCGACAACGTCGGGCGAGAGAATTCTCGAGGTCGAGTCAAGCGGGTCAACCGCAGGATAGATACCGAGAGATGCAATACCTCTCGAAAGAACAGTAGTTGCGTCAAGATGCGCGAAGGTGGTGGCGGGCGCGGGGTCCGTAAGGTCGTCGGCGGGCACGTAAACAGCCTGAACCGACGTGATAGAGCCCTTCTTTGTTGAAGTGATACGCTCCTGAAGAGCGCCCATTTCCGTCGCGAGTGTGGGCTGATATCCAACCGCAGATGGCATACGGCCGAGAAGTGCTGAAACCTCAGAGCCTGCCTGGGTAAATCTGAATATGTTGTCTATGAAAAGAAGTACGTCCTGCCCCTGCTTGTCGCGGAAATACTCCGCCATCGTAAGACCTGAGAGGGCAACTCTCATTCTTGCTCCGGGCGGCTCGTTCATCTGACCGTAAACAAGCGCGGTTTTGTTGATAACTCCCGATTCTTTCATTTCATTATAAAGGTCGTTTCCTTCACGGGTGCGTTCGCCAACGCCGGAGAATACCGAAATGCCGCCGTGCTGCTTTGCAATATTGTTGATAAGCTCCATAATAAGCACCGTCTTACCAACGCCAGCTCCGCCGAAAAGACCTATCTTACCGCCCTTTGCGTAGGGAGCGATAAGGTCAACGACCTTGATACCCGTTTCAAGTATTTCGGTAGTGCCTTCCTGCTCGTCGAAGGGAGGGGGCTCTCTGTGTATGCACCATCTTTCAGCAGTCTCGGGGTCGGGAAGATTATCAACCGCTTCTCCGAGAATATTGAAAATTCTGCCGAGAGTTTCCTGACCTACGGGAACGGTGATACCCATACCCGTGTCATATGCGTCCATACCTCTCGACATACCGTCGGTTGAGGACATGGCAATACATCTGACAACGTCGTCGCCGAGCTGATTTGCAACCTCGCATACGACCTTCTTGCCCTCGTGCATTATTTCAATGGCGTTAAGAAGGTTTGGCAGATGCCCGTTTTCGAATTTAACGTCGATAACGGGACCTATTATCTGTACGATTTTACCGATATTATTCATTTCTTTGAAAATAGTCCTTTCTTCAAATCAAAGCGCTTCCGCGCCCGAAACGATTTCGGTGATTTCCTGAGTGATAACCGCCTGACGCGCTCTGTTGAAGCTTAGAGTCAGAGAGTTTATCATTTCCTCGGCGTTTTTATTTGCCGAGTTCATAGCGGTTCTTCTCGCGGCGCATTCGGAAGCCGAAGCCTCGCAAATCGCAGCGTAAATTGCGCCGCCTATATATTGGGGAACGATTTTGTTGATTATATCCTCTACGTCACCTTCGTATATGGGCTCGCCCGACGTCTCGGACTGCCCTGCGTTTAAAGGTAAAATATCCACTTCCGTAGGAATCTGAGTGAGCATAGAGGCAAAGCGTGTGTAAATAAGCTTAACTCTCGTAAACTCTCCGTTAAGATACCCCTCGGCAATTTTTGAAGCTAGCTTTGCACAATCGCCAACTCCCGCCTCGGCAACAGATGCGAGTTCCTCGGTGAAGATATCCTTTTCTTTTCTCAAGGCGCTGTCAACGGCTTTTTTTCCTATAGGAACGTATATACCGCGACCGTCTGTGTCAAGCGAATATGCAAGCTTTAATATATTGCTGTTATATCCGCCTGCAAGTCCTCTGTCACCTGCTATAACGATGAAAAGAGTCCTTCCGTCGCGCATCTCGGAGTAAACCGATTCTCCCTTTGGCAGATAATCCGAAATGCGTCCTATTGCGTTTATCAAAATCTGCATATAGGGCTTTGTGCCCTCCGCACGCTCCTTGAGATAACGTAGCTTAGAGGTGGCAACGAGCTCCATTGCCTTGGTAATCTGCATCGTTCCGTGAACGCTTTTTATGCGCGCTTTTATATCATTTATCTGTGCGCTCGCCAATGAACATTACCTCCTCTTGATTAATTTTAGCATTGTAAATAGATAATTTGAAAACAAGTATTTACAAATCAACCAAGAAACTTCGTTTTGCAAGCTATAATTGCTTCCTTAAGCTCTTTTTCAATTTCGGCGGAAAGAGTACCGCTTGTTCTGATTTCTGCAAGCAAATCCTCTTTGGTTGCAACAAGATATTCCGAAAGCTCGCGCTCAAAATCGGAAATGCGTGAAACCGCAACGTCCGAAAGAAGATTGTTAACAACGGCGTAGATTATAGCTATCTGAAGCTCGATTGCAACGGGAGAGTTCCTTTTTTGCTTAAGAACCTCTACGATACGCTTACCCTGCTCAAGTCTTGCCATAGTATCTTTGTCAAGGTCCGAGCCGAACTGAGCAAAGCCTTGAAGCTCTCTGTACTGGGAGTAGAGAAGCTTAAGCGAGCCCGCAACCTTTTTCATAGCCTTAATCTGCGCGTTACCGCCGACTCTGGAAACCGAGATACCGGGGTTAACAGCAGGGCGTATGCCCGAATGGAAAAGCTCGGATTCGAGGAATATCTGTCCATCCGTGATTGAAATAACGTTAGTGGGAATGTAAGCGGAAACGTCACCTGCCTGAGTTTCGATAATGGGAAGCGCTGTAAGCGAGCCTCCTCCGTACTCGGGAGCGAGTCTTGCCGCGCGTTCAAGCAAACGCGAGTGCAGGTAGAATACGTCGCCGGGATAAGCCTCTCTGCCGGGCGGTCTTCTGATAAGCAGAGATAGAGCTCTGTATGCAACTGCGTGCTTAGAAAGGTCGTCGTATATTATAAGCACGTCGCGTCCCTTATCCATAAAGTATTCGCCCATAGAGCAGCCGGAGTAGGGGGCTATATACTGCAAGGGCGCAGACTCTGCGGCAGTAGCGGAAACGACGATAGTATAATCCATAGCGCCGTTCTGATAAAGCGTATCAACTACGTTCGTAACGGTTGACTGCTTCTGACCGATAGCTACGTAAATGCATATAACGTTCTTTCCTTTTTGGTTTATGATAGTATCGGTTGCGATAACGGTTTTACCCGTCTGCCTGTCACCTATAATAAGCTCACGCTGACCTCTGCCGATAGGAATCATAGCGTCTATAGCCTTGATACCCGTTTCAAGAGGAACGGATACCGATTTTCTTTCAATTATGCCGTAAGCGCGGCGTTCTATCGGTCTGTATTCCGAAGAAGAAATAGGACCTTTTCCGTCGATAGGCTCACCGAGAGCGTTTACTACGCGGCCGATGAGATTTTCGCCGACGGGAACGGATACGACGCGGCCCGTTCTTTTAACGACGCTGCCCTCGCTGATTCCGACGTCATTTCCGAGAAGAACTGCGGAAATAAAGTTCTCTTCAAGGTTAAGCGCCATACCGTAAGTTCCGTTTGTGAATTCAAGAAGCTCGTTAGCTCGGCACTTGTCAATACCGTGAACCTTAGCAATACCGTCACCTACGGATATTACGTAGCCAATCTCGTCCTGCTCGATTTTCTTTGAGTAGTTACGGATTTGCTCTTTTATGATTTTGCTGATATCTTCGATTTTTGACTGCATTGTATCACCAACTCTTTGATTTAAAGTATAGTAGTTTTAAGACCGCTTTCAATCGACGCAAGTCTTGCTTTAAGCGAGGCGTCAAGCTGTTTACCCATAACGGCAAGCTTGATTCCGCCGAGCAATCCGCGGTCGATTTGGTTATTGATTACTATGGTCTTACCTGTCATTTGTTCAAGTTTGATTCTGATTTTATTTAACTGCTCAGCGGAGAGCGCGACCGCGCTCGTTACCTCAGCAGAGCATATTCCGCGGCTTTCGTTGTAAAGAGAAATGTATTCCTTCGCAATTTCGGGGAAAAGATGAACCGAATGCTTTTCGCAAAGCACGAAGAGAAGATTTCTCACCGTCTCGTTAACAGACGCGAAGGCAGCTCCGATAAGCTTCAGCTTTTCGGGCACTCCTATAGCGGGCGTATCCGCAAGCTTAAAATAATCGGGATTTGATGCAAGAATGGAGTTTGCGGCTTTTATATCCGAAAGCACCGCCTCGGTTTCGTGAAGCTCCTCGGAAAGAGAGAATAAAGCTTCCGCGTAATTTGCCGCGCCCGTCATACGCTTTCACCAAGCTTGTCGATAAATTCATCGATAAGCGCATCGTGGTCGGCTTTGTTGATGTCGCGTTCGATAACAGCCTCGGCAATATCTATCGCGATAGCCGAAACCTCATTCTTAACGTCGTTTATCGCGCGTTTTTTCTCAAGCTCTATCTGCTCCTCGGCGCGTTCGAGCGTTCTTGCCGCCTTTTCGTTTGCATCCTTAAGAATTTCTTCCTCGCGAAGCTCTGCCTGCCTTACAGCGCGGCGGAGAATTTCCTCGCGTTCCTCGTTTGCGTGAGAAATTTTTTCCTCGTATTCAGCCTTCATCTCTTCGGCGGATTGCTTTGAGCTTTCGGCATCCGAATACATATCGTCGATTTCCTTTTGTCTTGAGTCAATCATATTCTTGACGGGCTTAAACAAAAGCTTTTTCAGAAAAACATAAAGTATGACAAGGTTTATCCATGCAAATATCATGGTAAAGAAGTTCACGCCTACAAAGGCTTCGAACTGGTCAAATACAACCCTCATTTGTTTCTCCTTAATACGTTCTTTTTTCGAATGTTTTTAGAATTAAAGAACACCCATAAAGAGAAGAAGAAGTGATACGACGAGAGAGTAAATACCCGTGGTCTCGGTAATAGCGCATCCGAGAATCATATTGGTACGAAGGTTACCGGCAGCTTCGGGCTGGCGTGCCATACCCTCAAGAGCCTTACCTACTGCGTTACCTTCACCGATAGCGGGACCGATAGCTCCGATTCCCATACAAAGAGCTGCACCGAGCGCTCTTGCTGCGTCAATAATTGCATTTGCTAATGCTTCCATTTTTGTTTCCTCCAAAATGTTTTGTTAGTTTTTATTTTTATTTTCTATAAAAATCACAGTTTAATCGCATAGATTAGGCGTTTTCCTTTGGTGCCGCAATCTCCTCGGGGGGCGGATTTGCCGTTCCAACGTAAACCATCGTCAGAAGCGAGAATACGAGGGCTTGAACGAATCCCGAGAATAAGTCGAAGTATATGGAAAGGAATGCAGGTATACCTGCCGTGAAGAAGGGAATTTCGCCTAAAAGCCCCGGCAGCCAACCGAATACGATGCTTGATACCATAGCCAGAGCTGCGTAAATCAAGGACGTAAGAACTCCGCCGCCCGCAACGTTACCGAAGTGACGGAAGGCGAGAGAAATAGGCTGCGCTATTTCAGAAACTATGTTCATAGGCGTCATAACCACGATAGGCTCGGTAAAGCCCTTGAGCCACGCCTTGAATCCGAAGTTCTTTATGTTAGAATACCAGACCATCACCGACGTAACGAGCGCCCAAGCGAGCGTCACAGAGAGGTCTGCCGTAGTTGAACGGAATATCTGAGTCATTCCGAGAAGAGTTCCTATTACTGAGGAGAGGAAAAGCGTTCCGATAAACGGCGCAAACCTCGCGTTATGCTTACCCATCGTGTCCTCTACCATATTGTAGAGCATAGTCACGAGCTTTTCGGTTACAACCTGAAGCCTTCCGGGACGCTTCTTAAGATTTCTTCCCAGAAAGTACGCCGCGGTAATCAAAAGGATAGTTACGGCAAGAAGTGAAATTGCCGTTTGGGTGATTTTTATCGTAATGCCGAAAATATCTATTTCGAAGAATATCTTCGCGCCGCTTACGTTTATATCCATAAATCACTTTTTCTCCTTTCTTTTAATCATTTCCGATACGGTGAGTATCGGACGCAGGCATAGAAGCGGTATCACCGTAGCTATCACGTTGAATTGCTTTGTGGTAAGAGCAATCACGAGAGACGCTATAACCGTACCCATTCTTACAATATATGAAATCTTTATGGCGTTTTGCAGCTTTCCGACGTTTTCTCTGGCGAATTTTGCTGCTTCGTCATCGTAAGGCTCGTCGGCATTTTCTTCGTTATAGCTTTCTTCGCCGCAAGCCTCGGCAGGCTCGATAACTATAGGCTCTGCCGTTTTTTCGGTAAGCGTCGGATTAAAGCTTGCAAGGCACCTGTCAAGCGCTTTGTTTACCGTTATGCAAAGGAACAGAAAATTCGCGACGGTAACCAAAACACCAAGCGCCGCGCCGAGTAAAACTCTGTAATCGTATTTTCCGCACAGTAAAAACACAAGGCATATCAAAGCGCCGACGATAACTTCACCGACGGCTGTTGCTACGACCTCGCGAAGCGGTATTTTATTTGAGTTCATTTTACTTTCGGTCTTCCTCCTTTTCTTTGTGCTGACGCTCGATAGCTTCAAGAGCCTTTGACGAGCGCAATATGAAGATTACCATCGAATAAAGTCCCGAAAAAACTCCGAGCATTATAAACACAACGTATGCCCAATTCCCCGCCGAAGCGTATTCAGTAAGCAGATATGCAAACAAAAGCATTACTGCTATCGGAGAAAGCAAACTGATTATAGCTTGAAAAATAATGTTTATAACGTAGAGCGGGGATATGAATTTACTGTATCCGTTTTTCATAGCTCTCCCTTGGTTCATAAGACTAGTTAATTCGATTTTTGTCTAACTTAACAAAAAGTTCATATTTATTCTACAATTTTTGAATATAAAATGCAACGGTTTTATTTATTTAACTTGTAAATTAATCTTTAAATTAGTTAATTAATTGACAAGGTGCTTTTCTATTTTGTCGATTATCATTCCGTAAGCGACGGGATTGTTACCGCCCTCGGGAATTATTATGTCGGCATTTTTTTTGCTTGGCTCAACGAATGCCTCGTGCATAGGCTTAACGGTTGAGAGATATTGCTCAATAACCGAATCAAGCGTTCGTCCTCTCTTTTTAACATCGCGCACGATTCTGCGTATTATTCTTACGTCGGGGTCTGTATCAACGAATATTTTCATATCAAAGAGGTCGAGCAGATCCTTGTTTTCAAATATGAGAATTCCCTCGAGAATAATAACGCTTGATGCTTCAACGCGCCTTATATCACGGCTTCTGTCGTGTATCTTGTAATCATATACGGGAGAGTCAACCGCCTGTCCGTTTTTCAGTGCGCGAAGATGCTTTATAAGCAGCTTCGTATCGAACGCGTCGGGGTGGTCGTAATTCATACGCGCTCTTTCTTCAACACTTATGTCCGATTGAGCTCTGTAATAATCATCGTGTCTCAGTACAGATATTTTTTCACCGAAATGCGCCGCGATATTTTTTGCAAGCGTCGTTTTACCGCTGCCCGACCCGCCTGCGATACCGATAATCATAATCTTTTTCATAGAATTCTCCATTTATTTGATAACTTCGTATATCATCTTCGCTTCGGGAAGCTCGGTATCGGTGAATTTAAGCGAGCTGAGTACCATATTCCGCGCTTCTTCTATTGCATACTCTCTGTCGGTAAAGAGCTTAGCAACGGTGTCGCCGCGAGACACCTTGTCACCGGGCTTTTTGAGGAGTAATATTCCGGCCTTGTGGTCTATTAGGTCGTCCTTCGTTGCTCTGCCTGCGCCAAGCTTCATTGCCGCTATTCCGACTGCCTCCGCGTTGCAGGAGAGAATATATCCGTCCGAGTCCGAAACAACCTCTTTTTCGTATAGAGAGCTTCCGAATTTTGAAGTATCGTCAGCGTATGAGGAATCTCCGCCCTGCATAGAAATCCAGGTCTTGAACTGCTCGTACGCCTTGCCCGAGGCGAGCATTTTTTCAGCCAAAGCCTTAGCGTCGTTTTCGGGTATTCCCAAGGAAAGCTCTATCATTACCGACGCAAGAGCGAGGCATACCTCGCGCAAATCGGCAGGGCCGCTGCCCTTAAGCACTTCAAGCGCCTCTTTAACCTCAATCGCGTTTCCGATAGCGTGTCCGAGAGGGATATCCATATTTGTTATGAGAGCCGCAGTGCGTCTGCCTCTCGATTTTCCGATATCAACCATAGCCTCCGCAAGAGCCGCCGCTTTTTCGGGCGTGGACATAAAAGCGCCCGAGCCGCATTTAACGTCAAGAACTATAGAGTGAGTTCCCGCCGCGAGCTTCTTGCTCATAATCGACGAAGCGATAAGAGGAATACTGTCAACCGTTGCAGTAACGTCTCTTAACGCGTAGAGCTTTTTATCCGCGGGAGCGAGATTTGCGCTCTGACCTATAACTGCAAGGTGGCATTTAGAAACCTGATTTTTAAATTCCTCGGGTGAGAGTGAGGTTCTGAATCCGGGGAAGGATTCAAGCTTGTCAACCGTTCCGCCCGTGTGACCGAGACCCCTGCCGCTCATTTTTGCAACGATACCTCCTGCCGCGGCAACTATCGGAGTAACTATTAGGGTTGTTTTATCTCCGACACCTCCCGTAGAATGCTTGTCAACGCTTAAATCTCCGAACATATCAAGGTTTACAGTATCTCCCGAGGTTGCCATAGCGTCGGTAAGATTAGAAGTTTCGTCTTTCGTCATACCGTTGAAATATATAGCCATAAGGAGAGCAGACATCTGATAGTCAGGAATATCTCCCTTCGTATAAAGCCTTATAAGCTCGTAAATTTCATCCTTTTCAAGTTCCAAGCCCTGTTTTTTCTTTTCTATTATGTCGTACATTCTCATAAGAATTACCTCTGCATAGGTTTGCGATTGCTTCGTTAAGATTTTGAAAGGTTCGATTGAACGCTGAAAAGCGTTTTTCACTGTAAGACGTTTTACGAAGCGCACATATATAACGTATTACGGATTTACTTGAGATTGTCTTTACCGAAGCCTGCCGGTAAAAGCTCGGAGAGAGTATATATCTTCAGGTCATTTCCGTCGTAAAGGATTATCTCAAAATCACCGTCTGCAAATTCCGCCATAACCTGACGGCATACGCCGCACGGGGGGCAGAAATCCGAGAGAGTCTCTCCCAATTTACCGCCGGTTATCGCGATTGCCGAAAATTTCCTGTGACCCGCGTGCACCGCGCTGAAAAACGCAACTCTCTCCGCGCAGACCGTGGGCGTATATGAGGAAGATTCTATATTTGCGCCCGTAAAGATTTCACCGCTTGCGGTAAGCAGTGCCGCCCCTACCGCAAAGCTTGAATACGGGCTGTAGCTTTTTTCTCTTGCGAGCTCGGCGCATTTTGCGAGCTCCAATGCTTTTTCTGAGTTCATTTTAACCTCCGAGATAGTCGAGTGCCGCCTTTCCTACGTTGGCAAAGCCGCGGAGCGTTCCGAGATTTTTACCGCCGCGGCCGTTTCCGTAAAGTATGAACGGAATATACTCTCTTGTATGGTCGGTGCTGGTGTCCGAAGGGTCGCAGCCGTGGTCTGCGGTGATTATAAGAAGGTCGTCATCGCGTAGCGTTTTAATGAAATCGCCGAGCCACTCGTCAAACTCGCAAAGCGCAGCAGCGTATCCGTCGGCATCCTGCCTGTGACCGTAAAGCATATCAAAGTCAACGAGGTTAACGAAGCACAGACCGTTAAAATCTCGCTTAGATAGTTCCTTTGTAATCTGCATACCCTCCGTATTACTGTGTGTCGGATAGGTTTCGGTAATTCCTGCCATAGCGAAGATATCTCCGATTTTGCCTATGCCGATAACGTCGTATCCACGGTTCTTAAGCTTGTCAAGAACGGTAGGCTCGGGGGGCAAAAGGGAAAAATCGCGTCTGTTTGCCGTTCTTTTGAAGTTACCGGGCGTGCCTACGAACGGTCTTGCGATAACTCTGCCTACACCGTGCTCTCCAACGAGAATATTCCTTGCCTTGCGGCATATCTCGTAAAGCTCGTCGACGGGAACGAGGTCCTCGTGCGCCGCTATCTGAAATACGCTGTCAGCAGAGGTATAGACTATAAGCTTACCGGTTTTAAGATGTTCCTCTCCGTAGTCGCGTATAACGTCGGTGCCGGAGTAGGGAAGATTGCAAAGAACACCTCTTCCGATTTCCTTTTCAAATGCGTTTAGTATTTCTTCGGGAAATCCCTCGGGGTAGGTCGGCATAGGAGAGTGCGAGACGATACCCGCGATTTCCCAGTGTCCCGTAGTGGTATCCTTGCCTTTGCTTAGCTCCGTAACTCTGCCGTAATCGGCTTTCGGCTCGGTCTCTTTTTCAAGGCAGGTAACTCCGTCTATATTTCCGAGTCCCAGCTTTATGAGATTCGGAACGTTTAATTTTCCCGATTCGTACGCGCTTTTAAGCGTATTAGCGCCTGCGTCGCCGAAATCGGCAGCGTCGGGAGCTGCGCCTATACCGAATGAATCGAGAACTATCAAGAATACTCTTTTCATTAAATTTTCCTTTCAGATAGGTAAAACGGAAAAACTGCTTTATCCGCCGTGTAAGCGTTCAAGCTCTTATTTCTGCATTTTGATTGCAACCTCAAGCGCAATCTTCATCATATCGGTAAACGAGGTCTGTCTTGCGTCCGAATCAAGTGCCTCGCCCCTCAAAATGTGGTCGGAAACCGTGCAGATAGCAAGCGCGTTCTTACCTGCCGCAGCTGCGTTCATATAGAGTGCGGCAGCTTCCATCTCAACGCCGAGAACGCCCATCTTATACCAACCGTCGTTAAAGTTGGGGTTAGCGTTATAGAAAACGTCGGACGAGAGAAGATTTCCTACCTGATAGCGAATGCCAAGCGCTCTTGCCTCTGCAACCGCCAGCTCGAGCATTTTGAAGCTTGCGATAGGAGAAAAATTGCCGCCGAGGTTATATTGGTCCTGGTAGTTTGAGTTTGTGCAAGCGCCCATTCCTATAATAACGTCGCGGAGCTGTACGTCGTCTGCAAGACCGCCCGCGGAGCCTATTCTGATAATATTTTCAACTCCGAAGAAATTGAAAAGCTCGTATGAATATATACCGATAGACGGCATACCCATGCCGCTTGCCATAACAGACACGGGTACCCCCTTGTAAGTTCCCGTATATCCCTGAATACCGCGCACATTATTTATGAGACGCGGATTTTCGAGAAAGGTTTCGGCAACGAATTTAGAGCGAAGCGGGTCGCCGGGCATAAGAACCGTTTTAGCGAAATCCGCGCTTGTTGCTTTTATATGAGGTGTATACTGTTCTGACATATTTGTTTCTCCTTTTAATAATACTCGTATGGGTAGCGCGACTTAAAAACCATTTATATCGGTATCCCAAAATGCTTTGATTAAGCTTATTCCATACTCTGCAGCGCTTGGAGCGCTTAATCTTAATATTCCGAAACGCTCCGATTTGCTTCGTCTTAATATCCTGTAGCCCCGGAATCGTTCTTGGCGATTTTTACGATACGGCTCGTTCCGAGTCTTGATGCTCCGAGCGCTATGAAGTCCTCGGCATCGGCAAGAGATGCGATACCGCCCGCAGCCTTTATGAGAACGCCCTCGCCTACGTGCGTTGCAAAAATTTCAACGTCCTCTTTCGTAGCGCCCGCAGTGGAGAATCCTGTGGAAGTTTTTATATAATCTGCGCCGGCCGCCGTAACTATTTCGCACATCTTTATCTTTTCTTCATTCGTAAGCAGGCAGGTTTCGATAATAACCTTAAGTATCTTTTCGCCGCACGCGGCCTTTATAGCCTTTATTTCCTCTGTTATAGCGTCATATTTTTTAGCCTTAAGGTCGCCGATATTGATAACCATATCTATTTCATCAGCTCCGTTTTTTATAGCGTCGGCGGTTTCAAAAACCTTAACCGCGGCGGTGTTATATCCGTTGGGGAATCCGATGACGGTACATATTGCCAGATTATCCTTAACGTACTCTTTAGCTTCCTTAACGAACGACGGGGGAATACAAACCGATGCGGTTGCATATTTTATACCGTCGTCGCAGATTGCCTTTATATCATCCCAGGTAGCGCTCTGCGAAAGCAGGGTGTGGTCGCACCTTGAAAGTATGTCTTTAATGTTCATTTCGTTTCCCTTTCTTACGGCAAGATTATTTTGTAAACAACTATTGTTATTTTTCGGAATTTTGCCTTGCGATTTTCTTTTTCCAGCATCTATGGCACATAGCGATATAGCTTTCGTTACCGCCTATCATTACCTGGCTTCCCTCGGTAACGACTCTGCCCTCGCCGTCTAGTCTTGCGTTTATCGTGGCTTTGCTTCCGCATTCGCAAATGGTCTTTATTTCGGCAATCGAATCAGCTACTTCGAAAAGTCGCCTGCTTCCCTCAAAAAGATGAGAGAGAAAGTCGGTACGCAAGCCAAAGCATAAAACGGGAACGTCATATTCGTCAACTATTTTTCTAAGGGAGTCTATCTGCTCAGTTGTAAAGAATTGGCATTCGTCGGCTATAACTACGTCGGCTTCAATTCTTTCGTTTGTGAAAATTTCAAAAAGATTATCCTTTTTATCAACGGCAGTGCATTCTTCCGTAAGACCTACCCTTGATTTTATAGTGGCAGCTCCGTCGCGGTCGTCAATCGACGGTTTAATAAGCCATACCTTCATACCGCGTTCTTCATAGTTGAATTTTGTAATAAGGGCTTGCGCCGTCTTTGAAGAGCCCATAGCTCCGTATTTGAAATAAAGCTTTGCCATAACTTACCTCGCTGAAGTTTATATTTATAAGCATTATATTGTAAAAATTATATCATAAAACGCGCGCAAATAAAAGCGAATTTCCGAAAAACAGCATATTGCCAAAAAAATTTGTGTATATTTACATCTGCTTTTCCTCGATTCTCCGTTTTTATTTGAAGAAATTGTTAAAAATGGAATTAAGGGTGGAATTTTTCGAAATAATATGATACAATGTAAAAGCGACGTTAAAAATCCATATAAAAAACAGCGTAGAGAGGAGAGCGAAAGATGAAGCTTATAATAGCCGAAAAACCGAGTCTTGCGAGAAATATAGTAGCAGGTATCGACGGCGAGATGAAAAAAGAAAGCGGATATTTCATCGGTAAGAATTATATCGTAAGCTGGGCGTTTGGGCATCTTTTTTCGCTCGTTGACATAGAATCCTATTCGGATAAGCCGTTAGAGTCGAAAGGGTGGACTCTTGATAATTTACCGTGCTTTCCGAGTGAATTCAAATTTGAGCTTAAAAAGGCAGACGGTAAGCATGAGGTTGATTCCGGTGTTATGCGTCAGTACAAAATTCTCGAAAAGCTTTGCAACCGTCCCGACGTTGACGCTATCGTAAACGCGGGCGACGCAGACCGCGAGGGTGAAATTATCGTAAGACTCTGCGTTATGAACGCTCTTAAGAGCAAGAAAACGCTTCTCAGACTCTGGCTTCCCGACCAGACTCCCGAAACGGTGGCGCGAGCGCTTACCGAAATGAAGGAGGAGACTGAGTATGACAGTCTTGCAAACGAGGGCTTCGCGCGTACGTTCATTGACTGGCTTTACGGTGTAAACTTAACACGATATGCCACTATCCGTTCAGGAAAGCTTCTCAGAGTAGGCAGAGTTATAGTGCCTATTGTAAGAGCGATATATGAAAGAGACCTTGAAATAAGGAATTTCAAGCCCGAAAAATATTACGTTATTCATTCGCAAGAAAAGACTAAGGGTGAAAAAATAGAGCTTACGGGAAAAGCCAAATTCGCGTTTGACGATTTTGCATCGGCAGAGTCTTTGGCAAAGCTTTATAATGACACGGGTGCATACGTTTCGCACGTTGAAAGCAAAAAGGATACGATTCTTCCCGGTAAGCTTTATTCTCTTTCGACGCTTCAGAACGTCCTCGGCAAAAAGTATAAAATGAGTATGGCTGAAAGCCTTAAAATAATTCAGAAGCTTTACGAGGAAGGATATCTTACCTATCCAAGAACTAACTCCGAATATCTTGCCACGGCAGAAAAGGATAAGATACGCAAAATACTCGTAAACGTAGGTAAGCTCGGTTATCCCGTGCGCTTTAAGGACTCAAAATATATATTTGACGATTCAAAAATCGAATCGCATTCAGCATTGACGCCTACCTATAAAATTCCCGCCGTCGATAAGCTTTCTGAAAAGGAAAAGCAGGTTTATTCCACGGTTCTCAGACGCTTCGTCGCAGTATTCTGCGCTGAGGAGTGCCTCGCGGAAAAGAGTGAAATTCGCATTAAGGTAGGGGAGCTTGAGGAATTCAGTCTTAAGGGAACCGTTATTTTAACGCCCGGTTGGACGAAGTATGACGATTATAATACAAAGGATAAGGTATTGCCGAAGCTTCTGCTCGGAGAAAGCGTAAATATTAACTTCGCTCCTGCCGAAAAGCAGACCACTCCCCCTAAGCATTACACTATAGAAACGCTGAATAAATATCTCAAAAATCCCTTTAAGGACGATAAAGCAAAAGCAAAGGAGCTTGCTGAAAGCGGCGAGGTAGACGATGCCGAGGAGTACCGCGCTATATTCGAGGGTCTTGAGCTTGGAACAGAGGCTACGAGAACGGGTATTATAGATAACGCCAAGCGTTCGGGCTATATAGACCTCAAAAAAGACGTATATACGATACTTCCCGACGGAGAGTATCTAATAGAATCTCTTGAAAAAATGTCTATTACTATGGATAAATATAAGACGAGCGAGCTTGGAAAAGCGTTGAAGCGTGTTTATCGCGGTGAGATGACGGTTGATGAGAGCGTAAAGCTTTGCGAGGGAGAAATTTCCGAAATCTTCAAGCGCGGCGGCGTGGATTCATTACCGAAGTCGCGCGCTGTGGACACCGGAGAATACGGAGAAATACTCGGCAAATGCCCCGTATGCGGAAGCAACGTCGTCCGCGGTAAGCAGAGCTACGGCTGTATGGGCTACGGTAACGGATGCCAATTCAGAGTGGGAATCACAATTTGCAAGAAAACCATTCCGAAAACTGAGGTTATCAGACTTCTTTCGGGAGGGTCAACCATAAAAATGAGAGGGTTTATCTCAAAGGCGGGAAAATCCTTTGAGGCGAGACTGGTGCTGAAGGACGGAGCCGCGGTATTTGATTTCAGTTGATTTTAAAAGCAATACCGAAAAGCTTTCAAGATGCTGCTTTCTTACGGAATAAAGCCTTAAAATACTCCGTAACTCAAATTATTTACAGCTGTAACAAAAAAACTCCGGGCGCATAATATGCTAATGAGCATAGCTCAAATGACACCTTGGAGGAACATATATGAACAATAATTGCTTATGCCATCTTTTCGATGATAACTGCACATGGATTATAATTCTCGCTATAATTCTTGTTTTTTGCTGCTGCTGCAATTAAGTCTTACACAATTAAAAAAGGGAGCTGCCAAGGCGTGAGCCGAGGCGGCTCTCTTTTTTGAAAAAATAAAAACCGAGCTCTCTTTTTTGCATATATTAGACTTAAAGAAAATATACTTTAACAAAAGCATAAAAAGGAGTTTTGTTATGTTTATATTATCAGTCAGAGCATCAACCGTCAAATTTTTTGCGATTCTGGCATTGGTTTTTGCTGTACTCATCGGAATTCTTATTTCCGGAGATACGGTTCTTGCGGCAAACGCGCCCGATGGCAAAGTGAATTTTTCGGATATAAAAAGCGAAGATGACAGAGTTGCATTTATAGAGCAATTCGGTCTTAAGGTAAAAGGGGCTGCCTGCGAAGAATGCGACTTCGTTATGCCCGAAAACTTTGATAGAGTTATAATGGGTTATAATGAAATTCAGAAGGCGCAGGGGCTCGACCTTTCGAAATATGCGAAAAAGAAGGTTAAAAGATACACCTATGAAATAGACGGTTACGAAGAATACGACGGCGCAGTATTCGTAAATCTTCTCGTCTATAGAAACAGAGTAATAGGTTGCGATATTTCATCGGGCGACCCCGAGGGCTTTGTGAAACCTCTTTCCAAAGCTTGATTTTTTGAAATTAAAGCTTAAAAACTGTTGTTATTTTAATCCGGAAGATATTTTTAACTTATAAAACGAAACGAGATAGACACTGTTTGCGGTATCTATCTCGTTTTGTGTATATTAATTAAAATGTGATAATTTGCTTATTTTGAAAACAATTATTTACTTTGTGAGCATCCAGACTGCCATTTTACTCTCGTCAGTCCAAAGCTTTCCTGCCGATGCGTAATCGGTGACGAGCATTTTTGAGCCGTCTGCGAGCGGAACCTTTGCTTCAACAATGCATTTGTAAGGGGACTTGCCGTCCGAAATTTCAACGGCAACGTATCCGTCGGAGTTAACGTCTACTTCGATAGGGTCGTCTACCGAGTAGCCAAGTCTGTTTTCCTGCGCGAGCATAACGGGACCGCGGCGGAGCGCTATATGTCTATGCGCTATGGGGTCCTCTCTGTCAAAGGTGGGAATCATATAGTTTGCCCCCCAGATAACTTCGTTTATGAGTATCTGCTCGCCGTAGGGAATAGGAAGTATTGCCTGAGTTCTCATATCGAGCTGAAGATTTACTTCATCGCCGTCTGCAAATTCTCTGTCAATAACAATATAACCGTCCGAAACTTCACACGCAGTACCGTTTACGCTAACTGCGGTGGTTTTGCTCCATACGGGATTACGCAGCAGAAGCTTAAATGCTTCCGGCTTTTCAAGCCCGAGAGTAACACTTACGCTACCGCTTCTCGGATAGTCGGTGCCGAGCTTTAAAGTGAGAGGCGAGCCTGAGGGCAGCGAAAGCTTTATTTCACCGTCTATATAAAGGTTGAGAATTATCGCCTCGGGAGAGATAAGAGCGCCGAGCTTTGTAACAAGACCGATACCTGCAGCACCGATACACGCACAGCAGCCGTAATAATGCTTATCGGACATAACCTTAAGTCCGCCGATTTTCTTTCCTCTTGTTCCCGCGGTAAGAGGGCTGTAGCTGTCAAACGGCAGGGGCTCGAGTATCCAATCGGGATGCTCCTCGTGCAGAGTAGGCTCTATAACCTTTTCGGTATTGACAGAGCCGAGGTAAGCGTTGTAAAGCGAGGTTTCGAATGCGTCAACGTACTTAGGGTCGCCTGTAAGAATATGAAGCTGATAGAAAAACTTCATAAGCGTTACGGTAACGCAGGTTTCCTGCATAACGAAATCGTTGGTCGTATTTGCCTGGCGAACTGTAGAGTGGTCGAAAAGCTCGTGCGTGCATCCGCAGCAGCCGATAACCGTGAAGTCGGTTTCGAGAATTTTATCTGCAAAATTTACTATTGCGGTTTTGTATTTTTCGATACCCGTTATTCTGTAGAATTCGAGAAGCCCCTCGAAGCAGGAAGTCATCTCGTAAGCCTTGGTAACGGGATACTGATAAGGAGAAAAGTCGTTATTATACGCAAGCTCAAATATGTTGACTATATCCGTTCCGCCGGCGTCAACTATGTACTTTGCGAAATCAAAATACTTCTTTTCGCCCGTGAGAGTGTAAAGCCTTACCATAGGCTCAAGCAGGGAAGAGGAATTCAGACCGCGCCAGTGATGAGAGGCTTTAGCTATAGGCTTTTTGCCTTCCGCGCTCGGACCTATCTTTTCTATAATGCAATCTGCTTGGGTACGCATAGATGCCACGATATCGCGGCGAAGGCTTTCGTCATTGCATACTTCATAGAAATATTGCATACCGAGAAGAACGTATTTTCTTGACCATATATCCCAGTGGCAGAATTCGTGAGAAATGCCGTAGCTGCTGATTCTTCCGCCTTCGGATTCTCTTGCGCTTGCAATCATATCGCGCACTGTTGCAGCCATAACCTCGTAAAGCTTAGGGTTTTTCGTATAGGCGTAAACAAAAGCTGCTCCGCGCATACATTTTCCCCAGTATTCACCGCGCCAGCCGCCCTCGTAGTCGGCATCTTCCTCGCGGAACTGTCTGACGAATCTTTCCCACATCGTTGGATTCAACAACTGAAAATCTTCGATGAATTCAAAAGCCTCGTCTATAAAGCCTCTGAATTTGTATTCAGTTTCATAATCCGCAAAGACTTTATCTGTGTCAAGTCTCGGCGCATTCATAGGGTTGTTTTTATAAATCTGCCTCATTTTTCTCTCCCTCTCGGCTTGATGTTTTCAGTATTTTTAATAAATATTCGTCTCTGCGTCGTTTGTTATGTGAAAACAAATCTTTCCGCATCAAAGATATTTTAGCACAGATATTTATAAAAGTCAATAAAAGTGTTATACTTAGGCGTATTTTATGTTATTATAAAAACGGCTTTAAGCATACAACTCTAACGAAGGGCGTACTTATGTCGGATCTTATATTCACTCTCAATGCGGTTTTGCCGATAATACTTCTTGTGGCGCTCGGATATTTTCTTAAGAGAATAGGATTTATAACTCCCGGCGGCGCAAGGGAAATGAATAAGCTTGCCTTCAGGGTGTTTATTCCCGCAATGCTGTTTTTGAATGTATACAGCATTGAAAATATGGGAGAAATAAAGCTTGGATACATCTTTTACGTGTGTGCGGCGGTTATTTTCGTTTTCTTTGCCGCACTTCTTGGATTTAGTTTTATAACAAAGGATAAAAAGCGTTGCGGAGCCTTGCTGCAGTCGGCGTTCAGATCAAATTATGCGCTTGTCGGAATACCGCTTGCCATTTCGCTTTTCGGTGATGAGGGCGGAATTTACGCAACGCTTCTTTCTGCGTTTTGCATACCGCTTTTCAATGTACTTGCAGTTATTGCTTTGAGTATTTTTTCTGGTGAAAATACCGAGAAAGTAAGCTTCAAAAAGATTATTTTGGGAATAGTCAAAAATCCGCTTATCGTTTCAATTGCGGAAGGCGGGGTGGTGCTTGCCTTAAGGGCAATTTTTGTAAAAACGGGTATAGAATTCAGGCTATCGGACGTAACCCCGATATATAAAATACTCGGTCAGCTTTCTGCCGTTGCAACGCCGCTTTCACTTATTGTTCTCGGAGCGAACTTCGAATTTTTCGCAGTGTCGGGAATGAAAAAGGAAATAATATCCGGCACTGTTGCAAGATGCGTTATAACCCCTGTTATCGGCATAGGAGCTGCGCTTCTTCTCGGATGCTTTGAGAACGCGCACTTTGCCGCACTGGTTGCGGTTTTCGGAACTCCCGTTGCAGTTTCCTCTGTACCTATGGCGCAGGAAATGGATTCGGACTACGAGCTTGCAGGTCAGCTTGTTATATGGACGACTCTCGTATCGGCTTTTACTCTGTTTATTTACATATACGTCTTAAGAATTATAGGAATATTCTAAGGGCTGAAATTCAATGAAATAAAGGACACCGTGCTTTTTTAAGCTCAAAACGGTGTCCTTTGCTTTTTATACTTTCGTGACAGTTGGTTTAATTTTTACATTCGTGCGTACGCTCGCACTCGGCATTATGCTTTTCATAGAATATTTCCAGCATATTTACATACTTTACTGCAAGTCTGCCATTCTCGGGAAGACAACGATAAATAGTATCTCCGCTTTGCACCTCAATATACTTTCCCGGCTTATAAGGCAGGGAAGCAAAGCAGGACGTATGAATGGTTATCTCCTCGTCGGCGCCGTTTATAATTCCCGTAAGCGTGAGATGGTCTTTGGTTAGCTTTAGTGTGGCTTCTCCGGCTTTTGCAAACTTAGATTTACCTTTTGGTATCATTTGGACTTCAACAGTTGATTCGATACAGGAAAGCTCACCACTATCTATTTGTGTGCGAAGCTCGTCGTTTATAAGCTTATTCCACTTTGAAGGGTGACGGATTTCTTCACCGCAATCCGAGGTCTTGTGTAAGAAGCCGTATTCGTCGCATTTTTCCTCGTAGCCGCACTCCTCGCAATATATGATATTCTTGTTACGTACCTTTATCGTGAATTCCTTTTTGCAGTGAGGACATTTGTAAAGCACGTTTTCAAGCCCTTCGACATTGTGACCGTTTTTGTATTTAACCAGCAGATTTTCCTGGTCTTCGTAAGCATCAAATGAAAGTGCCTTGTCCGTTATTGAATGGATATCCTCGTTAGACATTTCGGAAAGCTCGTCTTTATCAAAGAGCTTGTAAATATCCATATATGTTCTGCCGGCGCGTAGTCCGTCATGTCGCCATTTGGGCATTGAAAAATAGGTTCCGGAGGTTTTTGCTACGTAAACATCGGTTTTTAGCCATTTTAAAAATCCGTAGGTTGCAACGGGGGTTGGAGTCGGGGTTCCGTCATCGGACATAAGTCCGGCAGGATATATAACAAGTATTTTTCCGTCTTCAATCGCGGTTTTCATCTTGTGTATATCCTTAAGAGAGGTCTGAAATTGCTGTTTAGGAATCATTCCAAGTCTTGATACTACGCTTTTGAATGGGAGCGTGCTGTAAAATGAATTGCTTATAACGAATGTGAGAGGTTGCTTAGTTGCTCCTATGAGGTTGACGAAATCCAAAGCTGCCTCGTGATTCGCTATTATGATAAACGGGCCTTTTTTATCCTTTATTTCGTTACGTATGAGCTTTCTTTTAAACGTAATGCGTGAAAGAATTTTTGCAAGAGCGCGTACGAGAGAATATGAAAGCTTGCCTTGCTTGATATGATATTCTTCGCGGTTATGCTCGTGATGATGAATTGCGGTTTGATTACGGCTGCAGTTAGTATCTAGACAGGGGTTTTTACAGCTGGAGTTTTTAGAACTGTCAATATTTTCGTAATGCATATATATTCTCCTTTCTAAAAAACACCTCGTATTATAGCACAAAAAATAGGAAAAAGCAAGCTTTATTCACTATTATGTCAAAAAATGGCAATGATTTGTACATAAATACGAGGTGTTCTCGAAAAAGAAGCTATATATTATTTTTTTTATGCTTTGCCATCGAATCGACTATGATTCCGATAATTATTGAAACTGCAACAATGCCTCCGGCAATGCCTATGCCGACTTCGAGCGTCGCGGCGAAGTTTTCTATAGCCCCCTCAACGTTTCTTAAAAGAAGGTCCCTCGTACCGCGGTAAAGGCTTCCGCCGGGGACGGTCGGGACGATACCCGGAAGCACGAAAACTATGGTGGGTGCACGTCTGATTCTCGCAAAAAGCTCGGCGTAAAGAGCCGTTACCATTGATGATACGAAGCCCGATACGAAAAGGGAAGACGTGAAAAATAAGAGGGTGTAATATACAGCATATGTCAGCGTTCCGCAAATACCCACGTGAACGAGGTGCCGCTTATTTATTCTGAACATTATGGCAAAGGCAACCGAGGTGATAAACGAGGTTACGAGCTGAATTAAAAGTTCTAATGTAAAGAAGTTCATACGGGACCTCCGAGAAGCGCCGAGCCAAGCATATATCCGAAAGCAATCATAAGAGCGCCAAGGCACGCCTGGAGCGTTTTTAAAGAGCCGGAAAGAAGGTCTCCGCAGAGTAAATCGCGCAGAGCAGTACCGAAAGCGAGTCCCGGCACGAGTATCATAATTGAGCCTATTATTATATAGTCGGGGTTGCTGTTCAGACCTATCCTTGCGGAAAGTCCCGCAATAATCGTTGCGATAAACGATGAAATTACCGTTTTTGCCATAGCGCTGAGTCTTGCCGACGAATAAATATCAACAAGACATATAATTGCTCCTATGAGCATAGATATGAGCGCATCTAAAAGATTTCCGCCGAAGAAAAGCGCAAAGCCTCCTACAGCGGCAGAGCAAGCCGCGATTCTCATATACATCGGATAAGGCGGCATTTTCTTTAAGTCTTTAATTTTTTGGTCAAAAGCCTCAAGCGAGGGAGTAGTAGCGCAAATTTCTCTTGATAATGCGTTCAGCTTTTCGAGCGTGTTAAGATTCATGCCTGTAGTTTTTATTCTTCTGAACTGAGATGAATAAGAGCCGTCGGGCATTCTTACGGCTGCGCTTATAAATGAAATTATAGAGAAAACCTCAATGTGCGCGGCTCCGTATGCCTTGCAAATTCTCTCTATCGTATCTTCAACTCGGCTAATCTCACCGCCGTTTTTTAACATTCCCTCGCCAACGTCAAGCGCAAGGCAGAGAAGATACTCGGCGTAAATATCCGTATCGGCCGTTCTTGGTTTTAATTCCAATTTTATTCTCCTGTTTCGTGGTTGCTTTGGCAACGTGTTTTTACAATTTCGTATTATATCACAAGATTTTTTTGCAGTCAATATGATAATTTGAAAAGATATGATTCCAAGATTTGAATTTATGTTTTTACGGTAAATAAAAGCTTGGGGATATCGATTCGCCAATATCCCCAAGCTAGCTTTTAATTTAACTTACTTAAATTTATATCCTTGCTTTTATTCTTCTTCGCTGAAGTTTTCTTTGCCTACTCCGCAAAGAGGGCAAACGAAATCATCGGGAAGGTCCTCGAATTTAGTGCCGGGAGCTATGCCGTTTTCGGCATCTCCAAGCTCCTCATCGTAAGTCCAGCCGCATACGTCACAAACATATTTTTTCATAATTTATCTCCTTATATACAAAGAATTGTTTACATTTTCATCAAAGAACAAGCGACGGCGCGGTATAAACTCTTGCCGCAAGCTCCTGGTTGAGCATATAAAGGCTCTTGGGGTCGGAACCGAAAAGCTCCATTTTTGATATCATATCGTTAGCGTTGGTTTCTTCTTCGCCCTGTTCTTTTACAAACCAGTCGAGAAATTGCATAGTTCTGAAATCTCTTACGTCGTAAGCCGCGCCGTATATGTCGTTTATAAGGGACGTTACGTATTCCTCGTGCTCAAGCCCTGCGCGAAGAACGTCCATATGAGACGTAAACGTTTTATCGGGCTTCGCGATAGCATCAAGTTCGACGGGCATATTTTCGTTCTGAAGGTAGGTATAGAAAAGCATCGCGTGGTCTCGTTCTTCCTGCGCCTGAACCATATACCAATTTGCAAATCCGTCAAGGCCCTGCGCCTTAAAGTAGTTTGAGAAATCAAGATATAGATATGCCGAGTAAAATTCCTTGTTAATCTGCTGATTCAACAGCTCGTGTACCTTTGCATTAAGCATATTGTTTTCTCCTTGTTTTTTAAACTTCAGACTTCCAAAGTCCGTGAAGATTGCAGTAAGCGTAAACCGCGATAGGCTTTTCGTCTGCGAGCGCAAACGTTACCTCGGGGGCGTCTGTCGGACGGAGCAGCTTGTGCTGACTGCCCTTATCGGTTTTGAGATATACCCAAGTGATGCTGTGTTCTTCGGTCATAGGATGAAGCACCGAGCCAACGATAACCCTAACCTTACCGTCTTTAACTTCAACTACGGGAATGTGCTTTTCTCGGCTGGCTTCAACGACGCCTGCTTCAAGCTCCGTCATTTTCTGACCGCAGCAAGAGGGGGTTACGCCTGAGTCGTGTATAATTTCGACGATATTTCCGCATCTTTCGCAGATATAGAATTTAGTGTTTTTCATAATTTTTCTCCTTTTGTCAGGTTGTAATATTTATATATACTATTTTATTTCTTCAAAGTCGGACGCTCCGTGCTTGCAAAGCGGGCAGATGAAGTCCTCGGGAAGAACGTCTCCCTCATAGACGTAACCGCATATTTTGCACACGTATCCGCGCTTACCGTATGTTTTGGGCTTTGGCTTGACGTTGTTCTGATAGTAGGTGTACGTCATAGTTTCCTTGTCGGATAAAACTCTCGATTCGGTTATCGAGCATATGAACATACCGTGCGTGTCAAAATCAATATATTTCTCAACCTTGAGAGATATGAATGAATTTATATATCTTGGCAGGAATGCAAGTCCGTTATCAGAGCGTTCCGGCTCGCAATTTTTGAATTTATCAACGTTGCGCCCGCTGGCAAACCCAAAGGTTTCGAAGACCTTAAAGGGAGCTTCGGTTGTAAGGCAGTTAAGGTTCATAATACCCGTCTGCTTTATCACGTGATGCGAGTAGCTTTCTTTGTTTATGGTAACGGCTATTCTGTTTGGTGAATTCGTTACCTGGGAAACGCTGTTAAGAATCAGTCCGTTGTCCTTTTTACCGTCGTTTGACGTAACTACGTATAATCCGTAACCTATATTAAACAAAGCCGTAAGATTGTTTTTATCGGCGAGACCCTCATTCATTGCGATATATTCTCTGCAAAGCTCACCCGAGAGCTGCTCGAGCTGCTCCTTGGAGTCATCGCTAAGCGCTGAAAGTATTCTTACAGACGTGTCGGTGAAGGTTATATTTTTTGCTTCGCCGAGCATTTCCTTCATAATTTTTGCCGCCATAGGCGCCCAGCTTCCGTTTTCAATCAGCGCTACGGTACGGTTTTTAAAACCGCGCTCGGTAAGATGCTCGATAAAGCTTCGCATAAACGGGAAGATATCAGCGTTATAAGTAGTTGTTGCAAGCACGAGCTTTGAATATCTGAACGCGTCGGATACTGCTTCCGAGATATCGCATCTTGCAAGGTCGTGAACGACTACCTCAGGGCAGCCCTTTGCTTTAAGCTTTTCAGCAAGGCTCATTACGGCTCTTTTAGTGTTTCCGTAAACCGAGGTATATGCAATTACAATACCGTCGCTTTCGGGTTGATAGCTCGACCAAGTGCTGTAAAGGTCAAGATAGTAGCCGAGGTTTTCGGAAAGCACGGGGCCGTGCAGGGGGCATATTTCTTCAATATCGAGCGCTGCCGCCTTTTTCAAAAGACTCTGTACCTGCGCGCCGTATTTGCCTACGATTCCGATATAATATCTTCTTGCCTCGTCTGCCCAGGGCTCGTCCGCGTCTATCGCGCCGAATTTACCGAATCCGTCTGCCGAAAACAGCACCTTATCCTTAGCATCGTAGGTAACGATAACCTCGGGCCAATGCACCATAGGCGCCGTTATAAAGGTAAGCTCGTGGCTTCCGAGCGAAAGCTTTGAGCCCTCGCCTACGACTGTCTGCTTTTCCTCAAACGCCGTTCCGAAAAAGTTTTTCATCATTCCGAAAGCCTTTGCCGAGGAGACTATTTTAGCGTCGGGAAATGCTTTTATAAAGCTTATTATATTTGCCGAGTGGTCAGGCTCCATATGCTGTACTACGAGATAATCGGGAGTTCTTTTTCCAAGCGCGTTCTGAATATTGTCAAGCCATTCGTGAGTGAACGCCGCGTCAACGCTGTCCATAACCGCGATTTTTTCGTCAATTATAACGTAAGAGTTATAAGACATGCCGTTCGGAACGGAATACTGTCCCTCGAACAGATCTATTTTTCTATCGTTAACGCCTACGTATTTTATATCCTCTGTGATAAACATTTTGTTTGCCTCTTTCGTTTAAGTCCTTTATAATAATTATACCATTATGGATTTTAGATTTCAAGTATTTTTCCGTTTGTTGTTACGGTAATTATTTTTACGGGAATATTTTTTTTGCTTGCAGTAACGGCTCTTTTGACCGCGTTTTCTATCTCTTTGCAGCAGGTAACATCCATACGCACGACGGTGATGCTTTCTATATTGTTGTTCGATAATATTTCTGTGAGCTTTTCCGCGTAGTCACCCTCGTCAAGCCTCGGGCATCCGATAAGCGTTATATGCTTGTTTATAAAATCATTATGGAAGTTCCCGTACGCGTAAGCCGTGCAATCTGCGGCGATAAGCAGATTTGCTTCATCAAAATAAGGCGCATACGTTGGAACAAGCTTTATCTGGCAGGGCCATTGCACCGATGCTTTAATCATTGTGATTCTCCGTTTTTAAAAGCATTTTCCCGTTTTGCAATCTTCGGTATTTCCGAAACGGTAGCAAAGCTCGTTTTTGCACTTGCCGCTTTCAGAAAATTCGACGATATTATTTACCGTGGTTTCCGCTATATTCGAAAGAGCTTCTTCCGTAAGAAAAGCCTGATGCGAGGTAACTATTACGTTCGGCATTGAAATGAGCCTTGCGAGAATATCGTCGTCGAGAATGTGTCCCGATTTATCTTCAAAGAAGAAGTCCGACTCCTCCTCGTAAACGTCGAGGCATGCCGCGCCTACCCTACGGGATTTGATTCCCGAAAGTAGAGCCTCCGCATCAACGAGCGCCCCTCTTGACGTATTGAGGATAACCACACCCTTTTTGCATTTATCAAGCGACACTTCGTTTATCAGGTGATAGGTTTCGTCGGTGAGGGGGCAGTGCAGGGAAATAATATCGCTCTTTTCAAAAAGCTCGTCGAGCGTTACGTATTTTACCGTGTCGCCGTTATCAAGGTCGGGATTCTTGAACTTATCGTACGCGAGAACCCTCATACCGAAGCCGAGGCATATATCAATAAACGCTTTGCCTATTCTTCCGGTGCCGATAACACCGACGGTTTTTCCGTGAAGGTCGAAGCCCGTCATTCCCGAAAGACTGAAATTGAAATCTCTCGTTCTTATATAAGCCTTGTGGATTCTGCGTATTGAGGTCAGCAAAAGAGCCATAGTATGCTCTGCCACAGCGTAAGGCGAATAAGCGGGAACGCGAAAAACGTGAAGCTTTCCGTAAGCGTATTTCATATCGACGTTGTTAAAGCCGGCGCATCTGAGCGCTGCGAACTTCACACCGAGATTTGCAAGTCTGTCTATCACCTTGTCGTTTACGGTGTCGTTTACGAATACGCACACTCCGTCGAAGCCTGCCGCAAGCTCTACGGTATCCTCGTTTAGCTTAGTTTCAAAGTATTTGAAAACCACTCCGTTTTCATTTCCGTATTTTTCGAATGACGGCTTGTCGTATGATTTTGCATCAAAAAATGCTATTTTCATAAAATCTTGTTTTCTCCTTGCTTTTCTGAATTTATTATAGTATAATATTTCCGTAAAGTATGTTGAATTTTCAACAAAAGGTGAAAAAATGAAAAAATATTTTGAAGTTTTGCAAAAATGTCCGTTATTCTTTAACGTCGCGGCGGAGAATCTCTCCGCGCTCTTGCCCTGCCTTGGCGCAAGGGTTGTGAGCTTTGACAAAAAATATACCGTTTTTACAGAGGGAAAGCCTGCAAAATATATAGGAATAGTTCTTTCTGGCTCGGTGCAGACGGTGGCAAACGATTATTACGGCAACAGAAGTATAATAGCAACTGCGGAAGCATCGGAGCTAATCGGAGAAGCCTTTGCTTGCGCCGACGTTGACTCAATTCCCGTATCGGTGATAGCTGACGAGCCTTGCGAGATAATGTTTATCGAGTGCGCGAGGATACTCAAGCCCTGCGCGAATGCCTGCGGCTTCCATTCTCAAATGATTTTCAATCTGATGAAAAATCTTGCAAAGAAAAATATCAGCTTCCACGAGCGCATTGAGGTTACCTCAAAGCGCAACACCCGCGATAAGCTTCTTGCTTACCTTATGCTGCGCGCTAAGATTGCGGGAAGCAACGTCTTTGATATCCCGTTTGACAGACAGGAGCTTGCAGATTATCTTGAGGTAGAGCGCAGCGGTCTTTCCGCAGAAATCGGTAAGATGAAAAAAGAGGGAATTATCGACTGCCGCAAACGTCATTTTGAAATTATCGTATAAGATATACGTTGGTTTAATTTAGTATAAATGATAAATCTTATTTTTTAATTTATCTTTTGCTATATCAACTGCTTCTATTATTACCTAATGAAAAAACAATTATAAAGAGTCTTAAAAATAAAAATCCCACGAGGTTGGATATTTGGATAGCTTTTGCTGCTCAAATATATCCTCGGGGGATTTTTGTTTAAAACGGAACGATTATATTTTAAAGCTTGTGAAAAATCGGTTTGCCCTTATTAAACGTGCATACGTATCCGAAAATATCCTTCAGAATCGCGAGCGCCTCTTTGCTGTACTGACCGACTCGGTCCTTCGTATGAGCGTCAGAGCCTACGGTTACTATTTCTCCGCCCAGCTCGGAAAAACGTTTCAAAAACTCTCTGCTCGGTAAAAAATCTCCGACTCTGTCAACACCGCTGGTGTTTATCTCCATGCCCTTGCCTTTTCTGATGAGTTCGCGCATAATCTCGTCGCATATTTCACGGTAATCGGCATAAAAGAGAGGGGAGCGTGTGGGATTATTTGGAGATTTACATACGTAATTCAAGTGTCCGAGAACATCAAACTCCGAGTGCGCTTTAACACATTCTAGAGTGTGCTCAAGGTATCTTCTGTATGCAAAATCCTGGGTTTTACCATTCCAATACTCCTTAACGTATGGGTCGAAGCCGTCTACGTAATGAACCGAGCCGAGAACGAAATCAAAGTCATATTCCTTTTTGAGTGCGCGAAGCTCGGGGGCGTTCCATGCAGTAAGTCCGAATTCAACTCCGCGCTTTACCGAAATTCCGGGAAGCTCTAATTCTGCATATGCTTTATCGTAGCTTTCCTTCGTGAAAAGGTCGTGCGCGGCACCCTTTTCAAAATGAAAATCGTAGTGGTCGGTAAAGCATATCTCGCGAAGCCCCGCAGCTTTTGCTGCGGCTAAAACGTCTTTTGAAGCTTCCTTTGAATCAAAAGAAACGCTTGTATGTATATGATAGTCAAACATTTTATCTCTCCGATTATGACAACAATAATTTACAAAAACGGGCTAATATTCCTCGCTCATACCGTCGTACGTGAGCTTTATAGAAATTCCGTATTTATTTTCGTAATCCGAAATCAACCTTTCGGCAGCATCTCTGTCACCGAGTATTTCTCTGCCGTGATGATTGAATCTTAGTTTTTTAACTCCGCGGCTTACCGCGTAATTGCATACGTCGGAAACCTTGTGATGACCGGTCTCCATAACCAGAAGATCTGCGCCATCTCCTATAACGGTGTCAAGCGTCTCGGGTGTCTTTACGTCGCCCGAGAAAACAATTCTTTTTCCATTCGTTTCAACTCGGAAGGAGAAGGCGCGGAAAAGGCCGTTTTCGCAGTCTTTTGGAATATGCTCGCTGCCGTACGCTGTAACGCGTACTTTCCCGTTATCGAATATGACCCCGTTATCTATTCTGTGCTCGTTTAGCTTGAATTTGAAATCGCTTCTGCCGTATCTTCCGCTGAGGGCAATAAGCTTTATCGCCTCAAAAACGTCGGTATCGGGCAAATAAGCCTCTAGCGTGTTGTTTTTTGCAAGCGTGAGCTTGTTTCTTACAATCAATTTATCGAGCATAAAGAGGAAGTTTGCCATACCGCCGATATGGTCTATATGAGGATGAGAAATAAAGAGCGCTTCTGCATTCATAACGTCGAGCCCCATCGTATACGCTGTATGTGAGCAGCCCTCGCCTGCGTCAAACCAATAAAGCGAGCCGTCAACCTCAAGAATCGAGGACGTATGATGCATATTCGGCATAGGCTCCGTGCCTGAGCAGGTTCCCAAATAATGAACTTTAAACATTGGTTTACTCCTTAGCGGTATTTACGTCTTATAAGCTTCAATATCATTAAGTATATCACAGTTTTATAGGTATTTCAAGTTACTTGTGCCGTTTTGCGAAAAAGATTGACAACATTTTCGTTTTATGATACAATTTAGATAGGGGAGATTCTATCTCCCGAAAAGGAGAGCAAAATGAAAAACATCAAAAAAATACTGACCTCGGTTATGCTTGCTTGTGTACTTCTTTTTTCACTCCTTCAGCTTTGTTCGTGTTATATGGTTAAAAGCGGGAAAATGAGAAGTGTTGAAGGAACTTACGAGCTTACAGGCTATTCAACCGATAAAAACGAGATTGTTCAAAACGGCATAAGGCTCTTTATCGTCATAATATCGGACGGAACGGGT
This sequence comes from Eubacteriales bacterium, assembly GCA_045578385.1. GTDB lineage: Bacteria > Bacillota > Clostridia > Oscillospirales > CAG-272 > UBA1740. Next base: position 83,440 of record JAZNKD010000027.1, on the reverse strand, counting down.
TATTACGCTTATGAGGATAACGATACTCCGCTTTACGTTTCAGAGTTAAGATGTAGATTTACTTCAGATACCGAAAAAAGCGGATACTACAGTTACGTTGACCTCAATTTTACGGGAGGCAACGATGATTGGCACACTTTTGGAATCAATTCGAGATTGAGAAATAAAAATCTCAATTCCTACAAGCCTAAATACGAGGGAAATATATTTGAGGGAACTTACGGAGTGAAGTATTATATCGACGTAGACTTCACACGTGTCAGCAGTAAAACCGACCTTTCATACGTAGAGAGGATTTTTGGGAAGCAGGAAGTAAAGCCTTATAAATTCAAGCAGTTTAGCGGTGTATACTTCTATTCCGGAGCGACCTCTGAGAATAATTCTTTTGACTCTGCTGCATATCCGTCGCCGTACGTTTACTATTATATGAACGTAGACCTCTATTCGAATAAAGGCGAGGTATGGTATATGCTAAAATCGGATGAAATTCAGAAAAACGAAAAGATTTCTAACGTAAAGCTTTCTACTGAAAACGGAGAATACGTGCTTTATTTCGGTGACGAGCGCGGTGTATTCGAGCAAAATGCTCCTTATTACGGAGATTTAAAAGTATCGGTTAAGATTAACGCCGACGGCACTGAATATGACGGATATTACAAATATCATCTCAGCGCGGGTAAAACGGTAGAACAGCTTCCTGACGATATTCAGTTACATATATATGAATACGAGAGGCAAAAAAATTCCGAACCGCAGTCATAAATTTAACACGGATCAGGTTATAACGGTTGAAGGGTTAGAAAATGATTTGCGGCTTGAACATAAAGGAGATATTTGGTCCGTGGAAGAAAATGTAAAGGTAACGCTGGAGTACGCAAAGAATAATTTTATGGCTGTCAGTGCGATTGCGGATGAAAACGGCGAGGTGTATATAGTTGAGGACGGCAGGCCGAAGTATAAGCTTGTTAACCTTGAGGGCGATGGCGTGCTTGAGCTTACTCACGAGGAGAGAGTGGATATAATTGCAAAGCGCGTCTTAAAAAAGTACGAAGGTGCTTTTAAGGAGCTTGCAAAATGATAAAAATAACACCGGAAAAAGCTATAGAGCTTCACGAAATGATGGCTGAGGCAACGGGAGGCAGTGCAGGGGTCAGGGATATTTCGCTTCTCGAAAGCGCGCTTTTCTCTGCCTATCAGACCTTCGGAGGAGAGGAGCTTTATAAAACGGTCGAGGAAAAGGGCGCGCGTCTTGGATTTTCTCTTATGTCAAACCATCCGTTTATCGACGGAAATAAAAGGATAGGAATGTTCGTTATGCTGATTTTTCTTCTGGCTAACGGTATTGAGATTAATCCGACGGATGATGAGATTATAAGGGTCGGACTTTCGGTTGCCGCATCGGAGATGTCGTATATCGAGCTCGTCGATTGGATTGTTAAAAGCGAAATTTTAAAATCATAATTTTATAAACAGGCATAGTCAGTTTAAGCAATTTGCGGGGTTTTGAAATCAAAATCCCGCTTTTTGTTGTATAAAGAAGGCTTTGTAAAAAGGATTCGTTTGTAAGCCGCCGCGGTCGTAGTTATGACTTTTATATATTTGGGTTGTTACCCCTTTTCTCCGTTTTGATGAAATTATCATTACATTATAATAAAATAATAAAGGGGGCGAGGATTTATATAAAATCCGTCATCTGTTTATAGCACAATCGAAAGTTAAAGCTAAGAGAATAATATAGAAAAAAACAAGGTATATTTGTAGGATTTGAACAAAGCGAAAAAACTCTGCCCCAAAATAAATGCTAGTTAAAAAAGTCAAGAGTAATCTTCGACAAAAATAAAGTTTTTTTTAGTGCATTTTTTATTTTTTGCTCAAGAATCAAAGATGTAAAAATTACAATATATAGTGTTTTACCCTTGACAAAATCACAATATGTGGTATAATATTATCATCGATGATTTTTGATTGGAATTATCGGGAGATTTTTTAAAAAACAGTACCGTACAGGTTTAATCGAGTACGGTTTAAATTTTGTTTTGTTATGAAAAGCTTCCGATTTGTTCTTGGGAAACTTTTTATTCCTTACGATAAACTTAATAAAAGGGGGACGTTTATGAAGCTTATTAAGCGAAACGGTTCGGAAGAAATTTTCGACCGAGAAAAGATAGCCGCAGCTATAACGAAAGCTAACGCCGCGGTTGATGAAGATGAACAGATTACCAAAGGAAAAATAAATAAGATAGCAGCGCACGTAGAATCAAAATGCGAGAAGCTGGGACGCGCTGTCAGCGTTGAGGAAGTTCAGGATATGGTAGAAAACGAGCTTATGCGCTCGGGCGCCTTTATCCTTGCAAGAGCTTATATTACTTACAGATATAAGAGAGCGCTTATCCGCCGTACGAATACCACGGACGACCAGATTCTTTCTCTTATCGAATGTAACAACGAGGAAGTTAAGCAGGAAAACTCCAATAAGAATCCTACCGTGAACAGCGTTCAGCGCGATTATATGGCAGGTGAGATTTCAAAGGATATCACAAGAAGAATACTTCTTCCGCAGGATATCGTAAAGGCTCACGAGGAAGGACTTATTCATTTCCACGATTCAGATTATTTCGCTCAGCATATGCATAACTGCGACCTTGTAAATCTTGAGGATATGCTCCAGAACGGTACGGTTATCAGCGGAACTATGATTGAAAAGCCTCATAGCTTTTCGACTGCGTGTAACATAGCGACGCAGATTATAGCACAGGTTGCATCTAACCAGTACGGCGGTCAGTCTATAAGTCTTGCTCACTTAGCTCCCTTCGTTCAGATAAGCCGCGAAAAAATCAGAGCTGCCGTAACGGCTGAGTTAAAGGAAATCGGCGTTAACGATGAATCTGCGGTTAATAAGATTAGCGAAGCAAGACTTCGAGATGAAATACGCCGCGGTGTTCAGTGTATTCAGTATCAGGTGGTAACGCTTCTTACCACTAACGGACAGGCTCCGTTTATTACCATATTTATGTATCTTGGCGAGGCTAAGACCGAGCAGGAAAAGGCTGACCTCGCGGTGATTATCGAGGAAACGCTTCTTCAGCGATGCCAAGGCGTTAAGAACGAGAAGGGAATATGGATAACTCCCGCATTCCCGAAGCTCATCTACGTTCTTGAGGAGCAGAATATACATAACGATTCACCCTACTATTATCTCACTGAGCTTGCAGCAAAATGCACGGCTAAGAGAATGGTTCCCGACTATATCTCCGAGAAGATAATGCTTCAGAATAAGGTGGATAAGAACGGAGAGGGACACTGTTATACCTGTATGGGCTGCCGCAGCTTCCTTACTCCTTACGTTGACGAGGAGGGCAAGCCGAAGTATTACGGCAGATTCAACCAGGGCGTTGTTACCGTAAACCTCGTTGATATAGGTCTTTCCGCAAAGGGAGATATGGAGAAGTTCTGGGAGATATTCGACGAGCGTATGGAGCTTTGCCACAGAGCGCTCCAGGCGCGCCACGAGAGACTTACGGGAACTCTTTCCGATGCAGCTCCTATTCTCTGGCAGTACGGTGCTTTAACCCGTCTTCCTAAAGGCGAGCCTATAGACAAGTACCTTCACGGCGGATACTCCACGATATCTCTCGGGTATGCGGGACTTTGGGAATGCGTTATGTCCCTGAACGGCAAGAAGCTTACCGAGCCTGAGGGCGAGGAGCTTGGACTCGAAATAATGAAAAAGCTTAACGAGTATACTGCAAAGTGGAAAAAGGCAGAGAATATTGACTATTCTCTTTACGGAACTCCTCTTGAGTCTACTACGTACAAGTTTGCTAAATGCCTGCAAAAGAGATTCGGTATCGTTCCCGGTGTTACCGACAGAATGTATATAACGAACTCCTATCACGTTCACGTAACCGAGCCTATTGACGCATTTGATAAGCTCACGCTTGAAGCTAAATTCCAGGCGCTCTCGCCCGGAGGAGCTATCAGCTACGTAGAGGTTCCCGATATGCAGAACAATATCGAGGCTGTTCTCTCTGTTATGAAGTTTATTTACGACAATATTATGTACGCAGAGCTTAATACGAAGAGCGACTTCTGCCAGGTCTGCGGATACGACGGTGAGATACAGATAGTTGAGGATTCCGACGGCAAGCTTGTCTGGGAATGTCCTAACTGCAAAAACCGAGACCAGTCCAAGATGAACGTAGCAAGAAGAACCTGCGGATATATCGGAACGCAGTATTGGAATCAGGGAAGAACGAGCGAAATTCAGGATAGAGTTCTTCACCTCTAATTTAAAAAATAAACTAGCCGCCGGAATTTTTTAAAAACCGGCGGCAAAAATTTTTAATATATCTTTAAATGGTTGACAAAGCCCATCTAAAATGATATAACATACGTAGGCAAAAAGCAGATGACGGCAAGGTTTGTTTTCTTGTGCTGCGAGCTGCTGATACGGAGAAAACGAATGAGTATAAAATCAAAATCAACAAAAAACTTTACCGAGGGACCGCTGTTCTTCAGAATAACGCTTTTTGCGCTTCCTATAATGCTTACAGGAATTTTGCAGATAGCATACAGCATGGCGGATAACATAGTAGTAGGTAAATTTTCGGGCGACCAAAACGCTCTTGCGGCGGTCGGAAGCACCTCGTCACTTACCAATCTTATCATCAATTTGCTTTTTGGCATAGGTGCGGGAACAGGTATAGTTGTATCGCAATATTATGGGGCGCGCGATAGAGAAAAGGTTTCGAAAAGTGTACATACGGCTATGCTGTTCTCAATTCTCGGGGGTATCTTTATGTGCTTTTTCGGTCTTGCAGTTTCAAGACCTGCGCTCGAGCTTCTTGGGACCAAGGAGGAGGTAATTGAGAGCGCGACCTTGTATTTGAGGGTGATATGCGTAGGAATTCCCGCGAACTCTTTGTATAATTTCGGAGCTGCAATAATGAGGGGTACGGGTAATTCAAAGCTTCCTCTTTTCATTCTCGGGGGCGCGGGAATGTGTAACGTACTCTTGAATCTTCTTTTCGTTATTGTCTGCGGTATGTCGGTTTTGGGAGTTGCGCTTGCAACCATAATATCTCAGTATATTTCGGCAATAGCAGTTCTGGCGGTTCTTGTGAACAAAAAGGACGAGCCGTTCGCTCTCAAATTAGCTAAGCTGCGTATCAGTAAAGAATATCTTATAAGAATACTTCGTTTCGGTGTTCCTGCAGGTGTTGCTTCCTCTATGTTCGCCGTATCTAACGTAATACTCACGGGCGCTGTAAATACCTTCCCGACGACGACGGTTACGGCTAATACTATAGCTATGAATATAGATTCGTTAACGCTTACCTCAATGAGCTGCTTCGGTCAGGCATCAATGACTTTTTCGGGGCAGAATTGCGGAGCAGGAAAGCCCGAAAGAATAAAAAAATCGGTTATCTACAGCGTTATCCAAGTTGTTGCAGTTGGATTATTCGTAGCATCGCTTGAGTTGATTTTTGCACACGGTCTTATAGGTCTTTATCTTGACACGGCGTTTGATGATGCGCTCGTTGTCGAAAATACCGCCATCGAGATTATGAAGCTTATGCTTTCGTCATACGTTATATGCGGGCTTCTTGATACCGTATCGGGCGGACTTAAGGGTCTTGGATATACGATGACCTCTATGGTAATAAATCTCATATTTATCTGCGGCTTCAGAATTTTCTGGGTGTATGCAGTATTTCCGAAAATGAATACTGTAACAGGTCTTTATCTCGCTTATCCTATAAGCTGGATTTCGGCTTCCGTAACCGCTATTGCTTGCCTTGTGATATTATACCGCAGGTTTAAAAGAAAGCTTTTGGAAGAAAACGATTCTGTACCGAAAAAGTCAATTAAAATATAAGGAGGTCCTACGTGGGACTGAAAATTGGAAATACTTCTCTTGAAAACGGTCTTATCCTTGCGCCTATGGCAGGATATACCGACAGAGCGATGCGAGTAGTTTCGGCGGAGTGCGGAGCAGAGCTTTCAACTACCGAAATGATTAGCGCAAAGGCTGTGGTTTTCGGTGATAAAAAGACTCAGAAATTAGCACGGATAAGGGCCGACGAGGGCCCCGTATCATTGCAGATATTCGGCTCGGAGCCTTTTGTTATGGCAGAGGCGGCATACAAAATGCAAGCTGCATACGACGAGGAGGGCTACGTTCCACCGATTGCCATTGATATAAATATGGGCTGTCCCGTGAATAAGATATTCTCAAACGGAGAGGGCAGCGCGCTTATGAAAAATCCCGAGCTCATATATAAAATAGTCGAAGCTGTTTCTAAAAAAGCCGATATTCCCGTAACCGTTAAAATACGGTCGGGAATTGATGCAGCTCATATAAACGCTGTCGAATGTGCGCTTGCTGCAGAGGCAGCAGGGGCGAGTCTCGTATGCGTTCACGGAAGAACGCGCGCTCAGCTTTACGGCGGCATTGCCGATAGGGAAATAATAAAAAATGTAAAACGGTCTTTACATATTCCTGTAATTGCAAATGGTGATATAGTTGACGGAGCGTCTGCGCTTGCAATGCTGAAAGAGACGGGCGCTGACGGAATTGCGGTTGGCAGAGCCGCAATAGGTAATCCTTTCGTATTTAAAGAAATACTTGTCGCGCTCAAGGGCGGGACGTTTTCGGAGCCTACTCTCGAAGAAAAAATAGAAGTTGCAAAGCGTGAGCTGAGGCTTGCTGTAGAGGATAAAGGCGAAGCAGTAGCAATTCCCGAGGCGAGAAAGAAAATAGCGCTTTACTTTAAGGGCTTCAGAGGTTCAGCCGCGCTGAGAGCAGGTATAAATTCTGCCCTGACGCTTTCCGAGGTTGAGAGCCTTATTTCCTCACTTACCTGCTAAAAAACAATGATAAAAATAACCACGGGGTACATTTAATGACCAAAAGCTTATCAAAAAATTTCACAGAGGGTAATATATGGCGTCAGCTCCTTTTATTCTCGCTTCCTTTTATGGCATCGAACGCCCTTCAGGTTCTTTACAGTACGATAGATATGATAATCGTAGGGCATTACGTCGGTACGCCCGGACTTTCGGCGGTATCTCAGAGCAGTCAGATAGTAAATTTTGCGGCTATGCTTTGCCTTGGCTTTGCAAATGCCGGTCAGGTGCTTATAGCTCAGGCATTCGGAGCGAAAAAGAATAAAGAGGTAACCGATATTATCGGCACTCTGACAATATTCGTGCTCTCCTTTTCGGTGATTCTCACGGGTGTAATGCTCATTTTGAGAAATCGTATTCTGAGTGCCATAAATATACCTAACGAATCAGAAATAATGGCGATGGAATATCTCGTTATATGTATCGCGGGATTGATATTTACAGCAGGATATAATCTTGTATCCGCAGTTCTTCGTGGAATGGGAGACGCGCGCAGCCCTCTTTTATTTATAGGTATCGCATCGTTTATAAATTTGGCACTGGACCTACTCTTTACGGGGCTTTTCGGCTTGGGCGTTGCGGGTGCTGCGTGGGCAACTATTATAGGTCAGGCTGCATCGTTCGTATTCTCACTGTTTTATCTTTATAAAAAGAGACAGGCTTTCGGATTTGATTTCTGCCGAAAAAGCTTTATTCCCAAAAAGCGATATCTTCGTATGATAGCCAGCCTTGGAACTCCTATGGCTATCCAGTCGGGCTTTATAAACGTATCAATGCTCTTTGTGAACGCTATGATAAATGACGTCGGCGTGGTTGCGTCGGCAACGTTCGGCGTAGGAGTCAGAATAGACGATATAATAAACAAGATTTCGATGGGTATTCAGTACGCTGCGATACCTATGATAAGCCAGAATATCGGTGCGGGTAATAACGAGAGAGCGAAGCAGATAGTTCATAAGACTTGGGTGTTCTCAATAGGACTTACCGCTGTGTTTATGCTTCTTTACGTATTACTCGGCAAACAGCTCTTTATGCTCTTCTCCGACGACCCTCTCGTGCACGATATGTCGTCTACTTTTATTAAAGCTATTCTCTGGATGTTCCCCGCATTTGCCGTTATGCGCGGTACGGGAGCATTCGTACAGGGCGTAGGAAACGCAAAGCTTGGAATGGTTCTTGCGATACTCGACGGTGTTGCTTTGCGTATAGGACTCAGCTATCTTTTCGGTATCAGTATGGGGCACGGATTTTACGGCTTCGTTCTCGGATACGGACTTGCGCCTTACGGATATGCGATTCCGAGCCTTATATACTTTCTTATGGGAAGATGGCAGAACAAGAAAGCTCTTGCCGACAGAATTTAACAAAGTACAAAATGGTTATATAAATAAAAACGGCAGAGATACTTCTCGTACCTCTGCCGAACCTTTATGCTGTGTAAGTGCTTGTTTAAGGATACGTATTTTAGTCCTCGTCAAGTGATTTTTCCATTTCAGCCTGAATTTCGGGATCGTTGGATAAGAGAGGAGCTACGTCCTTTTTAAGAATTTTGCGGTCGATATAGTTCTTTGTAATCTTAAGAACCAACGGGAAGAGCGTCAATACGCCGATAAGGTTGGGAATCATCATAAGTCCGTTAAACGTATCCGAAAGGTCCCAGGCAAGACCGCCATCCATAACAGCGCCCGAAACGATCATAGCAACGAAAATAACCTTGTAAATCTTTACGCCCTTAGCGCCGAAGAGATATTCAACAGCCTTAGAGCCGTACTGCGACCAACCGAGAACGGTGGTAAATGCAAAGAACAGCATAGCTATCGCAACGAACCAGGTGCCTACCACGCCGAAATAGTTACCGAATGCCTGCGATACCAGAGTGTCACCGCTGATTCCCGCGTTGGGCTCACCTGTTTCAAGGTTGATAAATCCTGTGGAAAGAACAACTATTGCGGTCATAGTGCATACGACGAAGGTATCGAAGAATACCTCGAAGATGCCCCACATACCCTGTCTGACAGGCTCTTTTACGTTAGAAGAGGAGTGTACCATAACCGAAGAACCGAGACCTGCCTCGTTGGAGAACACACCGCGCTTGAAGCCCTGAGTCATAGTCTTGCTTATAAGAACGCCGAGACCGCCTCCGAGGAAGGCTGCGGGACGGAAGGCAAACTTGAAAATAGCAGCGAACATAGGTCCGACGTTAGATATGTTGATAACCATAACGATGAGTGAGCCGATTACGTAAACTATTGCCATAAAGGGCACGACTATTTCGGCAAACTTTGCGATTCGCTTGATTCCGCCGATGATAATGAGCGCGGCAATAATCAAAAGGGCAATACCGAGAATGAGATGAACGAGATTAATTTCGGTTCCGGGAATCATTACAGGCTCGGAGTTAGCGAAGAACGCAGCGTCCATATTGAGAACGATTTTGTTAATCTGCGCCATATTGCCGATACCGAACGATGCAAGTATTGCAAAGCAGGAGAAGAGAATTGCAAGCACGGTTGATACGGGCTTGAGCCATTTTTTGCCGTAGCGCTCGCCAAGTCCGTGCTTGAGGTAGTACATAGGTCCGCCCGACCATTCGCCGTCTTTGTTTCTTCGGCGGTAGTAGATGCCTAGCAGGTTTTCAGAGAAGTTTGTCATCATTCCGAAGAATGCGGCAACCCACATCCAGAATACTGCGCCGGGACCGCCTGTTACGATAGCTGCGGCAACGCCGGCAATATTACCTGTTCCGACGGTAGCGGCAAGGGCAGCGCAAAGCGACTGGAACTGTGAAATTGACTTTTTGTCATTCGACTTTGTTGTTTTACTGTCTTTACGGAAAATACTTGCGATTGTAGTTTTCAACCAATGACCGATTTTACTGACCTGGAAAAACTTAGTTCCGACAGTCAGAAGCACGCCCGTTCCGATAAGAAGAATAAGACCGGGCAAGCCCCATACCGCGCTGTTGACAGCATTGTTTACCTTAGTGATAAAGTCAAGAATTTTTTGCATGATTTCCTCCAAAAAATAAAAAATGGCAAATTACTCAAGCGTAATTTACCAAAAAGCAATACAAAAGTGAAAATCCAAAAATATGGTCTTTGTCCTTTTGCCTGAGAGATTGGCGTATTTTACGCTTGCACCTTCGGCCCTCGCAAAATGCGAGTGTCTCCAAAGATCTGTCGGTATTCAGTCCTCATCCAACGGACACCTGAGAGCGTTACTCCTTCGGCTGCGATAGCGCAATTTCCTGAATACGTCGTCCAGATTATTTAATTTGATACGACATTATAACACACAAAAAAGCAATAGTCAAGAGTTTTTGCAAAATAAAATACATCAAATTTGTCAATGAAAATATTATGTTAAGATTCATTTCAGCCCCATTGCCCCAAAATGCCGATGGGCTTTTTTTTCGTTTGTACGAAATATAAATATTTGAACGTTATTTGTTTAATTTGTTTTTCGATTTTCGAGCGGGGTATGTGAACTGGATTCGCTACGCTGTCAGCGCGCGAAACCCGGTTCAAGAGGGAGTGGCACCCCCAGAACGAGAAAAAACGCTCCTCATAAGAGGAGGCGCCACCCAGGTATTCGCCTATGGCGAAGATACCCACGCTCTACGCCTGGTGAGCAAGCTCCCCGATCTCCGAGTGGGGTATGTGAACTGGATTCGCTACGCTGCTAGCGTGCGAAACCCGGTTCAAATCGGATGGCATCTCTAAAGAAAAGAAAACGGCATCCCATTGGGATACCGTTTTCTTTGGAGGTGCCACCCAGATTTGAACTGGGGATAGAGGTGTTGCAGACCTTTGCCTTACCACTTGGCTATGGCACCGTTTTTTTAATGCCTGTATATTATATCAAAGGCAGAGGGCTTTGTCAAGACTTTTTGGAAAAATAATTTGCTCATTGCGTAAATATAAAATTAAGTGTTGAAAAAAAGCTCGTAATATGGTAGAATAGTTCTCGGTAAATATCGCATAGGGCAAAAATCACATACTTTGCAATTTTACTTTCTCAAACGGCATTATAATAAAGTGACCTGTTATGTACGGCAGAGAAATATTTAACGGCACGGAAATAACGCTTGGTGAGAGATAAGAAAAATAATTTTTTAGGAAAACCGATGAAAACAGTAGAGAACAAGATTTTTGATGAGGAAAGAGCTTTGTACGGTAGCTCGGATATAACCGTAAGAAATTGCAGATTTGAGGGTGCGGCCGACGGAGAAAGCGCGCTTAAGGAAAGCAAAAACGTCACCGTTGAAAATTGCTTCTGGGATTTAAGATACCCGTTCTGGCACGATACGGGACTATACATAAAAGAAACGGAGCTTAACGAAAAATGCCGCGCGGCACTATGGTATTCGAAAGCTATAAGCATTGAGAATTCAAAGCTTCACGGAATAAAGGCGTTAAGGGAATGCTCTGACGTGAAAATAAAGAATAGCTCTGTTATTTCGGCAGAATTCGGCTGGTCGGTAGATAATATAAAAATCTCAGATACCAGCGCTGAGGGGGAATACTTTATGATGCGCTCGTCAAGACTTGACTTTGAACGCGTGGAGCTTTTAGGCAAGTATTCATTTCAGTATATAACAGACTCCGTATTCGAAAATTGCACGTTTAATACAAAGGACGCTTTTTGGCACGCGAAAAACGTAACCGTAAGAAATTCAACGGTAAAAGGCGAATATCTTGCCTGGTATGCCGAAAACATTACCTTTGAAAATTGCAAAATATTGGGAACGCAGCCTTTCTGCTACTGCCGCGGACTAAAGCTTATTAATTGCGAGATGCTTGAGGCGGATTTAAGCTTTGAAAATTCTGACGTGGAAGCGACAGTTATAACCCCCGTAATCAGTATCAAGAATCCTAAAAGCGGATTTATTAAGCTTCCTTATGCGGAAGAAATAATACTTGATAATAAAAATTCAAGGTGTGAAATTATTCAAACAGAGTCTAAACGGTAGATAGCGGTAAGTGATACATATAAACGCCGAAAACAATGCAAAATGTATTCAAGAAAATGCAGATACGAGCAATATGGAAAGCGTAGGTTCAGGCGTTGCCCCAAGTATTTATCGGAAGATGTCTAAGGATTGATAGAAATCTGATTCTGCTTTTTCAAAACACAATTTTAATTACTCCGATACTTAAAAAAGCTTGAGAGAGTTAACTTATAACCGAAGGCAGCTTTTGAAGTAAAAACAGGAAAAGGAAAAAATATGGAATCAATCAGAACTCTTTATAAAATAGGAAGAGGACCGTCCTCATCTCACACGATGGGACCGGAGCGCGCTTGCAAAATTATGAAAGAGAGGTATCCCAACGCCGAAAAATTTTCGGTAACTCTCTATGGCTCGCTCGCTTTGACGGGTATAGGTCACGGAACGGATAAAATAGTAAAAGAGACCTTAGCTCCCGTACCGTGTGAAATAATCATCGATGAGAAAACCTCAACGCCCGTGCATCCGAATACTATGGATATTACGGCAACGGTAGGGGATGATACTTATACCTTGAAGTTTTACAGCATCGGTGGCGGCTCGATTGAGATAGAGGGGGAGGGGCGAGCTGCGGCGGCTCCCGACGTTTATCCGCATTCTGCTTACAGCGAAATTGCAGATTATTGCAAAACTAAGAATATACGTCTTTATGAGTACGTTTTAGAGCACGAGGGAGATGATATATACGATTATCTTGACGAGGTTTGGGATAATATGAAAAATTCTATTCACGAGGGTCTGTCAACGGTAGGAACTCTTCCCGGAGGACTCGGCACAAAAAGAAAAGCAAGAAGCCTTTTTGAAAAGAATCATATCGACGAGTCCGCGCAAACAAGAGAGAACAGACTCGTATCTGCATACGCCTTTGCGGTGAGCGAGCAAAATGCGTCGGGCGGCACTATTGTAACCGCGCCTACCTGCGGCTCGTGTGGAGTTTTGCCGTCTGTTTTGAAATATATGCAGGATTCAAGGGGCTTCACGGACAGGCAGATATTCAATGCTCTTGCAACTGCTGCGCTTATAGGAAATATAATCAGAACGAATGCATCTATAAGCGGCGCTGAGTGCGGATGCCAGGCGGAGATAGGCTCGGCTTGCTCTATGGCTGCCGCGGCGCTCGGAGAGCTTTTCGGTATGGGACTCGGTCAGATAGAATACGCCGCAGAGGTTGCAATGGAGCATCATCTCGGTCTCACCTGCGACCCCATATGCGGTCTCGTTCAGATACCCTGCATTGAGAGAAACGCCGTTGCGGCAATGCGTGCAATAAACGCTCTCTCGCTTGCAAACTTCCTTTCAGACTCAAGAAAGATAACATTTGACCTTATAGTCAAAACTATGTATAATACCGGCTGCGACCTTCCTCTCGGATACAGAGAGACGTCGTCGGGCGGACTTGCGAAATATTACCCGATAGACACGGGACTTGATATTGACTGATGCTTTAATAAGCTTCAGCAATATAACACTCAATTTACTGCTTGGGAAATTGGATTTCGCGGCACTGAAACCTTTATTGATATAAAAAAGAGAACGCTTCGTAATACAACCGATTCGTTCTCTTTTTTTTTGTTTATAGGGGTTAAATGACAATAATTGTTTTCATTTATTAGTAAATTCCCGAATTGTATCCGTAATTATCGGGAAAAAACGCATTTCTGCCGGACAATGTCTAGTCAGCGAGTTCATTATTATCACGAGTTCATTATTATCATAAAATTCGAAGTCTGCCGTAAAATCCGCATCGCTTTTTTTGAGCATTTTTAAATTCCATCGTCGCTGCGGGATACGGGCGATAAAATCAGACATATTATTCTTTTCATATACGTACCCGTGTGGTGTTTTGCGAATATTACGATTAAACCCTGTCTCTGTTTTCGCGTGTTATCTTTTCGATAAACTCGTCAAGCGTCATCGTTGTGGTCTCAGCAGTATCGCGGTTACGAACCGAAACCGTGCCGTTTTCAGCTTCCTGCTGACCGATAATAACCATATAAGGAACTCTGCCGACAACCTGAGCTTCACGTATCATATAGCCGATTTTTTCGTTTCTCTCGTCAAGCTCAACTCTGATTTTTGCGGCGCGGAGAGCATCGTAAACCTTGTGACCGTGCTCGGACGCCTTTTCGGAAACGAGAAGAACCTTTGCCTGAGTGGGAGCGAGCCAAAGCGGGAACTTACCTGCGAAATGCTCGGTAAGAATACCGATAAAACGCTCGATAGAGCCGTAGCAAACTCTGTGTATCATAATAGGTCTCTGTTTCTCGTTGTTCTCGTCGGTGTACTCAAGCTCGAAGTTCTGAGGGAGCTGGAAGTCAAGCTGGATAGTACCGCATTGCCAGGTTCTTCCCAGAGTATCTTCAAGGTGGAAGTCAATCTTAGGACCGTAGAACGCGCCGTCACCCTCGTTGATGATGTAGGGAAGACCGAGCTTGTCAAGAGCTGCGCGCAGACCGTTCGTTGCTGCCTCCCAATCCTCGTCGCTGCCCATACTGTTCTCGGGTCTTGTGGAAAGCTCAACCGTGTATTTGAAGCCGAACTTTGTGTAAACCTCGTTGATAAGGTCAACGACTGCTATAATTTCATCGGTTATCTGCTCGCGGCGCATAAATACGTGAGCATCGTCCTGAGTGAAGCAACGAACTCTGAAAAGCCCGTGAAGCGCGCCCTTAAGCTCGTGGCGGTGAACGAGACCAAGCTCGCCGACTCTCATAGGAAGCTCGCGGTAGCTGTGAGGCTGATTGCGGTAAACGAGAACTCCGCCGGGGCAGTTCATAGGCTTAACGCAATAGGTCTCCTCATCAATCTCGGTGGAGTACATATTGTCCTTATAGTGATCCCAGTGTCCACTGGTTTCCCAGAGCTGACGGTTCATAATAAGCGGAGTTGAAACCTCAACGTAATTTTCTCTTGTGTGTATTTCGCGCCAATAGTCGATAAGAGCGTTTTTAAGAAGCATACCTTTGGGAAGGAAGAAGGGGAAGCCGGGAGCTTCGTCACGGAACATAAATAGTCCCATTTCCTTACCTATCTTGCGGTGGTCGCGCTTTTCTGCTTCCTCGAGAAGCTTGAGATAGTCGTCAAGCTCCTGCTGGGTCTTGAACGCCGTGCCCTTAACTCTTGTAAGCATCTTGTTATTTTTATCGTTCTTCCAGTATGCGCCCGAAACGCCGGTAAGCTTAAACGCTTTAAGCGCCTTGGTGTACGTGAGGTGAGGGCCGGTACACATATCTACGTACTCACCTTGAGTATAGAAGCTTATCTCTGAGTCGGGAGCGAGGTCTCCGATATGCTCAACCTTGTATTTCTCACCGCGCGATTCCATAAGCGCAATAGCTTCCTCTCGCGGAAGAATTGAGGGCTTTATGGGAAGATTTTCCTTGCAGATTTTCTTCATCTCCGCTTCGATTTTTGGGAGGTCCTCCTCGGTCAGAGTCTTGTCTCCGAGGTCTACGTCGTAGTAGAAGCCCTTTTCGTTTGCAGGTCCGTAAGCGAAGTCAGCCTCGGGCCAGAGTCTTTTTATGGCCTGCGCCATAATGTGTGCCGCAGTGTGACGGAGTATATGGAGCTCTTCCTCGGGAGCGCACTCGCCAACCGTTCCGTTTGCGAAAATTACTTTCATTTTTGTATCTCCTGACAAATTTATTTATAAATTAAAATAAAAAAATCCCCGGGTAGCCTGCAACGGCTGCCAAGGGTGCATAAAACACGGTTCCACCTTGATTTTTAACTTATGGATAAAAGTATCCGCCTCTTAACGCGAGGATACGGCGAGGCTTGCTACCGCCTGCGGCTCGGGAGTGGTCTTCACCCTGATACTCGGTAAGGGCTTTCAGCTACCGCCCTCTCTCTGATACCTTTCGCATAGGCTACTCTTTCCGTCAAACGCCTTTATCAGCTAGAATTATATCACTAATTTTTTATTCTGTCAAGCATCAAATAAAAATATTCAGAAATTATCGCCTGATGAGATTATATGACGCTTATAGTCGATATGCGTATTTCCGAAAATGATTTTTAGCGATTTAACTTCGGAAATTTTTATACGGTGCTGTGTTGACTTTGCTTTTAAAATATGATAATATATATTTAAAATTTGCTTTTGCCGTTAAGGTTTACGGAGGAAAAGATGCTTAAGGTTGATAAAATTTCGGTAATGAATATGGAAAACGCCATAAGGGGCGCAAGAAACCCTATGAACAGTTGGGCGAGAATGGATAGCTTCTATGATAAGAACGGTAACTTCGTTCTCGGTGAAAACGACCTCGGTCTTGCGCGCCGTCTTGCCGTTGCGGGAAGCGACCACAGAAAATTTCTGCGTCAGATAATGGTTTCTATGGACATAACCGCGCCTCTTTATTGGTGGAAGGAATTTGATACCTATAAGGTTGGAACGGTTGCCAATTCCACCTCGACTATGCATAAAATTCAAGCTAAGGAGTTTGAAAGAGATGACTTCTCCTGTGACAGAATGACGGCAGACGCGCTTTCCGTGCTTGATGCGCTTATAGTATATCTTGAGGGCGAGAGAATAAGATTCAATGAGACTAAGGATAAATCTGCGTGGCACAATATGATTCAGCTGCTTCCGTCGTCCTTTAATCAGCTCAGAACAGTTACCTTTAATTACGAGGTGCTTATAAATATTTATTATGCAAGAAGACATCATAAGCTCGCCGAGTGGCATACGCTCTGCGAGGCGATAGAGAAGCTTCCTTACGCAAAGGAGCTTATTCTCGTAAAACGCGAGGACGCAGAATAAATGTCAAATATATTCGACCTTTTTAAGAAAATAGAGAAAAAAGAGCCGAGTCTTCCTATAACGCATATTGTCGCAGGACTTGGAAATATAGGCGCGGAATACGAGAAAACCAGGCATAACGCGGGCTTTATGGCGCTTGACGCTATTGCGGAAAAATATTCCGTAAGAGCTGACCGTGTTAAGTTTCACGCGCTTGTAGCCGAAGCAAATATAGCGGGCGTGCGCGTTCTTTTGATGAAGCCGACGACTTATATGAATAATTCGGGCGTAGCTATTTCCGAGGCCGCAGCCTTTTATAAAATACCGCCTGAAAACGTCATCGTGCTTCACGACGAGATAAGCTTCGACGTCGGCGCAATGAGAATAAGGCGCAAGGGCTCGGCAGGCGGGCATAACGGTCTTAAAAGTATTATAGCTCACGTCGGCTCGGACGCATTTCCGAGAATAAAAATAGGCGTCGGCAAAAAGCCCTCGCCCGACTACGACCTCGTCGATTTCGTTCTCGGTAAATTCTCAAAGGACGACCTTGATAAGCTTAAGGATAAAAATTCAGATATAATTTCCTCGGTCGAGCTTATGCTCACGGGGAAAATCGAAGAAGCAATGAACAAATACTCTAAATAAAGGTTTTTTTGATGAAGAGAATTACGTCGCTCATCGAAAAGGATAAGGAGTTTTCCGCCTCTCTCGATACCGTATTCTCGGTGCTTTCGCAGGAAGAAAAGCTGCCGATAGCGGTTAACGGACTCTCGGGCGGAGCGCACTACGCTTATATAGCGGAAGCTGTACGCAGGATTTACGAAAAAACAAAAGCCCCCGTACTGATAGTCGTATCTTCGGACGGAGAAAGAGATAAGATACACACGCTCCTTACTTCCTCGGGTATACGCGCAGAAACCTACCTCTCGCGCGAGCTCGTTTTCCATAATATTTCAGCCTCCCACGACAATGAGCGTGAGAGGCTTTCGGTGCTTCTGGCGCTTCTTCTCGGAAATGCCGAAGCGGTAGTAACTACGCCTTCTGCGCTCGTATCCGTAACAGCGCCGAAATCCCTTTTTGAAAACCTTGTGACGACGCTTACGCTCGGCGTTGAAATATCGCCCGAGGAATTGACCGAAAGGCTTCTGACGCTCGGCTTCGTAAGGTGCGATACGGTGGAAGCGCCCGGGCAGTTCGCAAGGCGCGGCGGTATCGTTGATTTCTTCGTAAGCTCTGACGACGAGCCTATCCGTGTTGAGTTTTTCGGTGACGAAATAGATAGAATAGTCTCATTTGACGTTATTACGCAAAGAGCCGTCGAAACAAAATCCGAGGTTAAGCTCTCACCCGCTATCGAGGTGATGATAAGAGGCGAGATAAGAGAGAAAATTTCCGATGAGGTAAAGTCGCTTATAAAAAAATCCGAGAGCGAAACGGCAGCTGCGGCGCTGAAGCGTGACCTTTCCGCATTGGATAACTCGCACTCTCTTGAGTCAAGGGATAAATACTTAGGGCTGATATATCCCGAGCGAGAGACGCTTATGTCATACCTTTCGGCAGCAGGCTGCGCCGCGGTACTGACCGTCGGCACGAACGAGGGAGAGGAAGCTCTCCGCCGCTACTATAAAGAGATGTCGGATAACGCAAATAATCTTCTGACGCACGGACTTATAAGCGAGGGCTGTATCGGATATTGCGCGCCTTACGAGGAGTACAAAAAGTATCTTTCCGCGGTGGTTAATATTCATATAAACAGCTTCTCCGGCGGAGCAGGTATGGACAGACTTGCCGGACTTTTCGGCTTCAGAACGAAAAGATGCGTGTCTTACGGTAAAAATCCGAAAATGCTTCTTGAGGATATCGACGCCTTGCTTAAGGGCGGATACAGAATTATACTTGAATGTGAAAACAAAGCGAGCCTTTCTGCAACGAAAGAGCTTATGGCCGAGTCAGGATACACCGTTTCGGTAAGCGAGGGCAGTGAAATAAATCTGCCCGATTCGGCGGGAATTACGATAACTCTCGGAACGCTTGAGGGATTTGACCTTATTATGCCTAAAATAGCGGTGCTGTCTATGGCAGAGGACGAGGGCAGAGCGATAATGCTTGCAAGGCGCAGGCAGAGAGTGCTTAGAAAATCGGGCGGAGCAGGGCAGAAGATAATGAGCTACGCCGAGCTTGAGGTTGGCGACTACGTCGTTCACGCAAATTACGGTATAGGTCTTTTCGAGGGGATGCAGAGCGTACGCATCGACGGTGTTACGCGGGACTATATTACAATAAGATATGCCGGCACGGATAAGCTTTTCGTTCCGTGTGACAGGCTGGAGATGATAGGCAAATATATAGGCGCAAGAGAGCAGGACGGAACGGTTAAGCTTTCGAAAATGGGAGGTACGGAATGGCATAAGACCAAGAGCCGTGCTAAATCTGCGGTAAAGGATATTGCCGCAAAGCTCATAAAGCTATATGCCGAAAGGCAGAGGCTTCCGGGC
The DNA here is from genome assembly GCA_045578385.1 of Eubacteriales bacterium. Taxonomy (GTDB): domain Bacteria; phylum Bacillota; class Clostridia; order Oscillospirales; family CAG-272; genus UBA1740. The sequence goes on along the minus strand of JAZNKD010000027.1, from coordinate 64,287 downwards.
TTCTCATTCCCTGAGGACAGTGAGCTTGAGGACGAGTTTGCCGCCGATTTCGAGTTTGCGGAAACCGAGTCTCAGATAGAGGCAATAAGAGAAATAAAGTCGGATATGATGAAGCCGTCGCCTATGAACAGATTGCTTTGCGGAGACGTAGGATTCGGAAAAACCGAGGTTGCTCTCAGAGCCGCATTTAAAGCTATAATGGGCGGAAAGCAGGTAGCTATCCTCGTTCCGACCACCATTCTGGCTTTGCAGCATTACGGCACTGCTCTCTCGCGTATGAGGGGCTATCCCGTCACCGTGGAGATGCTCTCGCGCTTTAAAACTCCCCGTCAGCAGTCAAAGATAATTTCCGACCTTAAGGCGGGAAAGATAGATATAATAATAGGCACGCATAAGCTTCTCGGAAAGAATATAGAGTTCCGAGACTTAGGGCTTCTTATAGTCGATGAGGAGCAGAGATTTGGTGTATCTCAAAAAGAAAAGCTCAAAGAAATGTCAACAAATATTGACGTTTTAACGCTAAGTGCTACTCCTATACCGAGAACTCTCAATATGGCTATCAACGGTATCAGTGATATGTCAGTGCTTGATGAAGCGCCCGAAAACCGACGTCCCGTGCAGACGTACGTCCTTGAGCACGACGAGGTGGTTATAGCCGAAGCAATACGGCGAGAGATAGCGAGAGGCGGCCAGGTGCTTTACCTCTTCAACAATATTGAGACCATAGATTTCGTAGCGGATAAGATAATGAAGGCAGTTCCCGAGGCGAGAGTTGCTTACGCGCACGGAAGAATGGATAAGGATGAGCTTGAGGATATATGGCAGACGCTTGTTTCGGGAGAAATAGACGTGCTCGTTTGCACGACTATTATAGAAACGGGAGTTGATTTACCTATGGCAAATACTCTCGTTATTGAAAATGCCGACAGAATGGGTCTTTCTCAGCTTCATCAGATACGTGGCAGAGTCGGAAGAAGCGAGCGTCAGGCGTACGCGTACTTCACCTACCGACCGGGCAAGGCGCTTACGGATATTGCCAAAAAGCGTCTCTCTGCAATAAAGGAATATGCCGAATTCGGCGCAGGCTTTAAGGTGGCGCTGCGCGACCTTGAAATACGCGGCGCGGGCAATCTGCTGGGCGCAGAGCAGCACGGGTATATAGATAGCGTCGGCTACGACCTTTACGTAAAGCTTCTTAACGAAGCGGTGCTGGAAGAAAAGGGAATTGCCGCGCCTGCACTGTTTGAGTCCACGATAGACTTCAAAATTGACGCTCACATTCCCGAGTATTATATTACGTCAAGCGCTATTCGAATGGAAATATATAAGAAAATCTCTCTTATACGCTCGCCGCAGGACAAATCCGACGTGCTTGACGAGCTTACCGACAGATTCGGGGAATTGCCTAAGCCGGTTAACCGCTTGCTTCTTGTGGCGATGTGCCGAGCTATCGCGGAAAGGGCGAGAATACCGAGAATTGAGCTTAAAGGTCAGCAGATACTTTTCTATATGGATAAGCCCGACCTTTCCGTATGGTCTATGGTGCTTTCGCAGCACAGAGGACAGCTAATCGGAGCTTCGGGCAAGGCTCCTATAGTTTATAGGCTGCGCCCGGGCGAAGAGCCTGTCAGGGCTTTGGCTTCCGTTCTTGAGGATTACTATAACGAAATGAATTCTTAATAAAAGCCCGTCCGTTTAAGGTCGGACGAGTGGAGGAAATATGGGAAAAAAGAAATCGAATAAAAACAAATTCAACGCGGCGTTCAATAAACCGCCAGTGAAATCCGCCCCCTCTCCCGAGGAGAGCGAAAAAAAAACTAAGCGAATAATTATAATTTTCGTGAGCGCCTTTCTTGCGGCAGCTTTGCTTTTTGGAATAATTTTCGGAAGTGTGCTGATTGCCAGAAATGCGTCGTACGCTGTAAAGCTTAAAAGCGTCGGTATGACCGAGGGCGTGTTAAATTATTTTGTTACCGAGCTTAAGTACGAATATATAAAGAAGCTAAGGGATTCCAAGATTGACGTCACGGATACCGAGGCATTCTGGGCGTCTAAGTACGTAAGTGCAGAATTAAGCAAGTCCACGCATGGAGATTATCTTAAGCTCTACGTTGAGGATAAAGTAAAGTCAATTCTTGCGGCAAACCTTATATTTGATAAGTATTCCAAGCTCACGGCAGACGATAAAAACAATATAGCTATCACGGTAGATGAAATACTGACCTACAGAGCAGGCGGCTCAAAGGAGCAGTTTAACGAGGATACCGAGCAGTACGGCTTTGATTATAACGATTTCAAAAAAGGAATCGAGATGATATACAAAGCGAACGTTGCCGCGTCGAGAGTATTCGGTAAAACGGGGGATAACGTAAGAAGCTTCCCCGAGTTTTGCGACGAGTTCTTTATGGGAAGCGAGGATTACGAGGGTTATTCGAGGTTTAAGATTGTGTTCGTCAGAACCGAGGATACCTTCGAGGTTGATAAAAACGGAAACAGAGTAAAGGACGATAAAGGAAACGATAAGCTTCGTCCGCTGACCGATGAGGAAAAGGCGGAGAGAAATAATTATATTTCGCTTCTTGAATCCTGTATAAAGGGATTTGAGGATAAAACCGTAGACCCCGACCTCTTTGACGATACGGCGCAGAGAGTTTATAAATATAACGATAACATCACAGAGGAATATATCGATTATTATTTACACAAAAGCAGCGAGTTTGTTGCAGGATTTTCGGAAAAGTTTTCCGAGGTAATTGATGCGGCGTTTGGACTTTCCGTCGGAAAAGTGACCTCTGTTGAATACGGTTCGTCGGATTCTGATGAAGAGGGCGGCTCTTTTGTCGGAAGGGTATATATCTATCGCGTAGAAACCGACGAGGGCGCATATGAAAAAACCGATAAAGCCGGCTTCTTCAGTGACTTCAACGTGCTTGCGGCTTCCGCGCTTTACACAAGATGGGCAGGGGATTATGCCGAAGAAACCGAGCTTCGCTCAAAGTGGGAAGAAATTGATATTATAGCTCATAAATGTACGAGCGATTATGGGGTATAAAATATGGCTGCCTTTTCAGTTGCGCTTTTAGCGGTAGGCGTCTTACTTCTTATTGCCGCGCCGGGATATATTCTGATTAGGAAAAAAATGCTTTCGGAGGACTGTATTCCCGGGTTTTCAAAAGTTCTTCTTTTCGTATGCCAGCCCTGTCTTGCCGTATTCAGCTTCGGCAAGCTTGAGTTTTCCTGGAAGCTCCTTGGCAATCTCGGGGTATTTGCAGCCTTGATAATTCTTGTTCACGCAGTTATGCTCAGCGGCTCGTTTTTAGTCTTGAAGAATAAATCAAAAGAGCCGATATACAGAATTATAACGATAGGCACCACGTTCGGAAACTGCGCGTTCTTTGGTATTCCCATAATAGAATCGCTCCTGCCCGACGAGGCTCCGTCGCTTATCGTGTATACTACGGTCTACGCCGTGGTAATGAACGTGCTGGGTTGGACTGTCGGCTCGGCGATAATTTCCCACGATACGAAATATATATCCCTTAAGAAAATCTTTATAAATCCCGCAATGGTAGGTATGCTGGCAGCGCTCCTTATTTTCATCGTCGGAATAGATTTTTCCACGGAGCTTGACTCTATGATAGAGTATACCGCGAGAATGGCAACGCCCCTTTCTATGATAGTTATGGGTATGCGCCTCGGAACTATGGATATAAAAAAGGTATTCACAGATTACAGAGTTTATCTCACGATAGCGGTAAAGCAGTTTGTGATGCCGCTTATCGCGTTCTTAGCAGTGATGCTTCTTCCGAGTCTTGACTTAGGACTTCGGCAGACGTTCTTCATCACCTGCGCCTGCCCGATAGCATCAATAGTTCTGAATTTTTCGGAAATAGTAGGAGAGGGGCAGCAAGCCGGTGCAAATCTTGTGCTGGTAAGCACGATATGCAGTATCCTAACGCTACCGGTTATGATGTTCCTCCTACCTCTCATATGACGGACTTTGGTATTTTGGCATAAATCTCCGTTTCCTCGCTCGCTGTAGTTTTCTACAGCGTCGCTCGTCAGCCGAAAAATTTCTGTTCAAAATCCCTTCGTCCGAGGAGCTTTGCCGTTTTTGGCATAAATCCCGTTTTTTTCTACATTCGCTTTGCAAATTTCACGTCACTGTAGGATATATATTGCGCCGTTACAAGCGGCATACAGCTTTTTTAAATACAAAACGCCGAGGCGTAGGATTTCTCCTGCCTCGGCGCATTTTTTGCCTTTGTTTTGGTTTAGCTTGATGCTAACGGTTACTTTTTCTCTTTTGTGAACTTTGAAAGCAGCGGAACGAGCGCAAAGATAACGAGCGAAACCATAGCTCCCGCGAGGAATATCTCGGGTGCGGGCATATAGTGCGTCGTCATAGCGTCGGCACCTGCGTTTTCAAGCGGTATATTTGCCGCTGCGTTTATAGCATTTCCCAAAGCGGGGCCGACAAGCATCGGTATGAGAACGGCAAATATCATTCGCACGCCCTGGAGCTTACCCGCCTCGTTTTCGGGAGTATAGTCACGGACTATAGCTCCGCTGAGGGCGGAAACGTAGATATAACCGCATATCATAACGAAGCCCGCTATTCCGAACAGCAAAAGATTTGCGGTGTGGCCCATATCTTTTGCAAGATACATTGAGGCAAGACCCACAGCGAATATACCTGCCGCAACGTAGAGCGCGCTGACCTTGTCAATTTTATCGGAAAGCTTTCCGAGAAATATGTTGATAGCTGCGCCAAGCACGATGGCAAGACCGAAAATGACGCTGTATTCCACAACCGAAAAGGCAAGGTAAGTTTTCATATATATTATGAGATAGGGCATAAATATCTGGCAGGCGATTCCGTATACGCCGAGAATTAAGAGCGAGATATAAAACGCCTTGTTCGACTTTACGGTAGAGGGCTTGAAGCCGTATATCATATCGCGCAGCGTACCCGATTTAGCGAGCCTTTCGCTGTCGTTTATAATGAAGATGCCGACTGCGCCGGACGCGCTGATAACAAGACCGAGCGTGAGGAACAAAAGCTTGTAGCCTATCATTTCAACGAGAATTCCGAAGCCGCCCGCAACTATTAGCATAGCAGCGAGAGGGAGAATTGCAAGCACGCTTTCAACTCTGCCTCGGTAGGAGTTTTCTGTGTTGTCCGTAACCCATGCGGAGAAAGCCGCATCGTTTGACGTAGAGCCGAAAAGCGTCATAACACAGTCACCGATTATAACAGCGGCAAGGCAGAGCTTAACGGCGGAGTCGTAGCTCATATTAAAAAGCTTTTCTGCGGTGCTTACCTCGATAAATCCAAAGAGAACGACTGTCAGTCCCCATATAAGATAGCCGAAAGATATAAACGAGCGTCTGTTTCCGAGCTTATCCGATAGCGTTCCCGCAATCAGCGTAACGAACGTTGCGGCAACACCGCTTAACTGCACCATAAGGGTTATTGCGCTGAGATCCTGGCTTATAGTGTCAAAAACAAAGAGATTAAAATACATATTTTCTACCGACCAGGCAAGCTGACCGATAAGACCGAACAGAAGCAGAACCGTCCAGTTTCGTCTTGAAAACTTGTTTTCCAAGTTGTATACCTCCGATATACTTATTTGCTGAATTTAATATATCATATAAAGGTGTTAAAGTCAATAGACCGCCGCTTAAGTCTCGGACGAAGTAAAGTATGGGGAGAGCTTAAAGCTTTCAAGAATATTTGCTTTCGTCTCAGTCCAAAGCGAAAGAGTGTGCTTTGCGTAGGAGTAGCCGGCAGAGTATCCTTTAAAGCCTATCATAGGCAGAGCGGAGAGCTTTAAAATGCCGTTAAGCACGTCAGCTCCCGTGAGGCCTTCTTTAGCGGTAAGCATAACCGATACCGTAACCGCCATACAGACGGTTGAGGGTATAAGCTTTATAAGGAGCATAGGTATTTTTCTTTTTTCGGGATTTTCAAGCTCGCTTCTACCGTGCCACCTCTCTCTTTGAAGCAGCGTTTTCGGTGTTATAGCAACCGTCTTTATTTTTGAAATACCGCGAAGAATACGGGCGGTTTTTCTGTCAAAACTATTTCCCGATACAAAATCGGATAAATCCTTTTCTGTCAGACCGTGTGAAATAAGAGCGTTTTTTCTTCTGAATTCCACCTCGTTTTTCGAATACTCTATGCAAAAGGCGCGCAACGCTTCTATCCTGTCACCCGATATCTCGGAACGAAGCCTGTCGTATCTTTCCTTAGCTGCTATATATTCCTCGGTTTCGACACCGCACTTTTCTCCTGCGTCCTCGAGCGAAAAGTATATTATGTATGAGGACGTGATAAGTAAAAGCAGAGATGACGCAAAATCCTTTGTGAATATACCCGTAAAGGTTATATCGGTAAAGGTAACCGCAAGCATAACGAGAGCGACAAAGAGAGCTATTATTTTTCCCATATTGGAAATCAAAGCTTGCCCTGCTTTTTTAGCTAGCTCTCCCGAGTCAAGAATGGTGTCCTCAAAGTCCTCTAGCTTCATACTCTTTCACCTCTGCATCTTTTCGCTATCCTAAAGAGTATAGCCGATACCGTGTTGGAAACAAAGCCTGTAAATGCAATAACCGTCATCTCATCAGCTATCTTCCTGAGGCAGAAAAATAAGAGGAAAATAAACAGCCATACGAAAAGTATAGACGGAGAAGCAAGCATTTTTTTAACGAGCTTCAAAAGAGGGATAATGCATATAAAGAGCAAAAGAAGCGTAAATCCCGAAAGAAGCGCTGCCCCGCCTCGCTCGCGCCATATGGGAAAATAGCTGAGAGTTGCTATTATTACGGGAACTATCGAGAGGAAAAGGGCAATAGACGTGATGAGATAATACTTAATATTTCTCATTTTTGTCCTCTTTTGCAAGAGCTTTTCTCATATCTGCAATTTTCTCTCCCACGTTGTCCTTGAGGTACTGCGGAAGCGATGCAGACATAAAAATCTCGTAAAGCATATCCACCTCTGCAAGAAGCACGGTGTTCGTCATTTCGCGCTCCCTTTTTCCGTCTTGAAGCTCCTTTAAATTCGTTTCAAGACCGGCAACGGCGTTTTTCATAGTGTTAAGCAAGTCTTCAGCGGATTTAAGTCTTTGGTCTATTTTTTCTGCCAGCTCCTCAGCTCCGATATTTAATTCGCCGGTTTTTTCACCGATAGCGCGAACTCCTGCCGAAAGCGCACCGAGTCCGTCTTTTATAAGAGGTAAAAAGCCTTGCTTATACGAGAACATAAGTATAAGCGAGCCGATGAATGCAAGTGCCGAGAGGATATCGGAAAGATTATTAGAAAATCCTCTGAAAAGGATATCGAAAAAGCCTTCCTTATCCTTGGCGTCGGCTTCTTCCGAGTCTTCTGTATTATACACCTGTTCTTCGCTATTTTTCTCGGGAATCATCTCGTTATCGGGTAAGTCCGTACTCTCGTCGGCGAAGGCGCAAATCGGTGTAAGCAGTGCGAAAAGAAGTACGGTTATAAGTACGTATAGTGGGATACGTGTGAAGTTTTTTCTTTCCATTTGTGGTTTTCCTTTCTTTTTTATTTTAAGGCATTCGGAATTTAAATAAGGGGTTTGGACTCATTTTCCGTTCTATCTCTGAAATTCTTTCTTCGAGGCAGCGAAGCGCATCGCAAAGCTCCTCTTGGGCGCGTCTTAAGCGCTCGTAGAGGACGTCATCGGACGGCAATCTTATAATAGCTCCGTCAGCTTTAAAGATTCTATCGAGAAAAATCTTATTTTCACCGTCGGATACAAAGAAATCTATAGCTCCATCTTTTAAATTTGTAAACTCAACCTCACAAATTCCGTCCTTTAACCTATAGCTTTTTCCGCAGGCAAGGAGCTTTAAGGTGCTTTTCGAAGACAGCTCAAACCTTATTTTATCAGCCTCTCCGTTTGCAATTTCGGTCAGGACGTAAAGCGGCTCAGCGCCTGCTGGCGATTGGGTTACGAGTGCGTATTTTAAAGTTATCATATTTTCACCTTTCTTAATAGTATTCAATAAAGCATTTTTTCGGCTTGAACTCGGTCAGAATGTTGAGTATTGTTTTTCCGTATGTATCCGGGAGTTTTATTCCCGAGGCAATCACCGTTGGCTCGGCTGATATATAAGCTATATCAAAAGGATTTGCGCTAAGATATTCTGAAAGGTCTTCGATGCTTTTAATTCTTGAAGGAGTCTTAAAAAGAATAGCAGAGCCGTCCTCGGATCCCTTGATACCAACGTCAGTGCCGTCGACAAGAATGCCGTAATGCGAAATAACGGTGCTGTTGCATCTTGCTTTATTTTTCAGAGCGATAGAGAATATACCGTCCATATCCGTGTTTTTGATTTCTGCCGTTCCGTCTATTCTTTCGGTACGTATTTTTCTTGTGACGTTTCCCGATAGTAAATCAAGCTCGTCTGCCGCAGATTCTATTGCGTAAAGCGGCGCGTCAAGAGAAATTTCAAGTCTTTCGCCAACGTAAGCCTCGTGCGCCTCAGCGTGAGTTTCATATACGCCCTCGTATATACCGAAATTTGCGAGCGTGTAAGCTGTGAGCTGCCCGTCGCCCTTGTAGGAGCAGATGCGGTCTAATGTTTTTTCGGGGTCCGTGCTGACGCATTCCGTGAAAGTTGAATTATAATTGTCTTTCGTGGGAGTATACGTTGTACCGTCGGTATATACGAATGTAAGTTTGAGGTCTCTCGGCTTGCTTGCGCTTGCGTAGGATACTGTAAACGCCAGAGTATAAGCGGTTTTTTCCTTAAATCTTATGATGCTTTTGTCTATAATGGGAACTCCGCCGACGTCCTTGTTCGGCGTGAAAGCGTAAAGCGTATCGTTTAATGTGGGCGCCGTATCACTTCCGATATTTTTTGATAAGTGAATCTCGGCAAACTCTCTGCCGCTAAGATAATTTTTTCCGTGTATATGGAGTCTTATTTTATACGACTTGCTTTCGCTGTCGTAATCACCGACGCCCCGGAAGCTTCCGTCATCTTCGTTAAATTCGCCCTTTCCCTGAATAACGAATCGAACTATCGAATCCTTTTGTATATCGGGCGGAATAATAAGGTCGTATACGCCTTTTTTACGGTGCATCCGGCGCAGAGTCTTTCGTATGAGGCGAAATCCGGACTTACGCATTCGGAAGCCCTCTTACGATGCCCTGCATTGAACCGTCGTACCATATGAAAATCGTATAGTGGGTATTTGGAATTGGCATAAAATCCTCGTCTGCGACGCCGTCTCCCGTAAGCCGAAGCCTTCCGTACACCGTAAACTCGGTCGCGTCAACTCCCGAATCAAAGCTTATCTCGGAGTAGTAATCATCGTCTATAACGTCGGGAAAGCTTATTGATAGGGCAGTTCTTTCGCCCAGTCGGTAGCTATTTGCGTGGAGCAAAGTTATATTTACGCCTTCCTCGGTTTTACCGATATCTCCGAGGAGCGAGGGAAGCTCGGAAAATTTCTTTTCTCCGTTTCCGATTTTTATCTTAGCGTTGCCCGCCTTAGTTTTGAGAATAGCAATTTCACCGTCCGGAATTACAATGTCGTTTGCTTTCCATTCACACTCGTCAGCCCTAAGATGTCTTATACTTTTTACCATAATTCAATCCCCCCCGTTATAGGATTTCTCGATGCGGGGTCCGACGCATCAAGAACGTTGTCGTCAATATGCGAAAAGCATACCGCTATTTTTTCGTCGGCGGAGTCAAGCCTTTCTGCCGTACGCGAAGCGTATTCGGCAAGAGAAGTATCGCCGAGCGTGAAATATTTTGCAAGCTCTCCGTTTTCTACGTCGTAAAAGAGCTGCTTTAAACTGTGCCCCTCTTTTATCCCCGTCGGAATTTCAGCTGATAGGGAATCGTCATCGTCAGATGAAATATCTTCAAGAAGCATATTAAATCTCTCGATTATGAATAGCGGGAGTCTGTCGAACGCAGCCTTCATTTCGGCTGCGGTGAAGCCCCTTCCGCCAAAGGATGACGGAGCAGTAGGTCTTGACGGAAGCGAGGCGACCGTGATGCCTGAAATTTCATCAGCCAGAATTTTTGTAGTATTCATATATTTCCTTTCTTGCCGTAAGTCTTACGGAAAACATAGCTTTTAAAATATGTGTGTCCGAGCCTTTTTGCTGACTGATATGTAAATATATCGGAAAATGCAAATTGCCCGAAATCTTTTGTCAAAGCCTGCTTCAGCTTACGGCAAATTGATTTTTGTGGATTTTAAAGGCTTTTGCTTGCTGCCGATACGGAGCTAGCCGAAGCGGAGCTTCGCGGCAGCTTGCAAGAGCTTTATCTGCTTTTTTTGATTTTTCCTTTGATGAAAAATCTGTACGCTATCATATAAATACCGAACGGCGAGCCGTACTCCTCAGTGTAAAGGGTTATTTGTTTTTCTATCCAGCCCTTTGCTTTTTCTCCTATGGGAACGGTGTAAACGTCATCGGTAGTCAGCGTAAGATTTGCGAAATCAACGTCCGAGAAGGAAAGTCCGCTGCTTGGGAAAGTGCATACCTCGCGGTATCCTACGCTGTCGCACCCGACCTCACAGACGAGCTTACCTGCGCTTACCGCGCGGCATTTTACGGCAAGAGAGCCCTTGACGGTGCTTTTTTCAAGGTGCGGAATAGAGCAGTTGTCCTTTTTGGTCTGTATAGCGTACCTTGGAGCGTGTCCGGCAAAGGAATAATAATACGGGTGTATTCTATTGCCGTAGACTTCCTTATACTCGGCGGCGTCAAAATCAGCGTTTGCGGTGAGCGTCGGAGGAGCAATTCCTCTTTTGTCGTTGTTGAATAAGAGCAGGTCCCCGACGGCAGTCGCAAAGAGAAGCAGATTTCCTATGGCTACTAGGTGGGTTGCGGGATGAAAATTGCCGCTTTGCAGCTCCTCCGTCGGATACACCTCGTATTTAATACCGCCGTTGATAACGTAATATATAATCTCCGAGCCTGACATTTCGCTATATACAGTACCGTATGATACAGTGTCGGATTTGGGGTGTACGCTGTATCCCGTGTGAGAATTAGACGCATATCTATACACTCTTGAATCGTTGGTATAAGAGCCTATTCCCGATAAAAAATACCACTCGTACTCAATATCGCCGACGTCACCCTCGAACATAGCTCTCGAATCTGCAAGATATATTCTCTCGCCCGCAAGCACAGCAAGGTAACCGCGCCATACGGCTAGCTTCAGCTCGGATAGGTCCTCGCAGAGCAGCTTTGGGTTGACGTTGGTTGAACGGACCGCGATGCTTCTTTCAAGATTGATGTTTTTCTTCGCGAGCGCCGAGATGCCCTTTTCGCTAACGAAAATCGGGTCGTCGAAGAATGATATTACGTTACCCTTTGCGCAAATACCGCTGTGAATATATGACACGGGGTATATCCTCGGAATAAGGTCTATTCCGGTGTCGTGAGGCGTATGGTAATAAATGCTTCCGCCGCCGTCGTCGTTTTCCTTGAACACCGCAAGAGAATTTCCCGCCGCAAGCAACGCTATATTTCCAAAACTGCCGACGCCGTCCTTGAAGTAATTCATATCACCGAAGTACAACGGATTGTTTTCTCCGGTGGAATCTATCGACGAATAAAAGCAGAATCCCGGGTAATCGGGGTTACCCGTGAGAAAAATGCGCCCGTCAAAGCTCTCTGCAATTCTGCAGCCGAAAATGGCAGAGGAAACGGGCTTGCCCTCTGTGTAATTTGAGGCTGTGAATCCGCGGTGAACGCTCTTGTAATCCTCGGAAACGGAAGAAAGAGTACCGAAGATTTTAATATCGCGTCCCTGATACGCAGCTTTATTATCGAGCGTTATAACGGCTTTATGGCATATACCGTTTTTCATCATTATGCGGAATGGCAGAGGCTCGCCGTCTACGGTTATTTTTTTAATCTCCGCCGCGGGACTGTTTATCATTACGGAAACGGTTACTTCGTTGTTTTTTTGGTTATATACTATGGGTGTTGACCCGAGCGCCGAGGTGTTTTCTATCTTAGCAAAATCGGAGCTCGAACCTGCGTATGATATTTGATTTAGGTCGGGGCACGTGTTGATTACCGAATTTCCTATTTTCATAAGTCCCTGACCGAAATGAAGCCTTCCGAGGTCCTGGCAGCTTGAGAAGCAGCCGTTACCTATTTCGGTAACCGTATCGGGAAGTATCATTCTTTGTAAGGCGTAGCAGTTTGCAAACGCCATATCACCCACGTAGGAAACACCGCTTGCTATGTAACAGTTGTTTATAGATGCGTTATCCTTGAATGCAAAGTCGTCAATTCTTTTAACCGAGTAATATTTGTCTCCGATAAGCACGCGCGAGGGGATATAAATATTTAAATCCTTGCCGGAATATCCCGTAACGGCGCATTCAGCCTTATCGTAATCGGTTATTCTGTAGCTGATATTTTCAGTGCCGTGCGCAAGCTCGTCGCAGCTGCCGAGGTTGTATATCTCGTAAAATGAGCGCGTCAGAAGATTTCTCTGCTCGTATTCCGTGCCGTTATAGTAGGTTGTCGGAATATATATATCCGAGCTTTCTTCATTTAAAATCACTCTCTCGCCTTCGGAAAATTTAAAGAATTTACTTCCGTCAATAACGAAAAGCGTATCTTTTGCAAAGAAAGCGTTACTTTTTGCATCTGTTATGCCGTCGAGAGAAGCAACGCTTGCCGTATTATCCGGGTCGCTGATATCTAGCTCGCGGAGACTTGTTTTTGTATGAACTACGAGCCTTTGGCTGCCGCTTCTCGTCTTGTACGGGAAAAGACCGTTTACCTTTTCACCGAGCGAATATATCTTTCTGAATCCCGGAACACTCTCAATCATTCCCGAGCCTATACCGTCGTAGTCGCGGTACATATTTTCGAGATAAGAGAATCGTTTTTTTGATATACCGCTGCCGTCAAGCGAAAAATCAACTCCGCGCATATCGTTATAAATCACGCTGTACTCAGTACCTTTTCTTGCGCTTTTATTGCTCGTATAACTCATCACGCCCACCCCAGAACGTCTTTATATTCCGTATTTATACCTCTCGGTGAATTAAAGATAACGCCGTTTAGTTCAGTTCGGTATACCGAAGCGTAATAATCCGCCTTTTCGGGATCCTCGTCAAGCCATACGTAAGAGGCGGTAAGCAAAGCCAGCAAATGCTCGGCGTAAGAAGGAATATCTATTTTTGCGTCCGCGTAGTTTAAGGAAAGGGGAGTCGGGGCGGGCTTGTAACGGATAAATACCTCGCCTGACCAATCGAACGGCAGTAACAGACGCTCTCCGCTGATTGCTCCGCCTTTTATAACGCTGCCGTTTTTATCTTCGGGTTGGGAGGTGGCTAAAGAGAAGTCGGGTATATACTCTGTGAGCGATATCTCGTTAAAGCGTGTGAAAACAGGGATATTTTCGCGCTCGTCAGAAGTCTTTTCAGCGTAGACGGCAAAATCCATAATCAGATAGGAAAATCCGCCTGCGAATACGAGCTCGCACTCTTTATTAAAAAAGCCCTTTTCCGTACCGTTTTTATTGCTGAAATTTACAGTTTTTGCGCCCGAGGAATCTTTTATCGTATAGGTTCCCGTGCCGGAATACCTGAAGCTGTACGCATTACCCGTAAGGTGCAATACGAGAGGGTTACCCTGTGTGTAGGTATAGCTTTCAAGGTATTGCGATATTTTTGGAGCGTTAACAAGAATGCCGGCGCGTTTTTCGGATGCAACGTGAGAGTATATGGCTCTTATAGCTCTGTTTGCAGCGAAAATAAAGCTTTCGTTAAGCTCACCCGTATCCTCAAAACCGAGCGAATATACCTCTCTTAAAAGTTGATTTAATGTCATTTTTTGTCCTTTCTTTATGAAGATATTTCAGCCGTAAGATTTTAAGCTTTTTTGGTCTGAGTTCAGGCATAAGAGGTTAAGCTTCCTTTGAGGCGCTGAATTCAGCCTTAATATTTTTTAAGCTTGTCTTAAGGCTGAAGTCTCCGCCGTCGCAGGCGAAGTTGCTTTGATTTTGCGATAGCGGAGACTTGTTTTCAAAGCTCGGTATTAAATACGGTATCAGAGAGCCTCTGCGCCTGCGACCGCGCTTGCCGAGTCAACAGCGAGAAGAATGTGCTTATAAGTTCCGAAGCCTACGCCGAAACGGCATCTGCCGCCCCATATGTAGTTACCCGTGTGATGATCCACCCAGTTTGAAACGGTAAGCGGAACACGGTTGAAGAACATATTGCCCGAGAGGTTTTTGTTAGCCTCGGAGGACATAATCATAACTCTGTCATCGGCAGTCTGCCAGTTGGGCATAACTATGATATTCCAGTTGCCGTACTGAAGGTTGATGTCGTTGTAGCCGTTTCCGAGCGAGCCCTCTGAGCCGCAAACCTTCTTCGTAACTGCCTCTGCTAAGGGGCGGTTGCCGGGAAGAACGATAGTGTCTGCGGTATAACCGAGAACCTCTCCGTTTTCGTCCTTCATATTTCTGATTTTTACTGCAAGCTCACCAAGCGCTTCTTCAAATACGGCAGTGCTTGCCTTTCTGTCGGAGTCGCCGGTTGCAAAAATGTTACCCCAGAAATAGTTTGACTGAGTACCCTTATTGTCGCCTATACCATAGGTGTGGTATGCGGAGAAGAGTGGAAGTCCGTCGGGAGCCGTGAGGTCAAGCTCCGCTTTTGCGAAGTTCCCCTTAAGAGCAGTACCCATAGAGAGCGCGTACTCGCAGATTTTGTGCATAGTCTTGTAGTATGCTCTCGTGAAATTTTCAGCTCTTCGCTTTGCGTCCTGAGCAACGCCGTAGTTGGAATCCTCCATCATCTCTGCGGTGATGGTAAATTCTTTCATAAACTGGATATGCTCGATAAATTTGCGGTAGGTTTCGCTGATGGTGTCGTTTTCTGCGCCGCTGCCCTCGGGAGCTGCGCGGAATACGTCAAATTCGTTCTGACCTATGATAGTCTCGCCGAACTTTCCGCTTCTTTCAACGTTGAAAAGCCAGTCGCATATACCGCCCTTCTTTGTCTGAATATCGCTTTCATGCTCAATTACCATTTTAATGGGAGTTTCGAGCTTGCCGATAGCGCTGTCGGCAAGTCCTGAGGATTTAGAATAAATTATCATATTATTTCCTTTCTTTTAAGTGAATTAGAATTTAACAGTGACCTTGTCGCCTACGCGCGCCGCATTCATAAGGTCAACGATTGTTGCAACGCCCGACGTTGTGGTAGCAGTAACGTTCACGGTGCAGCTGTCCGAATCGGAGCCGAGGGTTACCTTATCTCCGAGCGCGAGGGAGGAGGGCTTTGCGCTGAACGTGGTCTCGAAAAGCATATTGCCGTTAACTGCGTAGCAGAATACGCTATCCTTATTTGAATCCGCGTTTTCGGCGGCAATATAGGTGGGAGTCGCAGTGGAGGTACACATATTGACGTAGCCGCCGGAAAGTGTGAGCGCCGTACCCATTTTGATATTTAGGGATGCGGGCTTCGGAAGCTTGATTATCTCGGGAACGTTAACCCCCGAATTTACAATTTTGATAAGTTTGAACATAGTTTTTCCTTTCTTACTTTGATACTTTTTTATAGAGTCTTTGTATTTCGCGGTCAGAAAGTCCCGCGAAAAGCTCTCTTGCCGCTTCAAGTCCGCGCGCGTCCAGCATATCGCAGCTTGCCGCCGCAGGCTTAGGCACTGCGCTTTGGAGATGGCTTCTGTTGTCGTAGCCTTTGTTATATCCGTTAGTTGCAAGGTAGGCTTCCTTTGGGGTGAGTCCGAGATCGCGCAGCGCTGCGTAACGCAGGGGATTGTCAAGCTCGGCAACGCTTTCCTTACCGCGAAGGTGAGGGAAAATTGCTATAAGCTCTCGCATATCCTCGCGCGCAAGCTCTGCGTAATCCACGACAGGAGCGTCGTCCTCGGCTTTTTCGTTTTCCCCGTAAGGCTCGGGCGCTTCGTTTTCGTCCTCTATCAAAGCCCGGTCATTTTTTTCACTTAAAATTTCAGTATTTTCCTCGCCTGAAGCCTCGTTATTTGCGGGATTCTTTTCTGATTCGCTCATACCTTAACCTCTCTTTACTCTTAAATCGTCGCCAACGCGCTTCGTTGCGCGGGGCTCGTTTTCGGGTTTCCCCTTTGGGCTTTCAATCTTTCCGCCCTTGTTGGTTGCGTAGTTTGAGTATTTCTTGTCTTTCATTTCTGTTTCCTTTCGTTCATTTTCTTGATTGTGACAGGATGTAATTGTAATAATCGTCGGGGGACATCGAAGAATAAAATTCCTTTTCTTCCTTTCCGAATTCGGAAACCTCGCGATATACGCGCTCGGCGTAAATTTCGCTGAGACCGAGGAACTTTGCGTATTCCTTGGCTTTCTTTGCCGTAAGATTGTTTGCCTTTGCAAAGGCTACCGCGTTAAGATAGGTGTTTCTCTTTGCAAGAAGAATTGCCTGTGAGGCGGTTGCCGCGGCAAGAGATTTCGAAAGCCCCGCGGAAATTGCTTTTTCGTAAGCGCGGTCAAAATCGAAATCGTTTCCGTCACCTATGGATTTGAGAAGGCTTTGCGCTATTTTGCTCTGCATAGTATCGTAGTCGGAAAGATACTTCTCATAACCCGACCTGTTTTTATACTCGTCAGCCATTCTCGCACCGACGGCGCTTGAAATGCTTTTCGCGTAGCTTTTGTCGGTTGCGGATTTAATATAGTCGCTGTATCCGGAGTTGGAAAGCCCCGAGGATAAAAGCTTTGACGCGGCAGCGCCGTAGTCTGCGTCCGAAAGCGCGTAATCGGTTTTAGCCTTCCTTTCTTTATCGTAATAGTCGTAAATACCGTGATTTCCGCTTTCGTACACGTAGGTGAGATAGCTTTTTTTATCGTTGCTCTTTATCTTATCCGACGTGCTCTTCCATACCGATTTCATACGGTTGCTTCTCTCCTTTCTTTATAAGCTCAGAGAAGTATTCTACGTTTTCTCTTGCGTGAGGATAGTGCGCTCTTTCCTGGCATTGCCAATAGCGGAGCAGAGTGGGGAGCGCTGCGGGGTCGCCAAGCGTACCCGATTTAAGATTATCGAGATTCTTCTGCCAGAGAGCTTCTCTTTGGTATTCCGAGCCTCCGTTGAGGTCGACCGAGAAAAGATACGAGTCGTCGTATTTGAAACGCATATTCGTCACGTCGTATACGAGAAAATCGTGTCTGTTGAAGCTGGCGTTATGAATTCTTCCGTAGGCGTCCTTGTAGCAGAATTCCCGCGGCTCGTCGGCAAACGCGAGATAATGGCAGAATATAAGTCTGTCTATATTCGCGTAGGCGGTGTGCTTCATCTTTCTCTTTGATTCGAGTCTGCCGCTTGCCTGGGAAATTCTCAGCTGCCTTGCAACGCCCGATTCGTTAGCAAAGTCTCCGATACCCTGATAGGCGTCTGATATTCCGAGTATTCTTTTAGAATGCTCGTATAGACGCTCTGCCTCGGCAATATCCTGGGAAATGTCGGGGGTCGTGTCAACTTTACCGTACTGCGCCATACTTTCGCCGGGCTTCATTTTAATAATCTGTCCGAAAACCGAGTTGTTAACAGCAACCACGGCATCCTCGGGCACGATAGGGGTAACTCCCGAGCGAAGAAGCTTCTGGAGTATGCGTGACTCAATTTTGTTTATTGCCTGCTGCTCGGGACGGATATACTTACAATCAGACTGGCCGAAAAGGCACCTTTCCATAGATGTGTTTTTTCTTATTACGATAGGAAAGCTTTTTGGTATGTAATACGGTACGTTTTCTATGACTCTGCCGCGCCTTTTATCCTTTACCGTTTCATAATCTACGTCAAGGATATCAAAGCTGTCCTTCTTATCGCATACGCATAAATTCTCGGTATTTTTACATCTTTTGCAAACCTTTGTTTTCCTTTTATAGTAATTTTCTATATCGGAAAGCACAAGGTCGCCCGAGAAAATATATTTTCCTATCTCTCCGTTCTCACCCTTATAGAAGCAGAGTATAACCAGAACCGTATCGCTGCCGGGGAGAATCTCTCCCTCGCTTTCGCACTCGGCAAGGTAGCTTTCGTCCTCTCGGACTCGGTATTTTCTTATAAGCTCGCCTCTCGTTGTGGTGAATTTAAGGAAGCAGTATTCCATATCGTCCACCGAATAGACGTTAGGCTGAGGAATAAAGTCGCGCGGAGAGATGCAATGCACCCGAACACCGCCCGTAACGTCACCGTAATCCTCAGTGCTGTCCCACTCAACGAACCAGACGCTTCCGCCGTAAATATAGGTGTAACGCTCGTCAAGGTCGTTCATTTCCTCAAACGGAAGCCTGTCACGGAGCGAACGGCAAAGCGCCTCTATCGCGTGTGCTGCGCGCTCCTTATCCTCGCTGTAGCAGGCAGCATCTGCCTTTGGCTGCGGAATTTCCGAGGATACCTGACTTTCTATGATTTCATAGGTAATATTCCTCACGGTTACGGCTTTTTCTTTTCCGCCGTCTATCTCGGTCGAACCTCGGTACTGCTGCATATTTTCCTCAAACTCGTCGCTGATATCCGAATACGCAGCCCGCGCCCCTTCGTAAAGCGAGCGAAAGAACGATAGTCTTTCTTTCTTATTTTTCTTTTCTGTTTTCACATTGGTTCTCCGTATTTGAGTTTTAGATATTTTTTCTCATTCTCGTCTGCGGCGTAATAGTCTTCCCACATATCCTTCGTCCATACCGTGTGAGATATAGAGGCTTTCGTTTCCTTAGGTCTTGCGTAAAATATGGCAAATCCGCGCAACGCATCGGGTGCGTGTGTAATTTCGTGCGGCTCGTTCATACAGTCCGACGGCTTAAGCTTATCAATAAGGAGAGCAGGCAGGCACTTTATAAGCTCGGTACAGAAAGAGAAAATTTTAAGCTTCGGCCCGCCGCCTCTGTCTATAAGCAGCTCCTTTATCGCAAGCCAGCCTGTTTCTCGGTCGTTTGAGGTTTTTGTGAATACAACTCCGTATTCCGAAAAAAGACTTGCTTTGGTCTTTCCTGTTTCCTGGCTTCTCGCAAAGAGGTCGGGAGGCGCAAGCGTTGCGTATATATCCTCGCGCGCTGGTGTCCTCTCGCATATTGCCTTTGCGCTGTCGCCTATCGGCAGGCCGGATTCACAGAATTCTCTGTAAACGTAAGCGCAGCCGTCGGGAGATATAGCTATCCAAAGGCAGACGAGACGGTCAAGACCGTAGTCGATAGTTCTGTATTTTCTCCACGATTCCGGTATCTCAAACGGCTCGATTACGTGGAGTCTTGCGCTGAATTCGGTAAAGTACTGCCCCTCGAAAATGTTCCAGTCGCCAAAGAGGAGCGCCTTTCTTTCGCGCTCGGGGAGCGCCAGAAGCCTCGCCTTATATTGCGGGTCGCTTTTCATAAGGAAGCTGTTATCGTCGAGCAAAGAGGGAATAAATATCCTCTCCATACCGTCGTCACCGACGAAGCTTGCCCTCGGCGGACTCGGGTCAACGAATCTCTGTTTTACCCATCCGTGACCGATGCCGCCGGGGTTGGTTGAGGATTTAATTTGCTTCGGGTAGGAGTTTGCGCCTCTGACTCTTGAAATGAGATATACGTATTGCGCCTCTGTAAAGTGCGTGAGCTCGTCGAAGCGAATGCAGTCGTACTCAGCGCTTTGATATTGATAAACGTCGTTTTCGGTGGCGCAGTATCCGAAATCGACGGTGGAGCCGTTTTTGAATTTTCCCGTATGCGAGGATGAGTTGAAGGAATATATTTCCCTCGGATATATGGCAAGGCTCGTTCTTATCAGAGATTTTTCAAGCTCCGAAAATGTGCGTCTTAATATAAGCTGTCTTGAGCCTTTGTATTTGAGGGCGAAAATGAGTGCGTCCACCATCTGCCCATACGATTTTCCGCCGCCGGCCGCGCCGCCGAAAAGCACCTCGGACTGAGTAGCATCAAGAAATTCGCGTTGTTTTCTCGTTACGGTTAAGCTGATATCCATTAGTCAATCACCTTTATCGAAACACAAAGGGAATTTTCCTCGGCGTTTCTTTCTTCGTTTTGCATAGAGTCCTCGGAGAGAAGAAATTTAACGAACGACGGGTCGTAACGCCGTGTCAATGCGCTGTCTGTAAGGTAATCCCTTCTGATTTCAATGCACTCGCGCCACGCTCTGTCGAATTCCTTGTTTTTTCTCCACCTTTCGAGGTCTGCAACGGTAACTCCTATGCTTCTTGCAAATTTTGAGAAGCTCGGCGTAACCGAATCGTTTATCATAGCTAAGAACGCAGAATAAAGCAGCTTTGGAAAATCCTTTTCGTATTTTCTGCCTTTCTTCAAAATAACTCCTTTCGCAGAGAGAGATAGTAACTGGATTTGCGCCCCGGGTGGCAAAATGCCGCGCTTTTTCTGCTCTGCAAGCTCATTATATCAGCCGAAATTTAATTTGTAAGTATCATATAGGTCTGAAAAATCGCTGTTTTCAAAACAGGTTTTTGTATTGTTTGCATAAAGAAAAGCCGCGTTTTTCGCGGCTGAAATAAAAAAGACTCCGCTTCGGTATTCCCAAAACGGAGTCTTGAATACAAAATATGTTTTTTTGAAGTGTTTATACGGCTAAAACCGCCCCAAAAATGAAGATTGTGAATAAATTGTAAACACAGCTCTCTTTTGTTGCGCGGTTTTTCGTTTAGCGGCAGATTTTTAATCCTTTACATAACAAGCTCGTAAAGCAGCAGCAGCTCTTCCTCGATTTTGGATTTTCGCTCCTCGATTTCCGCGGCTCTAACATAATTCGTCGCGGCGCTGCCGAAAAGCTCCTCGTCAAGCGAAGTAAGCTCGGCTTCGAGCCTCTCGATTTTAACCTTTGCATCGCGCAGCTTCTTCTCGTTTGCGCGGCGCTCGGCGTTCTCGCGCTTTCTCTGCTCGTAGTCTAGCTTTGACGAGCTTTCCGTCTTTGCGGCATTCTGATTTGCCAAAAGCTTTGCTTCCTTTGCAGCAGTTCTTATCCTTATATATTCAGTATACGCGTCGTCGCAGTCCTCGAGAGCGTAGTCAACGAGTCCTCTTTCGTTTTCCGCGTCAAGCTCTATGATGCGAGTTGCTATTCTGTTTATAAAATATCTGTCGTGCGAAACTGCGATAATAGTTCCGTCAAAGGCGAGCAGAGCGTTTTCAAGCGCCTCGGCAGAGCCTATATCGAGATGGTTCGTCGGCTCGTCCATAATGAGCAGATTAACCTTTTTCAGCATAAGCTTTGCAAGGGTAAGTCTTGCTCTTTCGCCTCCGGAAAGAACGCTTATCGGCTTTATTATATCGTCGGGGCCGAAAAGGAAGAGCGCGAGCGCTGAACGAAGCTCTCCGTCCTTTTTATCGGGATACTCGTCGTGCATTTCCTCGAATACGGTTTTCGAAAGATTGAGTCCGCGGTTTTCCTGGTCGTAGTATCCTATTTTAATATTATATCCGAGCGTAAGCTTACCTTTATCGGGTGTCAGCATGGAATTGATAAGCTTCATAAGCGTAGATTTTCCGCACCCGTTATTTCCTAAGAACAGCACGCGCTCGTATCTTCTTATAAGGAAGGAAATATTGTTGATAAGCGGGGTATCGGAGTACGAGAAGGAAAGACCGCTTACCGAAAGTACGTCGCCCGCGCTCTCCTCCTCGAGATTAAACGAAAGGCGTATATCCTTTGGCGGAGGGGGCGCAAGCTCTATCTTTTCCATTCTTGCGAGCTGCTTTTCCTTTGAGCGTATCGTGACGAAGTTATGCTCTCTGTTGCACCTGCGCTGGAACTCTATATTTGCCTTTATTTTTGCGATTTCCTTTTGCTGTT
This sequence comes from Eubacteriales bacterium, assembly GCA_045578385.1. GTDB lineage: Bacteria > Bacillota > Clostridia > Oscillospirales > CAG-272 > UBA1740. The sequence goes on along the minus strand of JAZNKD010000027.1, from coordinate 42,449 downwards.
CCTTGTATCTCTTTTCGAGAGAGGCAGCCTCTCTTTCCTGGAATTCCTTGGTTGCGGTGTAGTTTCCGTTGTAAAGACGCGCGCCCGCGTACTGTATATGCAGAGTTTTGTTGGTCGTTCTGTCGAGGAAATATCTGTCGTGCGAGATTATTATGACCGTCTTTTTATACGAAGAAATGAAGCCTTCGAGCCAGGCGAGCGCGTCAATGTCGAGGTGGTTTGTCGGCTCGTCGAGCATAAGCACGTCGGGCTCGGTCGCAAGCAGGCGCGCGAGGGCGAGGCGCGTGTACTGCCCGCCCGAAAGGGTAGATATGTTTCTGTAGAGTAAATCTTCGGGGAAGCCGAGTCTAAGGAGCATGCTTTTGCATCTGCCTCTGAATTCGAGTCCGCCCTCAAGCGCGAATTTTCTGTTCAGCTCGGTAAGCTCGGCGGTCTTTTTCACCGCCTCGTCGTGCATACCCGATGCGCTGAGCGCGCCTATTTCTCCCTCAAGCGCGGATATCCTCGATTCCATAGAAATGAGCGAGGGGAACGCCGAGTACATATATTCGAGCGCCATAGTGCCGCCCGGGAGCGCCGTCAGGTCGGGGTTTTGCTCAAGACAGCCGATATTATAGCCCTTTTGCAGATAGACTGCGCCCGAGTCGGCGGTATATTCACCGGTGATAACTCTGAAAAGCGAGGTTTTTCCCGCGCCGTTAACACCGATAACGCCAACCCTGTCGCCGTCGTTTACAGAAAAGGATATATTTTTTAAAACGGTTTCCATTCCAAACGAAAGGGAAACGTCGGATACGGATAATGCTATCATTTATTTCTTCCTATGCGGATATTCCGAAAAGCTTTCGCCGTTTCGCGTACCGCTTTTTTACCTTTGATTTTTTACATAGCTATTTTATCATAAACTCACTGCAAAATCAACAGTAAAGAGACCTAAATGAAAATATGCATCTAAATTTGCATAATTATGCAGAATATTTATTGCATATTCACCGAATATATGCAATCGAAACAAAATTATTTTAAAATAAGATAGATTTTAAAAGGTTTAAAATCTTTAAATAAGCGTGAAAATTAGTGCATTTTGCACAAAAAAACGGGTTATGGTTTATGATATGAATAAAAATTCGCCAAAAGTGAATTTTTTTGCAAAAAACTATTGACTTTATGCATAACGGGGTGTATAATTGGTTCATCCAAAAACGAGCGGGGCGAAAATACTCCGCCCCAAAAAATGAAAGAAGGAAATGAAAATGAAAAAAATCATCTCGCTTATTCTTACCGCAGCGCTTCTTTGTTGCGCTCTATTCTCGCTCAACTCTTGCGGAGACAAGGGCTTAAGCACAGACCCCCTCGCTGAAGATTACAACAAGTATCTCACCGAGAATAAAGCTCCCAAGAACGGAAAGAACGGAACTCTTACCGTTGCAATGTCCCCCGACTTCGCTCCTATGGAGTTTGTTGACGCAGCTCTTTCGGGCACGAATCAGTACGTTGGCTTCGACGTTATTCTTGCTAACTACGTAGCAAAAGAGCTTGATATGTCTCTCGTTATCAAGCCTATGGACTTCTACGCTTGTATGACCAACCTTCAGAACGATCAGGTTGACCTTGCTATCTCCGGCTTCTCCTGGACTGCTGAGAGAGCTGATAACTTCCTCATTTCCAAGTATTACGTAGCAGGTGAAAATGAGACCGAGCAGATTCTCATAACCAAGAAGGACAGTGCTGTTGATTGGAAGAACATTACGGATTACACAGGACTTAAGATAGGCGCGCAGGGCGGTTCGCTTCAGCAGCTTCTCGTTAACGAGCAGCTCGTAACCAAGGGCGCAACCCTCGTTCCCGTTGACGATATCAACCTCGGCGGTGTAACCGGTCTTAAGAACGGTACTATTGATGCTCTTGCAGTTGCTGAGGGTAACGGAGATGCGATAGTTGCAAAGAACGAAGACCTTGCTCTTTCCGGCTTCTACTTCGAAGTTAAAGAGGAATATAAGAACAACGTTATTCTTGTAAACAAGAACGACCAGGAGCTTCTTGATAAGGTTAATGCGGCTCTTGATAAGGCTATGGCTGCAGACGTTTACGATTCCTGGTACGCAGCTTGCGAAAAGTACGCAGGTATTGATACCAAGGATGAGAGCGGATTTGACGAGAACGGTAACCCCCTCGAGTAATAAATAAATATAGGATGATTGCCGCCACGGTTAGAATACCGCAGCGGCAACTTCCGTGTTATAGGAGATTTTTAAATTGAACGTTATTGAAATTTTAACCGATATGTTTAATATCATAACGAAGTATTGGTACCGTTTTCTTGTAGTGGGAGTAGGAACAACGCTTCTTCTTGCGCTCCTTACGGTTATAGGAGGTACGATACTCGGTACGCTTGTTGCGGTTGGCAGAATGTCAAAGTTCAAGCCGCTGCGCGCAGTTATAGTTGCTTACGTTGAAATTGTAAGAGGAACTCCCGCGCTCGTCCAGCTTTACATAGGCTATATCCTCGTTCCCAATATTTTACCTCAGGTAAATTCGCTCCAGCCCACCACTATGGGCTTTATCTGCGTAGCGGTGGCGCTCGTTCTTAACTCCGGGGCATACGTTTCCGAGATTATAAGGTCGGGTATAGAGGCTGTTGATAAGGGGCAGACCGAAGCGGCAAGAAGCCTTGGTCTCAGCTCGGGTGTTACGATGCTTAAAATCGTTCTTCCCCAGGCGGTAAAGAATATTCTTCCCGCGCTCGGAAACGAGTTTATCACCGTTATAAAGGAAACCTCTCTTGCGTCTACATTCTTCGTCGGCGAGCTTATGACGCAGTATAAGGAGCTCGTGGGTGTAACGTTCAACGCGTTCCCGACGCTTCTCGTAGTCAGCGTTATATACTTCGTTCTCAACTTCATACTTTCCAAGGCGCTCAAGTTCTACGAAAGGAGATTAAAGGCTCATGCGTAATGTTGAAACACTTATAGAAATAAAAGGTCTTTATAAATCCTTCGGCGACCTTAAGGTGCTTAAGGGAGTAACGACCGAGATAAAAAGCGGCGAGGTTGTTTCGATTATCGGCGCGTCCGGCTCGGGTAAATCGACCTTGCTTCGCTGTATGAACCTGCTTGAAACTCCAACCTTTGGCGAGGTTTGGATGGACGGTAAGCTTCTGACGCCCGTTGACCCTTATCTTCATCCCGAGGTAATCGCATCCTCGAATACCTATAAAAAGCTCGTTGCGGGCGGCATGGAGAGCGAGGCGGCTATAGCTAAAATTAAAGCCGAGGACCTTCTCAACGAGAAGTTCTCAGCCGCGGAGGGTAAGGAATACCGCGCGGCAATGAAGAAGATATATAAGGAAAATTTCCTTGATATCAATATAGCGCGTCAGAAGATGGGAATGGTATTCCAGCAGTTCAATCTCTTTAATAATTTAAGCGTAAAGCAGAATATTATGTTCGCTCCCGTAAGCATTGGGCTTGCGAAAATAAAAAAGGCTAAACGCCAAAACCTTATGATAAAGCTCACAAATCTTTTCAAAAAAGAGAAAAAGGAGCTCGTAGAGATAACCGAAAGCAAGGAGAGCGTTAAGGCTGCTGCCGAGGCGAAGGCTATGGAGCTGCTCCGCAGAATCGGACTTGAGGAAAAGGCTGACGTTTATCCCTCGACTCTTTCGGGCGGTCAGAAGCAGAGAATCGCAATAGTAAGAGCGCTCGCTATGGACCCCGAGGTGATACTCTTTGACGAGCCGACCTCCGCGCTCGACCCCGAAATGATAGGTGAGGTTCTCGACCTTATGAAAGAGCTTGTAAAAGAGGGTATGACTATGGTTATCGTAACTCACGAGATGGGCTTTGCTCGTGAGGTTTCGGACAGAGTGCTGTTTGTTGACGAGGGATATATTAAGGAGGACAGAGCGCCCGAGGAGCTGTTCAGCTCTCCCGAGGACCCGAGACTCAAGGACTTCTTGTCTAAGGTGCTTTAATCTTTTACGGCGCAGTATTCAGTTAAACCTTAAAGATATGACTTTAGCCGAAGTGAGCCGTCTTTACTTCGGCTAAAGCTGTAAATAGCGATATTTCTTGAATAGGATTAAAACAGAAGGTAATTATTATGGAGCTTAAGGAATTCAAAAAGATAGCCGCCGACGCAATAGAGGAAAGCTCCTCGGTATTCTGCGAGGTGTCGGACAAAATATGGGAATATGCAGAGCTTTCGTTAAAGGAATTTAAATCTACGGAGCTTTATATAAAGGTTCTTTCCGACCTCGGATTTGAGGTAGAAAGTGAGGTTGCGGATATTAAAACCGCGTTTCTCGGAAAGGCAGGCTCGGGCAGACCGTATATAGGAATACTCGGTGAATACGATGCTTTGTCGGGACTATCGCAGGTTGGCGGCAAAACCGAAAAATGCGCCCTTGAAGCAGGCGGAAACGGACACGGGTGCGGTCATAATATGCTCGGAGCAGGCGCTCTTGCAGCAGCTTACGGTGTAAAAAAATATCTTGAGGCGTCGGGTAAAAGCGGAACCGTTATCTTCTACGGAACGCCCGGCGAGGAGGGCGGAGCAGGCAAAGCGTTTATGGCAAAGCGCGAGCTTTGGCGCGAGCTTGATATAGCGCTTACCTGGCACCCCTCGGATACGAACGAGGTAACCACGGGTACCTGCAATTCCTGCCTGCAGGTGCTGTATAAGTATAAGGGCGTGGCGTCTCACGCCGCAGGCGACCCCGAGCACGGAAGAAGCGCGCTCGATGCGGTAGAGCTTATGAATACGGGCGTTCAGTACCTGCGCGAGCATACTAAGGACGACGCGAGAATTCATTACGCGATAATAGACGGCGGCGGATTTTCACCGAACGTCGTTCAGCCTACGGCAAGCGTGCTTTATATGGTGCGCTCAAAGCTCGTGCGCGATGCAAACGCGTTACTCAAAAGGGTGGACAAGATAGCCGACGGAGCGGCGCTTATGACCGAAACCGAATACGAAAGAGTATTTATCGACGGTTGCTCGGGTACCGTGCCTAATCATTCGCTTGAAGCTTTGCTGTATAAGAATTTAAAAGAGATAGGCGCTCCCGAATATACCGAGTCGGAATGGGAATACGCAAAGGCTCTTTTCGCAACCTACGATACTCACGGAGCTATTCCGTCGCTTGCTGCAAGCCTTGATGCCGAGGCTAAGGCTGCGGTCGAAGCGATAACCGACGGCGGAAAGCGCGCGATAAACGATTTTGTTGCTCCGCTTTACACGGGCGACTGCTTCTCTCCCGGCTCAACCGACGTTGGCGACGTTTCCTGGCAGACGCCGACGGCGCAGGTATATACTGCCTGCTTTACCTCGGGCGCGCCCGGCCATTCCTGGCAGAACGTGTCGGCAGGGAAAACCTCGATAGGCCATAAGGGGCTTTTGCTTGCCGCAAAGGTGCTTGCAAATACGGCGGTTGAGCTGTTTGAAAATCCCGAGCTTATTGCCGAAGCCAAAGCGGAGTTTGAATTAAGAACGAAAGAGGGCTATACCTCGCCTATTCCCGACGGGGAGTGTGCAAAGGCTGTAGAAATATAAAGCATAACTTAAATATTATTGTACGTTGAATATCAAATTTAAAAAGCCTATATAACTTACAAAAATATAATCGAAAGCGCTAAATGCAAACAAAATGTTGCATTTAGCGCTATTTTTCTTCGTATAAAATTTTTAAAAGCTTTTCAAATTCATCAGGAAGCGGTGACTCAAACGTCATTCTTTCCTTTGTCTTGGGGTGCGTCAGCGTAAGTCTTTTTGCGTGAAGCGCCTGACCTGAAAGCAGAGATTTGTGCTGCTTTTCAAAGGGCGTTCTTCCGCCTCCGTAAACGGTATCCCCCAGCAGCGGATGCCCTTTGTGAGACATATGCACTCTTATCTGATGCGTTCTTCCGGTTTCAAGAATAAGCTTAAGGTAACTTATCTGACCGAAATGCTCTATAACCTCATAGTGCGTTATCGCGTGCTTTGCCGAGGATGAGCTTTCAGGCAAAACTGCCATTTTCTTTCTGTCAACAGGGTGCCTGCCTATCGGAAGATTAACCGTACCGCACGGCTCCTTGAAGCCGCCGTTAACGAGCGCGTGGTATTCTCTCACTATTCCGTGATGCTCAAGCTCCTCGGATAAAGCTCTGTGCGAAAAGTCGTTCTTGGCGCAGACGAGAAGTCCCGAGGTGTCCTTATCAATCCTATGCACGATGCCGGGGCGCATAACGCCGCCGATGCCCGAAAGCGAGTCGCGGCAGTGGTAGAGCAGAGCGTTAACGAGTGTTCCCGAAAGATTGCCTGCCGCGGGGTGAACTACCATACCTGACGGCTTGTTTATAACTATGATATCCGAGTCCTCGTAAACTATATCAAGAGGAATATCCTGAGGCGTAACTTCGTAGGGGATTACTTCTTCTTCAGTGAAAATTACGGTCTCCCCGCCGCAAAGCTTGTACTTTTTGTCAGGCTTAATGCCTGCCGACTTGCCGATTATTTCAACACGGCCCTCGTCTATTGCGCGGACTGCTGCATTTCTTGATTCGCCCGTTACAGTAGCTAAATAAGCGTCAAGCCTTTTGCCGATATCACAGTCTTTTACGGTGAACGTCATCGGCTGTTATCCTCTCCGTCCGAGGTCTCGTTATCCTTATTTTCGGAGCTTGCCTTTGCAGCTTTAGCCTGTTTTGCCTCTTTTATTATGTCAAGAATAAGTGCAAGCATCAGAATTCCGGCACCGACGCAAACGAACGAATCCGCTCCGTTGAATATAGCGGGGAAGCCTATGTCGGAGAAATCTATAAAGTCGCGAACGACCTTATCACCTATATTTTGGTGTAAAAGACCGTTGAAGAAAATTCTGTCTATCATATTTCCTATACCGCCCGATACTATCATAGCCATAGATACCTCGTAAAGCTTGTTTTCCGCAAATCCGAGGTAGAGGTAGGCTGCCAGAACGACGATAAGCGCGGTAGAGGTGATCATAAAAATCCACCTTGCATCCTTCATCGAGCCGAATGCCGCGCCCTTGTTTTCCGCGTAGGTCAGCTTAACGATATTCTTGATAACCGTCACGCTTTTGGGATAAATAGGCGCGAGAAATTTTTCAGCAAGCCATTTAGTTATCTGGTCAAGAAGGATACCTGCGGTGATTATAACCGAATAGAGAATATAATCGCGCCTCGGTCTTTTCTTTATTTTAGAGGTAAAACTTGATATAACGTTCATAGCAGAGAGAATTAACCTTCCTCGGAAACGTCAACGTCGTGAGGCGTGATGATATAGGTATTGAGCGCAACCGGCTTGATATCACCGTCGGTGGTATAGGTTACGCCATTTAAGAAATCGAGCATTCTGCGGCAGACGGGCTTATCGAGAAGCTCGGTATTGAGAACTACCGTGCAGCCGTCAAGAAGATAATCTGCAATAGTGCTTACCTCCTCGAAATCCTGGGGCTTAACTACCTTGAATACGATTCCTCCGTTCTCCTTAGCGCTGTCGTCGGCGGTGAGCGTGGAGCCCTGAGGCTCGGGACGCGAGGCAGCGTTGCTGTCACTCTCGTCGTCGTATTTCTTGAACTCTATTACCTCGTCGTCACTGTGTAATTTCTTGTTGATTTTGTCTGCTAAGTTTTTCATAAATGCCATTGGTATATACCTCCCTTTATTTCATAAATAATCTTCTTCCGACGCGGACGAGGGTAGAGCCCTCCTCGATAGCGACCTTAAAGCTGTCGCTCATACCCATAGAAAGCACGGGATTTTCGCCGAAATACGAATTTAATCTGTCAAAAAGCCTTTTGGTGAGACGGAAATATTCGCGCAGCTGCTCGGGGTCGTCCGCAACGGGTCCCATAGTCATAAGCCCCGAAAGAGAAAGACCGTCAAAGCTGAGAATGCTCTCGATAAACCTTTCGGTATCTGAGGGCAAAACGCCGTCCTTCTGAGCTTCTGCGGCAGAGTTTACCTCAACCAGCACGGGAATTTTTTTGCCGAGCTTCTTTGCTTCCTTGTTAAGCTCCTTAGCTAAGGAAACCGATGCCAAGGAATGAATAAGCGCCGCGGGCTTCGAAACGAGCCTTGCTTTATTTGATTGCAGCGTGCCTATCTGATGAAGCTCGGGCGAAAGCCCCGCGTCAGACAGTAGCGCGCCGCGCCTTGCAAGCTCTGCCGGGCGATTTTCTCCTATAGCCGAGGCTCCGGCGCGGACGAGCGCCGTAAGCTCCCCGTCGCTTCCGCTTTTCGTAACGGCAACGAGCTTCGGCGGCTTTACGCCCACCCTCGTTGCAGTCAGCTCGATTTCTTCGGAAAGAGCATCGAAATTTCGTTTTATATAACCGTAATCACACATTTTAAATACCGCTTTTAACAAATTATACTTCTTCAAGCATAAGTATATCACATAACCTTATGCAATTTCAAGTCTAAATTAAAAATATTTTATATAACTATTGATTTTGAGGGATAAATTTGGTATACTGTTGTAATAACGACAACACATTTCTCGGACGGTATAAAAATGCAGGATAAATTGACAGGAGCAAGTCTTCCGTCGGTGCTGGCGCTTGCTTATATAGGTGATGCGCGCCACTCGCTGTATATAAGGACTATGCTGGTAAATCGCGGTATATCTAAGTCGGGCGAGCTTAACGAGCAGTCGCTCGGATACGTTACCGCAGAGGCTCAGGCGAAAGCTTATGAAAAAATAGAAAATATGCTTCTTGAAAGAGAGCGAGAGGTTTTCCGCCGCGCGTTCAATTCAACGCATCTCAATAAGCCGAAAAGGGCGTCGGGAAAGGATTACCGCACTGCTACCGGCTTTGAGGCGGTGATAGGTATGCTCTCGTATATCGGTGACGAGAAACGAATAACCGAGCTTTTGGATATTGCTCACGGAGAAAGGGAAGGACAGAACGATGATTCAGAAAATTAAAGGAACTATGGATATTTTGCCGAGCGAAACTCCTCTGTTCCGTTATATAGAAGGAATAATGCGAGAGGAAGCCGAGAAATACGGCTACGGTGAGATAAGAACTCCCACCTTTGAAAATACCGAGCTTTTTGTAAGAGGCGTAGGTGATACCACGGACGTCGTGCAAAAGGAAATGTATACCTTTGAGGATAAAGAGGACGGATATTCGATATCGCTTCGTCCCGAGGGTACGGCTTCGGTCGTGCGCGCCCTGATTGAGAACGGAAAATACTCCGACCCGATGCCGCTTAAGTATTACTATATAATCTCTTGCTTCCGCCACGAAAAGCCCCAGGCAGGCAGAAGCCGCGAGTTTTTCCAGTTCGGTACCGAAATGTTCGGCTCGGAAAGTCCTGCTGCCGACGCTACGGCAATTTCTCTTGCCGCTTCTGTTATAAGACGCTTAGGTCTTAAAAATATTAAGCTTCACCTTAACTCGATAGGCTGTAAGGAATGCCGTCCTGCTTACCGTTCGGCTCTCGTTTCCTATTTTGAGGAGCATCGGGACAAGCTTTGCGATAACTGCAAAACCCGTCTTGATAAAAACCCCTTGCGCCTGCTCGACTGTAAGAACCCGGACTGCCATGAAATAGCAAAGGACGCTCCGAAGACTACAGAGCATCTTTGCGCGGACTGCGAATCAAAATTCGATATGCTCAAAAAATCGCTCGACGCTATGGGCATTGAATATACGGTTGATTCCTCTATCGTAAGAGGCCTTGATTACTACACGGGTGCCGTCTTTGAGTTTATCGCAGAGGGTATAGGCGCTCAGTCTACCGTTTGCGGAGGCGGAAGATACGACGGTCTTGTGGAGTCGCTCGGCGGCCCTAAGCTTTCGGGTATCGGCTTCGGTATGGGACTTACGCGAATTATTCTCGCTATGAAGGCGCAGGGACTTGATAATATTCCCGCGGCTTCTCCCGCGCTTTACGTTGCCGCTCTCGGCGAGCGCGCTATGGTAAAGGGACTTGAAATAACCGAAAGACTGCGCCGTGACGGTAAGGTATGCGAGTGCGATATACTCGGCAGAAGCCTTAAGGCTCAGATGAAGTATGCAAATAAGATAGGAGCAGAGTATACGCTTATTATCGGTGACTCTGAAATTGATAGCGGCAAGGCCCAGCTCAGAAATATGCAGGACGGAACTCAGACGGAAGTTCTCCTTGATAGTTTTACTTTGTAATAATTATGCCTTTGGCTGTTACAAATTTTACGTTTGCAACAGCCATTTTTGTGAATGAAGAAGAATATATATCATTTTTGTAAACAATTAGTAGCAAATACTAGCGAAAGGAAGCCTTTTTATGAAAGATAGACGCGATTTTTTGCCCGTATCGATGGACGACGTCAGAGAGCGTAATTGGTCGGAAGTTGATTTTGTTTACGTCTCTGGCGACGCATACGTTGACCATCCGTCGTTCGGGGTGTCCATAATAAGCCGAGTTCTTGAAGCGGAAGGCTTCAGGGTTGCAATTTTATCTCAGCCTGATTATAAGAGCGCCGAGGATTTCAAGAGATTCGGCAGACCGAGGCTTGGATTTCTTGTAACCTCGGGAAATATAGACTCAATGGTGGCGCACTATACGGTTTCGAAGAAAAAGAGAACCTACGACTATTACAGCGCGGGCGGCAAAATGGGTAAAAGACCTGACAGAGCCGTTATAGTTTACTGTAACAGAATAAGAGAAGCATACGGAGACGTTCCGATAATCATAGGCGGACTTGAAGCTTCGCTGCGCCGCTTTGCGCATTACGACTATTGGGACGACAGGGTCAGAAGAAGTATCCTCGTAGATTCGAGAGCTGATATACTTACTTACGGAATGGGTGAAAATATCCTCGTCCGCATTGCAAAGCTTCTTGACCGCGGCGTGCCGATTAAGAAAATACGCGACGTAAGAGGTACCGTCTATCTTGCAAAGTCAGGCGAGAAAATCAATTACGATTTTGTTGAAACCTACGATTACGACGTACTTAAAAGCGATAAGGAAGCGTACGCGAGGGCTTTTGCCACGCAGTATAGGAACACCGACTCGGTAAGAGGAAAAGCCGTCGTCGAATATTACGGCGATAAAATGCTCGTAGAGAATCCCCCGATGCCCCCTCTTACGCGTGAAGAGCTTGACCGTGTGTATTCTTTGCCGTACGCGAGAGACTATCATCCCGATTACGATAGTGAGGGCGGAGTACCCGCTATAACGGAGGTTAAGTTCTCCATAACGCATAACAGAGGCTGCTTTGGCGCGTGCAACTTCTGCGCTATTGCATTCCACCAGGGCAGAGAAGTCCGTTCAAGAAGCGAGGCGAGCGTTATTCGCGAGGCGGAGCTTATTTCAAAAATGCCCGATTTCAAGGGATATATCAACGACGTCGGCGGCCCTACCGCAAATTTCAGATATCCGTCTTGTAAGCTGCAGGGCGAAAAGGGCGTTTGCCCGAATAAAAAGTGTCTTGCCCCAGCTCCGTGTAAGAATTTAGAGGTAGACCACAGCGAGTATATGCATATGCTCTCGGAAATTGAAAAGATAAAAGGCATAAAGAAGGTGTTTATTCGTTCGGGTATCCGCTTTGACTATCTAATATACGACAAAGACGACTCGTTCTTTAGAAAGCTCGTGACGAATCACGTTTCGGGGCAGCTTAAGGTCGCGCCCGAGCACTGCGCGAATAACGCGCTTCTTATGATGGGCAAGCCCTCGGTTGAGGTATACGAGCGTTTCAGAAAGAAGTACTTTGACCTTTGCCGAGAAGCAGGTCTTGAGCAGTATCTCGTACCTTATCTTATGTCGAGCCACCCGGGTACTACTATGAACGACGCTGTAGAAATGGCGCTATGGCTCAAAAAATGGGGATATTCGCCCGAGCAGGTGCAGGACTTTTACCCGACGCCGGGTACGATATCCACGGTTATGTATTACACGGGTATACACCCGATGACCTTAAAGCGCGTTAACGTAACGACCGATTACAGAGAAAAGCAGCTCCAGCGCGCGCTTTTGCAGTATTCTAAACCCGAGAACGCAAATCTCGTGCGCGAGGCGCTACGCCTTGCCGGACGCGAGGATTTAATCGGAAATTCTCCCGAGTGCCTCGTGCGTCCTGCTTTCACGGGTGTGTCTCGTGGCGGATATAAAAAGCCTCACTCCGTTAAGGAAAGCTCGCGCGGTACGGCATCGAGTAAAAGCAAGCGAGCAGGAGTGTCAAAAAGTGGCGCAAGAACCGCAGAGCAAAGAGGTAAAAGCCGTGTCGCTCCCGAGGTGAGAAGAACTAAGAAAAGTAAGCTTGACCGCGTTTTCGGCAGTGATGCGGATAGAATAAGACGCGAGGCGCAGAGAATTTCCGATTCTAAAGGAAAAAGCGGTAAAAAAACAAAAAGCAGCCGTTAGAGGCTATTAGATTCGAATTTATTACGAATTGAAAAGGCAAAAAACAAGGGCAGAAAAATAATATCCGGCATTTTGCGTCAAAGCTGCTCAAAACGAAGGATTTTACGGCAAAAAACGGAAAAAGGATATTTTTACAGAAAAAAGTTATCCACATTATCCACATAGCAAACTGTGGATAACTTTGCAAATTCAAGCCTGAAATAAAAAAAGACCTTGAAAATCAAGGCAAAATTATCCACACTTTTCCACATTATCCACAAAAAAGTCTGTGGAAAACCTTCTTGCATAAAAAACTGATTTATGCGGAAATAATTGAAAAGAATAATGGAAGAAAACGCTTTGTAAATAAAAGCTTTCACGCTTGTCTATGCTTTCTCGGAAAAACGCAGGACGAATTATAGTATTTTTTACGAATAAGCGTCAATTTCAACAAAAAGATACGGAAAGAACCAATTTTTTTATGAAAAACATAAGTTTTGAATATACAAACGCAAAGAGAGCGCTCTTTGATAAGGTATACGGAGAAAAGCTGAATCCCGAGCAATGCCGAGCGGTGTTTACCGCTAAGGGACCTCTTTTGGTTTTAGCCGGCGCGGGAAGCGGAAAAACAACGGTTCTGGTAAACAGAATCGCATATCTTATAAGATACGGAAACGCCTATTTTTCGGAGTGCGTTCCCGATACTGTTTCGGATGAAACGGTAGAGGCGCTGAATTACGCTCTGTCGATTGATTCCTCGGATATCGAGGAAATTCTCCCTGAATTTATCACCGAGCAATGTCCGCCGTGGTCGGTTCTTGCGATAACCTTTACGAATAAGGCGGCAAATGAAATTAAAGAAAGGCTTCATAGCACCTTTGAGGATAAGAGCATTACCGACGCTATATGGGCGGGGACCTTTCATTCGGTTTGTTTAAGGATACTTCGAAAGCACGGAGAAATACTGGGATACAGAAGCGGCTTTTCAATATACGATACCGATGACGGCAAGCGTCTTCTGACTCAGTGTATGCGCGAGCTTGAAATAGACGAAAAAAGGCTCTCGCCGAAATCGGTTGCGAATATTATCAGTCGCGCAAAGGATAGACTTGAAACACCCGATAAATTCGAGGTGTCCCACGACCCGAGAAGCCGCGACGTGCAGAAAATATATTCGCTTTATCAAAAGAAGCTTATGGAAAATAACGCGGTTGACTTTGACGATATTATTATGAAAACGGTTGAGCTTCTTGAAAAGGAAGACGGCGTAAGAGAGTATTATCAGAATAAATTCAGGCATATACTCGTCGACGAGTATCAGGATACGAACTACGCTCAGTTCGTTCTTACGAAAACTCTCGCGGAGAAGCACAGAAATATAATGGTAGTGGGAGACGACGACCAAAGTATTTACCGTTTCCGCGGAGCAACCGTTGAGAACATACTTAATTTCGACAAAACCTACCCCGATGCGACGGTTGTTAAGCTTGAGCAGAATTACCGTTCCACAGAGACTATTCTTGACGCTGCGAACGCAATTATTCACAACAACGGAAAAAGGCACGCAAAAAGTCTTTGGAGCAATAACGGCAGAGGCGAAAAAATAACTCTCCGTGAGGTTGCCGATCAGAACGAGGAGGGGCGTTACATAATCGACTGCATCAGCAGAGGAGTGAGGAACTCGGGGAATAGATATTCGGATTACGCTATTCTTTACCGTGTAAACGAGCTTGCCCGTTCTCTTGAAACGAGCTTTGCGAAAAGCGGAGTTCCGTATAGGATTCTCGGCGGCACCCGATTCTACGACCGTAAAGAAATCCGAGATATGATAGCCTATCTTTCGGTTATCAATACCACGAGCGACTCGCTCAGATTAAAGAGAATTATAAACGAGCCCAAAAGAAAAATAGGCAACGCGACGGTTGAGGCAATCGAGAGCATAGCGGCGCTTGAGGGACTTTCGATGTACGAGGTGATGAAGCGCTCCGCAGAGTACGTTTCGCTTGCAAAAAGCCGCGATAAGCTTCTTGATTTTACAGCTTTGATTGACGGTATAATAAACGAGGGAGGAGGGGTGTCCGATATAATCCGCCGCGTGTTTGAGAGAAGCGGATACCGCGATATGCTGATAGCTGAGGGCTTTGAGGGCGAGGGAAAGATAGATAATATCAACGAGCTTATAGCAGGTGCGCTCGAATACGAGGCGCGCTGCGAGGAAAACGGCACCGAGCCGACGCTGTTCGGATACCTTGAGGATATTGCGCTCGTCAGCGACGTCGATAAGTATGACGAGGATGCCGACGCGGTAGTTCTTATGACGGTTCATTCGGCAAAGGGACTTGAATTCCCGATAGTTTTTCTTGCGGGAATGGAGGACGGAATATTTCCGTCGGAGCAGAATATGCACGACGAGGACGAGCTTAGCGAGGAACGGCGTCTTGCCTACGTAGCCATAACCCGTGCTAAAAAAAAGCTGTTTATCACGTACGCAAAAAACAGAATGATGTACGGAAAAACGAGCTACAATATGTTATCAGTATTTATAAGACGCGAGGTACCGTCGGAACTTATTGAAAAGCAGCTTCCCAGGCGCGAGCCGCCGAGAGCGTCGGCGTCTTATTTCAGACCTGGGATGCGCGGCTACGATACGCGCGCGTCGCAGCGTTCCGAGATAAACAGAACGCCCGATATTTTCGGCGCGCAGAAAAAGAGAGACGCAGGCAGCTTCGGCATCGAGAGATTGGCGCCGGGCACCTCGGTCAGACATTCGATGTTCGGAGACGGCGTTATAATTTCCGCAAGAGATATGGGCGGAGATATTCTCTACGAGGTCGATTTTAATTCGGTAGGAAAAAAGAAGCTTATGGCTACGTTTGCAAAGCTCACCAAAAAATAAAAAGGTTTCGGATTGCACGGAAAGAGGAACTGTGATTCGTATAAGAGGCAGAAGGATTTTCAAAGCCCCTCTTACGCGCGCCTTTGCTCTTTTATTGGAATCAGCTTAAGGTAATTACGGTAAATCTTATTCTTGAATAATGGGGAAAAAATGAAAAAGATAATAATTATATCATTACTGATTTTTTCGGTGCTGTTCAGCGCGGTATCCTGCTCGGATTATGCCGACCGTCCTAACTACGAGAGCATAGCGTACAAGGAAAACGGCTTCAGCATCGTTATGAGAAACGATATGCAAAGATACGAGTCGGAGGACTGGGATTTTTACTTTGCAAACGTGATAGGAACCGTTGCGCTGACCGCGTCAAAGCTCGATGAGGATTTTCTTAATGAAATAGGCGTCAAGACGGATATAACCGCAGGTGAATACGCTGATTACGTTATCGGAAAAATCGGACTTGAAAAGGAAAATCTATATTACGAAAAGGATAAAAGCAGGGAATCATACAGCTTCAGATATAGCTACGGCGAAAGCGAAGAAACGGCAGCATTCTATTACGTTGTGGTAATAGGCGAAGCGGGAAACATCTGGTACGTTGAGATGACCTGTCTTAATTCGGATTCGGAAATGTACCTCTCTCGCTTTCTGGAATGGCACGAGAGTATAGAGCTATATACTCCGACGGAATAAAAACGGTTTCTTAAAGCACGGACGGATTATATTGTTATAGCTTATCCGTAACGATGCCGCAAGATTTAATTTGGCTTGGTCTTTCAGTAAAAATACAAAAAAATCCCGAGAAATCGGGATTTTTTCTTTGAATGGTACCATTCTGTATTTTTTTGGACGGTAGCTTTTTGATTTGAGGGTGCTTATACGTATCGTGAGCTTCGTTCAAGAATATGCAGGCTTTAACGTGTATTTCATAGGTGGCTTTACGCTTATACACTGAATGCCGTGATGACTTAAATCCTTAATTATATCATACGTAAACGTCAACCTCTGCGTTAAGCTTGCCCTTTTTTGATAGACCGAAAACGCCGCGGTAAATAAATCTGCCGTATCCGCGCACCGAAACGACGTCGTCGTTCTTCGGAGTATAGGAATTGCTCTCGGTGAGCTTTCCCGATACGAACACTAGCCCCTTTTTGAAAAGCGAGAGGGATTCCTCGCGCGATATGGAATAGACCTTGGAAATAACGGCGTCGAGCCTTTCGCCCGCAAGCTGAATTTTCACTCTCTCGGTTCTGAATAGCTCGCCCTCGGGCAAACCGCCCTCGTCAGCCCTTGATATTTTTATATCGGTGCGCTTGATTCGTTCAAGCGATGACGAAATGTAGTCGGAAATTTCGCTCTTTGCGAAAACGTATCCGACGTTATCTCTTATAACGATATCTCCGATGAGCTTTCTTTCAATGCCGAGGTTAAGTATCGCGCCGAGAAAATCTCTGTGCGTCAGCTTATCCGCAAATTTCGCGCTTTTCGGCTCTATTTTCAAAATAACGATAGGGAACGGCTCCTCGTACCCAAGCTCGTCGGGGTCGCCGAAGCGTATCATAACGCGCTCTGTTCCGGTAGCGCCGCCGAAACGCGTATAGCGTATTCTGCCAAGCGCGAGCTTCGCGCTCTCAAATACGGACTGCTCGGCAAGACCGAGAAAATCGGTAAAGGTGTAGTAGCACGCGCTGTCGCTTTTTTTTGCAAGCTCTGTAAATCTTTTGTATAAGAGTTCTTCTTCGTTCGTCATGCCAGCACGTCGACGGGGTACATAATTTTGAGTTGATTTATCTTGCTCTCGTACGCCGCGCGCTGCTTCTCGTTTTCAAGCATAGCGCGGATTCCGTCCTTGACCTCATCAAAGGGAGTCACCGTGGATTCGGTCTTGGAGTTGAGCTTTATAAGGTGATAACCGAACTGAGTTTTAACCGGAGTTTTCGTAATTTCTCCGACTTCCATTGAGAATACCGCAGTGTCGAATTCGGGAACCATCTGTCCCTTCGTGAAGTCTCCGAGCGAGCCGCCGTTATCTTTTGATGGGCAGGAGGAGTGCGCCTTTGCAGCGTCCTCGAAGCTTATCTCGCCCGATGCGATTTTTTCATAGATTGCAAGAGCCTCGTCTTCTGCGGCAACGAGAATATGACTTGCGTTAACGGCTTCACCCGTGCTGAATTTATCGGGGTTTTCGTTATAGAACTTCAAGACGTCCTCGTCCTTAACCTTCTGCGCTGCCGCGATTGCTTTTTCTGCCGCATAGTTCGTCAAGAGGTTGTCCTTAAGCTTTGCAAGCTGGGCGCGGAACTCAGCCTCGCCCTCGTAAAGATTTCTCTTTGCGTCAAGAAGCAGAAGCTTTGAGTCGATAAGCTGCTTTAATATCATAGCTCTTCCCTCGGAATTGTTGTAGCTCTGCGCTCTCTGACCGAGAGATAAGAGAAATTCATCAACGTCTGCCGACGTGATATGCATACCGCCAACTGTTGCCAATACCTTGTTTTCCATAGTGTATTCTCCTTTGTTTGTAAACAATAATTTGCTTTTAATTAATTCTTAAGCCTTTCGGGTAGTGATTTTTGATTTTACCGCCGCTCATTTTACCGCCGCCTATGACCGACGTATTATAGATAAGCACGCAGAAGCCGCCGTCCGAAAAATCGAGTGCGTCAAGCTCCATACCGCGCATATAATCCAAAGCTCTCTTTTCATCAAGAATCTCTTTCCTTTTGAAAAGATGCCCGTAGGACGAGAAGAACTGATGCGAGGGGAAAAGGTTTTTGCCGCGTATCTCTCCGATAAGAACGCCTGCAGAGAAAACGCTTCTTTCGGGAAGCGGGTATCCGTGTGAGATAATAACGATATTTTCTCCGTGCTTTGCGATACGCCCCGAGGGACGCTCCGAAAGACTGTTCTTGAAGAAATCGTCAATGATTCTCATTTCCTCTTTCGAGGGCGCTTTTAAGCTGTCCTTGCACTTACACCCATACCCGTTATCGTTTTTCTTGCGTAAAAGCGCTAAAAACTGCCCCTCGCCCTTCGATTTATGAGGATAGAATCTGCGGCACTTGTATAAATCCTTGTTTTCAGCGCCCGCAAAGACTATTCCGTCGGCTGTTACGGCGCGCAATTCGTCGTTGACTTTAAGTAATTCAAACTCGGGGTGCGCGGAAAGAAACGCGTCGACCACCGCCTCGTTTTCCTCGATAGAGTAGGTGCAGGTGGAGTAGAGAAGCTCTCCGCCGCCCTTTAAGATTATGCCCGCGTTTTCAAGAATTTCTCTTTGCCTTACGCTGCAAAGTCTTACGTTTTCCTCGCTCCATTCCTCAATAGCAGGAACGTTCTTTCTGAACATACCCTCGCCTGAGCAGGGGGCGTCTGCTACTACGATATCAAAGGTATTTTCGTAAAGCTTCGCAATTTCTTTAGTGTCAAGCGAGGTAACCGCGCCGCAGCGGATTCCCATTCGCTCGAAATTTCCGACGAGTATTTTCGCGCGCTTCGGAACGTACTCGTTTGACAAAATAAATCCCCCGTCGGAAAGCTCGGCGGCAATCTGGATAGATTTTCCGCCGGGCGCGGCGCAGAGGTCGCAAACTGCCATATCGGGCTTTATATGGAGCGCGGCAACGCTTGCCATAGCTCCCGGGTCCTGTATATATATCTGACCTGCGGCGTGCATAGGCGTGTTTCCTATCCCCGGGACTGCCTCTGATAATAGGTATCCGCCGCGCACGTAGGAAAGCGGCTCCGTCGGCAGAGAATTACGCTCTGAAAATACGCTTGGGTCTACCTTTAAACTGTTTACGCGCAAGCCCTTTATTTCCTTTTCTTCGGTGAGGGCGAGAAGAAAGTCGCCGTACTCATCGCCGAGAATTTTTTTCATTCGCTCTTTAAATTTTTCGGGTAACATAGCTTCTCCTTTCGTTGACACATTATTTTACAACATTTTAAGCGTTAAGTCAACCTTGTTGTCGTATTTTCCGTGTCGGACCGTATTTTTGCGCTTTATCGATTAAATTTGCTCGTGTTTTAACAATAATTAACGGAGAAATATGCCGAAAATAACTTTTGCTTGACATTGTCAAACAAAAATGTTAAAATGTTACGTGAATTAAAACTTGAAAGGAAATAATAATGACTTTTAAAAACAGAAAAAAGAATTATCCTCTTTATGAAACAACTAAGTTTTCCGACTTCCGCGAGATGACTGAAAACGTAGCGGAGAGATTTCCCGAAAAAAACGCATTTCAGTATAAGCTTGAGCCTAAGGATAAGGAAACTAAAAAGATAACCTTCCGAGAAAGCCGCGACTATATAAGATATCTTTCGACCGAGCTTCATTCTATGAAGCTTGAGGATAAAAAGGTGGGTATTGTAGGTCAGGCGTCGATAGAATGGTTCTTCTCCTATACCGCGCTTATGTGCGTCGGAGCTGTAACCGTACCGATTGATAAGGAGCTTCCGGTATCCGATATCGCGTCCATACTTAATACGGCAGGCTGTGAGTATGTGTTCTTCACCGATAAAATTGCCGATAAGATAGCAGAGGTTAAAAAGGAAGTCCCGGCGCTTTCAAGCTTCATATCTATGGGCGATATAAAGGTTGATTTTGCAACGCAGCTATCGTCGCTGGTCGCTCTGGGTAAAGAAAAGCACGACGCGGGCGACAGAAGCTATTACGACTATAAAATTGATAACGAAAAGCTATCCTCTATAGTTTTCACCTCGGGAACTACGGGCAAGGGAAAGGGAGTTATGCTTTCGCTTAAGAATATCTGCAGCGATATGGAGCAGGGAATGTATAATTTCAATATAACCGAAAGAACGCTCTTTGCTCTGCCTCCGCACCATACCTTCGGCTCGACGGTAAACTTCGTCGGTCACTTCGCGCAGGGCTGCGAGGTGTATATTTCCTCGGGAATCAGGTATATACTTGATGAGCTTAAGCACTTCAAGCCCACCCACCTTATACTCGTTCCTCTGTTTGTTGAGACGTTTTATAAGAGAATTATGGCAACTGCGGAAAAAACGGGAAAGCTTAAAACTCTTAAGACGGGTATAAAAATTTCAAATCTTCTCCGCAAGGTCGGAATAGACGTAAGAGAAAAGCTCTTTGGCGAGTCGGTTCTCTCCAACTTCGGCGGCGAGCTTAAAATGATAATCTGCGGCGGCGCGGCTTTAAACCAGTCCATAATAGACTTCTTCGAGTCGATAGGCGTGGTAATTCTTAACGGCTACGGTATAACCGAATGCGCGCCCCTTATTTCCTGCAACAGAAACGAGTGCAGAAAGCAGGGCTCGGTCGGAATGCCCATTATCGGCGGCGAGGTTAAAATTGCAAATCCCAACGAAGCGGGCGAGGGCGAGATATGCTACCGCGGTCCTAACGTAATGCTCGGCTATTTCGGTCAGGAGGAAGCTACCCGCGCCGTAATTGACGAGGACGGATTCTTCCATACGGGCGACCTCGGCTACGTCAGAGTAATTGACGGCGACCAGTGGATATATATTACGGGCAGAAGCAAAAACCTTATTATCCTCTCTAACGGAAAGAACGTATATCCCGAGGAAATAGAAACGGATATTCAGGGTATATACGGTGTCGGTGAGGTCGTCGTGTACGAGGGCGTGTCAAAATCCGATGAATCAAACAAGCTTATCGTTGCCGAAATATTCCCCGATTTTGAGGCGCTCAAGCTTCATTCGATAGACGACGCCCAAAGCTACTTTGAGGAAGAAATAAAAAAGGTTAACGCAAAGAATGTATCGTACAAGGCGGTTGATAAGGTTAAAATAAGAAACGAGGAATTTGAGAAGAATACCTCTAGAAAAATTATGAGATTTAAAATCGACAAAACGTTTGATTAAACTTAAAAAATGACACGGTTAGCCTGTAAATCAGGCGCAACAGAATAAAACGGTGGGAGAATACTGTGAAAAAACGGTAACTCCTGCCGTTTTTATGCAGTGAGAGGCTTAAAATCCTATTTTTGCTATAGCGCATAAAAAACGGCGCGGAAGAAAGCTTTTATAAAATAGATACGGGCACTTGCAAAATATTTTAAAATGTGGTAAACTGTTAGCGCGAAGAATAAAAGGGAGGTGCCTTATGCCCGAATTTGAAAGAGAGCGAAAAACGAAAAACGGAGTTTCTGTCTATTACTATAAAAATCCGGCGCTCCATAGCTTTTATATATCGGTGTTCGTCAAAGCGGGCTGTATGTACGAGGATACTAAATACTCGGGTATAACTCACTTTCTCGAGCATATTCTGATAAGAAACGTAAATAAGCTTTACGGAATGGAGCTATACCGTCTGCTTGATAAACGCGGACTTGAATTTAACGCTTCAACCTATAGCGAGATGGTTCAGTTTTACGTCAGCGGCGGAAGCGTGAATTTTCGCACGGGTGCAGAGATAATATCAAAAATACTGTGTCCCGTGTCGCTCGGTGCGTCGGATATAAATGCCGAGCGTAAGCGTATAAAGGCGGAGATGCGGGAGAGCGACGATAAAAATTCTCTTGCCACCTTTACGAATAAAATAGTATTTTCGGGAACGCCCCTTGCCTCTTCGATTGTGGGGAATAACAAGGCGGTTGACAGAATAACGGCAAAAAAACTTGAGGAGTATCGGAAATCGGTCTTCTCGCGCGAAAATATTTTCTTTTACGTAACGGGCAATGTTGATGACTCTGACCTCGGTTACCTCTCCGAGCTTATAGAGCAAGCAAGCCTTGAGAATGCCGAAAAGAGAGATAACTATGCGCCCGTGCCGAGTAATTTCGGCAAAAGAGAGCTTGACGTCTCTGTTAAAAACGCGGATTTTTATATGGTGCGCTTCACGTTTGATATAGATATGCAGAAATGCACGATGGCGGAAACCGATTTGATTTACGATTTACTTCTTTCGGGATACAATTCGAAGCTGTTTTACGAAATGAGCGAAAAAAGAGGACTCTTTTACGATATAAACGGCGCCGTCGAGCGTTATAAAAACATCGGAACTATATATTTTTCCTTCGAGCTGAAGGAGAAAAGCATATGCGATGCCATAGCAATCACCGTGGATATTTTAAACTCAATTAAAGAAAAATCAGCCCTGGAAAACAACTGTATAAAAGCAGGGTACGTGGACAATGCCTATATGCTTTATGACGATTCTCGTGAACTAAACTTTACATTTGCGTACGATAACCACATAATGAACGCGAATTATTCGTCGATTGAGGAACGAAAAAACAGATACGAAAGCGTGACGGCAGATAGGCTTTTCGAGGTTGCCGCCGAAATCTTCAGAGTGGAAAATCTTACCCTTACTGTGAAGGGCAAGAAGAATAGGATAGACGAGAAAAAAATTAAGGCTATCCTTAGGAAGCTTTCATAGGAGCCGGAATAACCCCCGTTTTTAATCAAACGTCTTCCTCGGGCTTTGGCGAGCGATGATTCCGACTATTAATTAATGGAAAGAATGCGCTTTGACCGAAACTTGAAGAATCTGAAAAATTTGGGAACGCGTTATTCCGGGCGACGAAATCGAGGCAGTTTAGTTGAAAAGAGTTGATTTCCGCTTTTGAAGAAAGACATTTGTGCAAAATTGTCAAAAAACCGTTCAACTTTAGTTTATTTTTTAATGCATTCACGAAAAAACCGAGTTTATCTGAGAAAAGTATTGACAAAAAAAGAGAGGCGTTGTATAATTAAATATCTTTAATATCGCGAGAAAGCCGAAATTTTGCAAAAATCCCGGTTTTGTCGTGGAGTAAACCGTGTCCCGAAAGGGAGAACTTAGGTATATTGCGCTTTGCGCTGTATATAAAATTTTATTTGGAGGACATTGAAAAATGACCAAGACAAAACTTATTGCGCTCCTTCTCGTTTTGGTTATGGCTTTCTCTCTTCTTGTATCCTGTAAAGATAAGAATCCTGACGAGAATAAACCCGTAACATACGTTGATCCTTACGCGCAGTACACAGACTACGACGAAAAGTCGCAGAAGATCTACGACGACATTCTCGGTGATTTCTATGCTGCATATGAAGTAGCAAAGACTGAGACGAACGTATCCAAGAGATATGCGCTTATGGCGATCGCAGAGGCAAAGCTTATGGAGGCTGCAGTTATGCTTCCTATCTACTCTAACGGCGGTAACTACGCTATATCCCGCGTAGCTCCTTACACCGTTCCCTTTGCTCTCTGGGGTAACGACTCCTACAGATATCACAATGCTCTCGTAGCTACCAATCCTCTCACCGCTGAGGACAGAGACGTAATGAAGGCTAAATGGGCTGAGCTTAAGGGCACAGGCACATACGCTGAATGGGCAGAGACCTTCCTTGCTGGCAAGGGTTATACCCTTAAGGATGAGTATAAGCTTATTTACACATCCGATCCTTCCAACTGGGACGTTCTTGCTACCTCTAAGGCAGTTGACTCCGAGGCACTTGTTAATACCTACGACGGACTTGTAGAGTATGATGCAGAGGGTAGCCTTAAGCCTGCTCTTGCTGAGAGCTGGACCATATCCGATGACGGCAAGACCTACACCTTCAAGATCAGAACCGGCGCTATCTGGACTGACGTTCAGGGCAACAAGGTTGCTGACGTTAAGGCTGACGACTTCGTAGCAGGCTTCCAGCATATGCTCGACGCAGCAGGCGGACTTGAGTATCTCGTTCAGGGACTCATCGTTAACGCATCCGAGTACATCGACGGTACTGTTACCGACTTCGCTCAGGTTGGCGTTAAGGCAAATGCAGAGACCAACGAGGTTTCTTACACTCTTTGCCAGCCCACATCTTACTTCCTTACTTACCTTGGATACGGCGTATTCGCTCCTATGAGCCGTGAGTACTACGTTGCTAAGGGCGGTAAGTTCGGCGCAGATTATAATCCCGCTGCTGAGACCTACGTTTATGCTAAGGGTCCCGACTCTATCGCATACTGCGGTCCTTACACCATTACTTCCAACGTTGCTAAGAACTCTATCGTATTCTCGAAGAGCGCAAGCTACTGGAATGCAGCTAACATCAAGCTCAACAAGATCACTTGGCTCTATGACGACGGTGAAGAAGTTCTCAGAGGCTACAACGATATGAAGACCGGCGCTCTTGACGGTGCAGGACTTAACGCTTCCGCTCTCGTTGAGGCTAGAAAAGACAAGGCTCCTAACAGCGACAAGACGTACTTCGAGCTTTACGGCTACGTTTCTTCTACCGACGCTACCTCGTTCATGGCGTTCTACAATGTAAACCGCGAAGCTCACAACAACGTTGTTTCCGACAACGCTCTTGAGTCTCCCAAGAATGCTACCGAGAGAGAGAGAACAATCGCTGCTCTCCGTAACGCAAGCTTCAGACGTGCTATCTCCTTCGCTACCGACAGAGCTACTTACAATGCTCAGGGCGTAGGTGAGGATCTTAAGTACAACTCGCTTCGTAACACCTATACTCCCGGTAACTTCGTTTCTCTTACAGAGGAAGTAACCGTTAAGATCAACGGCGTTGATAAGACCTACGGCGTTGGTACTATGTACGGTAAGATCATGCAGGATCAGATCGATGCTGACGGCGTCAAGATCAAGGTTTGGGATCCCACCGCTGATGGCGGCGCAGGCTCCTCTGACGGATTTGACGGCTGGTACAACGTAGATAACGCTAAGGCTGAGCTCACCAAGGCAATTGAAGAGCTTGCAGCTATCGGTATCGAGGTTTCCGCTGAAAAGCCCATCTATATCGACGTTCCCACTCTTACCATCAGCGATACATGGAAGAACAAGGAGAACGCTTACAAGCAGTCCATCGAGTCTGCTCTTGAAGGCAAGGTTAAGGTTAACCTTGTTGAGTGCGCAACCGCTGACGAATGGTACTATGCAGGTTACGACACACTTACCGGAAATCAGGCTAACTACGATATGTACGACCTTTCCGGTTGGGGACCTGACTACGGTGATCCTCAGACCTACCTCGATACATTCCTTCCCGCATACGCAGGATATATGACCAAGTGTATCGGTATATTCTAATACTAAAAAAGGGTATAATAGAATAAAAACCAATAAAGCGATAGAGGGTGATTTTTCACCCTCTTATCGTGCCTTTAAAGAGAGTAGTAATTATGACAAAATATTTACTCGGCCGTATTCTGCGCGGCCTGTTATCGATAGTAATAGTTGTTGCTATCGTTATGCTGCTTATATACACGTGTCTAGACAGAAACCTGATATTTGCCACCGACGGTATATATCAGAAGCAAAAAAGCAATAACAAAGAAATTTATAAATTGCAGACCTGGGAAAAGTACGGATACCTTGATTACGTTCCGTATACCGATTATCTTAAGGAGCTGCAAGCCGCAGGAGAGCTGACCGCGGAGGAATATTCCGAGGTCTCCAATATCGGCGGAAAGCAGGACGGCTCGCTTGACAATGAGAAGACGTCCTTAATGATTGATAAATTTGAAGAAAAATACGAGAGCCGCGGCTATAAGGTCGTAAGGCTTCCCGGTGATTATATGCCCGGAACAAAGCGTTATAAGGAAGGTGGACAGCCTCGCCTTTATGCAGCTAAAGATATTCCATTGATCAGCCGTCTTTGGAATTATATAACGGGCCTTGTAACGGTTGACAATATTCATTACGTAGAAGAGGATATTGAAAACAGAGGTCTTTCCTTTACTCTTCACGATCCCGTTTACGGAGGAGAGAAGTTCTCTCCCGCGATAATGGGTAACGGAACGAGGCACAAATATATTTTGTATTTTGATTCGTCCTTCCCCTATATTCATCAGAACCTTTTCAAGATAAGTCTCGGAACGTCGTATACTGTAAATAACGGTATTGACGTATTCGATACTATGGTATCATCTCAGGGTAGCTTCAAGAACTCTGTGGTGCATTATCCTACTGGATATGTAAACGAAAGTGCGGATAATCTGCACTCTGCGGTGTATATTCCCGGTTCTCTTGCGAACGGAACGCTTGTTGAGAAGAATTGCTTTACCGATGATTACACGTCGGTAACGACGTATAAGGACAGCTCGTCGAAGATAGGCTTCTCTTTCGTTATAGGTATAATTTCGGTAATTATGGCGTACGTGCTTGCAATACCGCTCGGAACGCTTATGGCGCTCAAGAAGGACAAGCTTATTGATAAGCTCGGAACCATATATATCGTATTCATTATCGCCGTACCCTCGCTTGCATACATCTTCTTATTCAAGGCGATAGGCGGATCGATCGGGCTTCCCACAAGGTTTGACCTGCAGAATAAGACGTGGCTTATGTATATCCTTCCCATCGTATCCCTCGCGTTGCCGTCGGTTGCTTCGCTTATGAAGTGGCTCAGACGCTATATGATAGACCAGATGAACTCGGATTACGTTAAGTTTGCCCGCTCGGGCGGTCTTTCCGAGGGTGAGATATTCTCGAAGCACATTCTTAAGAACGCAATTATTCCTATAGTTCACGGTATCCCGGGCAGCGTGCTCGGAGCACTTGTCGGAGCAATTATTACGGAGCGTGTATACGTAGTTCCCGGTACAGGTAACCTTCTGACCGAGGCTATCAACAAGTACGATAACGGCGTTATCGTCGGCGTAACACTGTTCTACGCGTTGCTTTCGGTAGTTTCAATTATACTCGGAGATATTCTTATGAGTCTTGTTGATCCGAGAATTTCATTTACGACGAAGAGAGGAAAGTAAGATGGAAGAAAAGCTTATAGATCTTAACGGGCTCGGTCTGTCTGAAGCAGAGCTCTTCGCGAGAGTGGATAATGACGAGCTTGAATCCGAGCGTATAACAGCGCCGAGATATTCTTATTGGCAGTCGGTTTTCCGTGTGTTCTTCAAGAACAAGCTCAATATAATTGTCCTTGCGCTTCTTGGACTTATCGTAGTATTTACCTATATTTACCCGCTTCTCACGGGATATGATCCCGAATATGACCCCTTCGTTAACCTTCTCGACCCCGCCTCGAAGCACCTTCGTCCGGGCGCCGCTATTGAAAAATTCGGCTTTGGACTAAAATGGCTGCTCGGAACGGGCGCGTCGGGTGAGTCCACCTTTGACGCTATCTGGTACGGCTCGAGTATATCTATCTCTCTTGCCCTCGTTTGCGCTATAATTAATATGACGGTCGGTGTACTCGTCGGCGCGGTATGGGGCTTCTCAAAGAAGGTAGATATGGTTATGACAGAGGTATACAACATTATAGCAAACGTACCTTATATACTTCTTATTTCGGTTATCGTTCTTATTATGTCGGCATCCTTCTGGTCGATGGTATTTGCCTTGACTGTAACGGGCTGGCTTTCAATCGCTTACTTCATAAGAACGCAGGTTATTATTATAAGAGACAGAGAGTACAATCTTGCATCAAGATGTCTTGGAACTCCTATCTGGCGCATAGCTACGAAGAATATTCTTCCTTTTATGACGTCTGTAATAGTAACTCTTATGGCGACCGAGATTCCTTCTTATATATCATACGAGGTATTCCTCTCCTATATAGGAATGGGTCTTACGGATATGTCACTCGGTAAGATAATCGAGGCTGCGCAGAATTCGATGGTAACTTCTGGTTGGGAATTTGAGTTCTGGAGCCCTGTTGCGATTGCTTCTATAATAACAGTCGTGCTTTACGTTGTCGGTCAGAATCTCGGTGATGCTTCAGACCCGAGGACGCATATGTAGGAGGCAACCGTGGAAAACAGAAAGAAATTACTTGAGATCAAGGACCTTAAGGTAAAATTCCGCGTGCGCGGAAGAGTGCTTACCGCGATAAGAGGCATCTCTCTTGATCTTTATGAAAACGAATCTATTGCGATCGTTGGAGAATCGGGCTCGGGAAAATCGGTATTTACAAAGACCTTCGCGGGAATGCTCGATCAGAACGGATTTATCAGCGACGGCTCTATAGTATTTAACGACGACGAGCTGTCGGAAACCAACGTAAGAGTCGGCGGCTTTGATAAGAAGCTGATTGCGATGACTCATTCCATTCTTAACCGTCACTCAAAGCGCGAATTCGGCGCCGAGGTCTACCGTCAGATCAAGGAGCTCAAGGCTGAGTATAAGCGTAAGATGGGACTCGACTCAGAGAACGAAGAGCGAATCCGCAAGCGTATAGACGACCTTACCTTCAAGAAGACCGAGCTCTTCAACAAGAAGCAGACCCTCGACCGCTCAAAAGAAAAGGACAAATACAAGGAGGCTGATGCGGCTATCAAGGGTTATGCTGCCGCTATTGCCGAGCTTGAGAGTGAAAAGAAGAGAATAATCAAAGAAAACCGAGCTAAAGCTCGTGCTGATAAAGCATACGTTGACAGCTATAATGAGAAGCTTGCTCAGCTCGAGGCTGAGTATCGCGAGCTTTGCTCTCACGAGATCACCGAAGAGATGAGACAGAGAAACTTTGTGCTTGCAAAGGAGATCTACCTCTCGGTAGGAAGATACAGACTTTACAGCCGACTTAAATTTATGTTCAAACTCATTTCCGCCGTCAAGCGCGGTATGATAATGGGCGCGGACCTCGATTCCGATGATGTAAGAAACAGCATTTTCGGAACGGTAGTGTTCAGAGTAAGATATCTTGGCTACAGTGATGACGATATTCTTCACGGAAGATGCGTCGTTAACCTTGCGGAGATCAAGTACGCAAAGGACTGGAGCCAGATAAGAGGTAGAAAGATCGCAACGGTCTTCCAGGACCCCATGACCTCGCTTAACCCTATAATTACCATAGGTAAGCAGATCACTTCTATTATTATCAAGCATCAGGGATGCTCCGAGCTTGAGGCGAGAGAAAGAGCTCTCGTTCTTATGAAAAAGGTCGGAATTCCGAATGCTGAAGCAAGATTTGACGATTATCCCTTTCAGTATTCGGGTGGTATGAGGCAGAGAATAGTTATCGCTATCGCCCTCTCCTGCCAGCCGAAGATACTCATTTGCGACGAGCCCACTACTGCGCTCGACGTTACGATCCAGGCTCAGATACTCAAGCTTATCAAGGATCTTCAAAAGGAATTCGGTTACACGATAGTATTTATCACGCACGACCTCGGCGTTGTTGCGAATATTGCTGAGAGAGTTGCAGTTCTTTACGCAGGTCAGATAATAGAGCTTGGAACGGTAGAGGACGTATTCTACGATCCGAAGCATCCGTATACATGGGCGCTTCTTTCCTCGTTGCCTCAGCTAGCGGAGAGAAATACCAAGCTTTATTCCATATCGGGAACGCCCCCATCGCTTTATAACGATATCGTCGGCGACGCGTTTGCGCCGAGAAATCCTTATTGCTTAAAGCTTGATACTCTCATGGAGGCTCCTATGTTCAAGGTCAGCGATACGCATTATGCGAAGACCTGGCTTCTTGACCCGAGAGCTCCCAAGATCGAAAAGCCGGAGATACTCTTTAACACTCACGAGAAGCTTCTTCGTGTGTTCAATATTGAAAACGCCGTCGGAAGTGATGACGGAAGCTCTGTAGGAGGTGCTTGACATGGAACTGAATAAAAATCTATCCGCGCCGAAGCATCTTCCGAAGAACGGACCCGTAGACGATAACGGTAAGGAAATACTCGTATCCTTGAAGGGCGTTGACATAACGTTCGGCAAGGGTGACAAAGCCGTAAGAGCGGTTAAGGACGCATCTTTTGATATCTATCGCGGCGAGACCTTCTCGCTTGTTGGAGAATCTGGCTCGGGAAAGACTACGATAGGCAGAGCCGTTATCCGTGTTAATCCCTGCGCCGCAGGTGAGATACAGTATAAGGGTGTCAGAATATCGGGCAAGATTCCCGGCTCTCTTGAAAAAGAGGTCATAAGAAACGTGCAGATGATATTCCAGGACCCCGCTGCATCTCTTAACGAGCGCGCAACCGTAGATTATATCATTTCCGAGGGACTTTACAATTTCCACCTTTTCGAGGATGAGAAGGAAAGAGTTGAAAAGGTTGAGAGCATGATCAAGGAGGTTGGATTGCTCCCCGAGCATCTGACGAGATATCCTCACGAATTTTCGGGCGGTCAGAGGCAGAGAATAGGTATCGCGAGAGCGATGGTTATGGAGCCTGAGCTTGTCGTTGCAGACGAGCCGATTTCCGCTCTTGACGTGTCTATCCGTGCTCAGGTACTCAATCTTCTTAAGAAGTTCCAGAAGGAAAAGAATATTACCTATCTTTTCATAGCTCACGACCTTTCTATCGTAAGATTTATTTCGGACAGAATAGGTGTTATTTATAAGGGCGATATCGTTGAGATCGCAGAGGCTGAGGAGCTCTTCAAATTCCCGCTTCATCCCTACACCCGTTCGCTGATTTCCGCTATTCCGATTCCCGATCCCAAGCTCGAGAAGGATAAGGTACTCTTTACCTACGATCCGTCGGTGCACGATTATTCAACCGATAAACCGACTCTTGTTGACATAGGTAACAAGCATTTTGTTTACGGAAACGAGAAGGAGATCGAGGAATACAAGAGAATACGCGAATCCGGAAAAACTCCGAGATCGGTAGTAATCAAGGGTATAAACGATACCGACGTGCATGAGGAGAATACCGAAACCGAGCAGATGCCCGCAGGCGAGTATATTCTCGATACTCCTATCCACGATACGGGAAGCAAGTGGTATACTATCGGTTCGTTCCTTCTTGCTCCTATAGGACTTATAGCGGGAGCTATATTCAAGAAACATAAGCATATCAAAAACTATAAGGCTTGCCGCCGCGGAGCATTTGCCGGACTTGCAACGGTTGGCACTATAATAGCCATATTTGGTATTGGTTTGCTTTCGGCATTACTTTAATCAGACTAATTAAGGCTCGTCTTATTCCCGATCTGCCTCGCGGATTTGGGAGTGAGGCGGGCTTAACTTTAGAATAAGAAATATTAGAAAAGGAAAACAGAAAATGGCAAAAAATGCAAAGGATAAGCGACCGACGGTGAAACCCGTTATAAAAGCAGAGCTGACTGAGAACAATAAGACGGTAAGGCTGATTGCCGTAGTCGTTCTTCTCGCGCTTGGAGTAACCGCAATCGTTTATGCAGCGGCCGCCTTTTTTGGAAACAGTAAGGGATATACCGAGATCGATGCGAACGGAGTGTATTCGGATATGTTCATCTTGAACTACGACATAGGCGCATCGGGCGCATCCGCATCTAGTGATAACAGACGAATATCAAAGATTTATTCGGATTCGCTTGATAGGTTTTGCAGTCTTTTGTCGTCAGATACTGAGCATTTGGGAAAACGCAACCTTTATTATATAAATCATCACGCGGGTGAGGATATCGAGGTTGATCCCTTTCTTTATTCGGCGCTTCTGGCTATGGAAGAGAGCGGCTCAAGATTTCTTTATCTAGGGCTTGTGCTTGAGTGGTATGACAGTCTGTTTTCCGCAAGCGAAGACGTCTATGCCGAAATGAACGACCCGAAAAGGGATGCCGAGTCGGCTGAGATATGCAAAGCTGCCGCAAGGTATGCATCCGATCCCGATGCTATAAACTTAAAGCTTCTAGGTAATAACACCGTAAGGCTTGAGATATCCGAAGAGTATACAGCTTTTGCGGCATCCTTCGGCGGTGAAAGATTTCTCGATTTCGGAGTATTTGAAAACGCCTTCGTTGTAGACGGTATAGCGGAAGCAATGATTGCGGAAAATATGACGTACGGAGCAATAAGCTCCTATGACGGATACTCGCGTAATCTTGACGGACGCGATAGGGGATACTCGTTCACGGTGAGCGGAAAATATGTAGATAAGGTTTATCCTGTCTGCGTGGCATCCTATGAGGAAAAAATTGCTTCGGCAACCTTTAAAAGCTATCCGACCGCGGGACTAGGCTCGATTGGCTATTATATGTATTCCGACGGTGAGAGCGCGCATATGTTTATTGATGCGAAAACGGGTCTTTGTAAAAATTCGCTGAACGATCTGCTTGTTGCTTCCTCCGAGAAAAGCTGCGTTGAGCTTGCGCTCGCAGCGTACGGTGCTTTTGTGGCAGATGAGTTTGATTCCGATTCTCTTCTCGGTGTGTGCGCCGTATGGGTCGAGGGAAGCACCGTTTGTAAGACGGGTGACGCGCTCTCGCTCGGGCAATTTTATTCCGACAAAGACGTTAGCTTTGAGCTTGCGGACTAAGAGCGTCGTTGGAAAGAGATTTCAAAATGAAGTTGGCTTATGCCCCGATATGACGGTGCAAATATAAGAAATAGAAAAAAGATCACCCCGTGGCGAGTTTTTCGGCTGAGGTGATCTTTTTTTGATATTACATTAAAAAGTGTTACTTTATTAATGTTGCCTTTTAAAAAAGTGTTACAAAAGGAACGAAAGAAATCCAAGAACACCGTAGCTTGCGAGGCACATAATTACTCCGCAGCCAAGCACGCCGAGCAGAATTGAGATAAAGGATTTCAAGCGTGGAAAACCGAAAAGCGCCGCAACCAGCGCGCCCGTCCACGCCCCCGTTCCGGGCAGGGGAAGAAGAACGAAAAGCATAAGTCCTATAAACGCGCCGGCAGGCATAAGAGACCTTTTTTGAGGCTCGGGAGCTATGCTCGGGATGAGTCCCTCGCCGCTAGTGTCGGTATGGTCGGAGATAAGCTCCTGTTTACTTATATCGGTGATATCCGTGTTAAGTTCAACACTGATTTCCGCTGAATTATCCATAGCAATAGCCTCGGTGTTTTGAGCTTCCTTCGCTATTTTCCCGCGGTTTTTATCGGCTTTTTGATGCAGCCAGAGAACGACGGGGCGGAAAAGCTTAAATCTCGCAAGAAAATCCAGAATTTTCGGTATAAAGAGCAGAATAAAGGGAACGGGCAGCAGGTTTCCAACCACCGCAAGCGCGTAGTTTATATAGAACGGAAGCCCAAGCACCGCGCCTACGGGAATCGCACCGCGCAGCTCTATTAATGGGAGCATTGAAATAAAAAGCACCCAGATAATATCTTTAAGTTTCATTTTTTCTCCTTGATTTTTTATATAATCTCAGTTCGCTGGATAAAGCTGGTAAAGCCCATAACGGTAATGCCGGAAAGTCCGTCTCTCATTTTCTTTAACTCTTAATCTTTAACTCTTAATAGTTTACAGCTTTTGCAGCTTAAAAATGCTTATTCCTTATCGTCGTTAAAAACAACGAGCGCAAGAAGCAGGCTTACGGCGCTTCCGAATATGAAAAGCACGGCAAGGTCGCCGATTAGCTCCGCAACGAAGGGCTTTCCTGCCTCGGGGTGCCAGATAAGGCTAACTCCCTCGTCGGTCACGAAGTGGAAGAAGAAATAGTTAAAGAGCAGTATAAAAAGCGCGATAGCTATCATTATTACTGAAAGCCTAAGTAATTTTTGTTTCATTTTATTCTCCTTAATGTGTGATAAAACTGAATTATTTACTGATTAAGAAAGTAAATATTAACCGTATAATTATTAAAGGCGTTACTCTCAATAGCTGTGAGAGTTTTCGGCAGGGTCAGCTCGGTAACTTCGTAGCAGGACGCAAACGCTCCCGCGTGTATTTTGCTTATACCCTCGCGCAGCGTGTGTCCCGAGTAGTATTTTTCAGTAAAGCAGAGCTTGTTTGAAACGCGAGTTGCGTATCTCTTGCTCTTGCCGTCAAGCGCATAACCGAGAGTTATACCGTAATTTCAAAATGCGATAGTCATATTACTTATCTTGAAAATTTCGATTTGATTTTGTTCTTGTAAATATATATCAGTATCATTCCCGCAAGCTCAATGGCGATAACGGTAAGCCATATATAAATTTTATAAGCGAGAGGGAAGAAAAGAGAAGTAAGAAGCGATATCAGCGCGCTTGCCGCCAGGGATAAAACGCTCCATTCTCCGTCTTTGATTTCAAAGAAAAATACGAGCGCGAAGAAAACTGCGGCAATCCCCGCAAGCACGAGAAGCAATACGCGGATTTCTTTTATAAAAAGCGCGTACATAAAAAGATTGAAAACCGTAGGCAAGACGGAAAGCGCAAAGCATAGCCGTCTTTTATCTACGCTTGACTCTCTGTCCTCGTCTTTGATTAAGGCAATTAATTTTTCTTTCATATAAATCTCCGATATTGATTTTCAAATCCGTATGGAATTTTGAAAATCATTCCTTTGCCTTGATTATATTGATGGGCTTTATTTTGTGTATAGCAATAAGCGGTGCCAAAGAGGAGAGAATCGTTATCACGACAACGAGTATCAAATCAATAATTGTGAGTTTCGGTATGAAGTCTATAATCGTCAAATTGTAAATATATATGTTCATATGCGTGCGAACGGAGGAAATAAGTATCTCGTTTGCAAGCGAGGTTGCGATGTATATTCCGATGCCGGACATAACGAAAATCAGCATTCCGACGAGCAAAAGCTGTGTGATAAATATTCTTGCTATCTGATTTGTTTTTCCGCCGAGGGCCTTGATAACGCCTATCTGATACTTATTTCTCTTTATAATATTCGCTCCGAATATCATAAGGTATATCACGCATATCACCAGCAAGAAAATCTCAAACATAGTGAAAAGTCCCTCAAAGGTTATAACGACCTTGTTAAGTTTCGACGCGTTATGGCTTTCAATGCTGTTAACCGCGAAGTTCGTTCTGTCTGCTGTTTCGTTGAGAATAGCAACCTCGGATACGTTATCGAAATAAAGGCTGTAGGGGGAAGTGAAGCAAGGTCTTAAATCAAGGAAGTCCTCAGAGTTTAGGTAAATGTAATTTATGGTCGTAAGCTCTGATACGAGGAGTGTTTTTTCACCGAGCGCAAGACCGTCGTAGGAATAAACGGTAAGAGTGATTTCGGTGGGAACGAAGCTCGAGACGTTATAGGGCGTGTAATTCGTGCCCGCCGCGCTGTTGAATACCGAGTAGGGCAGAACCGCGTGTCCTTCGGCTATATTCTTCGTGTATTTGTTTTCGGTGGTAACCCAAGGCGTAGTTTCAAGCTCGTAGAGATTTTCACCGCAGGTAACCGAAAGCTTTGCGCCGAAGCCCCATTCAAGAAAGTCGGTGCTGCTTGACATATCGGCGATATAATCCTCGGAGAACGTATAAGAGATTCCGAGATAGAGCTGAACCTCCTCTGCGAATTTCAGAAATTCCTCGGTTGTGGAAAGCTCGGCAAGCGCCTTCGTATAATCCGCCGAATTGTTTTGGATATCCTCTATTTTTTCCTTTATAGGAGTATATCTTTCCTCGTAGCCCGT
Source organism: Eubacteriales bacterium (assembly GCA_045578385.1). GTDB lineage: Bacteria > Bacillota > Clostridia > Oscillospirales > CAG-272 > UBA1740. Next base: position 7,020 of record JAZNKD010000027.1, on the reverse strand, counting down.
CTCTATTACAGCGTCGATTACCGCGTATCTTGAGCCGGAAAGAGAATATTTGTAAACTCCTATAAGCGAGTCGTAATCGGGATACATATGCTTTGCGCCGAAGATAATCGAGTCGGCAACGTAATCGGTGATTATAATGCCGCGATTTGGCTGGGTAATATCGCCTGCAAGAACCTCAAGCTCTCCGTCCTTGCCGTAAATTCCGGTAAGAAACTCCTTGTTACATTCAAGAACGCCGTAGGTCTCGTTTATGTAAAAGGCGGTTATGTTTTTACCTGCGTTGCGGCTTTTCTTCGCACCGATGATATCAGAGCCGTTTGGCAGAGCGATTAATGCGTGGTCGTAGAGCTTGTAGACGTTTCCGCCGTAGCCTGCGTCGGTGAACTTCTTTATATCCCCGTCTGTTATGTGCAAAAGATAATTCGTGTCAAGCAGGTCTGAGCCAAGAAGTTTTTGTCCCTTTTGATAAACTATCGCGTCAAGCTCGTTTTTGACGAGAGTGTCGGCAAGCGCCTTGTTGCTGTCAAAATGAAGAAACGACTGGAAAACGGCAAAGCAGGAAACGATAAGCGCCGCCATAAATGCGGTAACGGTGAAGCTAAGGAGCTTGCTCCGCATAAATATCTTCGTAAATTTGAAGGTGTTTTTAAAGGACATTTTCGTCCTTTTCTTTCTGTACCGTCCTGCGTCGTAGGTTTTGTTCTCTGTGTCGGTAAAGCCGTCGCCGTTCTGAACTACCTTTTTTATTTTTCCTGAGCGTATTCCGCGTACCATAGTATCTATTTCGGACTCGGTAAGGTTACTGTTGTAGGGGAGAGTGAGCGTTTCTTCCGAGAGGGAGAAGGCGTTTGAATAGCCGTCCTTTCTCGTAACGTCGCGGCAGATTTTGCCGTTGGCAAGCTCTATTACGCGGTCTGCGTATTTCTCCGCGTCACCGATATTGTGGGAAACTATGATAACTAGTCTTGATTTTGAAATTTCCTTCAGAAGCTCAAGGAGCTGACGCGAGGTGTTGACGTCAAGATTTCCCGTAGGCTCGTCGCAGAGAATTATATCGGGATTTTTAACGATAGCGCGCGCCATAGCGATACGCTGCTTCTGACCGCCCGAAAGCTCCTTCGGGTATCTTGTTGCATATTCTTCCATTCCGACCTTTTTCAAGGCATCCTTGATTTTTCTGCCGTGGCTCTCGTCGGATATGTCAAGCGCGAGGGCGATATTTTCCTTTACGGTCAGCTCGTCAAGCAGGTGGTAGTCCTGAAAGACGAATCCAACGTGATTACCTCTGTAATCGTAGTAATCTTTACTACTGAACCTTGAGAGTCTTGCTCCGTTAAAGTATATTTCGCCCTTGTTAAAGCCGTCCAGACCGCCGATAAGGTTAAGGAGCGTGGATTTACCGCTTCCGCTTTTTCCGAGGATAAAAACCATACCCGAGTCCGGCAGGTCGAAAGAAATTTTATCGAGAGCTATGCATCCCGATTTGTTTTTGCTCTTATAAATCTTTGTTAGATTTTTGATGGAAATCATAGTTGTTTACCACTCCTTACTCGTAATAGGCATTAAGGCGTAAAAAATTAAGCGTTCCGTCTAGCCGAAAACCTCGGCCGCGGCAATCACCTTTATAATTTCGGTGTCAACCCTGTCGCGCCCGTAGGCGTCAAAAAATCTTTCTCTGTAAGCGTCTGTTTTAAGGTTGAACAGAAGCGTCCACGCGCCCCAGAAAATATCTATATGCCTGTCACCGACGCCGGCGCCGCCAAGGTCGATAAAGCCCGAGAGCGACCAGCCGTCAAGCATAATGTTAGGCAGGCAATAGTCTCCGTGCAGGAGCGTGTCGGATTTTAACGCGTCCTTTCCTGCCGAAAGTACAGCGTACGCCGCCTCGGCAGAAGCATAGCCGAAGCTGTCGGGGAAGTGAGATTTGTCGTAACTGTCGCTTCTGTAATTGCTCTCTGCTAAGGCAAGATAGTCTTTTACTCTGTCGGGCACGGGGCAGTCCGAAAAATCGGTTTCGTGCAGCCGGCGAAGCTCGTAGGCAATAGTGTCGCAAAGCCGTTTGGGGTTATCGAGGTACAGAGAGTGCGTGCAGTCCTCGCCCGGAACCTTTGAGGTGATAAGCCAGTCGTGTGAGTCGGAAAAATAGTCAATCACCTCGGCGGCGAGCCCCTTTTTATGAAAATACGAGGTGAGAGTCGCTTCTTTTTTTAGGGTGTAAAGAGGGCTTCTTTTAAGGAAATATCCGCGCTCCTTTTCTACGTAATAAACTCGCGCCTCGGGGGAGCAGGAGCTGTCGAAAACACGCGCTCCGCCGATAAAGCTTCGCACCTTATCCCCGAAAAAGTCGGGCAGCTTGTTAAGTAAAGTCCTTTTCATTTTATTCTCCGATTTTATCATCTTCGGTAAAGCCGCGATAATCTGTCGCGCGGCGAAAAAATAGAGCAACGGCAAATAGGCTTAGCAATTCGTATTAAGCGGGTGTGTTAGAAAAACAATAAAAAACGACACTTTCGCTTAAGCTATACCCCGTTTTGCAACCTGTTGTTTACTTAATTGCCGTTTTATAATCAATCGGCAATTCCGGGCAGAGGAATAAAGTCGAAAATATATCTGCGTTCCTGCTCGCTTATTGAACCGTCGCAGGCGCATACCGCAAGCGCATACGACATAACCGCCTCGTCAAAGAGTATATCGAGATGCATTTCCTTTCTGTATTCCCGAATCATCATTTTAACCTCGTATTCGCGAATGAGCTTATCGCCGAGGGCTTTGAACTGCGAGCTCGTAAGCGAGCGTATTCCGGTTGTGGCAACGAAGAAGTTGTATACCGTATCTGTGTAACGGAAGCCCTGCAGGCTAGAAATAATTGAGGCAAGCGAGAGCATAAAGTTATCGGCTGACTTCGCCCCCTCGCAGTTTTTTACCGCGCGGTAAATGTATTCTGCCTGGCTCGATGCAATTCTTAAAAGCTGGTCGTAAGAGCAGCTTTCGTATTTCGTATAAAGGTTTTCAAGTGCATCAAATACGTTCATTTTTTTAAATCCTCTTTTATGTATAGTTTGTAATGCAATGATCCGACCCGATAGACACACGTCCGATCCGACCGTTATCTGTTAATGCAGCTCATCGGGATCGACAGGGCTTGAAAGATCAAGAGTGGAAAGGAGCGCGTTATCTGCGGTGATCATTTTATACAGTCCGTCTCGGTGTGATCCTCTCAAGACGCAGATACGAAAAGGCTCGTCGTGGCGAAGCCTCCTTACAGTACCGCACGTCTCGGCGTCGGGAAAGTTGGATTTTCTCTTTAGAGCCTCCTTGACGTCATCGGGGCGGAAAGAAAATTGCCCTTCGCTTCCAAGCTCGAAATCGGCAGGGAAAAGAACCTTATCCGTAGGTGAAAGGGAGCGGAGTCTTTGGAGAAAAAGCTCTCTTGCTTCTGAGCTTATTGCAACGTGCTCAAAGCCGTAAACGGTGGTGCTCAGCAGGACGCGAAAAGCTCCGTTCGGCTTGGGCCATTTCCCGGCTTTCTGTAAAAAGTGCACATGGTCCTTTGGCGAGGAATCGAAAACTATAACGTCCGTCCCGTCTATGTCCTTTTCAACGAATATTTTAGCGTAAATCATAAGTTTAAAATCCTTTCTTCAGGGACAAAGTGTGATTTGCTAGGCGTTCATTTTATAGCGTGGCTTTGCTTTGCAAAAGTGAAGCCAGAATTGGTGAAGTTTTTGCTCCGCAAAAGCGAAGCCCGAATTGGTGAAGTTTTTGCTTTGCAAAAGTGAAGCAAGGTTTGGTGAAGTTTTTGCTCTGCAAAAGTGAAGCAAGGTTTGGTGAAGTTACTCGCTTACGCTCATAGTGAAGTTGTTCACTACGCTCACAGTGAAGTTTTGCTCGTTTTACTCGCAAAGTGAAGTTAAGTTTGCCCTAAACTATCATTCACTTGCGCCACCCGTGGCGCAAACTTCACTGCCGCAAGGCAACTTCACTTTCGTAAGAAAACTTCACTTGCCCCTTGGGGCAAACTTAGTTGTTGAAAGTGTGTGTGAGACACACAACACTTTCAACGTGCCCCGTCATCGGAAACATATCGTATCCCTTAACCTCGGTCGTATCATAACCGAATTCTCTCATTATCTTCACGTCTCTTGCGAGTGTTGTCGGGTTGCAGGAGATATAAACAACCCTTTTTGGCTTCAGCTCGGAGACGAATTTCAAAAGCTCCTTGTCGCAGCCTGCGCGCGGAGGGTCGAGAATAACCACGTCGGGCAGTATTTTGCGCTTAAGCTCGCGCTCGGCGTTCTCAAGCATCGCGGCGGTGTATTTTGCGTCACCCGTGTAGAATTTTGCGTTCGTTTTTCCGCAGAGCGCGGCGTTATAGCGCGCGCATTCGACAGCCGAATCCACGATTTCAATGCCGATAAGCTCGCCTGCGTCGTCAGCCATAGAAAGACCGATAGAGCCTGCGCCGCAGTAGAGGTCGAGCAGAGTGTCCGTCGGCTTGAGGGCGGCAAGTCTGCGCGCTTCCTCATATATGAGCGTTGCCGCGCCGTGATTTACCTGGTAAAACGACGGCGCCGTGATTTTCAGTCTTGCGCCCGCAAGCGTGTCAACGATGTAGTCTTTTCCAAAGAGCGTTTTGTATTCTTCGCCGAGAATTACGTTCGTCTCCTTCTCGTTCACGTTCAGAAGTATTCCCGATACGTAGGAGAAATCCTTTGTTATCTTCTCAACAAGCTCGTCGGAGTGGGGCAGAGCTTTGCCGTTTATAACGATTGTTAAAAGCACCTCACCGCTTTCCTCGGAGCGTCTCAAATATATATGCCTTAAAAGCCCCGTGCCGAGCTTCTCGTCGTAAACCGAAATTTCGCGCTTTTTGAAAAACGCTCGGAGCGCGCCGAGAATTTCCGAGAAGCAACGGGGCGCTATCGGGCAGTCTGCCGCCTCGGTAACGGTATGCGACTTCGGCGCGTAAAAGCCGATAATATACTCGCCGTTTTTGCCGCGCATTATCGGGTACTGAGCCTTGTTTCTGTACTCATAGAGTCGGGGAGAGGGAACTGTCGGTAAAACCTCAATATCCGAAAGCCCCTCTTTTAAAAATGCGGAACGGATAATGCCCGTCTTTATTTTAAGCTCTTCCTCATAGCTGATGCTTTTGTAAGCGCAGGACCTGCACGCGTGGTTTTGGCATCTGTCGGGGCATCGCTTGTCCGAGAGCTTGATTATGCGCTCTATTTTACCGACGTAATAGCTTGATGCCGCCTTTATTATTTTAATCTCAACCTCGTCTCCCGTAACGGCGCCCGAAACGAATATTACAGCGCCCTCGTGCTTAGCAACTCCAAATCCGAGATTCGTTATATCCTCAATGGCGACGTCGAGAGTATCATTTTTCTTAAGTATAGTGCCTGATTTCAAATTATCAATCCTTTTTTGTAAATAATTATAGTCATTATACACGAAACAAAACTTATATGAAATCTTCTTTGAATTTATTTCTGTATTCCTTAGGCGTCATACCGAACTGCGCCTTAAAGCTCTTTGTGAAGTACGAGGCATCTGTAAATCCTGTCTCGTCGGCAATATCCGCAATAGCCTTGTCGGTATAGCGCAAAAGACTCATAGCGTATTTTATACGGTAGAGAATGACGTACTGATGGAGAGTTATACCCTTTTTATCCTTAAGAACCTTGCTTATGTAGAATGGGTGATATCCGAATATCGCGCCGAGTTCTGTGTTGGAAATTTCGTCGTGAATATTTTCGCGTATATATCCGTCGAGGTTTTCGACCATAGACGAGGGCAAAGCGTTTTCGTCCGAATGCTCGGCAATTTTTATAAGGACGAGCTTAAGCATAGCCGAAAGCTCTGCAAGATAAAAGCCTTCTGCTGAGGTGAATATATTTGCCATACGGATAAAATTATCCCTTTCCGACTCGACGTCGGGGAGCATTATCGGGGATAAAAAAGCGGGGAATCCTACGGGCGTGTGAATTGTAAGCTCGCTTGCCTTATCAAAGGAAACGGGCGCGAGCCATTCCCCCTCGCCGCCGAACTCGTCTGTAAAATCAAACGAAGCAACCACAGCTCGCATATACTTCGACTTGAAGGCATACTTCGTTCCGGCGGGAATATATAAGAGATTTCCGGGTGAGAGTCTTTCGCGCTTTCCGTCGGAAATAGTGTAGGTAAGCTCTCCCGAAATAAGATAAACTATCTTCGAGTCGGGCGCTACGCACGGCTCGTTCCTTTCGAGCTTCTCGTATAATGCAACGGAATGTATAGAGGGGTTGAGCTTCAAAAAATCCATAAATTTAGCCTCGTCAAAATATTTTACTGCAACGCACGCAATCATAACGCGTATATGTGCACGCATAAAACTCTATTTTATTTTATCACGCGCGAGTGCGAAAATCAATAGCAAAAGCCGATAAATTCTAATTCTCCTATACAATGCGCGGAATTTCGTTAATTAGGCAGTACCCGTGTGGAGTTTTGCTAAGACAAAAGTGAACCAGCCTAATAAAACGCATAGAGGATTTGCATCGCGACAATCGCGGTGCGTGCGATATTCCCGATGGTTTGATAAAGGAAATTGCGAGGTGTCTCGTGCCGGATATTATTGCATTCTTTGAAACCGAAGAAGCAAAGCGAGAGTTCGAGGCGTGGAAAGCAGAACAAGAGAAAAAGTTAGCTGATAAAACGAAAACCGAGGCGATGCCAAAATGAGCATCGCCTCGCGTTTTTTATGTGCAGTTAGAAGCAATATTGATATAAAAAACAAATCCGAACCAATCTCGTGATACGAAATAGTTCGGATATGTTCTGTTTGGTGAGCCGATACCGAGCTAAATCAAAGTGATAAAACGGGAATTTCATCGCAGATGAATATACCCACACCCTGCGCCTTGAAAGCGAGCTTTCAGATCTTCGGGCGGGGTATGCGAACCCAGCGCAAACGCACGCAGTGCTATGCGCCGGATGAGATTCCACGTACGAGTCACCAAAAGAAAAACCACCCAA
>JAZNKD010000026.1:0-13551 GCA_045578385.1 Eubacteriales bacterium | reverse complement strand
TGTTATGCACGCCGCCAGCGTTAATCCTGAGCCAGGATCAAACTCTCTAAAAAATTCTATCTTAAATACCCTTGCGAGTACCTAAAACCTTTTTCAGAGCTATTTTATCTTAGCTTCTTTTTTTACTTTGTAATGAGTTTTTCAAAGTTATTTTCGAGATTCCTTCGCACTTTTCAGTGCAATTCAGAAATTTCTTTGTTGTTCAATTTTCAAAGACCAAATGAATTTACCACCGTAAATTCTGCTGTGCTTTATGTCGCTTTTTCGCGACCTCAAGTTGACAGCTTACCTATTATACAACAATCTTTTAAAATTGTCAAGCACTTTTTTGAATTTTTTCAGTTTTTGATATTTGTTAACAAAATACAAAGCAACATATTCCATTTTTGTACAATTTCACTAAAGGTTGTTCATAAAAATACAATCCGCGCTCCCTATATATTATATAAAGGTAGAATTTTAAATTTAGAATTAAATACATTTCTTCAGTTTTATACTTATTAAATTTGATAATTATGATTTAAAAATTTTATTTTTCCCAAAAAATACACTATTTCTATTGACAACGCATAGCGCGAGTGTTATAATATTTTAGCACTCAAAATACAAGAGTGCTAAAATTACAAATTTCGAGGTCTTTTATGAGAAAGAAGCAATTTAAAACCGAGTCGCAGAAGCTGCTCGATATGATGATTAACTCTATATACACGCACAAGGAAATATTTTTACGCGAGCTTATTTCAAACGCAAGCGACGCGGTTGATAAGCTCTACTTCAAATCCCTGACGGATACCTCTATTCCCCTCTCAAAGAGCGACTACGCTATTTGGATTTCAGCGGATAAGGAGAATAGAACGCTCACCATATCGGATAACGGTATCGGTATGACAGAGGACGAGCTTGAAACCAATCTCGGCACTATCGCAAAAAGCGGCTCGTTTGACTTCAAGCGTGACAACGAGGAGAAGGACGGCGTTGACATTATCGGTCAGTTCGGCGTTGGATTCTACTCGGCGTTTATGGTGGCGTCAAAAATTACGGTAAAATCAAAGCCTTACGGCAATTCTGCCGCTTTCGTATGGGAATCCGAGGGCGCATCGGGCTACACCATCACGGAATGTGATAAAGAGAGCTTCGGCACGGAGATAACCCTCTATATAAAAGAGGACACAGAGGACGAGAAATACTCCGAGTTCCTTGAGGAATACCGCATCCGCGGCCTTATCAAGAAATATTCGGACTATATCAGATACCCCATAAAGATGCAGGTTGAGAACAGGCAGCTTAAGGAAGGCAGCGACAGCGAGTTTGAGACTGTTATTGAGACGGAAGTTCTCAACAGTATGATACCTCTTTGGAAAAAGAGCGCATCCGAGGTAAGCGAGGAGGAATACGCAAGCTTCTACACCGATAAATTCTACGATTACGAAAAGCCGCTTCGTACCATTACCCAGAAATCCGAGGGTACTGCGACCTATTCCGCGCTTATGTTCATTCCCTCTCACGCTCCCTTCAATTATTACACAAAGGATTTTGAAAAGGGACTTGAGCTTTATTCAAGCGGCGTTATGATAATGGAGAGATGCGCCGACTTACTTCCCGACTATTTCGGATTCGTGCGCGGAATCGTGGACTCGGCAGATTTATCACTCAACATTTCCCGAGAAATGCTCCAGCACGACAGACAGCTCAAAATTATGGCAAAAGCCATTGAGAAGAAAATCAAGAGCGAGCTTGAGAAAATGATGGAGAGCGACAGAGAGGCTTATGAAAAGTTCTTTGCGGCTTTCGGTCTGCAGCTTAAGTTCGGCTTATACTCCGACTACGGTATGCACAAGGATGCTCTCGTTGACCTCGTTCTCTTTAAGTCCTCCGAGGGCAAGCTCGTTTCCTTCAAGGAATACGTTACGGGTATGAAGGACGGTCAGACTGCTATTTACTACGCATCGGGCGAGACCGAGGCAAAGATAGCAATGCTTCCGCAGGTTGAGGCGGTTAAGTCGCGCGGATACGAGGTGCTTTACCTTACCGACGACGTTGACGAATTTGCGCTCAAGATGCTCGGCAAGTATGATGATAAGGAATTCAAGAGCGTAACCGCCGAGGCTCTCGACCTCGCAACCGAGGACGAGAAGGCAAAAATCGAGGAAGCGAACAAGGGCGCTGCCGAAATGCTTAACCTTATGAAAGAAGCTATCGGCAAGGTAGAGTCGGTTAAATTCTCTGCCAACCTTACAAAGCACCCCGTGTGTCTTTCCAGCGAGGGCGAACTTTCTGTTGAAATGGAAAAAGTACTGAAGCGTATGCCCGGCGCAGAGGGTGCGCCCGTGGCAAAAATCGTGCTTGAAATCAATCACGCTCACCCTATAACAGAAAAGCTCTTTAATCTCTTTGCAACCGACAAGGATACTCTTGCGAAATACGCAAAAATCCTCTACTTCGAGGCTTGCCTGATTGGCGGCGTTTCGATTGACGATCCCGGAGAATTTGCGGATCTTATTTCCTCACTTATGATTTAATCACGCAAATATGACAAGTGCAAGGTGCGGTCTTTATCCGATCGTGCCTTGCGCTTTTTATTTTTTCTCCAACGTTTAAATATAATTAAAAACAATAGAGGTACTTTTGAAATGATGCCTCTATTTTACTTTGCGCTACTTTAAAACTTAAGGTTGAAAACCTGGGGGTTTTCTTCCATTTAATTATATTTATTATAAAAATATGCCGAAAAACTCCTTATTTCCTTTGACTTTACATATTATTTATGGTATACTATAATCGAAATATATTACGGAGGTTTTACTTTGGGAACCGTCTTACTTAAAAAGGTCAAGGAATCCATGATTTCCGTGCTTCCCGTGGTGGCTATTGTGTTTATTTTAAATCTCACGCCACTCGTTAGCTTCTCAATAACCGAGCTTGTTACGTTTCTTATATCATCAATTTTTCTGATTTTTGGTATAGGACTATTTAATCTTGGAGCAGATCTCGCTATGACTCCTATGGGTGAGCATATCGGATCAGGACTTACAAAGCTCCGAAGCATTACTATACTGCTTTCCGTCTGCTTCGCTATGGGTATTCTTATAACGGTAGCAGAGCCTGATCTCTCTGTTCTCGCAGGGCAGGTTAAGGAGATTATCAAAAGCACCGCCTTGATACTTACTATCGGCGTTGGCGTTGGCCTATTTCTCGTCATTGCTATTCTTAAAATAGTGTTCAGAAAACCGCTTTCGTCGATGCTTATGTTCTTCTATATGATGCTCTTTGCATTCACAGCCCTCCTTATAGTTCAGGGAAACGCGCCTCTTATTCCCCTTGCCTTTGACTCCGGCGGAGTAACTACAGGCCCTATCACAGTTCCTTTTATTATGGCGCTCGGCGTTGGTATAGCATCAACCATCGGTGGAAAGAATTCGGGGGAAAACTCGTTCGGTCTTATCGCACTTTGCTCGGTCGGCCCTATGCTTGCGGTTCTCGTTCTCGGCTGCTTCTCAAATGGCAAGATGGAATTTATCCCCGAATATAACCTTAACGTAGAGTTCTCGCACATACTGCATAAGGTTATAGATACCGCAGGCGAGGTTCTTCTGGCAATTTCACTTATAGTTGCATTCTTCATCATACTGCAAATTGTTTGTCTTAAGCTTCCAAAAAAGAAGCTTTTGCAAATAACTGTTGGCATTTTCTACACTTTGTCAGGTCTTATAATGTTCTTATCGTCGGTTTCTATCGGCTTTATGCCGATAGGATATAAGCTCGGCGGAGAGCTTGGTAACAATTCGGCACTCTTTATCGTATTCAGCTTTATTCTCGGTATGGTAGTCGTTCTTGCAGAGCCTGCAGTACACGTTCTTAATAAGCAGGTAGAGGAAATTACCGAGGGTACCGTGTCAAGACACTCAATGATGATAGCTCTTTCTATCGGTGTTGGCGCGTCTATCGGACTTTCCGCGTTGCGTATAGTTTTCGGATTTTCAATTCTCTACTACCTTATCCCCGGATATCTTCTTTCTCTCGGGCTTTCATTTTTCGTGCCGGGACTTTACACGGCTATAGCCTTTGACTCGGGCGGAGTTGCCAGCGGTCCTTTGACGTCAAGCTTTATTCTCCCGTTTGCAGTCGGAGCTTGCGTTGCGGCAAACGGCGGCGCGGGAAGCGTTCTTACCGATGCTTTCGGCATCGTCGCTATGGTTGCCATGGCTCCCCTGATTACTATTCAGCTTCTCGGCTTCAGAGCAATAGTTACAAAGAAAATACGCGATAAGATTGCAATGAACAGAATACTTAATGCAGACGATGAGCAAATCATCGAATTTATGTAAGGAGGGGTAAAATATGGCAAGAACTAAAAGCGTAAAAGCAAAAGATGCAAAAACACCTATGACTGCCCCCAATAAGCTCTCAATTCTTTTCACTATTGTAAACAGACAAAAGACCGAATTTTTCGTGGATATGCTCTACAATTTCGAAGTAAATCTTCAGATGGTATTATCTGCTCACGGAACTGCCAACGACCATATAATGTCTTTATTAGGTCTGACAGACAGCGAGAAATCGGTTATAGTGAGCGTTATAAAACAGGACAAAATAAATGAGGCGTTGACGCTTCTCGACGAAAAATTCAGAACGGTTAAGGGCGGTAAGGGCATCGCATACACAGTACCGATTACCAGCACTATCGGAGTTGCTATTTATCAGTTCCTTTCTAACACGGCAAACGGAGGTCAAAGATGAGTAAATATAAGCACGAGGTTATTATCTGTATCGTTAACTCGGGATTTTCAGACGAGGTTATGGATGCGGCAAGAGAGTTTGGCGCAAGGGGCGGCACTGTCTTAAGAGCGAGAGGTACTGCTAACGCCGAGGCTGAAAAGCTATTTAATATCGCAATACAGCCCGAAAAGGAAATAGTTATGATACTTGTTGAGGCTAAGATTAAAAACGATATTCTTCACGCACTCTACAAGGCGGTAGGACTTAACACACCCGGTCAGGGTATCGCATTTACTATGCCGGTCGAAAACGTAGTAGGTCTTACAGACTTCTCAGAAACTGCAAAACCTGCTCCTACTGAGAGTGAGGATAAAGCTTAATATAGTTTAAAGCTAAAAAGCAGGAAAAACGCGTTTTTCTTAACACGGATTCCCTGCTTTTTCTATTTATTCAGGTGCTTTTATATACCTATTCAAGTTCTTTTATATGCTTATTCAAGTGTTTTTAATGCTTTATAGCTCGTTGTGTTTTATGTTTTTTCATAAACTCAGCTCACGAAAAAACGCAGATAGAATTCCGCTTTTGAGAATCTATCTGCGTTTTTTATATTAAATGGAGAAAATTAGTTCTCCTCGTTCTCCTCTGCTGCCTTAACCGCAACGAGCTTAACGATTGCCTTCTCGGCACCGTCTCCGCGGCGGGGGCCCATCTTAAGAACCTGTGTATATCCGCCGTTAACTCCGGCATAGCTGGGAGCGATAACGGAAAATACCTTCTTTGCTACGTCTTCCTTAGTGATATAAGCAAGTGCTGCACGGTAGGAAGCAAGGTCGCCCTTCTTACCGAGGGTGATCATTTCTTCAGCCTTAGCTGCTACTTCCTGTGCTCTTGTATAAGTTGTTTCGATCTTGCCACATTCAAGAAGAAGAGTAACCATGCCTCTGAGCATAGCTTTACGCTGTGCAGTAGTTCTGCCAAGCTTTCTCATGTATGTGTCCTCCTAATTCTTATTCTTCATCCTTCTTTAAGCTTAAGCCTAAAGATGCGAGCTTCTGGATTACTTCCTCGAGAGACTTGCGTCCAAGGTTTCTTACCTTGATCATATCGTCCTCGGTTCTGTTAATCAAGTCTTCTACCGTGTCAATGCCTGCGCGCTTCAAGCAGTTGAAGCTACGTACAGACAAATCAAGCTCCTCAATGGTCATCTCGAGAACTTTATCTCTCTTCACTTCAGGTCTTTCAACCAGGAACTCTTCTCTCTGCGCCTTATCGGACATATCGATGAAGAGCTGGAGGTGCTCATTGAGAACCTTGGCAGCGAGTGAAACGGCCTCCCTTGCGGTGATTGTTCCGTTTGTAAGAACTCTCATAGTGAGCTTATCAAGGTCGGTAGCACTTCCTACACGGGTATTTTCAACGTTGAATTCAACCTTGTATACGGGTGTGAAGATAGAGTCTACGAAGATAAGTCCTATAGGTGCTCCCATATTTGCGCCTGAGCTTGCAAGGTAGATCTGCTTATTAACCTCGGAAGAACGGTATGCTCTGCCTTCGTCAAACGTGATCTCCATATAGAAGCGGGCGTTCTCGCTTACGGTGCAAATGTGTTGATTTGGATTGAGGATCGTAAGGTCCGCATCGGGTGTTATATCACCTGCGGTAACTACGCAAGGACCGGTTACGTCAATAACTGCGGTCTTGGGACCCTCACATTCGAGTTTAGCGACGATACTCTTAACGTTGAGAACTATCTCCGGAACATCTTCCTTTACGCCGTTACAAGCAGATATCTCGTGAAGTACACCGTCAATCTTGATGCTTGTTGCAGCGAATCCGGGTAACGTCGAAAGAAGGATTCTTCTAAGAGCGTTACCGAGAGTGATGCCATAACCTCTTACAAGGGGCTCAGCTACGAAAATTGCTTCTCTCTCGTCCTCGGTAATGTTCGTCACTGTAATATTGAACTTTTCCATTGCGTTCATCATTGTAAATATCCTCCTGTTTTTCTAATTGATTGTCTCCTTCCTAAGAAGGAAATCTGCATAAACAGATACACTCCCCCCGAGAATAAAGCATAGAATAAACCTGCACTTTTTCTCGTAGGAGGTATCGGAGGGATTACTTGGAATAGAGCTCGACGATAAGCTGCTCGTTGAACTCAAAGTCGATGTCTTCTCTTACGGGAAGAGCAACAACCTTAGCTGTGAGATTTGCTGCATCCTTTTCAATCCACTTGGGAGTTACTGCGGTAGCGCAAGCCTCTGCGAGAGCCTTAATCTTAACACTTTCCTTGCTTGTTTCCTTAACGGCGATTACGTCACCTGCTTTAACGAGGATAGAGGGAATGGATACCTTCTTACCGTTAAGAGTGAAGTGAGCGTGAAGAACAAGCTGACGAGCTTCCTTTCTGGATGCTGCCATACCCATTCTGTAAACTACGTTATCAAGGCGTCTTTCAAGAAGGATAAGGAGGTTTGCACCCGTGATACCTTCCATCTTTTCTGCCATTTCATAGTAATGCTTGAACTGACCTTCAAGAACACCGTAGTAACGTCTAGCCTTCTGCTTCTCACGAAGCTGTCTGCCGTATTCTCCGACCTTTTTACGAGCCGCACCGTGCTGACCGGGTGCTGTGCTTCTGTGGTCAAATGCGCATTTGCCGTTTGTGCAACGCTCGCCCTTGAGATAGAGCTTGCAGCCTTCACGACGGCAAAGCTTACAGTTAGCGCCTGTATATCTTGCCATTTTACTATACCTCCATTAAATTAAACGCGTCTGCGCTTAGGAGGACGACAACCGTTGTGAGGAATCGGTGTTACGTCCTTAATCATAGTGATCTCAAGTCCTGCGGTTGCAAGAGCGCGGATTGCAGACTCTCTGCCTGCTCCGGGGCCTCTTACGAGAACCTCTACAGTCTTCATACCCTGATCAACAGCGATTTTGCCTGCATGCTCTGCTGCAGTCTGAGCTGCGTAGGGAGTGGACTTCTTAGAACCCTTGAATCCCATTTCACCGGAAGTACCCCAAGCGATTACATTGCCCTGCATATCTGTAATAGAAACGATTGTGTTGTTAAAAGTAGAACGGATATGAGCTACGCCCTTTTCAACGTTCTTGCGCTCGCGGCGCTTCTTTACAACCTTCTTAGCTACTGCCATCTCGGTTTACTCCTTATTTCTTCTTATTTGCAATGGTCTTTGCGGGACCTTTTCTTGTTCTTGCATTTGTCTTGGTACGCTGACCTCTTACGGGAAGTCCCTTTCTGTGTCTTGTACCGCGATAGCAATTTACTTCTACAAGTCTCTTGATGTTAAGAGCTACTTCACGGCGAAGGTCACCTTCTACGTGGTAGTTAGCTTCTATCTCATCACGAAGACGAGCGATTTCATTTTCGGTAAGATCCTTTGCGCGAGTATCAGGATTGATACCGGTCTTAGCAAGGATATCCTTGGAGCTCTTAAGTCCAATACCGTAAATGTATGTCAGCGCGATTTCTACGCGCTTGTTATTGGGAATATCAACACCAGCTATACGAGCCATTTCGATATATACTCCTTTTTTAATTTAGTCGTCTGATATGCTAATTAACCCTGACGCTGCTTGTGCTTGGGGTTCTCGCAAATGACCATTATCTTACCATGTCTTTTAATGATCTTGCACTTTTCGCATATTTTTTTGACGGAAGGCTTAACTTTCATTTTTAATACCTTTCCTTTCAGAAATAAATAAATATTACTTCTTTCTCCAGGTTATACGCCCCTTTGAGATATCATAAGGAGAAACCTCAACCGTTACCGTATCACCAACGAGAATTTTGATATAATTCATACGAAGCTTTCCGGAAATTGTCGCTGTAACAATATGTCCGTTGGGAAGCTTTACCTTAAAAACTGTGTTAGGAAGTGCTTCGACAACCTGACAGTCTTCAAATTCGATCAAATCATTCTTAGCCAAAACTGTATCTCCCTTTAACGACCTTTGGTCGCAAAATTCAAACTCACTTGACGTTTACGTCAGTAAGTATTATCGGATCGTTTTCGGTTATCAGGATTGAGTTCTCGTAGTGAGCCGAAAGGGCTCCGTCCGAGGTAACTACCGTCCAACCGTCCTTTAAAACACGTACTCCGTACGAGCCTGCGTTAACCATAGGCTCAATAGCGAGAGTCATTCCGGGATAAAGCCTTGCGCCTCTGCCAGCCCTACCGTAGTTCGGTATCTCGGGCTCCTCGTGCAAATCCTTGCCGAGCCCGTGGCCAACGAAATCCTTAACAACCGAAAAGCCGTTTGAAATGACGAAACTTTCAACCGCAAATCCAATGTCTCCGATGCGATATCCCGGCCTTGCGACCTTCATCGCCTCATAGAAGCTTTGCTCAGTGACCGATATAAGCTTCAGAGCCTCATCGCTTACCTTGCCGACAGTGAAGGTTCTTGCACTGTCGCCATTATAGCCGCGGTAGCGAGCTCCGACGTCGACCTTTACGATATCTCCGTCCTTAAGTATTACCCTGTCGGACGGTATTCCGTGTATGACCTGGTTGTTTACAGATATGCACGCGCTTCCGGGGAAGCCGCCGTATCCAAGGAATGATGGGGTTGCGCCACACTTTTCAATATGGTGGCGGATTTTCGTATCGAGCTCCTTAGTGGAGATACCTGGGCGTATCAAATCTTTAGCAACTGTAAGCGCCTCTGCCGTGATGCGCCCGGCAATCTTCATAAGCTCTATCTGCTCGGAATTTTTGATAATAATCATATTTTAAACTTCGAGAGCTTTAACAGTTCGAGACGAAATTTCCTCAACACTGCCGACTCCGTCTACAAGCTTCAAGCTTCCTTTTTTCGAATAAAAGTCTTTAAGAGGTTCGGTAGTATTGTGATATACCTCAAGTCTTGACAACACAACCTCGGGAGCATCATCCTTGCGGATTGTAAGCTCTTCTTTACATTTATCGCAATTCACACCATCTTCCGAAGGATTGTAAACCGCGTGATAGGTTGCGCCGCATTTTGCGCAAACGCGTCTGCCCGACATTCTTTCGACGATTACCTCGTCGGGAACCTCGATTGATACGACGCGGTCAAGCTCAATGCCCATACTGTCAAGAGCCTCTGCCTGAGGCACGGTTCTGGGGAATCCGTCAAGGATAAATCCATTCTGACAATCTGATTTTACGAGGCGTTCTTTTATAATTCCGATAACTACGTCATCGGGAACAAGCTCGCCTGCTTCAATAAATTTTTTGGCTTTGAGTCCCATTTCAGTTCCGGTCTTAAGAGCCTCGCGGATAATTGCACCCGTCGAGATGGTAGGAATACCAAGTCTTGATGCAATTATTTCCGCCTGAGTTCCTTTTCCGGCACCGGGGGCGCCAAGAAAAATTATTTTCATTTACTCAACTCCTGTGTAATTAATTAAGGAAGCCCTTATAGTTACGCATAGTAAGCTGTGCTTCAAGCTCTCTGAACGTTTCGAGTGCTACGCCGACTACGATAAGTATCGAGGTACCGCCGAAGGTAAAGATGCTTGTAAGACCGGATGCCTGACTCTTGATATAAGATTCAGCCAAGCCATACAATTCGTAAATCGTTCCGGCATATGCGGGTCTGATGAGCCATTCAAGGAAGGGCTGAATTGCATGAGGACCAAGCACTACAGGAGTAACTGCAATTATGGCAAGGAAGAGCGCGCCTACAAGAGTTACCTTGTTAAGTATCTTGCGGATATAGTCCGCGGTAGGTCTGCCCTGTCTGATACCGGGGATTGCTCCGCCCTGCTTCTTAAGGTTGTTCGATACGTCCATAGGATCGAAGGTGATCTGAGTATAGAAGTATGCGAACGCGATGATAAGAACAAGAAGGAGAAGCGGATACACCACGCCGTCGGACGCAAGGAATCTGTAAAGCCAGCCCCAGAAGCCCTTTGTGGTTGCTGTAACCTGGCAAAGAGTGAGAATAGTGGGAACGAGCGATACGATAGAGCTTGCGAAGATAACGGGCATAACGCCTGTCATATTGAGCTTCAAAGGAATATTGGAGCTCTGTCCGCCGTACATCTTACGGCCGACAACTCTCTTTGCATACTGCACGGGAATTCTTCTCTCAGAACCTGTTACCCAGATAATGAATACGATTATTGCGAACAAACCGCCAAGAAGAACTATCGCGAAGAGCGTAGAGATTATACCGTAAAGCCAAGCTTTTTCGGTGTACTGATAAGTTCCTATTACAAGGTTTACGAGATTGTAAATGAGAGAAGGAAGCGAGGAAATGATATTCGCGAAAAGAATCATCGAAATACCGTTACCGATACCTCTTTCGTTTACTCTCTCTGCAAGCCACATAATAACCGATGCACCTGCAACGTAACAAGCAACGATTACAATGCCGTAAAACCAAGCCATCTTGTTATCTGCGGGATTAGCCTGGGGAGCGAGCATGCCTGCCTGCTTAAGAAGAAGGTAATAGCCAAGAGCTGTTACTATTGCGAGAACAACCGTAAGAATTCTTGTAATGAAGTTCATCTTATCTTTGTCGTCCTTTGCGAGCTCACCGAGTCTCGGAAATACGACGCCGAGAAGCTGAATAATAATTGAAGCGTTAATATAAGGTGTTACTCCAAGCGCAAACAGCGTTGCAGTTCCGAGCGAACCGCCCGAAAGGGTGTTCATATAATCAAGAATTGTACCGCTGAATGAGTTTGCGAAGTTACTTGCGTTAACAAAAGGAACGGGGATTACAGTACCTATACGGTAGAGAACAAGAATAAAGAGAGTAAAGATAATCTTACTTCTTATATCCTTGGTTTTCCAAGCGTTCTTAAGTGTCTGAAGCATTTATACCACCTCAGTCTTTCCACCTACTGCCTCGATCTTCTCTTTAGCAGAAGCTGAGAAGACTTTCGCCTTAACAGTGAGTTTTTTGGTGAGTTCGCCTTCGCCAAGAATCTTAACTCCGTCTACTACGGAATCAATAACTCCTGCCATAAGGAGAGCAGCACTGTCAACCACATCACCATCATTGAATTTATTTAATAACTCGACGTTTACAACCGAGTACTGCTTACCAAATCTGGCGTTGTTAAAACCTCTCTTGGGAAGCTTTCTGTAAAGCGGAAGCTGACCGCCTTCAAAACCGGGTCTTACACCTCCGCCGGAACGTGCGTTCTGGCCCTTGTGACCCTTACCTGCTGTTTTTCCGTTTCCGGAACCTGCGCCTCTACCTTTACGGAAGGATGCTTTAACAGAGCCTTCTGCGGGTGAAAGTTCATGGAGCTTCATTTTATATCCTCCTTTCAATTCCGATTAAACGGTTTCTACCTTAACAAGGTGTGAAATTACTTTGATTTTGCCCTGTACAGCCTCATTGTTAGCAACGACAACGTAGTCACCGGGTCTTTTGAATCCGAAGGACTTTGCGGTTGCAATCTGAGCAGGCTTACGAGCGATAAGGCTCTTTACGAGAGTAATCTTAACGTTTTCCATTATCGATTCCTCCTTACGCCTTAACGTCTTCTACGGAAAGTCCGCGAAGCTCTGCGATTTCTTCAGCTGTTCTGAGCGCCTTGAGTCCCTCAAAGGTAGCCTTAACTACGTTAGTGGGATTGTTAGAACGAAGGCACTTAGCACGAATGTTCTTGATACCTGCAAGCTCGAGGATGATACGAACGGTACCACCTGCGATAATACCGGTACCGGGAGCAGCGGGCTTAAGGAGCACCTTACCTGCGCCGTACTCACCGATTACTTCGTGAGGAATAGTGGTACCACTGAGGGATACCTTAATAAGATTCTTTTTAGCATCGTCAATTCCCTTGCGAATTGCATCCGGAACTTCTGCTGCTTTACCGAGGCCGAAGCCTACATGTCCATTTCCGTCGCCTACTACCATGATAGCTGCAAAACGAGCGATTCTACCGCCCTTTACGGTCTTGGAAACACGGTTTAATACTACAAGCTGTTCCTGGAGATCGCCAAGCTCAGCTGCGTTAATTCTCTTTGCCATGTTTATTCTCCTTATAGAATGTTTCTTGTCGAAACAGTGTATAAACCAGCGATTAGAACTTGAGGCCGCCTTCTCTTGCGCCTTCTGCTAATTCTGATACACGTCCGTGATAAATGTAGCCACCGCGGTCAAATACTACTGCGGAAATGCCTTTTTCGAGTGCTCTCTTTGCGAGAGTGTTACCAACTTTTCTGGCAGCTTCCTTGTTGGAGCCTACGCCGTCAAAGTCCTTTTCATAAGTGCTTGCACTAGCGAGCGTTACGCCGTTAACGTCATCAATAACCTGCGCGGAAATGTGAGCGTTGGAACGGTAAACAGCGAGACGGGGTCTTTCGGGAGTACCGGAAATCTTACCGCGAACTCTGTTATGTCTCTTAAGACGCTGTGCGTTACTGTCGATTTTTTTAACCATCTTACAGCTCTCCTTTCATTACTTACCGGTCTTTCCGGCCTTGCGGCGAATGTATTCACCGGTGTACTTGATACCCTTACCAAGATAGGGCTCGGGAGGTCTCTTGGATCTGATAACTGCAGCAACCTGACCTACTGCCTGCTTGTCGATTCCCTTAACGATGATAGTCGTGGAGTCGGGAGTCTCGAAGGTGATGCCGTTAGTCTCTTCGATAACGACGGGGTGGGAGTATCCGATACCGAGAACGATCTTGCCGTTCTGCTTCTCTACTCTGTAACCTACACCGACGATTTCAAGCTTCTTCTCAAAGCCCTTGGTTACGCCAACGACCATATTGTTGAGAAGAGTTCTGGTAAGACCGTGAAGAGCACGGTTTTCCTTTTCGTCGTTAGGACGGGTTACGGTGAGCTTGTCACCCT
>JAZNKD010000025.1:0-1601 GCA_045578385.1 Eubacteriales bacterium | reverse complement strand
TCACCCAGTTTCGGGTCTACGACGTGATACTTAACGCTCTTTTCAAACTCGCTTTCGCTTCGGCTCCGAGACTTTATCTCTTAACCTTGCATCACATCGTAACTCGCCGGCCCGTTCTACAAAAAGTACGACATCACACGCTTATGGTGCTATGTCTGCTTGTAAGCATACGGTTTCAGGTTCTTTTTCACTCCCCTCCCGGGGTTCTTTTCACCTTTCCCTCACGGTACTATACTCTATCGGTCACATGGTCGTATTTAGCCTTAGGAGATGGTCCTCCTATCTTCCGTCAGGATTCCTCGTGTCCCGACGTACTCTGGACTCCGCTCGTCTTCGCTAGGTTGTCGAATACGGGGGTGTTACCCTCTTTGCCGTACCTTTCTAGATATCTTCTTCTAACCTCGCTCTTGAACTGTTGCGGTCCTAACCTCATACATATTACTATATATGATTTGGGCTCTTCCGATTTCGCTCGCCACTACTTTCGGAATCGATTTTTCTTTCTTTTCCTCCGGGTAATTAGATGTTTCAGTTCCCCGGGTTCCCCCGTTAATACTATGAATTCATATTAACGTACCATAACATTACTTATGGTGAGTTCCCTCATTCGGATATCTGCGGATCAAGGCTCATTTGCAGCTCCCCACAGCTTTTCGCAGCTTGTCACGTCCTTCTTCGGCGCCATGTACCAAGGCATCCTCCTGTATGCTCTTTGTAGCTTATTCTTTATTTTCCGTCTTTAATCTTTTTCCTCTAAATGTCTAAAAAAATTCAAAACCTTTTTACTATTGTTTATACTCTCGTATTAACCATACTTTATTTTTGTTTTGCCTTCTGTACTTTGTTTTTGTTCTCGTCTTTTACCTATATCTCTATAAATAAAATACTACTATGCAGTTGTCAATCTACTTATCTCAACAAAAGTTGAGAGCGCCCTTTTGTTTGCGCGCTTATATATAATATCATTATTAAAATTTTAAGTCAAGTATTTTTTCACAAAAAATCTTTATTTTTTAAAAAAATTTTTAGCGCGGAAATTTAAAAGGATTTCCGCTTATCCTAGCGAAAATCCTTTGATTATAGCGATGAAACAAAATATAACTGATTAGCATTTGTGCGATTTGGGTAGGAAAATACAAAAAAGACAAGCGTTTTTGTGAAGACGCGTACTTGAGCCGTACGGAACTGAACGAAAACGCACGGTATTTTGCAGTATTTTTCAACCAAAAATCAGTTAGATTTCGTGAAAGAGCCTTTTACAATAACTCGGCAAATGCTTTTTGAATTTTATTTAAAGATTTTTGCGCTTGGGCTAAATCTTTACCTTTTACCGAATAGTAAATTTTAAGTTTTGGCTCTGTTCCGCTTGGTCTTACGCAAATAAATCCACCAATTTCAAGTTCGTAGTAAATGCAGTTTAAATCCTTTACGTCTAACTCTTCAGTTTCGCCCGTCGATAAGGTTTTAACGCCGTTTAAGTAATCGCGAACGGCAACGATATTATACACGTCAACGCTATTTAAAGTGGTGTTTCTTAACTTATCAACCACCTTACTCATATCTTCCATTGCCGATAAGCCTTGATATTTAACGGAAACGGT
>JAZNKD010000024.1:0-121736 GCA_045578385.1 Eubacteriales bacterium | reverse complement strand
AGCCGCCCAGTCGTTATCGTTTGCGGAGATAGAGGAACGGAGCGTGATAGCGACCTTTTCAAAGCCGAACTTATCAGCAAGCTGCTTTGCGACCGACTTGTATCCCTCGTGGTTGAGCTTGCCGCCGTAAATATCGGTAGCCTCAGCCTCGATTCCAAATACGTCCTTTGCATCCTCCTCGTTGGAGATGCAAACGTCAACGTACTGACAAAGCTCTGTCATAGCCTCTCTTGCCTCAGCTCTTGTCCAGAGCTTGCCGCGGTAGTTAAGGTCGCAGGAGATCTTAAGACCCTTTGCCTTTGCAGCCTTGCAGGCATCACGGCAAATTTCAACTACATTTGCGCCGAGCGCGGGAGTAATACCTGTGAAGTGGAACCAATCCACACCCTCGAAGATTTTCTCCCAATCGAAGTCCTCACGGGTAGCCTTTGCAATAGCAGAATTAGCGCGGTCGTAAATGCAAACGGAGCCTCTCTGCGATGCGCCCTTTTCGTTGAAATAAATACCGACTCTGTCACCGCCGCGAACGATTTTTGTGGTGTCAACACCGTAGCGGCGAAGACTGTTTACAGCTGCCTGACCTATTGCGTGAGTAGGAAGCTTGGTAACGTAAGCTGCATCCATACCGTAGTTTGCAAGAGAAACTGCTACGTTAGCCTCACCGCCGCCAAATGTGAATTCGACGTGATCACACTGGACGAATCTTTCGTAATTGTAAGGCTGGAGTCTGAGCATAAGCTCACCGAATGTTACAACTTTCATTTTGTTTTCCTTTCGAAATTTATAATTTTTTTGTTTTGATTTGCATATAGTGAAATGTCAGCACCTCTTGTCCCGAGGTCTATTTTGAATTAAGCTCATCAAGGCATGCCTTGCAAATAAGCTTTTCTTTGAATTTTATGACGTTTTCGTCGCTTCCGCAGAAGTGGCATCCTGCGTAATATCTTCTAAGGCATATATTGTTATCTTGAGCGAAGATCTCAACACTTGAGCCTTCGTGCATATCCATTTTATTACGCAATTCCTTAGGAATTACGATACGTCCGAGTTCATCAATGTTGCGGACGATTCCCATTGATTTCATTGAAAAAATTCTCCTTGCTAATTAAAACTTTTGCTATTCGTAAATATATACTTTTCGGAAGATCTTCGCCGACCTTCTCCAATTAGCATTTTATCATAAAGAGGATTGAATGTCAAGCAAAAATAAGAATAAACTCCAATAAAACAATGGTGAATAAGTATTACCGGCAAAGCATTAAAAGTGAAAAGGAGCGACAAAATGATTTGTAGCTTAAAAGAAGAAAAATCGAGAAGACTTCTCTATGTTTTTGACCTGCTTCCAATATCGATAGTACGCGAGATACAGCGAATAGGGGAAGCAAGACGAGATTATCCCAACGGTATGTCTGAAATAAGAGTAAGATGTAGCGCTAGATCGAGTATTGTTTTATCTGGAGAAAATATTCCTCTGTTCACTAGGATAAGCAAAGAAGAGTTATCAGAGGTATACGATAAAGTTTTATCGGGTTCTGTATATGCGCATACAAAAGATTTGAAATGCGGCTTCGTAAGTATATTTTCGGGCGTGAGAGTGGGTATATCTGCTTCGGTTTCGGATAGCGGTGATTTGCCGTCCGAGATACACGGACTTGTATTTCGGTTGCCTATATCGCCATCCGAGGCGGCGGACGATCTATATTCTGCGTGGCGCGAGACCAAAGGCGGTCTTTTGATATATTCTTTGCCGGGAGAAGGGAAAACTTCCGCACTTCGTGCTCTGACTGCAAAAATCAGTCTGGAATCCGGACTACGTGTTGCGGTTATAGATGAAAGGCGCGAGTTTATGCCCGAAGATTATATCGATGCAACGGTTGACATTTTATCAGGATACAGCAAGGAAAGAGGACTTGAAATAGCTCTAAGAACGCTTGCGCCGGAAGTGATAGTTATAGATGAAATAGGAAGCTTTTCTGAGGCGGAAGCTTTGCTTAGAGTTGGGAGAGGCGGTGTTCCCATAATAGCTTCGGCTCATGCGGGAAGCTTTGAAGAAGTTATACGCAAAGCAAGCATCGATAGACTGGCAAATGAGGGCTATTTTAAGATGTATGCAAGATTGTACCGCGAAAAGAATAAATTTATGCACGAAATATCTTTAAGGAGTAACTGATAAACGTGCTGTATTTTGGACTTATCGCCGTCGGCGCTGCTGTGTGGTATTTAATATCGGCTTACGTGGGTTTGCTGCGCGATAAAGAGAAAGAATATAACGAAATATGTGAGTTACTTATGCATATTAGGGGAGCGTTGTCATCGGGCGGGGGCACGCTTTCCAGAATAATACGTAGCTTCAAATCCGATACACTTTTAAAGAACGGTTTACTAAACTGTCTTGGATTGGATATAAGTGTTGTGAATGAGAGCTCGGAAACAAACAGGGCTAAGGATGCGTTTTTTCGGGATAAGCTATATGACGTTAATTTTATTATTGAAAAATCGGATGCCGATAAGCTTATTTCTTACCTTAAAAAGTTCGGTAAGAGTTATCTGGAAGAAGAAAAGCAAAAGCTTACTGAAATAACGGAATATTTTCGCATCAAAGCCTGTGCCTTTTCGGAAAAAAGTGATAAAAATATAAAGGTTACTCGGATTTTATTCGCATTTTGCTTTATAGCTGCTTTTATACTTTTGCTTTAGATTGACAATCATAAAATTTATGAAATGACATACGGAATAAACATATCGCGAGCAAAGAAATTTTCAGATGTAATACAAATTAAAAAGATGTTGCAATTAGGAATTGATTTTGCGAGAGGGATCTCGTTTTGGAGATAATATGGATTTGGATTTTATAATGAAGGCGGCGGGGATAGCGATGATAGTTGCTGTTACGTGTCAAATCCTCAGCCGTGTAGGGCGTGATGATCAAGGAAATCTGGTTGCACTTGCCGGCATAGTAACAATGTTGATTTTGCTGTTTGGAGAAATTGCTTCGCTTTTCGACACGGTAAGGGGAATTTTCGGTATATAATATGGTTTTCAATTCGGCTGTTTCGTTGCTTTCTATATCGCAAAAGACGTTGACGGGAGAAAATTTCGGTAGTATTTGCGCAGGAGTTTTACTTATTGCCGCGCTGTCGATTATATTAAAAAATTTCGGTTTTAAAGGCACACCTGTTTTTGTCGCGCTTGCTTTTTGCGTTGTATTGTCGTCTGTCGGAGAAAAAATGTCGGATATAGTTCCTCTCTTTTCCGAGTTTTCTTCCGTTGGGGAAATATCCGTATACACAAAAGCATGTCTTAAGGTAATAGGCATTGGATATCTTTCGGGAATAAGTGCCGATATATGTCGTGAAATAGGAGAAAGCGGCGCGGCTAAATGTGTAAATCTTCTTGCAAAGCTGGAGATTGTGGGAATATGTATTCCTTTTATGAACGAGCTTTTTTCGACCGCGCTTGAGCTCGTAGGAGGGTAAATGAAAAGGGTTATTTTTTGTTTAATATTAACTTTTGTATCGGTGTTTTTTCTTTGTTCTTTTTCTACTAAAACTCAGGAAAACACAAACAAAAGTTTGCAAATAACGCTTGTTCAGGCAAATAATAATCTCGACGATATTGAAAATGAGAACAATTCGGAAAACTTCATAATTGATATTGATGGAAAGCTTGAGGAAATTTTCCGAGATTTTAAAAGCATTGTTCCCAAAGAAGTTCCTATTGACGTTAATGACATTTCGGGTACTGCGGGCATCGGAGAGGTTGTGGAATACATTATTTCTTTATTTGATAACAGCGGTGTTATAAAAAGCTTTTGTATACTTATAGGAATTGCGTTGCTTTTTTGCTTAGCTGAACTTATTTTTGAGGATGCTGGCGAAATATCATCGTTTGGAAAATCAGCTGCCGCGCTCATACTCTCGCTCCCGGTGTTATATATGGGAAAGGAAATGATACTTTCGGTAAAACAGGGTATTGTATCCGGGAGCGAATTTTTCGGGGAGATAATACCTATATTATCGTCGGTTGCGGCGATCGGCATAGGGGGATTAACGGCGGGCACCGCTGCGGCAACTATGAGTCTATCGTTGGCTTTTGTATTGAAAGTGCTGGTCAATAATCTTATGCCGATGGCTACCATCATATTTTCCGCCTCTATTCTGTCAAACGTCGACACGGGTCAGGGTGTTAATGGAGTCGCGAAAGGTATACGAGGCTGGTTTAATTTTATTATAGGATTTATTTCCGTGATTATCGTCGCAACGCTGGGTACGCAAACGATTATCGCATCTTCCCACGACGGATTGACGCTTCGAAGCGCAAAATATGCATTATCCGGGATGATTCCTATAGTCGGCTCAACGGTGTCTGGTGCGCTTTCGCTTCTCATATCGGGCGCAAAGCTTCTCTCCGGTACCATAGGTATAACAACCGTAGCGGTTCTTTTTTACTTTATGGGATCACCGTTGATTATGTTACTGTTTTATCGATTTTGTATAGGGGCGTGTATAACTTTGACATCTTTTTCGGGTGCTTCTGCCGGAGAGCGATTTTTTTCGTCAATGAGGGGCGCTATAGACTGCCTTATAGCTGTTCTGGCTTTTTCGTTGATGATATTTATTTTTGAAATAATTATACTTGCCGCCGTGATAGGAAGAACGGTTTGAAAAGATGGAAAATAGTGCTATTTACGTAATATCTGTACTTTCCGCCGTAGCTTTTTCGTCTTTTGCTATGTATGATAACGAAAAAATGCGTTCTTCGCGTACTGCGATTGGAATTATACTTCTGGCTGCATTGGCAGTACCTTTTATAAATATGGTTGCATCTGTTTCTGAGATTAACCCTGAAGATTATCTTACATACGAGGGAGAATACGATGAGTCTGTGCGCGACAGCGCCGCAAAGGAAGCTTTTCTTAATGGAATCAGACTTAGTGTGTCTGAAAAGTTTTTAATTCCTCAGGAGCACATAAGTGTCGAATGCCAAGGTTTTTCGTTTGAAAAGATGAGAGCAGAAAAAATAACGCTGGTGCTTTCGGGAAAGGCTGCGTTTTCTGATATAAGAGCTGTGCGCGATTATATTAAAAAGTCAGATTTGGGAGAATGCGAGGTTTCGATTTCGTTTGAATAGTTTAAATAGTTTGATAAACGCAATTTTAAAGGATAAAAAGAAATTAACGGCGTTAATAGTCGTCTTTGTCGGAATACTAATTATTATACTTTCTTTCGGGTCAAAAGAGGAAAGTAAATATGAAGAATACAGCCTTGACAAATACAAAGCCGAACTTGAAGATGAACTTGAATCGCTTTGCGAATCTATAGACGGGGTAGGCAAGTGTCGTGTGACGGTAACGTTTTCTGACGGAGAAAAATTTGAGTATAAAGGATCAAATGTGGTAGGAAGCGAACCCCCGAGAGTACTTGGTGTCACCGTCGTTTGTGACGGCGGTGACAGAGCTGATATAAAAAGTGATATATCAGAATGTATGAAAGCACTTTTTAATATCGGCTCTAACAGAGTTTGTGTTTTGAAAATGAAATAATTTTTTTCGGCATAGCATATTCGCGGAAAAACAATCATAAGGTTTATCAGCAACAAAAAAGGAGAATTACATAAAATGAAAAACGAAAAAGTAAAGCAATTTTTCTCATCAAAAGCGGCAAGAAGCATGGTTGTTATCGTAGCAGTGCTTCTTATAGGTCTTGCGGTATACCTGAATTATCGTTGGTTTTATGATCCGACGGGTTCTCTCGGATACGGAGAGAATAATATGGAAGATAACTTCAACGATTCTGCGTCAACCGATGCCGAAGCAGATGAAACAGGCGATTATTTTGCAGCTGCGCTTTTGACGCGTCAGCAGTCCAGAGACGAAGCAATCGATGTTTTAACTCTTGTCAGTGGCTCTGAAGATGCCGATGAAGAAACCAAAGCAGAGGCTCAGGCAAAAATATCTAAAATAGCGCTTGATATTCAGAACGAAGCCAACATTGAAACGTTAGTAAAAGCAAAAGGCTTTGAGGAGTGCGTTACCGTTATAGGAGAAGATTCCGTAAGCGTAATTGTAAAAGCGGAAACGCTTCAGGCAAAACAGACCGCACAGATACTTTCGATAGTATACGAAACCACGGGAATCGCTCCGGAAAAGGTGAGCATCATAAACAAATAAGTTGTCATTCGTAAGAGATAGTTTCTATATGCAGAGCAGGCGGAGATGCAAAAGAAAGGCATCTTCGCCTGAATCCTTGTTAACCTGAAGATAGTGCTTTTTTAAAGAATCTTTTAGTATTTAAAATATTGACAACATCATAAATTTATGGTAATATAATCTTGTTTTTTGAAAAACGCTTTGAGCGGTGCAGAATGGAGATTTTTATGGAAAAACTTAAGGTTGGTATTATTGGTGCGACCGGTATGGTAGGTCAGAGATTTATTATGCTTCTTTCGGATCATCCTTATTTTGAAATAAGCGCGCTTGTTGCAGGTCCGAGATCCGCCGGTAAGAGCTATGCGGATGCAGTACACGGAAGATGGAAGATGACTGATCCATGCCCGGAGAAAATTTTGAATATGCAGGTAATTTCCTCTGATGAAGTTGATGAAGTTAAGAAGCTTGTTGATTTTGTTTTTTGCGCGGTAAGTCTCTCTAAAGATGAGACTCGTACACTCGAGGAAAGATATGCAAGAGCCGAAATTCCCGTTGTATCTAACAACTCGGCGCACAGATGGACTCCAGATGTTCCTATGGTAATTCCGGAGATAAACGACGCTCATCTTGAGGTTATTGTTGCCCAGCGCAAGAGACTCGGTACGGAGCGAGGTTTCATAGCCGTTAAGCCCAACTGTTCCATACAGTCTTACGTTGGTGCGCTTGCACCTTTGCGTAAGTACGGTATCAAAGAGGTTGTCGTTACTACTTACCAGGCAATAAGCGGAGCCGGCAAAACCTTTAACGAATGGCCCGAAATGATAGATAACCTAATTCCATTTATCGGCGGCGAGGAAGAAAAGAGCGAAAAAGAGCCCCTTCGTGTATTTGGTGAGGTAAAGAACGGAGAGGTTGTTCCCGCTACGTCTCCCGTAATTACTTCTCAGTGCCTCAGAGTTCCCGTAACTGACGGTCATATGGCAGCCGTATTCGTTAAGTTTGAAAACAAACCAACAAAAGAGCAGATTCTTGAGGATTGGAGCAGCTTTTCCGGAAAGCCTCAGGCTTTGGACCTTCCGTCAGCTCCCGAAAAATTCCTAACTTATTTCGAAGAGGATAACAGACCTCAGACAAAGCTTGACAGAGATTTATACGGTGGAATGGGTGTATCTCTCGGTAGACTTCGCGAGGATACGGTTTATGATTATAAATTTGTCGGTCTTTCTCACAACACGAAAAGAGGCGCTGCCGGTGGAGCCGTGCTTATAGCGGAGCTTCTTTACAGAGAGGGATACATAACCAAAGTTTTGTAAGATTATGAACGTAAGTAAGTATAAGGCGCTGCTTGCCGCTGTGGATATGGGTTCATTTTCCGCTGCGGCAAACAGCCTTGGCTATACCCAGTCGGGTATGACTCATATGATGAACAGCCTCGAAGAAGAAATAGGATTTCCTATACTTCAGCGAGGCTATTTTGGCGTAAAGCTTACCCCTGCGGGAGAAAAGATAATTCCTAAGATAAGAGAGCTCGTAAACTGCGAGGATGCGCTGTATAACGAAATTGAACTTGTCCGTTCTTACGGTGATAACGTAATACGGATAGGCGCATATTCAAGTCTTGCAACTCACTGGCTTCCGTCTATTATGGAGGAGTTTTCT
Source organism: Eubacteriales bacterium (assembly GCA_045578385.1). Taxonomy (GTDB): domain Bacteria; phylum Bacillota; class Clostridia; order Oscillospirales; family CAG-272; genus UBA1740. The sequence goes on along the minus strand of JAZNKD010000024.1, from coordinate 113,929 downwards.
AAGGAATTCCCGGAGGTTACCGTCAATATTCAAACGGGTACGGTAGACGAGTTATATTCAGGACTGGAATCCGGCAGATTCGACATGGTGTTCGGCAGTAAAAACTCAAAATATGACTTTAAATGGATTCCTCTTGCAGAGGACAGGTTTTATGCGGTTCTTCCAAAAGACTATCCGCTTGACAATCCAAAAGAATTTAGACTTTCAGGCTTCAACGGAACTAAATTTCTTATGCCGGGCCTTGGTTTTGACGACGATATAAGTGTAGTGTTCTCGGAAAATTCGGTACGTCCTTTTGTAACTCAGACTTACGTTGATGACCCCGCAATAATTTCCATGGTAGAGCACAGACAGGGAATCAGTATGCTTTCCGCTTTGATTCTTTCGGATAGAAAGGACGCCGCGAAGTTCGTTCCTATAGTGCCCGAGGTTTCACGAAGTCTTGCTGTGGCTCAGAGGTTTGATTACGTACCTAATATGGTTGCAAAAAGATTACTTTCTATCACCAAAGAATACGTAAAGCGCTATGTAAGCGTGCATTTTGGTAATTTTGAATAAAATTGACGGATTAAATTTGGCATAGGCTTCATCATCAATCAATATGTCGCCTATTGACTTTCCTCTATCTAAAATGTATAATTATAATAGTTATAATTGATAGAATAATCTAAATGAGGTATTGACTATGAAAAAAATCATATGCTTGCTCTTGATTTTTGGTTGCTTATTGGCGATGGTTTCTTGTAAAAAGGACAAAAAGGAATCTCCCAGCGTGGAAGCTATCAGCAAGATAGTTAACGAGTCATCTCCGACTGAAATTAAGACCAAAGTGGAGTATGTTGTGGGTGCAGATATTCTTACCGGTAAATATACTACTCAAATTGACAGAATCAGAGGAAATTCAAAGTTTGATTTTGAGTACTCAAGGTATGCAACTATTGAGGAAATGAGCGATACTCGTTTCAAAACCGTTAAGGGAAGCGTTTATTACGAAGCAAACGGGAACGTATCTTATGACGGTAATACTTGGGTGCCTGCAGATGCTACGGGTTATCTTCAGTTTAATATTAACGTTAACGAGGCTAGATTTGCAAAATTCGAGATCGTCGACAACGGAAATGACCTTGTTTCCGAGATAGCTCCGAGCGAAGCAAAGAGAACTTTCGGTACGGATATTTCCGCAGACGGCAATATAAAGTTTGAAATTAATACCGACGGTAAGTATCTTCACAGTACTAAAATAACCTATACCGCTGTGGGATCGGGGGCAACTGTTGTTATTGAAACAACTTACGACTATATGCCCATATCTCTTAAATTTCTCGTTGAAGAAGACGCAGGTTAATTTGTGGAGGATTAAATTATGAAAAAAATATTAGCTTTATTACTCATAATCTGCAGTTGTTTTGCCATTGTTTCATGTAAACGGGGTGATGACCCCGGCAGCACGGATGGTGCAGGCGATGATAATTTAGAGAGATTTTCCGCGATGTTCGCAGCCAGCGTTCCTAAAAAGTCTGAAACTACCGCTACCGTTTTGGTGAATGATATTGAGCTTGTGAGTACCTACATACTCAAGACAGGCACTATAGGAGGCAAGGCGGCATCCGTTATGGAAACCTCGGTTACCAATCTTAGCGACGTAGAAAACGACCAGGGTAAACTTAATGAGACTACCACTAAAAAGACTACGTACTACTACCTCGAGGGTAAAGGAATCAGAACCAACAAGGGTAAATGGGATGAAACCGGAGAAGACTTTGCTCCCAAAGCAGGCAGCATTGCTCTTGATCTTAAAAAAGAGTATTTCTCTAAGATTGAATATTTTAACGAGGGTTCTTCCGAGAAGCTTGTTCTCCATATCGCAGAGGACTTTGATGGAACTAACGAATACGCGAAAAAGGTTCTTGCAAAATTCATTCCTGCAAGCCAGCCCTTTGGTTATGAAACCGTAATCACGATTACCGCTACAGGTGGACGTATTTCAGGTATTCTTATTGAATGTATCGAATACGAGCATACTTTAGGCGACGATATGTTTGATGCTATTCAGATTTCGGATGCTGAATTAACCGTTGACGTTAAGTATTCCTACGGTATTGAATTAGATCTTGATTTTGAATAATTCGTAAGAGTGTGTCAGTTATATTTGAATAAAATTAACCGAAAGGATAAAAAAATGAAAAAAATTTTATCGCTTGTGCTTATTATATGCTGCATGTTAACCGTATGTTCTTGTAGCTTTATTAACGATAAGTTAGGCAAGGGCGATGCTGGTGCCACTGCCGGTATCGGAGCGTTTGAAACCGCTATTGAAAATACAAACGCTTCCGGTGTAGAAGTAAAATCTGAGGTTGAAACTACCCGTGGTAAGCTTACTTCCGAATACAGCGTTTCATATAAGAATGACGGTTCTGCAACTATAGAGTATAAATACGAGAAGTTTAACCGCATAGGTGAAGGTGAAGGCGAAAAGTCCGTTATAGAGGGTACCGTTGTACGCGCAGCAGACGGAACTTATTCCGGTGACGTTCCTGAGGGGCTCGATCTCTCATCCGTAACTGCTTCTGCTGCACTCAATCTTGATCCCGTTAAGGACGCCGCTGAAATAAATGAATCGGGCGACGTTCTCAAAGTTGCCGTTTCTGCGGCTAACAGCTCAGAAGTTTTCGGTTCGGCATTCTCACGTGATGTTGCGCTTGAAATATTCATAGCGAACGGAGTCGTTTCTCAGATGAAGATCACGTTTGAAGGCGGAATTATTACATATCAGTATTCTTAATTCAATAAGAGCTTAAATGCTTCTTGCGATAGTACGGGAAGATAAAAATAAAAAAGACGGAGATCATAGTTGTTCCTTTAAGGACACAACGCTGATTCTCCGTTTCTTTTTATCTGGAAAAATTTAAACATTTTGATTAAAATTTATAATTTAATAAATTCGGTTGCAAGAGAAAATTATAAATTTTTATCTTTTAATTTTAAAAAGGCATCGTTATTAAGTCTTGAAAGAGTTATCGGAGTGATAGATATATATCCGTTTTCTGTTGCAACCGTGTCACGCAAAAGGTCTTCTGGACTTTCATCTGGAATTCTTTCGCCTTTCTGTAAATACATATCGTTGCCAAGGGACTCAAATCTGTCACTGAAATAGGGAGTTCCCTGAGAAGTGATTTTTATTCCTTTGACATAATCGGGAATATTTACGTTATATATATCATTATATTCAAACAGCTTATTTTTCTTTACATAATTATATAGAGTGTCAAGCTGCGCTGCAGCGCTGTTAAGCGTATCGGGATAGGTGGAGATTGCCAAAGCTTTGTGCTTCCAATAGGAAGCCTCAAAAATAGCGGCAACCGTACCCGAGTAGATCATATCAACGCCGAGATTAACGCCTCTGTTTATACCCGAAAGAACAAGGTCGTATTTTTGCTTTAGCCCCATAATTCCGAAACGTACGCAGTCGGCGGGCGTCGAGTCACATGAATATGCTTCAACGCCTTCCCATAAATCAACCTTTTTGATTTCAAACGGCTTGACAAATTCAATAGCGTGACTCTTTCCACTTTGCTCTATTTTCGGAGCAACTACCGTTACCTCGCCGTGCTTTTTTGCCCACTCTATAAGCGGAACTATTCCGGGGGCGAAAATTCCATCGTCGTTAGTTATAAGTATTCTCATAACCATCCCTCGTTTTCGTTTTTGTATTTACCTAAAAGGGCATCTGCCTCGGATAGTAACGCGTCCATTTGTTTTTTTGAGTAAACAGTAGCGCCCGCAGCGCAAGCATGGCCTCCGCCCGAGTATTTTTCTGCAAGCTCGTTTACTGTAACGAATCTTGAGCGAAGACGGACTCTTATCTCACCGTTATCTCCCTCGATAAAGGCTATCCAAATAAGGCTGTTCTTTATAGAATCCATATATGAGACAGACGCGCTCGCATCTTCTTTAGAAAGATTCCACTTTTTTTGCATACGTTTTGACACAAAGAGGGATACAACTCCGTTTTTTGATATAACCATTTTGCGCCTTGCATACGACTCAAATTTGAAATCGTTAAAGTCTTTGAGATAAAGATGCGAAAAGAGCTTATCCGTGTCAACTCCTGCATCCAGCATTATACCTGCGAGTCGCATAGTTTCGCCGGATACGTCTCTGAAGCGAAATCTGCCGGAGTCCGTTACCATACCGCAGTAAATATAGGTTGCCGCCTCGGTGGTTAACTTAAGCTCATCTCTGAACGTATCGTAAAAGGCCGCAATCATTTCCGATGCTGAGGAGCGTAGCTCCTCAACCCATTCGATAACTCCGTAGCTCTCGATAGGAATATGATGATCTATTTTAATTATTTCCCGACAAAGTGAATACTTCTTGTTGGATACTCTTTTAAGCGTTGCGGTATCTATAATTATACCGAGAGCGTCAGCGTATTCCTCGTCTGCGATAGGCGCATCTTCCGGACCGAGAAAATCAAGGTAATCCGAAAAATCTGAGTTCTGTAAAAGAACGGTTTTTTCGGGGTAAGTTGCCTTAATGATTGACGCAAGTCCTTTTGTTGAGCCTATAGCGTCTCCGTCGGGACGGAAATGACGAAATAAAATTATCTTATTATATTCCTTGATTTTGTTGAGAATAGGTAAAAGCTTTTCACGCATTTTGACAACCTCACTTTACACACTAAGAGATTTTAAATCTTCAAGCATACGCATAGCTTCTGCTTTGTCCTTAACGGTTGCACCGCTTGCTTTGGCGTGTCCGCCGCCACCGTACTTAACAGCGATAGGGTTTATATTATGCTTGCTTGAGCGTATTTCAACCAATACGCCCTCGTCGCTTTCGGTGAAATTAACCCAAGTATTAACACCGCGTATCTCTCCCATAGTATTAACCATCCCGCGCGATATCGTAAAATTATCCACACCGTATGATTTTGCTTCGTCAAGAGTGGTGTAAATGTAAGCAACTCCGTTATCGGTAAGATTGATTTTCAAAACGAATTTTGCACGCAGCTTTATAAACTCAAAGTCGTCTGCGTAAAGATTAGAGTAGATTTCCGACGTATCAAATTTTGTTTTCATAAGCTCGGAAGCAAGCCTGTGAGTATTGGAGCTTGTTGAGTCGTACCTAAATCTTCCAGAATCCGTTACCATACCGGTATAAAGCGATTTTGCGGCAAGCTCGCCGAGCTTAAGTCCCGATTCTACAGCTAGCTCGGTTATAAGACCGCAACAGCTCTCGTAGGACGTGTCGGTTATTTCAATATCGCAAATGTTTTCGCAAAAAATATGATGATCAATTCTGATGGTTTCTTTAGCGTTTTTATATCTTTCGTCGGATATGAGAGCAGTGGCAGACGTATCGAGAACAAAAGCAAGAGCGTTTTTGTATACGTCATCCGCAACAGTGTCCATCTCCGAGCCTTCCATAAAACCGAAACGTTTTGACGAGTCTCCGACTACGTAAACTTTTTTTGAGGGGAAATTATCAATTATAATATTTTTAAGTCCTATCTGACTTCCGAGAGCATCTCCATCAGGATTTTTATGTCTGTGAATGATAATTGTATTATACTCTCTTATTTTATCAATTACTTTTTCGAACATTACTGTCTCCTATAAATTTATAACGGATTTTTAAATTACCAATTCATACAATAGATATTATACACTAAATTTCGATAAATTTCAATTCATTTCTATGAATTACACGCGCGCAAGCCGCAAAATATATATTTTATTTAAAAACTTTTTAAAAAGAGCCATATTTTTTATGATTGATATTGAAATAATCGCAAAAATATAGTAAAATGTACATACAAAAGGGAATTTTTTAATTTCAAGCGCGGTTATAAATTTACCCCGAACATAAAAACGGAGGTTTTATGATGGAAAAAGAAACGGTAATTCAGGAAGCTATAGATTTTAACGTCGGTAAAAAAATGCCTAAGATGGCAATATGCTACGATTTTGACCGTACGCTTTCTCCCGACGATATGCAGACCTTTACTTTGATTCCGTCTTTCGGAGTTGACAAGAAAGAGTTCTGGCATGAGTCCGATTCTCTTGCAGAAGAAAATCTTATGGACAATAATTTGGCTTGGATGTACGTGCTTATAAAATACTCTAAGTTTAAGGGGAAATCCTTAAGACGAGAATATTTCAAAGAGATAGGCGCTGACGTTCAGCTTTATCCGGGTGTTGAAAGCTGGTTTGAGAACGTAAACGCATACGCTCGAGAGAGGGGAATTGAGGTTGAACATTATATCATTTCCTCGGGACTTAAGGAGATTATAGAGGGTAGCCGTATTGCTCCGTATATAACCCGTGTTTATGCGTCTTCCTATCTATATTCGGCTGACGGTATTGCAGAATGGCCTGCTCAGGCTGTCAATTACACCACCAAAACTCAGTTTATATTCAGAATAGCAAAGGGCTATCTCGAGGAATACGATCCGAGAGTTAATGACAGCATGCCGCACGACGCTCGAAATGTTGACTATGAGAATATAGTTTATATAGGAGATAGCGCAACGGATATTCCTTGTATGACTCTAGTTAAGCAGAAGGGCGGTTATTCAATAGGAGTTTACGATCCTGTGTCGAATAACAAAAAGAAGGTTTACCAGCTGTTCGGTGACGGACGTCTTAATTTTTATGCTCCCGCAGACTATTCCGAGAACAGTCCCATATTCGAATATATGAAAAACGTTATCGATGAGGTGGCTGCCAAGGAAAAGCAGAAGGCAGAGCAAAAGGAGCTTCAAACTAATGTAGAGAAGTTCAAAAAGCGCGCAACGCTTGAAAAAATTCTCGAATCCTCGGCAGAGAAGCTTAGTGATGAGGAGCGTGCGATAGTCAAGTCTATTATAGATCATTTAGAGGATTGTGGAAAGTAATTCCGAATATAAAAAACGAAGATAGGAATACGCAGAGGTCGGCTTGCGATTCGGCGTAGTTTGTATCTTCGTTTTTTTGTTTTAATAATCAGTTTACTTTGTCACGTTATATGCGGTCGCTAGTTGCGCTTTACAATGTCACCTACTCCGTCGAGAATATATTTCGGTCGGTAAGGGAAGCTATCTATATCATCTCTTGACGTCACGCCGCTGAGCACAAGCACAGTATCCACGTTTGATTCTATACCTGCGATAATATCTGTATCCATTCTGTCACCGACGAAGGCTATATCGGCACTGTGGCACCCGAGCTTTCTGAGTCCGTGCCGGAGCATCAGGGGGTTAGGCTTTCCGACGAAATACGCCTTTTTACCTGTTGCTATTTCAATAGGTGCAACGAGAGATCCCGTTGCGGGCATAACACCTTTTTCGGTAACACCTATAGTATCAGGGTTTGCACCGATAAGCTTCGCGCCTCGATTTACAAGCTCTATAGCTTTTTCTATCTTCTCAAAGCAGTACGTTCTGGTTTCTCCTATTACAACGTAATCCGGGTTTATATCGTTCATATATATTTTTTGGTCGTAAAGTGCCTTTGCAAGTGCCGCTTCACCGATGACGTATGCCGTGCAACCGGGCGCCTGACTGTGAAGAAATTCAGCGGTTGCCATAGCGCTTGTGTAAAAATGATCGGCTGAAACCGAAAGACCCATACGCTCAAGCTTCATACTTAATTCGTGAGGCGTTTTTTCGGGACTGTTGGTTAGAAAAACAAATTTTTTACCGTTTTCTATCATCCAGTTTACAAATTCTTTAGCCCCGGGAAGAATATTCTTGCCGTGATAGATAACTCCATCCATATCGCATATGAAGCCTTGTTTTTCAAGTATCTTTTGCATTATGTCGATCTCCTACAGTTTTTTCGTGGATAGTATATCACCATTTTTTACCTTTGTCAAGTGAGATGCCGGCAGTAATCGGTGTAAGCCAATTTTTGCAAAAAGGTCAAGAATAGATTATTATTGGCAAAATGGATTTCAGTTGTTTTCAAAGAGTATGTCTTCTTCTGTTTTTAAAGGGAAGCGTGAGAGTGAGGACGCTTCCTTTGCTTCTTTTGTAAGCTTGACTGCGGTGATACGGGAATTATTATACGTTTTGTAATAGTACGTTCCCGTGTCAAGATTTGCGCATATTGAATATTGCGTTCTCTCATATAAATCGCCTATTTTTACAAGTCCTTCGGTTTGATTTACCGTTTCGAGAATATGAAACACCTGACTTACGGAGCGGCTTTCGCTATCCTTTTTCGTAGCGTTTGCAACTCCGAATGCCGCGCGGATAAATCTTGATGAGGATGAAAGGTCGCCCGGCATACCAAATGCTCCCATTCCGCGACTGTAGGGCTTAAGAGGAAGATTTGCTCCGAATTTGTTTTCTGCCTCGTTTTGACTGAGATTCATATAGTTATTTATATTATCTTTGTGATATGGAAACGGGGGATTGTTTGTCAGAACGCCAAAAGGGTCGTCGTAAATATTAAATCCTTGCTCCGTTGGCTCTGCCGCAAGACTTTGTTTTCCGTCGCTTATGAAATAGTGAAGCTCTGATACGGGCATCGAAACATCAAAGGGCGTGTCAATTAAACACGTATTTTCTAATAAATCCTTTGCAGCTTTCAAGGTTTTACACTTTCCGAGAATAAAAGGTATCAGTTCAAACTGCGAAAGGCTTATGAAGTTATCCTTTTTATTTTTCGAAAACTTGGCATTTCCGACGAAATTGAGACCTGCTATGGCAAGACCGTGTTCATTTACAGCATCATAATAAAGCGGATAGGAGTCCTTTACGGTTGCTATCCCTATTATTGCAAAGTCGATTTTGAAGTCCGAGCTTTTCTTTCTTGAAAAGGTATGACCGCGAGGAGTTATTACGACCTCCTCGTCGTAGTGATATTCAAGATCCAGAGTGCGTCCTAAAAAATTGCATTTTTGCTCAAAAATAATTGCAGTACACATATTTGCTCCAACTGTTTTTTATGTATTATACTCAGAAAGCAAATCTTGAATTCCTAAATTCATTAATTTTACAAAAAGAAAAGCGATACACATAAGGAATCACCCTTAAATGTACCGCTTTATTTACATTATCCTGTTATTTGCTAAGTCCTCCATTTTTTATGTACTCTTTAAGAAGGTCTCTTGCAAATGTTGTTTTATCGTAAGTTTCAATAGTCGTGAGTCTGTTCGGAGCGTAGACCGCGGTATAGCTGTCAACTATAACGTAATACACGGTATTATCATTGATAGTAGAAATGCTGTTTCCGTAGGCGCTTTTGGAAATGTAGTAATTTGAATTCGAAGTATTGATGAATTTGGATTTTAAATCTCTACCCTTGATAGAACAAAGAACAAGCTCATTGTCAAACGGATATATCATAAGAATGTCTGAATATTTTACCGTGCCCGCATTAAGATTATATGGACTTCTGGCTTTGATAAATCCGCCTCCGAGAAAAATGTTATACTCAGAGCCCCATTTTTCAAGACCTGCTTCAAGGTAAAGATCTGCAACGAGCTGATTAAGCTCACTACTGTACCTCTTTCTTACGTTGTTTCCGAGAATCTCATTTCCGAGTGCGATTTCGTCCGAGTACTTTTCGAGCAACTCGTTAACGAGGGCGTCCGAAGAAAGTTTTGAATAAATGTTATTTGAAACCACCTCGGACTTGTTTACCGTGTATTTGTCGGTAACGTAATTGAACATAATTTCAGCGTGTGCTATGGCTTTATTATCTCCGCCGTTTTGTATGTGATATACTCCGTAAGCGTCCTTGAGAACGTAATTCTGATGAGTGTGCCCCTCGAAAACTATGTCAACGTATTTGTCCTTTGAAAGAATTGGATCGTAGTACGATGAAAGTTTACTGTCGGTTATAACCGATCCGCCGGACGATCCGTGTCCATCGTGAAGTGAATATACGATAAAATCTACACCTTCGCTTCTTAATCTTTCGGATTCGGCTTTTACGAGTGCCGTAAGCTCGTCGCCAACCTTAAAATAGACGTTCTGTACCTTGTCAGCCGCAATGTCGGAATAACAATCTCCGATAGCACCTATAATGCCGATTTTAACACCATTCTGCTCAATAACTACCGATGCTTCGGCGTAATCCACGCGTTTGTTTGTCTTAGTACTGAAAACGTTTATTGCAAGCAAAGGGAATTCTGCAAAATCTCCGTTTTTTGCAATGTGGCTTTCGCCCCAGTCAAATTCATGATTTCCAAGTGTCATTGAAGCGAAATCAAGCTCGTTCATCCAATCGGTAAGGATAAAGCCTTTGGTCAGATTTGATTCCGCGCCACCCTGCCACATATCACCCGAGGCAAGAAGAAAAACGTTATCATTGTCTTTGTAAGCATTCTTTAAATAGGTGGTAAGCTCGTCAACTCCGGGATGGTTTGTTCCGTCGGTAAACTTTCCGTGAAGATCGTTCATAACGTAAAAATCAAGCTCGATGAGAACCGAGACTTTGCAAGTGTCGCAAAGACCGTTGTTGTCGGTGTCGGAGTGATTTGTGTGTGCACCCGAATCGTTGCCGCTATCTTGGCTGCCGGTGCTGTTATCATCGTTTCCGGAGCTGGCGCTTCCGCTGTTACTTGAATTTGAGTCGGTCCCGTCTCCGGGAAGCTCTAAGAGTAATTCGCATGATGATAGAGCAAGCGAGATGACGAGAATAAATACAATCAGTATCTTTTTCATACATTTATTCGCCTTTTTTGTTTTATGTAGACATTATACATTTTTAACCGGTGTTTGTCAACACAGAGCGTGATTAAAATGTGTGTAAGTATTATACGATTCGATTTTTGCTGACATAACAGAAACAATATTGAAAATATGTCCTTTTTTAAAAACAACAGGCCATTTTTGATATTTTTTGAAGAAAGGCATTGACTTTGGTAAAAAAATGTGATAACTTTAAAATACGAAGTTATAATTTTATATTTTTAAGCGCGACAGGTAACGCATCGCGCCGTGATTATAATGCTTCGTATAATATTCGTTAACACTGCGTGGATGCTGCGTGTTAAATATATCACAAGATAAAACAAGGAGAAAAACTATGAAAAAAAGAAGAATTGCTATAGCGTCTTTCTTGCTTCTCGCCGTTCTCGTTATGGGTATAGGTTTTGCAGCGCTGGTTGAAACTCTTAATCTTACCGGTACTGCTACATACCGTCCTACGAGTGTTGTTGAAACCGACGTAAGTTCTGCGATTAAGTTTATTTCCGCAGATCCTGACGGAGATTATTGTATTTCGGCAACTGTTATAGATGATGATAACGCAGATATGACCGTTATTTTCAACGATGCAGGCGTAGCTGATACTTTCGTGGCAAAAGCAACCTACATTGTAAAATATGATGCGGCAGCTGATTCGCATTTGCCCTCCGTTGCACTTGATGCAGTTGCAGCTGCTACCCTTCTCGGAAGTACAGATGCGGCTGTGGGCTTTGACGTAAAGGTTGATCATAATCATCTTACCGAGCCTGCGGTAGAAAATATGTTCTCACCCGGAGAAGAGATGGAAGTAATCGTAACCGTTACTTGCGATGCAACCGAAATTACTAACCAGGCCTCGAACACTACTGCTAATATTTCGGTAGCTCTTAACTATAATACCGCTGATCTTGGCAGTGCATCATAAGATTTATACGAGGCTTTTTATAATTTTGATATGATCGGAGCCTGAAGAAAGGAGAGCTGTAAGAAATGACTCTTGCTACAGATAAAAAACAGTTGTATGCGGTAACATTTTTCATTCTTGCGGCTCTCATTCTTGCGATTCCTTTTCAAGAAAAGTATTCCCGATTTGTTGCCGCGGCAATATTTTTGATTGCCGTTCTTACAATCGGTTTCTTTATCAAAAAGAGAAGCATCCTCTCTTACCATAAAAGAAACGTACTTTTGATTATGACGGTCATAGCCGCGCTTTACTTGATGTTATATTACCTTTCCGGTTTATACTTTGGATTTGGCGCAACGTATATGAAGTTTTCAATCGCGCAGCTTGTGCTATATATTTTCCCCATAGTCGTTATCGTACTTACGTCAGAGTACGTGCGCACAGTGTTGCACGGGCAGGGAAGCAAGCTCGTTTCCGCGCTTACTTATGTGATATGCGTTATATCTGACGTTTTTATCGCAGGTGGAGTGAACGGTATTAATTCATCGTATAAATTCGTGGATTTTGTCGGTATGACACTCTTTCCTGCGATAACGGGGAATATTCTTTATCACTATATATCAAAGCGCTACGGAACGTTGCCGAACGTATCTTACCGCTTGATATTAACGCTTTATACGTATGTAATTCCTTTCGCACCCGACGCGCCGCAGGTTCTGCCTGCTTTTGCACGTCTGGTTTCGCCGATTATCGTCTATCTTTTTATTGATTTGCTCTTTGAAAAGAAAAGACGTATGGCAACTCATAAAAAAAGCAAATTCGGTTTTATTATTCCATGTATTGCAGCCATTATTATGGTAGCTTTTGTTATGCTCGTTTCCTGCCGCTTCAGGTTTGGAATTTTAGTCATCGCGTCTCCGAGTATGGAGGATGAAATAAATGTCGGCGATGCCGTTGTTTTTGAGTCGTATGAGCATTGCGGCGAAATAGAAGAAAATGACGTAATTGTATTCAGCAAAGACGGAAACAGAAAGTACGTTCACAGAGTAATTGAAATAAGCACCGTGAACGGACAAAGACAGTATATAACTAAGGGCGATGCTAACGAAGATGCCGACCCGGGCTACGTTACCGAAGGTCAGATAATCGGAGTGGTTCGCTCCAAGGTACTTTACATAGGATATCCCAGCATCTGGCTGCGTAAAATATTTAAGTAATTCGGAGAGGAGGGCTTTTTGATATGTCAGAGGACGAGAAGAAACAACGGCTTGGCTACAGAATAAAGCGTAAGCGCCTGATAACCCTGCAGGCAGTAATTTTAGCGGCTGTCGTTGTTGCAATGCTGATTGCGGCGGTGTTCGCGGTAGCGCTCAATAAGACGTATTACGTTAATTACACAGAAAAAAGCTCGATAGATTACGGAGTTCATCTTAAGGAAAACGATTTTTACGAGGATTCATATCTCGGCAAAGACTACGCATACATAGCATCGCTTATTGATAAGATTCAGGCGAAGTTCAAATATGAAATAGCGATGGAATCGAAGAATCCTATCAAATTTGACTATACCTACCGTGTTGATGCGGTAGTGCAGATAAGAGACATCGCAAGCGGAAAAACCTTGTTCGCCCCCATATATTCGGAGATAGCACCGAAGCGTGAATCGGTCAGTGCAGTCGGTGTTAGCGTAAATCAGACCGCCTTGGTTGATTACGCTAAATATAACGATATAGCAAGCAAGTTCATAGATACGTACGACCTTGAGGGCGTTGACGCTAATTTGCTTTTGCAGATGCACGTAGATATTGTGGAAACGAGTGATGAGTTCCATAATGACAAAAATAAGAATTCCTACGTTTCTTCCGTCAGCATACCGTTGACCGCTCGCACGGTCGAAGTAAAGATTACCTCTGCAATACCCCCGGAGGAGCAGAAAATTCTTTCGTTCACAACGGAGAACGTGGCAGAAGCTTTTCGTATAGGAGCCTTTATGCTTGCGGCGATAGGCGCAATTCTTGCGCTCATTATTATGTTGTACGCATATTTTTCGAGAAACGTTGATATCACTTATGATATTAAAGTTGCAAGGCTCGTAAGAAACTACAAATCATTTATTCAGAAAATAAGGAATCATTTTAACATTTCGGGATATCAGGTGCTTCTTATAGATACGTTTGAGGAGATGCTTGAAATCCGAGATACTATAGAATCCCCGATACTTATGGAGGAAAACAGGGACAAAACGTGTACTAAGTTCTTTATACCTACCAATACACAGCTTCTTTATCTCTATGAGATAAAAGTAGACGATTATGATGAGATATATGGTACGGGTAATGAAAACGAGTGTTTATCGGAGTCTTTTGAGGAAGATAAAAAAGAGCCTGTAATCGAGGTAAAGTCCGAAAAGGCGGGCGATGTAGTGTTTATCGCGAAACCTGATGATAAGCCTTTTTTGGATGAAAACGATACGGCAACCGCATCATTCGATGCCTCCTTCGCTTCCAAACCGGAGATAAAAGAACCGGAGACCGTCGTCATAAAAGAGGAACTGAAAAAAATCACAGAGGAGTCCGCGCCAAAGTTTGAAATGGAAGCTGTGGAGGTGAAAAGCTCAAAAGTGGAAAATGCTGCGTCGGATGTTACTACGGTTAAAAAGTCGGATAGCGCAGCTCCCAAAAAAGAGAAAAAAACACAGAAAAAACGAGTTGTAAAACCAGAGCCACCGGTGCAGCCGGCAATACCGGTTGTTATGCCTCACATTCATGCTGTACCCATTGTTCCGGTAATTTTGCCACCTGAATCGATAGTCGTAAGCTCCGACTCGAACACGGCGGTAAATAAAAATAAGTACGAGGACTCTGACGACGGATCGTCCATAATCACGTTTCTGCTTTATTGATAAAATGTAAATATAAGTCAACAAATATGCAAAAAAGGAGGGTGCAAACCATGACGAGAATAACGAAAATTCTTACTTGGCTCGGACTCTCCTTCATGTCGATTTCTCTTTTGATAGGTTATGCTTCTGTTGTAGAAAGGCTGAGCATTTCCGGAAGTGCTGCGTATAAAGAGAAGCCTTTTGAAGGCGTATATATAACCGAGGTTTCCTTCGTTTCGTCATCAGGGGCGACAAACGTCAGCGCTTCTTATTTGAAGCCAACTAACTTTAACTCAGTAGTAAGAGTATCCTCCTCAAGCTCAAGCATAACGTATAAAATTACCGTGTATAACAATACCGAGCTTCATTATTGGTATATAAATCCGGATTGGGATAACGGCTATGAGTCAAATTCTCTTATTGGAGATTCGGGCGGTGTTTCCGTCACAACTAAGGACAAGGCGTCGGATTCCGGAGCAACCTTTAATACAGACGACTGGATACCTCCTATGACTAGCCGTGATTTTTACGTAACCTATACGTTTGGATCAAGAGCGCAATCGGTGGGATACGTTACTACGCTTGTAAACTTCAAATTCGGCATAAAAATGGACGCCGTTCATGACGAGTTCTTAGCTGTACTTAACGATAAAATATCAACCTTAGGATATAATTACATAACTGAGGTGTTTGACGATAAGTATGCTGAGGACAGGACTACGGTTATAGGTAACGTAGGTGAGGATAAAGAAATATTTGATAAGCTGTTCGGAAGCAATCCTACGGTAAATATCGACGGTACCGAAAAACCGGTTACTATTATGATAAGGCGTGAAAACGTTGATGACAGATTAACCGGTGATAGCTACAGCGGTACTGCAAACGCACCCACTGGATGTGAGTACACGGTATACATAACGACTGATGATCTCAGCAACTCGGGCGGAACGGCTAAGGTTTATGCAATAACCTATACGTGCGATCCAAACGGAAATTGGTATCAGCTTGCTCAGCTTTACGAGGGGACGGCAAATATTCAGGACTATGACAGCTCTATGTCAGGTCACCAGGGCTCGTTTAACGTCAATAGCTGGACGGCATCTCCGAGTACGTATGAAGTTGCGAACGGTATAACCTATAAGGTTGGTCAGGAGCAGGGCGACCAGTACGATAAGCTTAAGACTATTGAGGAAATTATGTCCACGAACGACAGCGATATCTTCAACGATATAGATAACTCAAAAATATTCAAAAACGTTTATGATATATTGGTTAAAAATCAGAATTCCGATAATCCTGCTGTTCATAATTTGCGCGATGCATTCTTGAAAGCGGCACCTTACTATACCAACATGAATAACGGTCAGGAGTTCAAGGTTGTGCGTAACTGCACCAGATCTGAAATTATACCGTATATTCTCGCCATACAGGAAGCGCTTGACTATTATAATCAGGTAACTCCGGGTGCATAGTTTTAAGAAACTTCCCGTTCAAACGTTTTTTAAATAACATTAGTTTTTCAAATATTAAATGCGAAAAGCAGCAAAAGGGATAAGGCGCGGTGTCCTTATCCCTTTTGCTGCTTTTGTATTTTAATCAACCGGTACTTAGTCTGTATATCCCATCATATGAAGCCAAAATTCAAGGTCGCGAGCCCAACGGGAAACAACAGTATTGTCCTCTGCGAGACCGCGCACGTGTCTCACAGCTCGTCTTGCATCAAGCAAGGGGGAGGGAAATCTTGTGGGAGAAACTCGGTATTGCATAACAAAGCAATCGAGTCCGAGCGAATTTAAAAATTTCGCATATCCCTCTCACTCGTGAGGGGAGCGGAGAGAATACACTCCGTCGGGAAGAATAACTACGGTACCTTTACCGCGTTTTACATCCGCTTTGTAGTATTCAAGCGTGGGATGATGATGTCCTGCTTCGAATTCCGGAAAGTCTTCCCAAAGCTCAATCGTTTTCATAGTAATATTCTCTAGTTTATATCAAAGGTTTGTGTCGGTGGTTTTCTTTTTCTTTCCGAAAAGCTTTCCAAAGAAGGTTCTGATTTGTTTGCGGCGTTTGTTTTGCTTTAAGGTCTCGGCAAGTCTTTCCTTGTCAAGCTTTCTGCCCATGGCAAGACGCCTTACGTATTGCTCGTAGGTATACATCTCAACGTTCGCCGAGAATTCGCAGACCTCCTTCTTTTCGAAATCCTCTGCTTCATGCTCTCCCCAACCGAGCATCTCGTTCATACCGTCGTGAAGCATATTCCAGAACAGCTCTTTTGCATCTGATTTCAAAAGATTAAAGGTGTGATAGCAACGGCTGCAGGAAAGGTTCAGAAATCCCTTTGCAAGTGGCTGATACATACCGCCTTTCATAAGAAATTCTTTAAGCTTAAGGAACACGCCCGGGACCTGAATATAGTATTTCTTAAAGGAACGGACGCGGCTTTGCTGACTGTATATTCTGTGATGCACGAGAATATCGGGGATTCTTGCAACGCGCTCAGCAAACGCAAGCGCGGAAGATGTGAAGTAAACGTCCTCGAATATAAGCGCTTCCGTTGTAAACAGAATACCTTTTTCGAGTATGAAGCTCTTTTTGAAAAGCTTGTTCCACGCAGCGCCTGTGGTTGATTCAAGAATATAGTCGGGATATTCATTCTTAGACGTAACGACTCCGCCTTCGTATATCTTTGCGTGCTCGCTTTCGATGTTGGCTACGAATTTACCTTTTTTGTTATCATATATGTCGTATCTCACGATAGCTATATCAAGGTTGTTTTCTTCTGCTTTGGTATATAGATTTTCAAGGAGGGTAGGCTCAAAGAAATCATCTGCGTCGAGAAACGCTACGTATTTTCCTCTCGCACGGCGCAATCCGTTATTTCTTGCGTGACCGGGACCTGCGTTTGTTTCAGTGATGATTCTTATTCGACAGTCTCTTTTCTGATATATTTTAAGCATATCAAGGGAAGTGTCCGTGGATCCGTCGTCAACACAGATAACCTCTATTTCCCTGAGAGTCTGATCGAGTATACTTTCGAGCGCGGGGCGCAGATGCTTGCAGGCGTTGTAAATCGGTACTATAACGGAAACCTTCACCTCAGCATTAAGGCTTTCGGCGAGCATTTCGTCTTCTGATAATATATTTTTTTCTAAATCGGTATTTCCGGAATTATCGATTTTTTCACTCATAATTAATACATCCTTAAAAGTGTATAGGTACGGGATAGGTTTTCGGCATACTCAAACTGTTGCTTATATGAACATTTTAACACTTTTGTAGTAAAATGTCAATACTTGTTAAATTGTATTGATTTTAACGCGAGAAATATGCTTGATTTTTAAAATTAATTTGCGCGTGTAATTTTTGGTTAGCAACACGAGTCAAAAAACTAAGAATTTGCAATTCCAAATTGTTCAAGGTCCGTAGTTGTTTCTACTTCTTTTATAAATTCCTTTGCTGGAACTCTGGCAGCACCGTTTCCAAGAACTATAAGCTGCTCCTCGTAGTCGCTAGTTACGACTCTAACAATGTTTTTATTCGAAAGAGTGTAGGTGCTACGCTCAATGTACGCATCGGCGGTCTGTCTTTCTTTGGTATAAACTACCGTGATACCGCCGATAATTTCTTCCGAGCCTTCGTTATCGCGTCTTTTATAGGCATCAAAGACCAGTATCAGATTGCATTTTTTAAATCCGCGATAGTTGCACATAATATGGATGAGAGTATCTCTTGCGTGCGCGAGCTCCGCATCGGCAAGTCTTTTTAGCTTATCCCAAGCGAAAATAAGATTGTATCCGTCAATGATAAGATATTCTTCGCCCTTTTCCTGCGGCTTTTTGCGCTTTTGTTTTTCTTCCTTTGCCGCATTTTCGATTTTGTCAGGAACTGTTCTTTGACGTATTTTGCCGTAGGTGCTTTCGAAGATTCGCATAAGCTCCTTATCTTCTTCGATAGTACCGCTGTAGCTCTGTTTTTTCTTTTTGTCGGAAGCTGAGGTGACGGTGCTGTCGCTTGTGGTGTATTCGGTCACTTCTTCGGGATTGTCGGTGTGCATCTTATCATCGGCTTCGTACCAGGGAACAGCGTAGCCCGAGCCTTTCTTGCAGAATACCGAATCTGCGGTCACCGATGGATCAAGCTCCGGATTGTAAGCTCGATCGGCTATAATTTCGTCTGTGTTGTGGCATTCGCGGTAACCGCCAAGGTTGAGTGTTATACTGCCGTTTCCGCGGGTGTATGCACGAAGCTCTTTCGCGTAGCTTCGCATAGTAAAAACGGGGCAGGTGCCGACGAGCTTTGCCACCCCCGAGTGAAATTCGGGAGGCTCGCATTCTCCGTGCATATTTGATATATCGGTCATAGCCCTGCCGAGCATATCTTCGGGTAATTTTATGGTAAAATCGAATACCGGCTCAAGCAAAACAGGCTCGGATTTCATAAGTCCTTGCCTTAAAGCCCTGAACGTCGCTTCTCTGAAATCTCCGCCCTCGGTATGCTTTGGATGCGCCCTTCCTGCTATAAGGGTTATTTTCATATCCGTTATCGGAGAGCCTGTAAGTATTCCTTTGTGCGCTTTTTCTTCGAGGTGGGAAAGAATCAGTCTCTGCCAATTCGCACGCAGTCTGTCTGTTGGGCAGTTGGTGGCGAAAACAAGCCCCGAGCCGCGCGGCAGAGGCTCCAGTCTAAGCCTGACCTCAGCGTAATGCATCAGAGGCTCGAAATGTCCTGCGCCGAATACCTTTTCTCTTATCGTTTCCTTGTATAGAATGCTTCCTTCACCGAACGAAACGCGAAGCCCGAATCTGTCGTAAATAACACGGGTAAGGACTTCGGTCTGTATATCACCCATAAGCTTAACTCTTATTTCGCCGCTTGTCGCATCGTAACGAAGGCTTAGCGCCGGCTCCTCCTCTCCGAGAGGAAGAAGTGTCATAAAGGCAAGATGAGTGTCGGTGCCTTTATCCTCAAATATCATTTTGTAGTCTAGCACGGGTTCAAGAACCGTATCCGAGTCGAATTCCACGCCGATTCCTCCGCCGGCTCTCGTGTGACTAAGACCGACAACGGCGCAAACCGTACCCGCCTCGGCAACCTTAAGAGATTTGTATTTATCTGCAGAGTAAAGACGGAGACCTTCTATCTTTTCGGAATATAGCTTTCCGCCGTCACCAATGTAGTGAACCGTATCTTTGGGCATAAGCTTACCGCCTGTAACTTTAAGGTAAGTTAAGCGCGCTCCCGAGGGGTCGGTGCTTATTTTGTAAACCTTTGCTCCCAAAATTGTGTCCGAATAGGGTTTTTTAATAGTGTATTTATCTATTGCTGCGAGGAATTGCTTTATACCCTCGCACTTTAAAGCCGAGCCAAAAAAGCAAGGAATTACGCGCCTTGCATAAACAGCTTTTTTAATTTTATCTTCGGATATTTTTCCAAGTTCAAAGTACTCAGACATAAGAGCTTCGTCTGTTGCAGCACATTCCTCCGAAAATCTATCGTAATTTTCGGTTTCAAGGTTGAAATCGATAACTTCGTTGCCGAAAGCGCGCCTCAGCTCGCCGAGAAGGTCAACGCGTCGTCTTTCGGCTATATCGATTTTGTTTACAAAGATAAAGGTGGGAATTTTTTTGCTTGAAAGAAGATTCCAAAGCGTCATAGTATGCGCCGTCGGGCCTTCCGGCGCGCTGACGACGAGTATAGCGTAATCCTGTACCGATAACGAACGCTCGGTCTCGCAAGAAAAGTCAATGTGACCGGGCGTGTCAATTAAAGTCAGCGCCGTGTCGGGTAATTCTATTTCTACCTGCTTTGAGAAAATCGTGATTCCGCGTTCCTTTTCGATGGTGTGAGTGTCAAGCGCGACGTTGCGCTTATCGACTCTGCCGAGCGTTTGCTTCATACCCGAGGTATAGAGCATCGCCTCAGAAAGCGTGGTTTTACCGGCGTCAACGTGAGCCAGAATGCCCATTACCGTTCTTTTCATCGCAGACTCCTTCCTTAATTCTTTGTGGGCGTTCATTATTTAAAACGGGCTGTTTCGAAGATAATTTCTGAAACAGTCCGTTTTCTTTATTTGATTTTTATGTGCAAGGTCGGGTTGACTATCGCATCGCACGCCGCAACTGAATTGTCGCGCCCTGCCATAAGTCTCATACCCATATTTTCAATGAGGTTTCTCGGGGGTAGACGAAGCTGCTTCATTTCTTTAGAATTTATCTGCTTCGATTTGGATACGATGGAAATGTATCTGTCGTAAATCGTCGAGTTAAGGATAGCGAAAAGACCGAAAACAAGCCTCGCGCACATTTCTTCTTTCGTATCCTTAGTGTCTATGAAGTTTATCTTATTGTGAGTTGATATGTACTGATTTGCAGGACGCTGGCCTGCAAAGTATACCGAAGAATTGATAAATCTTTCGTCGCTCTTTGCGGGAACGCGTTTGATTATAATGAGGTTTTTATTTCTCTGGAAAAGAGAGGTCTTGGTTGGCATAAGATATTGCTTTTTTGCGCCCGGCATAGGTATTTTAATACCTCCCGCTATCATAGCTGACGGACGTATCACGGGTATCGTACCCGGTATTTCCTTGTCGTAAAGAATATCCTTGCATTTCGAGTCAATTACAAGACCCGTGCTCATTTTAAGTCCGAGGGAGGAGAGCGTTTCGGGGAAGTTTTCGATGTATTTAACTATACGGGTTTCTTCAAGAGTTTTCGGCAGAGTTAAGCTGCCGTCGTTTTTGTCCACAACGAAATCATACGAAAGCGCGGGAAGCTTAACGAGCTTTTCTTTCGAGCCGTCGTCAGCAGACGTCGTAATTTCTATGTTCGAATGATTATCGGAGTTTTCGTAGGATATAATCAAAGACTTTTTAAGAGGTATAGCGCGTTTCGAGTTTTTCTGCTTGCCTACGAAAAGATGTATATTTCTTATTGAAAGCGTTTCTGAAATCCTCTTTCTTATTTCGGAAAGTGAAGCGGCGGTGGCAACAGTGGTGGGAAGCATTATAACGAGCCTTCCGCCCTTTTCAAGATGTTCTGCGGCAACCTTAAGAAAAAGAAATGCAGCAGATACCTTAAGCATCGTTACTCCGCCTACGGCGAGCGCCTCTTCGGAGCCTTTTGCTATAAGGTCTGTCGGCGGATTGCAGATGATGATATCAAATTTATCCTCAACCGTATCGAAGAACGTAACGGTGTAATGATTTTTTACGTCAATTAGATAATTCTCATGATACACCGTAACAAAAAGTCTGACGTTATAATCGTGACGGCACTTTTTTCTTATTCTCTCGAGATTATCCTCGAGCATAGGAATAAAATCGACGTCATCCTCGTAGCAGGTAAGGAATATCTGACGGCAAGAAGGCGCGTTTTTGCAAATATGTTCGACGACGGCCGCGCTGAGTATGCCTGTTCCCGCTCCGGGATCGAGAACGGTATAGGCTGTTTTCTCCAAATCAAGCTCTATCATATCAGCCATAAGGCGAGCTGAATTTTTCTTAGTAAAAAGCCTTCCGAGACGTACGTTTTCGCTTTTTGATTTTTCTCTTATAAGCTTTCCCGTATTTCTTACGGCGAGATTTAACATAAGCCTACTCCTTTCTCAAATTTTTCCTATGCGTCTAAAAAACGCGGAAAATGAAAAAAGCCAAGATTTTCAAAGATTTTTCATTCTGCCACGCTTTATTTGAGTATATTGTAGCATATTTTTACGATTCTTGCAAGAGTTTTCTATATTTTTTTCAAAAAATGTTGCAAAAGAACGATTTTAGTGTTATACTTACCGTAGAAAAATATTTAAAAAATTACACGGAGGTTTGACATGGGTCAGACAACTGAAAAAAGACATATTAAATTTTTGCAGTGCGGAGATATTCATCTCGACACTCCGTATACAGGTCTTTCTGCGGAAAAAAGCGAGGAAAGACGCCGTGAGTTGAGAAAATCATTCAGCAGGATGATGCAGTACGTACGTGACAGAGGTATTGACGTCGTGCTTATGTGCGGTGATATTTTTGATACGGTGTACGCTACCAATACCACGGCTGAGGTTCTTATAAGAGAATTCAGAAATTGCCCCGATGCTACCTTTATAATCACGCCCGGAAGCACTGATTCTTATGAGAATAATCCTATTTACAATTCCGGTCGTCTTCCGGCAAATTGCCACGTTATAATGGATGAAAATCTTTCGAGAGTGGATATAAACGAGCTTAACGTAACCGTTTACGGATGGGGATTTCGCACTCCCAAAATGTCGGAGAATCCTCTCTACGACCGACACGTTGACGATATTTCGAGAATAAATATCGTTTGCGGTTACGCCGACCTCGACGGACGTCTTGATTCGGAGTGTTGCCCGATATCTACCGACGAGCTTAAGCGCTTCGGCGCGGATTATTACGCATTCGGCTCGCGTCACGAGGCGGGTAACACCGAACGAGTCGGAGCTTCGTTCTATACCTATTGCGGTTCTCTTGAATGTACGGGATTTGATAATCCCGGTATCGGCGGCGCGAATCTCATCATAGTAGACGATAAGAACGGTGGAATTTCGATAGACGTAAGAAAGCTCACGTTTGGTCATCTTACGTTCCATACAGAGCAGATAGACGTTACTGCGGTCAACGCATATAACGAAATAATCAACCGAATCAGCCGTCTTATAAGCGAGAAAAAATATGGTATCGAAACCGCGCTCAGAGTTGAGCTTGTAGGAAATATCGATCCGAGATTCATTATTCCCAAGAATCTTGATTCCGAGGCGTTCGGGCTTTATTCCTTTGATATGATAGATAAGACACTTCCGCTTTACGACACCGAGAAGCTTCGTCGCGATATGAGTGTCAAGGGCGAGCTTTTCAGAAATCTCTTGCCTATGCTGGAGCACGATAATGAGGAAGACAGGCTTGTTGCCGCAAGAGCGTTCAGAGTAGGTCTTGCAGCGCTTGAAAACCGCGATATAGATTTCTAAACACACGGTTTTCGGTATCTTTGCTTACCAAGCTTGAGATAAACACCGAAAAACAATAATTGCTTTATAGCTTTTAAGGCTGCCTTGATAAAAACGGGCAGCCTTTTGTTTTACTTGTATCTAAAATATTTCAAAAAATGCTTGACAAAAATACGTTTTTTTGTTAGAATACCAGTGTTGTAAAGGCGTTTGAACGAAAAGTAGTAACCTAAAGCAAGCCTTAAAGAGAGCTGCCGTTTGGTGCGAGGCAGTAGGTGGATTTTGGCGAATTCATTTCGTGAGCTGTAGGCTTAAAGCATTATAATTGCAAGTAGGCTTTACCGGCAGGCAACCGTTATATTGCTGTGGTGTAGTCGTGCGAAGAAAGCTTTTTGTATTCGTCGTTGCACTTGATAAGGCTGTTGCTGTGAGGCGATAGCGAAGCAGAGTGGTAACACGGCTTATGCCGTCCCTGCGTTTTTCCCGAGTGGGAAGAATGCGGGATTTTTTATTTTTTGAGGATAATAAAAAATATATACAAGAGGATTAAAAAATGAAAGAAAAACTTGAAGCGCTGCTCCGAGAGGGAACAGCGAAAATCGAAGCTGCACAGAGTGAAGCCGAGCTTCAGGAAGTAAAGGTTTTACTCCTTGGTAAGCAGGGAAGCGTAACCGAGCTTCTTAAAGAGATACCCAAGCTTGACGTTGCTCTCCGTCCCGAAATGGGAAAGGCAGTAAATAACGTTAAAAATCTGCTTTCTGAAGAGATAGAGGGAAGACGCGAAGCGCTTAAGCTTAAGGCGTCCGAGATTTCTCCCGATTTTGACTTTACCCTTCCCGGCATCGAGACTAAAATAGGCGGACTTCATCCTATCACACAGATGTGTTATGACCTTAACGACGCTTTTCGCTCAATGGGCTTTGAGGTGTTCTCAGGCCCCGAAATAACCAGCGAATATTACGCATTTGACAATCTTAACTTCCCTCCGAACCATCCGGCAAGAGAGAGTATGGACACCTATTGGCTTGCAGGTCACGATTCGGGAGAGGCTAACGAGAAGCTTTGTCTCCGTCCTCATCTTACCGGTGACAGCGTGCGTTATATGCAGACTCATAAGCCACCTTACAGATTCGTTTATCCCGGCAGAGTTTACAGAAATGAAACCACCGATGCCCGTCACGAAAGAGCATTTTTCCAGTATGAAGCTCTCATCGTAGATAAAGATTTTACCTATACCGCAGGTAAGGTAATGATTAAGAGTATTCTTCAAAAGGTATTCGGACGCGACGTGCCCGTCAGAATGCGAGCAGGCTTCTTCCCGTTCGTTGAGCCCGGCTTTGAAATTGATATGGGCTGCCTTGTATGTGGCGGTAAGGGCTGTAGCGTTTGCAAGCACGTGGGTTGGATAGAAATAATGCCCGGAGGAACTCCTCATCCAAACGTTTTGCGCGCGGCAGGGCTTGATCCCGATGAATATACGGGCTTCTACGTAAATATCGGTCTTGACAGACTTGTTATGATGCGTTACGGTGTTGATGACGTGCGACTTTTCCATAGCACCGATCTCCGCTTCTTAAAGCAGTTCCGTTAAGAAGCGTTGTAAGGAGGATATAAAATGAAATTATCTCTTAATTGGATTAAGGATTACGTTAAAATTCCCGACGATATGGATCTTTCGCGCCTTGCGTACGATCTCACTATGTCAACCGTTGAGGTCGAGGGTGCTGAGAATCTTGCGGATCAGTTTAAAAACATCGTCGTAGGCGAGATACTTGAGGTTCTTCCTCATCCCAACGCGGATAAGCTTCGCGTTTGCAAGGTGAACGTAGGAACCGAGGATATAAAGGATATCGTTTGCGGCGGCTCAAATCTTGAAGCCGGTATGAAGGTAGTGGTTGCCTGTCCCGGAGCTATGGTGCGTTGGCACGGCGAGGGCGATCCCGTTGAAATCAAAAATGCAAAGCTCAGAGGCGTGCAGAGCTTCGGTATGATTTGTGCTTCCGTTGAAGTAGGTCTTGCAGACCTTTTCCTTGCCGGAGACGATCACGAGATTATGGATATCACCGCCTTTGCTGCTACCCCTGGAACACCTGTTGCAGATGCTCTCGATCTTAACGATATAATTCTAGAGATAGACAATAAGTCTATGACCAACCGTCCTGACCTTTGGGGACATTACGGTATAGCAAGAGAGCTTGCGGCGCTTTATGATCTCCCTCTCGTAGAATTTGATAAGTTCGTTCCCGACGTTAAAGAAGCGTATGACGTAAGAATTGAAGATGTTGAAAGATGTCCGCGCTACATCGGCGCAAAAATTGAAGGCCTTGGCGTTAAGCCCTCTCCGTTCCTTATGCAGAGCCGTATATGGAGAGTAGGTATGCGTCCTATTAATGCGCTCGTAGATATTACAAACTACGTAATGCTTGCAGTGGGGCAGCCTACGCACGTATTTGATTCGGACCATATTATTAATCATATATCTGTTCGCCGCGCGGAAGACGGAGAAAAACTTCAGCTTCTCAATGATAAGGATCTCGCTCTTTCCTCGGACGACCTCGTAATTGCAGACGCAGAGGGCGCTGTTGCTCTTGCGGGCGTTATGGGTGGAGCTAAGGACTCGGTGCTTCCGACTACCGATAGCGTAATTCTCGAGATTGCAAACTTCGAGTCAAGAGGTGTCAGAAGAACGGCTCAAAGATATGATAACCGTACCGAAGCATCCTCGAGATATGAAAAAGCAATTGACGCGGAGCGCTGCGACCAGGCACTCTCGCTCGCTATGAAGCTTTTTGCAGAGCTTTATCCTGATATGAAGCTTATCGCATTCAGCGACGTCTATCCTACTAAGACAAAGCGCAACGAAATCGACGTTGAGCTTAATTGGCTTGAAAGACGCCTCGGGAAGAGCATACCTAAAGAGGTTATATCCAAAAAGCTCGGTATAATGGGATACGAGGTAAGCTTTACCGATACTATGATGCACATAGTAGTTCCTACTTGGCGTTCTACGGGTGACGTTTCCATAAAGGCAGATATTATGGAAGAAGTTGCTCGTATGTACGGTTATGAAAACTTCGAGGCAACCACCATTACTACTTCATTTGATTCTGCTATAAATCAGCTTGACTACGATCTTACGAGAAAGGTTAAAGAGTATCTTTCGTTCCGTTCGGGAATGCAGGAGATATTTACTTATCCTTGGATGAGCGACGACTGTGTAGCTGCAATTATGCCGTCAACCGATGGAATTCTCGCGCTTGCAACGCCTCCTTCTCCCACAGAGAAGTATGTTAAAAGCTCGCTTCTTCCCAACATTTGCCGTGCTATAGTTAAGAATGAGCGTAATTTTGACGAATTTGATATTTACGAGGAGTCGCTCGTATTTATTGACAAGAACTATACCGAAAAATATAAGGGCGAAGCACTTCCCACGCAGGAAAGACACCTTGGATGCGCGTTCGTTGCAAAGACCGAGGATATTCAGTATCTTTACCGTCATGCAAAGGGAATTGTCGCGGATATGCCGTCTTACACTCATATGGAAGGCTTTACTTTCACAAGAGATGAGAAGCCTTATTGGGCAGATGACGTGGTATGGCAGAATATCTGCCTTAACGGCAAGAAGATAGGCGATATCGCGCTTCTTTCCAAAAAGAACGCGCTTGCAGCAGGAATCAAGGTGGTTTCCGCAGTTCTTGTAGAGCTTAATATTGATGAGTTTGTACCTTTCAAATCAAGAACAAACAAGTTTACTCATCTTGCGGAATATCCTATCAACGATTACGATATTTCCTTCCTTGTTGATTCTATGGTTAAGTTTGAAGAAATTTACACTGCTGCTATGGAAAAGGCCAAAGGCGGACTTCTTCGCGGAGTATCCTTTGTTGATGAATATAAGGGCAAGCAGGTGCCGCAGGGTAAGAAATCCGTCACAATCCGTCTTGCCGTAGGCTCTGATGAAAAAACTCTTACCTCTCAGGAAATAGAGGAAGTTGCTAACGGAGTTGTGAAGAAGCTCCAGAAGACGTTTGGCGCAGAAAGAAGATAATATCTCGCAAAACAACTCTTAGTATATTCCGAAAACAACAAAAAGTAAACTATTACTAACAAAAGCCAAGCAGAACACATAGATATAGGGTTCTGTTTGGCTTTTTTGATACTTTCTTGTTTTCTTGAATTATATTCTATTTGCTTATTAGTTAACTGTTTTATTGCTTTTTCATCTGTCGTAAGAATAGCAGAACTGCTGTGGCGAAAATAGCAATCGCATATCCCAAAACCCACCAAAAGTGCGGGAGTATCTGATTGAAATTGCCCGCAATCACGGCGCGTTCCATTTCAACGGCGTGAACAAATGGAAGCATATATGCAATTTTTTCGAAAACGCCACCGACAAGCTTTAAATCAAACCAGATGCCCGAAAGCCACGCGGAAAGGTTTGTCAAAAGAGCGCCGCATATGCCGCCTACCTGCTTGTCGTTAAGAATACTTCCAAAGAGTAATCCCAGCCCAACGTAAAGCAGTGATATCGGCACTACCGTAATAATTGCGTAGAGAATATTGACGGTAACGTTTAATCCGAGTATTATCGCCGCAAGATAGCAAATCGCGGACTGTGCCACCGAAATCGGAATCATCGGAAGCGCATAGCCGAGAATAAAATCCGAGGGGGAAAGAGGCGCGGTGTATAAACGGCGGAGAAGCGAGCTTCCTCTGTCCTTTGAAATGATAGTTGCGGAGAAAAGAGTCATAAACGAAAGTCCGAAAACCGTGATACCGGGAGTAAGATGCGAAATTTCAAAAAGGCTTACGGGTATACTTGCCTGAATTGCACTTAAGAGAAGAAGCAGCACGAGAGGGAATCCGAGTCCGAAGCCAAGATTTAAGGGGTCTCTCAGGATTTCTTTTGTATTTCTGCTTGCAAGCGTCAGCATTTTCATTTCGTCACCCCCTTAACGATACGGATAAAGGCTTCTTCAAACTTGTCTGTATTTGCATATCTCTTTAATTCTTCTGGTGTTCCGCACGTAATAAGGCGTCCGTCAGCCATTATTCCAACTCTGTCGGAAAGGGCTTCAGCCTCCTCCATATAGTGAGTTGTCAGTATTATTGTTACTTCACCCTTAAGAGAACGGATAATATCCCAAAGCTCGCTTCTCGCAAGCACGTCAAGACCTAGCGTCGGCTCGTCGAGGAAAAGTATTTCGGGCTCGCTTATAAGCGCCATCGCTATGCTGAGTCTGCGCTGCCAGCCGCCCGAAAGCTTTCCCGCTTTTCTTTGCGACATATCCGAGAGCTTTAAGTCAGCCATAATTTCGGCTGTTTTTTCGACGGTTTTTTCTTTTGATAAGCCGTGAACTCTGGCGATAAATTTAAGATTCTCCATTACCGAAAGCCCGGGAGCAATAGCGGTTTCCTGCGGGGAAACGGCTATTATCTTTTTAACCTCGGCTTTATCGTCTGAAATGCTTTTTCCGAGAAGAAAGGCATCGCCACTAGATGGCTCGGTAAGGCAGGAGAGCATTTTTATAGTGGTGCTTTTTCCTGCGCCGTTAACGCCGAGAAGCGAGAAAAGCTCGCCTTTCTCTATCGTTACGCTTAAATTGTCTACGGCAGTCAGATTTTTGTATTTTTTGGTTAGATTTTCGGTTCTTATAGCTTCCATAACTCATTCCTCGCAAAAACGGCCTTTAAGTCCTAAGTAATTATCACTTATCATTTTGCTTATAAGATTCCATTCCAGGTCTAAAAATCCGGTAGCTGCCATTACCGCGATTCCGTGAACGAACGCCCATATTTCAAGATGGAAAAGTTTTGCATTTGCATCTGTAAGTCCCGTGTTGTTGGTTACCATTTGTTCCATCTGTCTGTTAAGCTCATTACCGTCGTCGTCCGCACGCTCGCCGGACCTGTCGCGCATAAAGAGAAGCTTAAAAAGCTCTTTTTCCTCGCGCGCAAATCTTATGTAGGCTAAGCCGCTGGCTTTATATGGAGTTACTTCGCGTTTTTCTATTTCAAGTCTTATATACTCGTTACATAGCTCGTAAGCTCTTGTTATAACGGCAAACCACACCTCGTCCATAGATGAAAAATTGAAAAATATGGGTTGCGTTGAGCATTTGAGGTAAGCTGCAAGAGCTCTCGCGTTCAAAGATGCCGCGCCTTCCTTACGAACTATATCGGTTGCCGCGTCTATGATGCTTTCCTTTGTAATTTTAATTCTAGGTGCCATATAATCTCCTCGAATAACAATCGTTATATAACAAATGTTATTTTATCATAAACTAAAGATAAAGTCAAGACTTGATTCGAAATTTAATATTCACCAAATAAAAAAGGCAGTGAGCTTCGGTTTTGATATAAAGCTTACTGCCTATTCTGTTAGATTGAATTTATATAGTCTATAACGGCGTCGGGGAGAATTTTTTTAAGATTCTCACCGTTTTTTATTTTTTCTCTTGCCGCTGTTGAGCTTATGTCTGAAAGGGAAGCCTCAGCTTTCAGAAGCTCGGTTTCGTACCCGCCGCGTTTGAGGTTCCACGCTGCCTGCTTCTTTTCGTATTCTAGGTCAGCGTCGTTTCTGTAACCCTTTACGATAAGCTCGATATCGTGCTCTCGCATATAGTCTATAACGAGTCCGTTTGAGTAGCTTACGAGAACGTTATCTAGGTCGTCCGTTGCCAGCATAAGCATCTTTATGCGCTGATCGAGGGAGAATGTGTATTTTTTCTCGGGATTTACGAAAATAACCGCATACACCTCATCGTATTTTTTCGCTGCGCGTTTTATAATATCAAGATGCCCGAAGGTTACCGGGTCATAGCTTCCGGGAACAATAACAGAGCGTATATTTTTATTATCTTGCATTGATTGACCTCTTGTTACTTTTCCTTGTGGTAAAGGAAAATATTGATGGCTGTCTTTTTGCCGTATTGACGGGATTTTGTTACCTCAAGCTCGGGGAAATCCTCGGGGTTTATAATCTCGTTTCCGGTTTCGGAAACGACTATCGCACCGTCTGCAAGCAGACCACCCGTGATAAGCTTACGAATAATTTCGCCAGAGCATTCAAGAGAGTAGGGGGGATCTATAAACACGAGGTCAAAAATCTCTCTGCCCGATGCTTTTCTGATATAATTTCTCGCATCGCTGACGAGATATTTCGACTGCTTTGAAAAACCCGTAGATACAACGTTTGCTTTAACTATCTCCATAGCTTCTCTTGATGAATCTATGAACATACAGGATTCTGCGCCGCGTGAGAGGGCTTCAAGTCCCATTTGCCCCGAGCCTGCAAAAAGGTCTAAGACTCGTCTTGATTCTATATCAAACTGTATTGATGAAAATACTGCTTCCTTTATTCTTTCGGAGGTGGGTCTCGTTGCCTCGCCATCAAGGGTTTTAAGAACCTTTCCTTTTGCTGCTCCAGTTATTATTTTTAACACGGTACTGTCCTTTCAGCTTTCGTTTGCTATATTTTTGAAATATTCGTAAATGTTTTCGGCATCTTTTTTCGAAATACCCTTGATTTTCTCGATATTCTCGGCGTTAGCTGTTTTTAAATCGGAAAACGGTATCGCGGAAAGCAGAAGCTTGGCTTTCTTTTTGCCAATACCGGGAATTTTCTCGAGCGAGGATTTCGTTAAGCTTTTTAGCTTTGAGCTTTGAGAGTTAATATAAGCAAATCTATGCGCTTCTTCTTGAATATTGTAAATAAAAGCGTACACATTCGTCTCAAATGCTATGGAAATTTCGTTTTTGCCGTCGGTTATGGCTCTTGTTTTATGATAGTCGTCCTTGACCATTCCGAAAACGGGGATATCAAGCTCCATCTTTTTAAGAACCGATGCCACGGCTCCGACGTGCGTATCTCCGCCGTCGAGGAGTATCAGGTCGGGGCGCTCTCCGAGAGATTGCGTTCCGTCTCCTATATGGGAAAGTCTGCGCGAGAGAGCCTCTCTCATCGACGCATAGTCGTCTCTGCCGTCGGTCGAGACTATTTTAAAGCTTCGGTATTCGCTCTTCCTCATTTTTCCATCGATAGATACTACCATTGACGCAACTATACATTGGTCTCCGACGTTAGATATATCGTACGCCTCTATCCTGTGAGGCACGAATTCAAGTCCGAGAAGCGAGGTGAGTCTTGTAAGGTTCTTATTATCTCTTTCTCCGTCAAGCCGATATTGACGCGCGGCTTCTTTTGCGTTTTCGTAAGCCATATCGCAAAGCGCACGCCCGTCGCCTCGCTCGGGTGTTTTTACGGTGATTTTTTTATCCGCTAAAAGCGTCAGATATTCCGAAAGAAGCGCCGTGTCGTCCTCGTCTGCTTTGAAGTCTATCATAATTTCACGAGGTATACTTATACCGCCCTCGTAATAATTCAGAATGAGGTTGAGCATATCCTCGGGGGAGGTCGGCGCTTCCGCCGAAAGAAGAAATTCGTTTTTGCCGACGAGAGAGCCCTCGCGTATCGAAAGCGTTGCGAGAACGCCCTCGGTTTCGGATGTGTATAACGCAAAAACATCTCTATTGATTTTAGTGTCTGCTACGACCTTCTGCTTGTCGGAAAGGCGTTTTAATGCCGATATACTGTCACGCAGAGCCGCTGCGCGTTCAAAATTCAACTCCTCTGCGGCAATAGTCATCTCATCGGTGAGATTCCTCTCTGTTTCCTTGATGTTCCCGTCAAGAACGTGAGAGGCGCACTTTACGAGGTAAGAATATTCTTCGGCATTGACACCGCCTGCACAGGGCGCTATGCACCGTCCCATATCTTTATAGATGCAAGGGCGTTCCTTTCCTATATCCTTCGGAAAGCATCTTTTGCAGGTGGGGAGCGAGAAGATTTTTTTGACTGTTTCGAGCGCGGTATAAGCCATAGATGCGCTCTGGTACGGTCCGAAATATCTGCCTTTGTCGCTCTTTCTTTCGCGTGTGACAATAAGCTTCGGATATTCTTCTGAGGTAATCTTTATATACGGATAGGATTTTGCATCCTTAAGCTTTATATTATATTTCGGAGAATGCCTTTTGATAAGCACGTTTTCGAGCGTTAAGGCTTCAATTTCGGTTTTGCATAGAATAAAATCAAAGTCGCGCACGAGACTTACCATTCTGGCGGTCTTCACAGAGGTATGATGAGAGGAAAAGTAGCTGGCAACGCGGTTTTTAAGCTTCTTCGATTTGCCTACGTAAATTACGTTATCCGATGCGTCCTTCATTATGTAAACTCCGGGCGCTTCAGGCAGTGAATTTGCTTTATTTCTAAGTGATTGTATAATAGTCACGAGCTACTCCTTTCTCTGTTAATAAGGCAGGGGGCTGTCTCAAACACGTAGAGACAGCCCCTTAAAACCTAATCTGACAGCTATGTAAAATCAGTGCTTAAATCCGCCCGAGATGAGCTCGGAAAGACCGTCAACAGCCTCAGACTCATCACTACCGTCAGCGATAATCGTGATAGTAGCGCCTTTTGAGATGCCGAGAGAAAGAATGCCAAGCAAGCTCTTAGCATTTACGCGGCAATCGTCTTTTTCTACCCAGATAGAGCTTTTGTAAGAATTTGCCTTTTGAATAAAGAGGGAAGCGGGACCTGCGTGAAGTCCTACACCATTCTCCATTGTTACGTTGCGAGTAATCATTAGTTGCACTCCTTGGGGAATTCGATTAGTAGTACAAGTATACCAAATAAAAAAATAAAAATCAATACTTTTTTGAAAATAATTATAGAAAATAAGGCTTTTTAGTTAAAAAACGCTATAAGTCGCTTATTTCATATATCCTACCGTCAAAATATCCCCAATTTTGATTTGCCTTTATGGGCTGATTTTGGGAAATGTATTTTGCTCCGCACAGCATATATCCCGCCTCTGAATAATATCCTTTGCATAAAATTACGATTTTTTCGTCACAAAATTCCAAAACGGTGGTTTCATATTTTCCGTCTACAAGCGCGGTTTTATTTTCATCGGGGATGCCGGAAATCTTTTCCGGACGTATAGTTACGGTAAATTCAATCGGTATATAACCGTCTTTTTCCTTCCCTATATGAAAACCCAGAACGAAAAGAACAGCAATAAAGGAAAGAATATAAAAAGCATCAAAAAAGAATAGCTTTTTCAAGCTTCTGTACCCTCCGAATTTATATAATATCTGAACCAAAGAGACCTTGTCCTGAGGCTATCGGATTTTGGTTTGAATTTTGCATCTATTTCTATGATAAATTTAACACGCTCTCCGTCATAAATAGGTTTTAGGTTTTTTATTTCTCCGATTTTTCTTTTTGAAATAGGGTCGTAAACCGTATCGTTTACAGAGAGTGTATTTTCAAACGACAAAGGCAGTTTTTCGGTTGTGCAAATAATAATTTCACTGGTTTCGCCTTTTGGATAAAAAAGAAATCTTAATGCTATTGCCGAAGCGGCAATCATAAAGAATAAAAAAGTTAAAAACAAAAAATCCACGAAAACAGACAATAATTGTTTACTAAATCGCATATTTATCCTGCTTTACAAAAAGGTGTCCAATTTAGGACACCCTTTAAAAGTCTTAGACTTAACGTAGATTAAGTCTATATTGATTTTATGCAGATAAAAGACGTTTATGCGTCGCGCTTCATCTTTTGCGTATCAATCGTAATGTTTATTTCGGCGGAATAATCTTCTGCTTCTGTCGGGGTTGCAACGAGAGAGTCGTCATACTCCTTTTTTGATATACGGAGTGTTGCGCTTCCAATACCGAAAACTGCCCAGAAAAGAACGTACATAGTGTTGTTATACCATATATAATCGGTCATCCCGAAAACCAGAAGGGCGAAGAGAGCAGTGCCCGATATCGTACAGAGATTATCAACTGATGAGTTACGGACGTATTTTGCATAAGTAGCTCTGTGTCTTATTCTTATAAGGAGCATAAACATAAACAAAATCAGCGCGAATACACCCATCTCACAGCCGATTTCGAGGAAAAGATTATGACTGTGCGGAGCTGTAACGCTGTCCTCGGCATATTTAAGGAATTCTTCCGAAAATGCGTCGCTACCAACTCCGATTCCGATAAAGAAATTGTTGAAGAACATACGGAGCGATGAACGCCATATTGAAAGACGAGATATTGCAGAGGAATCCTGCATATTGAAAATAGAAAGAAAGCGCTCGATTATATCTTTTGGAATAAAAGCGATGAATACAGGCGCAAGAAGTGCGGGGAAGAGAAGTATCTTCGGGCAGCGTCGGCTTCTGATTACGGCAAAGCCGATAGCCGATATTATTATCGCAAGCCATGCACCCCGTGTCCAGGTAAGCACCAAAGTAAAGACGTTGAGGGCTGTAATTATCGCATAAATCGGAGCATATTTTCTCTCTGATTTCTCAAGTGTCAATGCTACGGAAAAGACTGTGGTAACTATCAGAAAAACAGCATATATATTCGGGTTCCCAAAGGTAGAATAAGCGCGCGAGGCTATGTTATCGAACATAGGGTCCACCCACTCGGGACGTACGGACGTGGAATAATAGGTTATTATTCCGTATATTGCCGTGGGGACTGATGAAAAAACGATTATCTTTACTGCGTTTTCCGCAAGTCTGCGGTTTACGAGAATGTTGCTTATCAAAAAGTACGTGAATCCGAGAGCAACGATAATAAGGGAGTTTTCAAAAGAAACGATACCTTTATTGAATATTCCGCTTATAATAACGAACAGCATAAACATCAGCATGACTGCGTCGTATTGCTCAAAATGGAACAGTCTTTTTCCGAGCAATACCTTAATTAAAAAAGATAACGCGGTTATTCCCACAAGAGCAGTCAGTATGAGTGACGGCTTTGGCAGAATAGGGACTATGGGTAAAAGAATAAGCGTCATCATCAGCGAAAACTCGGGAGATGATATTGCAAGTGCAAAAAGAACTGTAACGGCTATTAAGATAAGAATTATGCGGAGCGGAAATATGAAACCGAACGTAGCAAGCACGATAGCCGCAAAAAGCGGAATAAGCCATCCGAACTCTTGCTTGTTATTAGGTTTTGCAACCTCGCGGCTTCTGTGTATGCATAGGAAATCAAAGAGAATTAATTCAATAAATCTGAATTTTTTTAACGATGTTTCAAGCGGCATATCCGCAAAAAGCAGAGGAATTGAGACAATCGCAAAAACTATACCTACCGCAAGCTCAAATGCGGGACTTTCGGGCAATGCGCGAAAATAGTACTCAGCGAAGTTTGCAAGCATAGTAAGAAGTCCGAAAGCCAAGAAAAGAATTCCGTAGCTTTTAAGAGAAGCTTGTGCCAGAGCATTTCTGAAATTGGAAATAAAAGCTGCCGCGGGACTCGATAAAACCCTCTTGGAATAGACGGAACCGAGACCGCTTATAATTTTATCTGAAAATTTTTTCTCTGTTTTTACGAGCGTACTTTCTTCAAAACGCTTTTCGGATACTTCGTATCCAAAGATAAAATCCAAAAACTTAGATTTCATTTGGTTCGTCTTTTACCTTTCTTTTTCTGGTTTTCTTCTCGCGCGGCTTAAGAGCTTCTTCAAATTCAGGATGAGCTAGAAGAAGCTCGGGGCGTCTTTCTTTTGTGATTTTTACTGATTCTTCAAGACGCCAGCGTGCAATTTTTTTATGGTCTCCCGAAAGAAGCACCTCTGGAACGTCCATACCGTTGTAGCTTCTCGGCTTAGTGTATTGCGGATATTCGAGAATACCCGAGGCCACAGACTCATCCTCGTAGCATTCCTTTGAGGCAAGAACTCCGTTAACAAGACGTGATGTAGCGTCTATGACGATGCAAGCGGGGATTTCTCCGCCGGTAACAACGTAATCGCCTATAGAAAGCTCCTCGTCGATAATGCTGTCGATAACTCTTTGGTCGACGCCTTCGTAATGACCGCAAAGGAAAACAAGCTCGTCATATTCCGAAAGCTCTTTTGCAGTTTCATGCGTAAAATGCCGTCCTTTCGGCGACATATATATAACTCTGGTGCGCGCACCGTTCGAAACGTTCTTCTTAACTTCTTCAAAGCAGTCGAAAATCGGCTGGCAGGTCATTACCATACCCATTCCACCTCCAAATGGAGTATCGTCCGTTTTCCTGTGCTTATCATTCGAAAAATCTCTGATATTATAGCACGAAAGGGAAATATATCCCTCTTTTCTGGCTCTGCCTATAATGCTTTCTCCGAGTATGTTTTCAATAAGCTCGGGGAAAAGCGTCATAACGTGAAACTTCATATTAGTCAAAGAAACCGGGTATCGTGCGTATAAGCACGCCTCTCTCGGCGTCTATCTCCTTGATAAATTCTTTTACGTCGGGAATTAGAACCTCTTTTCCGTCTGTGCATTCTACGACGTATATGCGCGATCTTGGAGCATCCGTTATATCCTTCACCTTACCGTAGGTAACGCCCGTATCAATATCTACTACGTCAAGCCCAATAATATCCGCAAGAAGCATAGCGCCCTTTTTCAAGGGTATATCTTCTCTTTTTAAATACAGAACTGTATTTTTCATACCTTGAACCTGCTCTCTGTCGGAATAACCCGAGAGCATCATAAGAACTATCTGACCGTTTACCGATGCGGATTCTATCTTGATTTCCTTATAGCTGCCGTCCTTTTCGGCGAGGAAAACGTGCTTTTGCACAGCAAGAATCTTAGGCGAATCGCACCAGCTTTCAACCTTGGCAAGTCCCTTGACGCCGTGAGCGCCCACTATTTTACCACATTCCAAAAATTCTCTTTTCATACATACCATTTTAGCATAAATTCAGAACTTTTGTCAATCTTTTTATAAATAATGTATAAGCTGTGCTTGTAAGAAAGCTTAGAAATTGATTTCGGGGTAAAAGCTTTTAAAAAATTTTTGATTTCTTTTTGTTTCGATTGCCGCTTCAACCGATTTGTAGAGCCGTCGGTATTCGTTTATCATTCTGTCAAGAGAAAATGAGGATAGATAGCTCTCTCTTGCACCCAAAGATAGCTTTTTATACAGAGCTTTATCTTTTAAGAGTCTTATTATGATTCCCGAAAGTATATGAGGGTTATCCGATGAAAATATAAACCCATTTTCAAAATCCTTTATCATTTCGGTGTTTCCGCCAAAATCCGAAGCGACCGTAGGTATTCCAAGAGATAGGCATTCCGAGGTTGCAAGGCAGGATGTTTCGGTGCCTCTCGACGAATTGACGTTGATTTTAAAACATCTTTGATATATTTCTGGATTTTCAATAAATCCAAGAAAGGTAACGTGCTTTTCAATTCCGAGGCTTGCCGCGAGATTTTTATATTCGTTCATCATACTACCCGCGCCGAGAAACAGAAAATGCACGTTGCCAAAGTGCATAAGTATTTCGGGCGCAGCCCTTAAAATCAGATCCTGGCCTTTTACCTTTTCAAGTCTTGCAACAGAGCCAATTATCATTGTATTCTCGGGTAGTCCGAGCGCCTCAAAAACCGATTTCTTATCACACGTACCCCGCCTTTTTAAATCGGGCGAGCCGTTTTTTATGGTGATTATTTTATTTCTTGGTATATTTTCGGATACCAGATTTTTCGTTGCAAAGTCTGCAGTGGATACGGTTATGTCGGTGCAGAAGTTATATAGCTTGCTTTTTAGAAGCGAATATTTATTTTGGATTTCCATTGGTTTTGCGCAATGTCTTGTGGATATGCAGAACGCGCCCGATGCAAGCTTTCCCGCGAGCCTTGCGGTTAAAGACGCGTGAGTGTGTAATACGTTGGGTTTTGTTTTTGTAAAATAACTGTAAAAGGTAGGGAAATCCGTGCTTGAAAAGCTTTTATCCTTTGAAACCTGAAGCTCGGTGATTTTTATTCCGTCGGGCATTTTATTGTAGAGAAGCGAGCCTCTCGGCAAAACTACTTCAAAATCAAATTCGTTTTTTAGATTTTTTACAACAGACGTTAAAAGAATACCTGCGCCGCCTATATTAGTATCGCTTATTACATGTGTTATTTTCATTTGAATACCTCTTTTGCTTAGTGTTAATAAAAAGCCCCCCTGACGCGTCTTGTCCGAGGAGCCTTATGTATTTATTTTTTTCTTTTTTTTCTGAAGTATTCGCTAAGAAGATTTCGGCATTCATCGTGTCGCACGCAACGTCTTATTTCAGGCTTGTGATTAAGCGGTATTTCGGATAGGTCTATAAGAGAGCCGAATGCTCCGAAACGCAAATCCGAAGCACCGTATACTACGGTCGGAATTCTTGCGTTGATAATAGCGCCTGCACACATAGCGCAAGGCTCAAGCGTGACGTAAATCGCAGTTTCGGGCAAACGCCATCCACCGAGAGCGCGGCAGGCTTCCTCTATGGCAAGAATCTCCGCGTGGTGCGTTGCGCATTTTGAGGTTTCTCTCGTGTTGTGGGCTCTGGCAATAATGCTACCGTTATGAACGATAACAGCGCCTATCGGAACCTCGTCGATTTCTTCGGCTTTTTCCGCTTCGATAATTGCTTCATCCATATATTTTAAATCATCAATTTCGTTCATAATCCCTCCAAAAGCAAATAATAGTTAGCTTTTAAGCAAAAAATACAGATATTGATAAAACAAGCGAAAGTAAAATGAATAAAATAGGCGGGAAGCCTATTTCGGCTTTTTCTCCCGATGTGAGAAATTTAATTGCTCTAAGATATTCTTTTCTCCGTATTATTATAACCGTGACTGATATAACAAGAAGAACGGCAAATGGCGTCCATATCCACATGTAAGGAATGCCGTATATCGACATAAGCGAGAACAAGTTATTCATAAAGTGCATAATAACAGAGGGGAAAATGCTGCCCGTGCATATATAAATCGAAGCGAAAATAATGCCCGCTGCAAACGCATAGGGTATCTGAAAAATATTCGCGTGAGCAAAAGCGAACATTATGGAGGATATAATTATTGCACTTTTTGCATTATCTTTGAGAAGCTTTACGGGGATAAACCTGAAAAGCAGCTCTTCAAGCACAGAGGGTATAAGTGCGTGAAGCAAAACAGCAAATACGAAGCTTTCATTATACGATGCGTTGTTTTCCTGACCGAAAAAACGCATCAATGCCGTTGTTCCAACGGATATAGAAGCAACAACAGCCATTTCGGGAATTATCAGCGGTAACGAAAAGGCTATGTCCTTTTTGTTTATTTTAAAATCGTCGAGCGTTGATTTTCGAAGTGCGATGCCGGATAATTTTGTGCCTTCTCCTAATATATAGCTTAATCCTAAAGCAATAGGAATTAAAAACGCAAGGTAGTACACCGTGTTTGACAATATCTCGTTTTCGATAGCTCCCGCAAATCCCAAAATAAACAAAAACAAGAAGTTGATTATCGTTATGAATTTGATTTTTTGTGTCAATTTTCGTTACCCCTTTTAAACAGTAGAGAAAATCTTAGCTTTCCTCGGGTAATATCGGCTTCTTCTAGTCTGACCTCAATAACGTCGCCGATTCTGTAATAAGTTTTGTTGTTTCTTATGGTAACGTTCTTTTCATCGTATACGGAGCCGCCCTCTAAAGTGGATATCGGTATCAGCCCCTCGCACGTGTTTTCGAGGGTTGCGAAAATTCCGAAAGAGGTTACCGATGTGATCATAGCAGTGAAATCTTCGCCGACGTGCTTCTCCATATAAATTACCTTATAGAGATTTTCAATGCGTCTTTCAGCGGTAAGTGCGCGTATTTCTCCGTCGGTTGCAGCAGCTGCTGCGCGCTTTGCGTATGATTTGTATTTTTCTTTCGGAGCGCCTTCCAGTAAAACCTTGTGAATAATTCTATGGGTGGCAAGGTCTGAAAGACGCCTTATAGGAGAGGTGAAATGACAGTAGTTTTCGATACCGAGTCCGAAGTGCGGACGGTGAATTTCCGAATAAACGGCTTTCGACATAGAACGTAAGCAGGCATATGAAACAGCTTCTCCTATACCGCGTTCCTTGGCTTCTTCAATAAGCCTTGAGAGGTCGCGCGGATTGCACTTTTCCGCATTTATAAAATCGGTCTTAAAGCCAAGGTTATGAGCATAATTCAGGAAGTCCGAAAATTTATCCGCGGGCGGCTCCTCGTGAACTCTGAATACGCAAGGAATTGACTCTTTAAGCATCAGAGTGGCAACGGCTTCATTAGCCGTAAGCATAAATTGCTCTATCATTTTTTCAGCGTCGCCTCGTTCGCGTTTTATTATATCAACAGGCGCTCCGTTTTGTCCGAGAAGTATTTCTGCCTCGGCGCTTTCAAGGTCAATAGACCCGCGCTTTTCGGATTTTTTTGCAAGAACACCGTATAGCGTGTGCATTTTTTCAATAGTATTTAAACACTCGGCGTACTTTTCCAAGAGCTGTGCATCTGCGGTTTTATCGAAAATTTTATTGATTTCCGAGTATATGCCCTTTACTTTGCTTACTATTACCGAAGGTTCGATAGAGGTATTTATGATGTTTCCGTCTTTGTCAAGCGTCATAATCGCGGAAAGTGTATATTTAGGCTCTCCGGGATTTAAAGAGCACGCTCCGTTGGAAAGCGAGGGTGGAAGCATAGGAACAACCTTATCCGTGAAATAAACGCTTGTGCCGCGAGACATAACAAGTCTGTCAAGCGCGGTCTTTTCCTTTATATAGTGCGAGACGTCGGCAATGTGAACTCCGAGGGTATAAGTGCCGTTCGTATTAATTTTTAACGATATTGCGTCGTCAAGATCTTTAGCGCTTTCGCTGTCTATAGTAAAGATTATTTCATCTCTTACGACTCTGTTTTGAGTATCTATTACTTCGGATGCAGCATATTCTGCCATATTGAGCTCTTCTTTAGAAAACTCTGTATCAATTTCGCATTCTGCAAGAATGGCATCGTAATTTGCTTCGCGTGACGTGCTGTCACCAAAATTAGAAATTACGTCGGCTGTCAGCGTATAAGAATGTGCCGATCTGTTGAGCTTAACGAGCACCTTATCGCCTTCCTTTGCCCCTCCGTCGTAATTCAAAAAAATGCGTTTTTTTATACTTCCGTCATCTGGTATGACGAAAAGACGGTTTATCCTGCGTTTGCCTATACGGTATAAATCGTTTTCGACAGTACCCGTAATCGTCTTTTTGCCAAATTCAAGTATGTCAAGGACTCTGCCCTCTGTCTTTTCCTCGCCGTTGGAGGACAAAAACTTGTGGTATCTAATTTTAACGCGATCCCCGTCAAGCGAATCTAAGGTATGAGATTCGGGAATGAAAACGTCCCTTTTACCGTTTTCGAGACGGCAGAAGCCGTATCCGCCCGAGGATTCTCTGAATATACCCTCGGCAAAAATATCCTTTCTCTTTTGAAAGCTTCTCGGATAGGGCTCTTCCGTAAATTTTATTTTCGCCGCTTTTGTTCCGACGTTAACCTCTTCGGCAATACGCAATAGCTCGCGTCTGCTTTTTTCGCGCAGCGATGAGCGCGATGAGAATTTTTTGAAATTTTTATTATTATTTTTCATTTATTTCCTTTTTATCTGTTTTTGCATATCGGTATAACGCTTAAAGAATAGTGAATTTATGATATGTATTTTTATAGATAATATTATTCAAGAATAAAAAATAATAGAGAGGAGCTTTCAGAAAAGTTCCTCTCTATGTGAGATTATAGAAATCAGGATTTTTTGGGAAGAGACTCTACGTATTTGGAAAGCTGAGTCCAATCGTTAGCCGTCGAGGTGCTGTAATCAGGCTGAATAACATAAGCTACAAGTACCGCAACAGCGAATACAACAGAGAGGATAAGGGTGAGCTTGAAAAGCTTCTTACCGGTCTGCGACGCCTTGTCCTTGCCATAATATGTTTCAGAGCCTCCGGCGATAGTTCCGGAAAGACCCTCGTTAGATTTCTGTAAGGTTACCGCTACAGTGATAACAACTGCACATACAAGAAGTATGCTGAGAAGAACGTACTCCATTATTTATTCCTTTCTGGGATTTTTGCCAAAAGGGCATTAAAATATATGGTAATTTTATCACACCGGAGAGAAAAAAGCAAGAGTTTTTTTAAAAAAAGTAAAAAATAATTAATTTCAATTATAAAACTAGTTTTTCCTCCAGGTCGTTGGAGAGAAAAGTACAAGCATAGGCATTATTTCAAGTCTTCCAAAGAGCATAACGAA
Source organism: Eubacteriales bacterium (assembly GCA_045578385.1). Classification (GTDB taxonomy): domain Bacteria; phylum Bacillota; class Clostridia; order Oscillospirales; family CAG-272; genus UBA1740. The sequence continues at coordinate 71,379 of JAZNKD010000024.1, read as the reverse complement.
CGATAGGAATATCTTAGATAAGCTTGAAAAATCCGCATACGTCAGAAATGCCTCACCGAATGACGGTCCGATGTTGTTGAAGCAGGATACTACCGTAGTAAAGGTAGTAAGAAAATCCTTCCCCTCAATAGAGAGAACCATAAATGAAAAGGCTACTACCGTAACGTAGAAGGAGAAATAAATAAATGTGGATTTTACAGTGTCTTCGCTTAAGGTGTCTCCGTCGAGACGTAATGTTTTGATAGAATTAGGCTTGAAAATTTTACGTACTTCGCGTTTCATACTTTTGAAAAGAATAATGAGTCTTGATACCTTAAGTCCGCCCGCCGTTGAGCCTGCGGACGCACCTGTAAACATAAGGATAATAAGTATCGACTGCGAGAAGTAAGGCCATAAGTCAAAACTTGCGGTCGTGAAGCCTGCCGTGGAAATTATAGATGCAACCTGGAAGAGCGCATCTCTGAGGGCATGTCCGTACGAATCGTATAGTAGACTTGCTGCGTTGAATATGTTTATTGATATAAGAATCGTTGACGTAAAAATTATAGCCAAATAAAGTCTTAATTCCTCGTTTTTCCCTATATCACGGAATTTTTTGATAAGAACATAAAAGAAAATATTGTAATTTATACCGGCAATTATAAGGAAAATTGCGATAATAATTTCTGCTGCGGGATTGTTATATCCTGCAATAGAATCATTGAGTACTGAGAAACCGCCCGTACCCATCGTTCCGAAAGAGTTGACGAGCGAATCGTAAATCGGCATACCTGTGCAAAGAAGCGCTATAACCTGAATAAAGGTTAGGGCAAGGTATATTACGTAAAGAATAAGAGAGCTGTCCTTAAGCTTTGGAACAAGTTTGCCCTTTTGCGGTCCCGGAACCTCTGCGCGCATAAGGAAAATGACGTTTCCGTCGGTATTCGGCATAATAGCGAGCATAAAGACGAGAACTCCCATGCCGCCGACCCAATGCGTAAAGCTGCGCCAGAATAAAATTCCTCTAGGTAAGGCTTCAATACCGCCTACGGGAATTATGGAAGCACCCGTAGTTGTGAAGCCTGATACCGTCTCAAAGAACGCATCAATTATATTTGGTATTGCGCCGCTGAATACGAATGGCAACGAGCCAAAAAACGAGAGGAGTATCCAGCTCAGCGCAACGCAGACGAAGCCGTCTTTTGCATAAAAACGCTTATTATTAGGCTTTATAAATCTTGTCGGAATAGATAGGAGAATCAGAATTCCTACCGTAATAAGATACGGAAGCGTTGATTCCTCGTAAATAAAAGCGACAACCAAGGGGAAGAAAAGGAGTCCCGCTTCTATAAGAAGCACCAAGCCTAAAAATCGACCCAGTAATTTATAATTCATCAGCTTAATATATCCTTAATATTGTTTATTGATTCCGTTGCGAGAACTATTACTCGGTCGTTGACCCTTATGGTATCGTTACCGGACGGAATAATAATATCATTGTCTCTTGCAATACAGGCAATGAGCGAGTTTGGTATACGTTTGATTCTGGAAATCGGGATTTCGGTAAGTCCGTCAATCCGCTCTTTTATTATAAATTCGAGAGCCTCTATCTTCCCATCGAGAACCGTATGGAGCGACTCAATCTCAGAGTCTTGTGCATCTGCCATACCCCTTACGAAACGCAGAATATAGTCGACGGTGGAGGATTTCGGAGAAACAATAGTATCAAGACCTACGTCTTTAAAGAAATCTATATAAGGAAGCGAGCGTATCATTGTGATTATCTGCGGAACACCGACCTTTTTTGCATACATCGAAACTATCGCATTTTCCTCATCCTCGTCAGAAAGGGCGAGAAAGGCGTCGCAGGATTCGATCCCTTCTTCAAGAAGGAGCTCCTGGCTCGTGCTGTCTCCGTTTGTAACGCTGATATTGTATTCGGCGCTAAGCTCTTTGCAACGTTCGATATCTCTTTCAATTATCGTTGTGTTAGCGAGCGATTTTCCGAGCAGCTTTGCGAGATAATAGGTGGTTCTGCCTGCTCCCGTGATAATTAAATGCTTGGTTTTACGACGTCGGCTGCTTATAAGCTTAAAGAACTTCACAAGTTCGTCCTCGGATGCAGTTACGCATATCGAGTCTCCCTCTTTTAAAACAAAGTTACCGGAGGGAATATACGCTTTGTTGTTTCGAAGAACGCCGCATACAAGAAACTTAAAATTGAACTTCTCTCGCATATCCAGAAGCGAGAGATTACAGATGGGAGAATTTTTTGTAACGGTGAACTCCGCCATTTCTACCATGCCGTCGCAAAACGTGTCCACCTTAGTTGCACCGGGGAACTTGAGGTTCCTCGCTATTTCCTTTGCGGTTGCATATTCGGGGTTTATGGTAAGAGAAAGGTTTGTGTCCGATCTCATAAGATTCATAAACGGTACGTACTCGGGATTTCTTATTCTGGCTACCGTATAGGACGCGCCTAGCTTTTTTGCGGCGTAGCAGGATAGCATATTGATTTCATCCATAGCAGCCACGGCAATAAGCAAATCCGCCTTTTCCACTCCCGCAGTTCTTAAAAGATTGATATCTGCACCATTTCCGAGCATAGACGTTACGTCGCAGGTATTTGATATTTCCGCAAGGCTTTTTTCGTCCGAGTCTATAACCGTTACGTCATGGCCCTCTTTAACCAACTGAAAGCAGATTGCCGAACCAACAGTACCGCTTCCTATAATTATGATATTCATGTGAAATCTCCGTTAAAAGCAGAATAAATGTAAATAATAATTAACGAATTTGGGTATAATGCTTATTTTACGCTTCCGAATAAAGCCTAACGATATTGATAAGAACTTGCGTTGCAAGCTCCATTCCTTCTGCAGTTATATGCTCAAAAGGCCCGTGAAAAGCGTATCCGCCGGTTCCGAGATTGGGGCAGGGAAGGCCCATAAATGAAAGGCGCGCACCGTCTGTTCCGCCGCGAATAGGCTCAACCGTGGGAGTGAGACCCGCCATCTCGGTTGCACGCTTTGCATTGTCAACAATATGCATATGAGGCAGAATAGCTTCTTTCATATTGCGATAGCTCTCTTTGATTTCGAGCTTAACCGTTCCCGCACCGTATTTTTCGTTCATTATCTTTTCTATATGGCGGAGCGTGGTAAGTCTTGCTTCGAAAAGCTCTGCGTTGTGATCTCTTACAATATAATCAAGGGTTGCTTTTTCAACAGAGCCTTTCATATCGGTAAGATGATAGAAGCCCTCGTATCCGTCGGTTTTGGATGGGGTTTCAAGCGTTGGCAGGTGCGAATTTATCTCCATAGCGACAAGCGATGCGTTTATCATAGTGTTTTTTGCCGATCCTGGATGCACGTTAAAACCGTTAACCTCAAATTTTGCAGCTGCCGCGTTGAAATTCTCGTATTCAAGCGAGCCTTCCGGGCCGCCGTCTACGGTATACGCAAAATCTGCTTCAAAGCCTGAAACGTCAAATCCGTCTGCTCCCTCTCCGATTTCTTCATCGGGGGTAAAAGCAACAAGTATGCATCCGTGCGGTGTTTTGCTCTCCTGAAGCTTTTCTATGAGAGTTAAGATTTCTGCTATACCGGCTTTATCGTCTGCACCGAGAAGCGTTTTTCCGTCAGTAGTTATAAGCGTTCTTCCCGTAAGAGCTTTTAAGTGGGGAAACTGCTCGGGGTCAAGCGAGCGGCCGCTGTCAGAAAGAATTATCACGCCGCCGTCATAATTTTCGTGGATTACAGGATCTACGCCGTTTCCGCAGAAATCGGGAGCAGTATCCATATGAGCTATAAATCCAATCTTTGGCTTGGATTCGTAGCCTGCGGTTGCGGGAAGCTTCGCATATAAATAACAGGAATCGTTAAGTATTACGTTGGTGCAACCAAGGGCTGTAAGCTCGTCTTTTAGAAGCCTTGCAAGCTCGAATTGACAGCTTGTGCTTGGATGAAGTCCGCTTTCGTCCGAGCTTTGCGTGCAAATTTTTACATATTTCAAAAGTCTTTCGTATGCCTTCATAGTTACCTCTTTCGGTTTATGCGTAGATTAATAAGGATATTTTAGCACATTTATGCTATTCGGTCAAGATTTTTTTCATATTTCGAAGAAGGCTGAGTTGTAAAAATTTCCAAAACCTGCATTTATGCAGCGTATATGCAGGTTAAAATGCTATTTTTAATTGTAATTCGAAAAAATATTCGAAAAAATGAATAAATTTCAAAAAAGAGCTTGACAAATCAAAAATCATTTGCTAAAATATGCAATATCTACATCAAAAAGCGTTTGAGCAAAAAATAGTAACCTCACGTTTTGCCTTCAGAGAGCTGCCGTTTGGTGCGAGGCAGTGGTATAGACCGAGTCGAATTCATTTTGCGAGCTGTGGGCTGAAAATAGCGGCTTTTCCGTTATGATTAGGTTTGACCGGGAGCGACCGTTATATCGCCAAGGGTGTGCTTGCACCCGATGAGGCTCTTACTGTGAAGTAAGGGTGAATCAGAGTGGTATCACGGTAATATTTTATTGCTGTCCCTGTATTCTATCAATGTGATAGATCAGGGCTTTTTCTTTTTTAAGCTAAAAAATAGATGTAGTATTAAATTGTTAATTTACATTAACTTATCTTTAAGGTAAGAAGTGCAGATTATATAAACTTATTTCCGGAGGAAACAAAAATGAAAAAAATCGTATCACTTATTCTTACACTTGCTCTTTGTGTCGGAGTATGCGCGTCTCTTGTATCTTGCAAGAAGGACAAAATCAAAGTTAATCCCGACAAAAAAGAATACGTTGTAGGTATCTGCCAGCTTGTAACGCATCCTGCGCTCGACTCTGCTACCGCGGGCTTCAAGGAAGTTCTTACGGCCGAACTTGCAAAGGAAGGAAGAACGGTTGTGTTTAAAGAACAAAATGCGGCAGGTGATTCTAATACTTGTACTACTATAGTCAACAGCTTTGTTGCAGATGACGTGGATCTCATTATGGCTAACGCGACGGCAGCTCTTCAGGCTGCTGCGAATGCAACAATTTCTATTCCGATTCTCGGAACTTCCATAACCGAGTACGGCGTAGCGCTTGAAATTGATGATTTCGACGGTGTTGTCGGCGGTAACATTTCCGGCACCTCCGACCTTGCTCCCCTTGAAACCCAGGCTCAGATGATGATTGATACTCTTGGACTTGAGGCGGGTGCAAAAGTAGGACTTCTTTACTGCTCCGCTGAGCCTAACTCTCAGTATCAGGTAGACGTTGTTAAGGCGTATCTTACCGGAAAGGGTTATACCTGCACGGATTATAAGTTCACAGACTCTAACGATCTTCAGAATATCGTAACCAACGCTGCTGATGCAGTAGATGCAATTTACGTTCCCACTGATAACGTAGTTGCGTCAAACACTTCTATAATCAATAACGTATGCGAGGCCAAGAAGGTTCCCGTATTTGCCGGAGAGGAGGCTACCTGCGCGGGTTGCGGTTATGCAACGCTTTCTATAAGCTATGAAAATATCGGTAAGGTTACGGGTGAGATGGCAGCAAAGGTACTTCTCGGTAAAGCTGATATAACCACTCTTGCTATACAGTACGACTCGGCTCCCATTAAAAAGTATAACGAATTGGCTTGCGTAAATCTCGGAGTTGACGTTGAGGCACTTAAGGCTGCAGGCTACACTGTTATTGCTGGTACCGAGGCAGAGTAATATTACAATAACTGTTTTTTGGAGTTAAAATGGGATTTTTAAATGCAATTCCCGGTGCGGTTGCGCAGGGACTTATATGGGGGCTTTTTGCAATAGGACTCTATATTTCGTACAAAATACTTGATATTGCTGATCTTACGGTTGACGGATCGATATGCACCGGCGCGTGTGTGTTTGCGGTTATGCTGTCAAACGGAATAAATATAGCTGTTTGTCTTGTGGCAGCATTCCTTTCCGGAGCTATTGCGGGAATGATCACCGGAATTTTCCATACAGCGATGGGAATTCCCGCGATACTTTCGGGTATTCTTACTCAGCTAATGCTGTGGTCCATCAATCTTAAAATACTCGGCAAGGCAAATCTTTCGATAAGTGCAAGAAAGTATGCGGTTCTTCTTTCTTCTATGGACAACGTTAAATCCATAATAGTTGCACTTGTGTTCTGCGCCTTTATAATAGTAGGACTTTATCTGTTCTTCTATACTGAAATAGGATTTTCTCTGAAATCCACGGGCGATAACGAGCATATGAGTCGCGCTCAGGGCGTTAACGTTAATTTTAATAAGGTTCTCGGTCTTGCCATTTCAAACGGCATTATAGCTCTCTCCGGTGCGCTTCTTGCGCAGTATCAGGGCTTTGCGGATATAAATATGGGACGAGGCGCTATAGTTATCGGACTTGCCGCTATAATCATCGGTCTTTCGGTATCACTTAAGATTAAGCCGAATTTCGTCGTATCGCTTATCGGCGTTGTTGGCGGCGGAATCATTTATTATCTTGTTTATACGTTCGTAATCTGGCTTGGTCTTGACACTGACCTTCTTAAGATGCTTTCCGCACTCGTAGTTGCAGGATTCCTTGCAATTCCTTACCTTAAGAGTAAATATTTCACAAAGCAGAGAATTTTTGAGGATGCAAAATCCGCAGTTGAAAACAAAGCCGAGGAGGTAGAGGAAAATGCTTAAGATAACTAATCTTCATAAAACCTTTAATCCCGGTACTGTAAATGCAAAAAAAGCCATTAACGGATTGAATCTCACTCTGCAGGACGGAGATTTTGTAACGGTTATTGGCGGAAACGGCGCGGGAAAAAGCACGATGCTTAACGCCATTTCCGGTGTGTTTACCCCCGATTTCGGAACTATTGAAATTGACGGAGTTGACGTAACGCATATGCCTGAATATAAGAGGGCAAAATATCTCGGACGAGTCTTCCAGGACCCTATGAAGGGAACTGCGCCCGATATGGAAATTGCCGAAAATCTTTCGATTGCTGCAAGGCGAGGAAGCAAGCGCAGGCTTATATGGGGACTTCCCAAGAAGGAAAGAGAAAGCTACAAGGCAGTTCTTGCAAAGCTTGAGCTTGGTCTTGAAGACAGACTTTCTTCGAAAGTTGGACTTCTTTCGGGTGGACAGAGGCAAGCGGTAACGCTTCTTATGGCAACCCTCAAAGCACCTAAGCTCCTTCTTCTTGACGAGCATACCGCGGCACTTGACCCAAAAACCGCCGCAAAGGTTCTTGAAATTACCGAAAAAATCGTAAATGAGAGTAAGCTCACGACGGTTATGATAACTCACAATATGCGTGATGCTATCAGATACGGCAATCGCCTTATAATGATGCACGAGGGCAGAGTTGTTGTTGACGTTTCGGGAGAAGAAAAATCAAAGCTCACGGTTGAAGACCTCCTTGGCCTTTTCAGTCGCGCAAGCGGAGATGAATTCTCGAGCGACAGAGCGATACTCGGGTAACAAGTGATGTCGCATTTTGATAGAATCGAATAAAAAATAGGCATTGTGTCACAAGCACAGTGCCTATTTTTGTGTTAAGTCTTACGGAAATTAGAAGAGTCGCGATTTTATAGGTTTTATTAAATTTTATTTATTGCTATTAGATGAAAAAAGTGAATAAAGGTCCTCAGGCTCATAGGTCGGGATAAGCTTTATAAGCTTTTCTATCGGTGTGGAAAGCAGAATTTCAGCTCCCGTATCTGTACAGTCAAGAGCGCGGAATGCTATTCCTGAAAGCCTGTGTTTAGATATTATTTTTGCAACCGCCGCTCTGTCAGCGCTGTATTCTGAGAAAAGACTTCTGGCTATGACGCTGAGCTTGTCGGCGGTATAGCAAAGCTCTGAAAGCTTAAAGTCGTAAAATTTAAAGTATGGAATTAAAGCAGGACTTGCCGAGGTCAGATTTTCAACCTTCTCCTTTTCGTTTATAAGTATAAAAACGGCATCGCGCTTTGAGATTGCTGAAATGTTTGTTATACGGTGTTGAACTAGATAATCGGGCGATTTGATTTTGACTCTGCGCCAGGCACTGTCTACTACTACAAATCCCTCTTTTTTTATCTCTGATTCATCTTTTCCGTCAGTTCGGTTTAACACGGATGCCGCCTTAAGACAGTCTTCAAGGCTACGAAGCGGATATGAGAGAGGTTTTTTTATACCGATGTTTTCGTCATATTCCTCTCCTGTTATATTGCTTCTTGTACCTATGTGGTAGAGCGAGGTTATGCCGTAATCTATAACTACCTGGGTTTCAGGGCTGACAAGCTCAAAAATATAGGTCTTTTCCTTGTCAAGCGTGTCAAAATTAATATCGCTGTAATTATCGGCACGCTTTATAATTTCGGAGAATTTTACTCCGGGGTACGCGTCTATCGCAGCACGCTCCGCACGTATCGTTCCGTTGGTCGAAAATTGCCACGCTCCCGCCGTTTCGTCGTACCAGAGCTTGATTATTGAGCCGTCAATCTTCTCCTGAACTCGCGCTGTGTTCCAGTCGATTTCGTCAGCGTAGCTTTCGTTGTGGTTTCCGAATTTGCGAAACGGCCAGCACGCTACAGAGAGCTTTTCGGTATTGATGATAATTCCGCGCGCTTCCTGCACCAAGTCGAGAGAAAAATCGCATCCAATATCGTAAACAAAGATAGAATACGCACCGTCGTGCTTTATCTTTATAAAATATTTTTCGGTGAGAAGCTTTTCCCAATCGTCAGGATGCTTGGATAAAAAATTGCATAAATATGAGTTTTTATTCATTTGTTTCCTCTTGGTATAATAGATGCAAATTTATAAAAATGCTTTAATATGTAAATAGTAGTTTAAAAAACTTCTGACTAAATATCAAATACTTTATATTTTATATTGCGAAATTCATCGTCACTCATAACCTCAAGCTTGCAAACAGCGTCAACGATATATTGCATAAGCTCGCTGTTTTTCTCTGTAAGCTTATATAGCTCGCCTTTAGCGCGATTAAGGCATTCTTCTCTCGTCTCGGCAAAGGACGAGCCTATAAACGAGTAGAGAATGCTCTCGAAGGACATTTGCTCGAAGGCAGGGTGAACGTATTCGTCTCCCGAAAGCGTGCGATTAAGGTACGCATTCTCAAAAAGCTCGTATTCGTGAAGCTCGAGGAAGGGATATCTTTTGTGCATTTCGCGGTCGAGCGATATAGCCAGCCTTGCAAAATCGTCAAAGCGGAAGTAGAGCGAATCGCATTGCTCGCTTATGAAATAGGTTGTGTAACCTACGTTTTTTATTTCTATTTTATGGTTTGGCGGATAGAAGTTTATGTAGTCGTAATTCTTATCGTAGAATTTTTGAAGCTTTGCGTCAAGGTCGATGGGATAATCGGTGTAATAGTGGTTAATCTTCGTGCTGTCGTAGAGGAAAAGTACCTTTTCCGCCGTAAGATATGCGTACATTACAACGCAGTCCTGAGAATGATCGCCTTCGACGGACAGATTGGTCTCAAGATAGTAAATCAAAGCTCCGGTTCGAAGATTCATCGGCATCGGATAAGCGAATCTGAATCCGCAATTTTTAAGATATTTGTCCCATTTTTTATACATCTTTAACATTCCGGCCTTTTCAAGTTCATCTTCAAGCTTATCGGGCGGCACGGAATATTTACCCGGCGTGAAGTCGAGAATATCGTGAATATCCTCGTATTCCTCAATTATTCGTATATCCTTCTCGGTTATCATAATAGCCTCCGCAATGTTTTTACACATAAATGGTATCATATATTTTTCGTCAAGTCAACAAAATATTTTGTCTTTTCTTGGTGGCTTTGTGCCTTTTCTGACACACTTTACAAAAACTCGGACTTTGATTTATCAAATGGGTGGTTTATAACATGCGCTTTTAAACAATACTATCTGTTGTGTTGGTTAACAAAACGAAAAGAGGGGGCATCGAAACCGATACTCCCTCTTTTTTCGTTGCGCTTGAGCAACACGATTTAAAATATGTTATAGGAAGATTACTTAACGGTAACCTTGGTGATGTGCGTATTAACGCCCTCGTACCAGTAAACGAAGCCTTCAACGTCGATAACGTCGCCTGCCTTTATATCAGCAAAAGCATCGTAAACGTCGGAACCGGGAGCGGTGAGGTAAGCCTCAACGCAGAAGTCGTAATCAGCGCCGTTCTTGGTAACGGTAACGTAGATATCGTTGCCGGCACCGGGAGCATCGTTCTTATAAGCAACGCTCTTAACGGTGAGACCCTTGAATGCTGCAAACTGGTTCTGGTAGTTAATGAGGTCATCGCTTCCAAGTTTGTCGGTAAGATCCTTGACGGGTGCTACGTATTCGCCCTTGAGGAACTCAAAGGTAGCCTCTGTGATTTCAACCTCACCTGCCCATTCAGCCTTAACGCCGGTAACTCTGATCTTAGTACCCGCGGTAAGCTTTGCCGCATCTTCTTCGGAGCATGCCATTTCATAAATGAAATAAGCGCCGTCCTTGTCAGCTGCGTAAACGGTGATCTTGTTATCCCACCAGGACTGAGTAGCCTGAACGTAAACGTCAACAACTACTTCCGCATCAAGCTCTGCAGCTACGTACTCGTCGTACGACATAGTTTTAGTCATATCGCAGGAAACGAGAGATACGGAAAGAGCGAGAACCAAGAGTAAAAGTACACTTACGATTTTCTTCATCTTTGTTTCTTCCTTTTCTGTTTTTAAAAAATTGGCAAGAAAATATTCTTGTTTAATATTATTATAAACTTTTTTTGTAAAAAGTCAAGGTTTACTTTTGCTTTGAGCAGTTTTTCGTGATTTACTATATTAAAGAAGGCTTTATAAGTCGGTTAATTGTGCATATAGCAAAACCCGAACGTGCATTGAAGCGAAAGCGAGACTCTCAGTTTGCTTTGGGTATAGGTCTGTTTAGCTTGTAGAGCGATATCATTTCGCGGTAGAGGTCCTTTATAAACTTATCGTTGACGTCCTTGCCGCGACGTTCTGCTTTAGTTACTTCTTCGATAAGCTGTCCCGCTGCGTTTCTTAAGGATGCGGAGCCGTTGAATACAGGTGTAACGAAGGTGTTTTCGGTATTTTCAATCAGAAGTTCGGTTGCTTCAAGTTTGGTTTTGTAGTAAAAGTCAGCGTAGAATGCTTCCTTATCGAAATCACCACCGTCGGTGAGATAGCTTTTCGGGGGTGCGCCGTCCTGGAAAAGATAGTTCAGATATCCTTCGCTTATCTCGCCCTTGCCGGAAAGGTAAGTCTTGTAATCCTCGCTGTTCTGCGCCTTTGTCGTTACGGGAACGTAGCCCTCGGTCGTGGAGTATGCAAACTGCACCTCGTCGGTTAAAAGGAACTGCATAAAGAGCCAGGACGCGAGAACCTCCTGACTGTCTAACTTGTTGAAAATACACATCGAGGGGCCCTGAGATATCATAACGGGGTTCTCGGTGTCATACTGAGGAACAGTCATAACGGCGGTCTCGAATTTCACGAGCTTATCATCGGGAATATCGATATTCGGTGCAGAGCTTCCCATCCAGGTTGCGCCTGCGGTGGAATCTATCGCAAATATGCATTGCCCCGCGTTCAAGAAGTTTGCGGGATAACTTGAAATCTTGAAAGTGGAGAAGGCTCTGGTTTCGGCGTGCTCCGAAACGGTGAAAAGGATATCCTTTACGTCGTCGTTAAAGAGGAGTATCTCGCCATTTTCATTCGAATATCCCGCACCCTTCTGCTTCACCATCTGTATCATCATATTATCGGTGGATTTGTAGATAAAGGGAATCAGCGTTTTCTGTCCGTTGACCTTATAAGTGCCGTCGGGATTCTTCGCGAGCGCCGCCTCGGATACCTCCCATATGAAGTCCCATGTCAGAACGGGGGGGAGCGTATAGCCGAGCGCCTCAACGTAGGTTTTGTTTACATAGCACGCCTCGGTCGAGCGCATATACGGCAGAGCATAATGATTTTCACCTATGACGCATTCGGCAAGAAATTCGGGCACTATCTCGTCGGCCTTTACAGAGTCGAAGTTTACTTCGCTTCCGCCAAGACCGTATTTTTCGTCGCCCATAAGCGAGTCAAGCGGAACTATGACGTTCTTTCCCGTCATATAAGTGGCTATATGGTCGGGATAGGTGATGCAGACGTTAGGTGTCGTATCGGTCGTGATATTCGTTATGACGTCGCTGTAAATTCTTCCGTAGTCGTTGTAAAGCTTCAGGCTTACCTTTATGCTCGGGTAAGCCTTTTCAAATGCGGAAATTGCATTTCTGTAAACGTTCACCTGCGTCTGATTGGTGTCATTTTTTGCCCAGAAGCTGATTTCTATCTCCCTTGAAGTGTCAAGCTCATCGGGCATAACGAATGGGTCAAGAGCGCGCCTGCCGTGGCAGCCCGTGAGAGATAAAAGCGAAAGAGCGAGTGTTGCAATTAAGAGTAATGAAATCGATTTTTTCATCCCTTTGTACCTCCTCTTGCAACGCCCTCCATAATCTTTTTGCGGAATACCAAGAATAGTATTATAAGAGGTATCGAAATAACGGTAACTGCTGCCATCATAGCGGGGATATTTTCACGTCCGAATCCACCCTCACGTATTGCCTGAATACCATTCGAAACGAGAAAATATCTCTCGTTGTCGGTAATAAGTCTGGGCCATACGTAAGAGTTCCAGCACTCGATTACCTTAAGAATGGTTATCGTAACGATAGTTGGACGGCAGATAGGTATCATAACCTTGCACAAATACTTGAGGTCACTTGTTCCGTCTACCTTGGCGGCATAATAAAGCTCGTCGGGAATGGTTGAAAAGTTTTCTTTGAGCAGATAAATATAGAATACCGACGTTACCGAGGGGAGAATAAGTCCCATAAAGGTATTTCGGAGGTCCATATTCGTAACCGTCACGAAGTTTGTTATTACGACGAGCTCCGAGGGAATCATCATAAGGGATAAAAACAGCGTAAACGCAAGTTTTTTGCCCTTGAAGCTGATTCTTGAAAAGCCGAACGCGGCGAGAACTGTAACTACGAGCATAAGTGCCGTTGTAGACACGGTGAATATAAATGTGTTTATAAAATAATCGAAAAGCGGTACGCTTGTAAACGCGGTTATATAGTTGTCAAAGGTAGGGTCTGTAGGATAAAATTTCGGTACGCCCTCTGAGTTATACGAGCCATAGCTTTTTATAGAAGTAAGTATCATCCAGAAAAAAGGGAAGAGAACTACAAGCGCCCATACGGTGAGTACGGCATAGGTGATTCCCTTTACGATTTTTTGATTTCTTTCGCGTTCTCGGCTCTTTTGTATCAAGCTGTTTTCCATATGCTAACTCCTTTCACGAGTAGTGTACGTGCTTTCGGCTGACCATAAGATTTATAGTCGTTATGGCGAGAACGATAACGAAAAGTATTACCGCAGCAGCAGATGCAAAGGAGGGATACCCGCCGCCGTCTCCGTACAGCATATCATAGATATAGCCAACGATTGTGTTCATTTCGGCTACGTTAAGCTCAGTTCCGAACAGAGCGACCGCATCACTGTACGCCTTGAATGCACCGATAAATCCCGTGATAATAAGATAAAAGAGCATAGGTGATATCATCGGGAGGGTTATTTTTGTGAACACTCTCCATCTCGGAGTGCCGTCTATTTTTGCGGCATCGTAGTAGTCCTTTTTTACCGAGGCAAGCGCACTTGTCAGAATCAGAATTTTGAAAGGGAGAACCACCCATACCGTGTAGAAGCAAAGCACCAACATTTTAGCCCAGTACGGACCGTCGATAAAGTCTATCGGAGACATCCCGAATATGCTGAGAACGATGTTGACAAGACCGTCGGTATATTCTGTTTTCTGAAAGAGTATCATAAATACGAGACCTACGGCAAGGGTATTGGTAACGTAGGGAAGGAAAAATATAGTCTGAAAAGCGTGTCTCAGCTTTTCTATAGACGCAAGACCGACCGATATACCGAGCGCGAGCAGGGTAGAAACGGGAACGGTTATCATAACCAGAATAAAGGTGTTTTTGAGAGCCTGCAGAAAATACGGGTCGTTTAAGACGTAGGAATAGTTATAAAATCCGACTCCGAAATACGTTCCCGAAGCGAAGTTGAAGCCCTCCTCAAACGAGTAGATAAAAACGTCTATCAGTGGATAGACCATAAATACGCCGAGAAATAGGAAAGCGGGTAAAAGATAAAGCCAACCCTTAAGATTGTTTTTTTCCATAGACTTATCCTTTCCGATTGATTAAAAATATTTATTAACGATATCTTAACATAATCTTTTTTCAATGTCAATCCCTTTGATTTTTTATTTTGTTTTCCACACGTTTTTGGCCATTATAACGAAGATTATTCCAGACTGGTTGAACGGTAAAAATATCACGATATGCGTTGACATACCATAACCGTTGTGTTATACTGTTAATGAAAAGCAAGGTATAAAAAGGTATAGAAAAAAACAAATTTGAAAGGAACTATTCAAATGAGCAGAACTGACGAAAGATTCGAGGCGTTGTTTACGCCTTGGAAAATCGGTAACGTTGAAATCAAAAACCGTATAGTAATGTGCCCTATGGGAGGCACGTCGCTTTTCGGTTGGTTTGAGCTTACCGGTTGCCACTTTGATAAAGAGGCGGCAAAGCTCTTTCTAGAGAGAGCAAAAAATAACGTAGGACTTATTATTCCCGGTATCGCGCCTCTGCGCGATACCTTCTGGGGCAAGTGGTTATGGCAGAATCCAAAGATGTTTAAAGACCTTAAGGTCTTTATGGACGAGATTCATAAGACGGGAGCAAAGCTCTTTATTCAGCTTACCGCAGGTATGGGACGCTCCTGGGCTATAACCGACCTCATTGCTCCATTACATAAAAACAAGTTTACCCGTGCTTTGATAAAGCCTATTATTGATACCTCTCACGAGCTCGCTTGTCCCTCTCCTCAGCCTGCGCGTTGGGCACCTGATATCGAATGTCCCGAGATGACCGTAGAGCAGATCCACGAGATCATCGAAGCGTTTGCAAAGACCGCAAAGTTCTGCAAGGATGCAGGCGTAGACGGCGTTGAGGTTCACGCTGTTCACGAGGGATATCTTCTCGACCAGTTTGCAATCGAGTTCTTCAACAAGCGTACCGACGAGTACGGCGGAAGCTTTGAGAACCGTTATCGCTTTGCGGCCGAGGTAGTTAAGGCAATTAAAGAAGCTTGCGGAAACGACTATCCCGTTTCGCTCCGCTACTCTGTTGAATCAAAGATGAAGGGCTTTTGCGAGGGAGCTATTCCCGGTGAGGATTACGTCGAGGTAGGACGTAATATGGAGGAATCCGAAAGAGCTGCAAAGTATCTTCAGGACGCGGGCTACGATATGCTTAACGCTGATAACGGCACCTACGACTCGTGGTATTGGGCTCATCCCCCGATGTATATGCCGGAGAACTGCAACCTTGATGATGTAGCTCATATAAAGAAATTCGTTGATATTCCCGTGGTGTGCGCGGGAAGAATGGATACTGAGGTCGGTGCAAAGGCTGTTGCCGATGGAAGAATAGACGCAATCGGCGTCGCGCGTCAGTTCCTCGTTGACCCCGAGTGGATAACCAAGCTTATTGATGACAGACTTGAGGATATCAAGCCCTGTATTTGCTGCCATAGTGGTTGCTTCAATTTCTCATCGGCTAAGGGACACGCGAATACCCAGGACCTTTCGGATACTATGGGACTTGCGCGCTGCGCGCTCAATCCCGAGACGATGCAGTCGAGAAAATATCACGTAGAACCTGCCAAAAAGGCGAAAAAGATTGCCGTTATCGGCGGCGGTATCGGCGGTATGGAGGCTGCTATCCTCTGCGCTAAGAGAGGACACAGCGTAACTCTTTATGAAAAGTCCGATAAGCTTGGCGGCGTATTTATCGCGGCTGCAGCTCCGTCCTTCAAGGAAAAGGACAGAGCGCTTATAGCCTGGTATATCCGCGAGCTTTCGAAATACCCCATTGACGTTAAAATGAATACCGAGGTTACCGATGTTAAAGCTCTAGACACCGATGAAATTATAGTTGCAACCGGCGCTGTAGCAAAGAGAATACCCGTTAAGGGAGCCGAAACTGCTATCGAGGCTGTTGATTATCTTCTTGATAAAAAGCCCGTAGGTGAAAACGTAGTCGTTATCGGCGGCGGACTTACGGGATGTGAGATTGCATACGACCTCTATCTTAAGGGTAAGAAGCCGGTTATCGTAGAGATGCAGGACGACCTTATTACGACCAAGGGCGTTTGCCTTGCAAATACAAGCTATCTGCGCGATTTCTTCAAGACGAACAAGGTTCCCGTATATCTTGAAACCGCGCTTTCCGAGATAGGAGTGGGAAGCGTTACACTTAAAGGTAAGGACGGAAACAGCTTCACAGTTGACTGCGATTCCGTAATTCTCTCCGTAGGCTATAATCCTGCGCCTCTTGCGGTAAAGGGACGCCGCGTTCACGTTATAGGCGACGCCGCAAAGGTAGGAAATCTCCGTACGGTTATCTGGGGTGCGTGGGATATCGCAATGAAGCTCTGATGAGCTTCGTTGCAGTGAACTTTCGGCGATGCCGAAGTGAAATTCGCTTATAGAAATTTTGCTACGCAACGCGAAATTTGCTCCCGGCAATTTAAGGAATATTTTTTCGTTTTGCCGAAAAAATGAAATTCAATCATAAAGAAAGGCTTTAAATATGATTCTTACTAAAGAACAGCAGGCGATTTACGACGGCGAAAAGGGCAAAACGCTTGCTAAGGTTATGAAAACTCTCGTGATGTACGGCGATGCGTTTGAAGCCGAGAAGCTCGTACCTATCACTTCGGATTACAATCATCTCGTAACGTCCTTCGGACTTAAGGTTATGTCCCCCGTATACGACCTTATGCAGATACTTCTCGAAGCGGGCGTTGCGTCAGGACAGAAGTTCTCGGTTGACCCCCGTCCCTTAGACAAGAACGTTCCCGCTAACTTCTTGCAGAATCTCGTATTCAACAAGTTTATGTATACAAAGCAGGACTTCTACGAGGGTCAGCTTGAAAAGCTTGGTCTTATGGATAAAAACGCTTTCACCTGCGCGTGCTATATGGATGAGGTAGGAAATAAGCCTAAAAAGGGAGACGTTCTCTCCTGGGCTGAGTCGAGCGCGGTAGTTTACGCAAACTCGGTGCTTGGCGCAAGATGCAACCGCAATTCTGGTATTATTGATATTATGGGCTCTATCGTCGGCTACGTTCCTTATTTCGGACTGCTCACCGACGAGGGCAGAAAAGCTACCTGGGTAATAAAGGTAGAAACCACGAATAAGCCCGAAGCGCAGCTCCTAGGCTCCGCTATCGGTATGAAGGTTATGGAGGACGTTCCTTACGTCGTAGGACTTGATAAGTGGATAGGCGAGGAGCTTACCGATGCCGCTTGCGCTTATCTTAAGGACTTCGGAGCGGCAACAGCTTCTAACGGCGCTGTCGGACTTTATCATATCGCAAATCTTACTCCCGAGGCAAAAGAGCTTGGCGAGAGCCTTATAGCAGAGGGCGCAAGAGAATACATCATTGACGATGCCGAGCTTGAAAGAGTAAAGAACAATTATCCTGTTATCTGGAAGAATCCCGATGCAACGCCGAAGCTTTGCTTCGTTGGCTGCCCCCATCTATCTCTTGAGCAGCTTAAGGACTGGACGGTTAAGCTTGAAAAATCTCTCGCTGAAAATGGCAAGAAAAAAGTTACAATCAAGACGGTATTTACCGCAGCTCCCGGCGTTCTTGAAGCGTTTGAGAAAACCGAGTATGCGACAAGACTTAAGGCTACCGGTGTTATAACCTCGTATATCTGCCCCCTTATGTACATGAATAACCCTCTTTGTAAGAAGATGCCGGTTATAACCTCGTCAAATAAGCTTCGTACTTACACGAGCGCAAGATATTACACGGATGCAGAAATCCTTACTGCTATTACGGGAGGTAAAAATTAATGAAACAGTTTAAAGGTAGAGTTATCACCCCCGGCGAGGTAACGGCTGAGGCCGTAGTAACTAAGGAGGGATTTAACACCCTTGCTTCGCTTCAGATGGCGTTGCAGTTCGGAGATAAAGAGGTTAAGTGCGGTGACCAGAGCAACAAGGAGCTTTACGGCAAGCCACTTATAAATAAGGCGCTTTGCTTGCCTCAGACTATAGGCTCGACTACGGGTGGCCTCGTTCTTTACTGCGCTTGCTCAATGGGCAAAAACCCCGCCTGTATGCTTTTCGCCAATCATATAGATTCGCTTGCCGCTGCCGGCGCAGTTCTTGCAGACGTGTGGGTAGACGGAGTGACGATGCCGGTTATCGATTCACTTGGCGACGAGTTTTTGAATTACGTTAAGGACGGTATGAAAATCACCGTCAAGGCTGACGGTGTGGTTGAGGTTGAATAAGCATAATTGGAATGAGAAAAACGTAAGTGCTTCACAAAGACGGAATTCGCCACGGTGCCGCAGCTCTACCGAGACTCTATTATCTGATTTTAAAATAGAGTTAATTTTGGAAATGCGGTTATCGGCGATATAACAAGCACGAGCAGTCGAAGTTAACTTCCAGATATTTCGTTAGGCTTGATAAAACCGCCAAGATTAAACGTCCTTTGCAGAAAACACATATCAGACTAACTGCCAGGGCGTAAATACTCACGTGTTCTTAGACAAATCTACCGTATGTGAGCGTATTAAACTCGACATTCAAAAGCAAGTCTTAAGGCGCAAAACAAACGTTTTTATCAAAAAATAAATCACAGAAGTAAACAAATATTTACAAATATATTTTTTGGCCGTGAATTTACAAAAAATCGACCAACCTAAAAATAAAAAGCGGCAGCTTTTTACCGATAAAGAGGTATTGAGCTGCCGCTTTATTTTGCTTTCCTGCGATTTGTTTTTTCTTGGTTTATTTTATAACCTAAATGGGAAAATCTTTGTTATTCGCCAAGCTCCTGTGAAAGATTTTAAATTCGCCGTTCTTTATGCGACGTACGAAGTCACGCTCATCGGTGATTTTTGACGAGAGCTTTATTCCGCCAAGCTTCTTCTGATCGCCGCCAATATGATTGTCCGAGCCGGCAAAGGTTAAAAGAGAATAGCTTTTTGCGTAGGATTTCGCCATAGCATTTTCAAAATCTGTTCGGCAGGCATTGTATACTTCAACACCGTGCACGTGCCTCGGAAAAAGCCTTATATGGTCGATATACGATGCTTCACGGAACGGGTGCGCTTGGATTATCAGAGCACCTGCGTTTGCCATAAGAGTCAGCTCGTCCGTCTTTTTCATTCCCACGATTTCCGGGTGCGAGATATACCATTCCTTATCTAGTCCGAAGATGAGAAAATCTGTTCCACCGTAGGATATTTCTGCGCCAAAAAATACGTCAAGTCCGATTTCATCGCCTATTTTTTTCCCTTTCTCATAGTCGGAAAAGTAAAAGTTTATCTTGTCCTCATAGGTTGCTTCACTGGGAATATTTATGTTTCCGTCAAGAAAATGATTCGTTATAAAAATACCTGAGTAACCGAGCGATTTGTAAAATTCAACAGTCTCTCTTACGCCCACTCTGGCGCATCTGCTGACAGGACTTGTATGAAGATGCGTTTCGTATAAGTACACTTCATTTACTCCTTTTGTTTTTAAATTAGATAGATTCCTTTTCCCTGTGACATTATAGCATATAAAGCCCATTTTGTAAAGTTTTTTCGAAAAAGAATTGATGACTGTTGCAAACAGACCTCGCAACAGCTCTTAAAATTTCCGGTTTTACTGTTGCATAGCATTAGTTTTGAAAGCCCTTTTCATTGACTCGAGCACTCACAAAAAGTTAAATTCTACTCGCCTGTAGACTATTTTTATATCCAATAATTAAAAGCTGCAGTCTATCGTTATAATTGACGTTTATTTTAAATTGCGCGGCTGATCCAAGCCTCGTATTTTACGCAATTTTTGTCCTCGGATATTTCGGTGACCGCTCCGTAGAGCTTATCTCCGAGAATCAGGCAGGTGAGTAAAAGGTGGGTATCATCATCGCTTGCGTACCCGATGATTTTTCCGTCATATACGAAAACGGGGCGGTCTATGCCGTTTACTTGCTTTAATTCTATTTTGAAATATTCACCCGTGTTAAGTTTTTCCGCGGTTTCTTTACTTTCATAATTGGGTGTAAAACACATTGATTTGCGAATGAATTTGTCGCTCTTGCTTTTTGGCGCTGAGAGATGATCGGCGGCAGTGGGCATTTTAGCCACGCGGGATTCGCTCTTTGCGTGCGCTTCCTTTTTATCGGTGTCAAACGCGCCGTCATAGCACTCAGCATCATCATCGCAAGCGGCGCTTTTTATCACGGTGCCGCAGCTTTCACGCTTTACCGGCGCGGGACTTATATTGTTGCAGGCGCAAGCTTTTATCTTAAGAGATTTGCCTGACGTATTGTTGGCGCGCTTAGCCCTTTCAACTTTTGCCGCCTTGCTCTTTCTCTTTTTTGCGGTAAAATCAAACATACCGAACGGAACAAGTATAATAGCAACCGTTGCAATAAAAAAGTCTAAGGCTGACGCAAATAATCTTGAATTCGGCGATGTTTTTATTTCTCTTTTGGGCTTTCTATTAAATTCGGGAAACGGATCCGGATGAAGTTTTTTCAAAAGTCTTTTTTGCCGTGCTTCTTCCCGCTCCTTTTCGCTTAACGTTTTCCGGGAGATCACCAAAAACATTTTTCGTATGGACTTTAACCAACGCCTAAACCATCTTTTGAAAGTCATATTTTATCCACCGTATCTTTGGTATTTTTTCGTAGAATAGGAGATTTCTACGGCGCTGTTATTATTCAAATCTCGAATAACAAAAACGTTTTCTTTAGGATAGCACAAAAATGTAGCTTTTTCAATAGATGGGGGAGTATTTTGAGGGTTGTTTAGCTTTTGTGAGATATTTTAGTTCGGGGTATGCGAACCCCGTGCCTTGCGGCACTGTGGTTCGTGAGTCTATTCCGCTGCTAAGAAAAGAAAAGCAGACCATCGAATGATGGTCTTGAATAGGGATATGGCTAGCGTGCGATTACTTGGTAACAGACCGTTCCGTTGCAGTGAGGCAGTAAGGTATTCCCACGCAGTACGCCAGATATGTTTGCATAGCAAACATATGCGAACCCCGTGCCTTGCGGCACTGTGGTTCGTGAGCCTATTCCGCCATCAAGAAAAGAAAAGCAGACCATCGAATGATGGTCTGCTTTTCTTGGCAGCGGAATAGGGATTCGAACCCCAACATACAGAGTCAGAGTCTGCTGTGCTACCGTTACACAATTCCGCTATATTATTCGTTTTTCGCTGAACGGTCTATATTCTATCACAAAAAAATAGGTTTGTCAATAGGTTTTTAACAATATTTTCTCGCGTACACATATTTTTATTCGAAATATTTCAAAATGCTTGACAAATATAATAATATCTGCTATAATGTTAGGGCAGATACGGAAGGTTAGCTCAGTTGGGAGAGCATCTGCCTTACAAGCAGAGGGTCACAGGTTCGAGCCCTGTACTTTCCACCAAGATAGTATAAGGAACTCAATTCGATACGCAAATGGCGGGCTCGAAGGGGAAACGGTGCAGAGCGAACTTCCGGTGGACGTTCGCGACCGTGGAAGACCGAGCGCGTAGTTCGCGCGAGAATCGAGCCCTGTACTTTCCACCAAGAAAGGTTATAGTGTTCAAGTCGCGCGAAATTGGATTCTGTACCTTCCTTTTAAATGTATCGGTGATTAGTCGGTGCAAACGAGTGCGTTCAGCGACGTGACGGTGTATCAAGCTTTTGCTTGTTGCTGTGAGATGTCGGACGTCTGCTTCGATATGCCTATACATTTTCCACCTTTCAGCGCCCCTCTTGCTCGGGGCGCTGATTATGGCTTGGTAGCTCAGTTGGTTAGAGCGCTAGCCTGTCACGCTAGAGGTCGTGGGTTCGAGCCCCATCCGAGTCGCCAAATCAAAAAAGCAATAGCGCAAGCGTCGCCTCGCGAGTCGAGAACTATTCGATTCGCCAAAATATGCGGATTTAGCTCATTTGGTAGAGCGCCACCTTGCCAAGGTGGAGGTGGCGGGTTCGAGCCCCGTAATCCGCTCCAGTAATATAAAAAGCCGACTCGGAAAAGTCGGCTTTTTATATTACTGCCTGTTTTATTTCGCATAACCAAATCAAAAACGAGACAGCTCTTGCAAATTTACAATGCAATTCTATCTCGTTTTTGCTTTTCGAATATAATTATATTTAAAACTTGTTTTTTCTTCGTTTTATTAAGTTTTTTATTTTTTTCTTGATTTTATAGCTTTAATAATGAACGGCAAGTGGAATAACGTGAAAAGCGTAAGCGCAACGCTAACGAGCGACAGGAAATAAACAAACCAACCGTTGTTAAGATTTAAAATGGGTAAATTCTCCATAGGCGGTCTGACAAGATATAAGAAGTTGGTATTGTAGATGCTTAATATGCTGTTTATCCATATCATAACTAAAACCAAGCAGGAAAGGATAAGCATATTTCTTTTATACGAGCAAAAGCTGAGATTTACCTGTTTCGAGCAGAGTAGATACAACGAGTACCATATTATAGCCGAGTGGTAAACAAAGCATTGATAAGCAAACGGTTCTTTGAAATCAACTCCGCTTGTGGGTATCAGAAGCGCCATTGTGCCGCCGAGTATAGCTACGGGTACGAAAAAGCTTTTCATAACCTCAATTCTTTTTTCATTCTTTGAAAATGCAAGGTAGAATGTTACGAATATAAGAAGCGAGCAGAGATGAAAGGGGAGCGCTCCGGGATCAAGAAATCCGCTTATAACGTTTCCGTCTGCGTTTTTTGTTTCCTCAATATGCGTGAATATTTTACAAAGCTCGCTCGTAAGGCTTAAGCCTGCTGTAATCAGCGTCGCAGTTTTAAATGAAAATTTGAATTTCTTTGCGGCAACTAGAAGTCCCGAGATGAAAGCCGCGCATATGCCTAGCCATATAAAATGATTGGTTGAAAACATAATAAACTCCGATGTCTTAAATCATTATTTTTCGGTGTAAAGCCCGAAATGCTTTGCTAAAAATCTTGCGACTCCGTCTTCGTCGTTCGTGTATTCGGTGATATGCTGAAACTGCGATTTTACACGCTCACCTGCGTTTTTCATAATTACACCTATGCCCGCCTCCTTTAGCATATCAACGTCACCGACGTCGTCACCGAAGGCTATTATATCGTGAAGGCTTCCTCCGAGTAGCTCGGCAAGGGCAGCGTTGCCCTTTGCTTTCGTTGCGTCCTTATGAGTGAATCTGTAAAGAGGGCCGTCAAAATATGGAACTACGTCAAGGTCGTATTTTTCTTTGAAATATTTGTCCTCTCCGGCCTCAAGTTTTACGATAAGCTTCGGTGAATCAAAGCTGTAATTAAATCTGTCCGGGTTGAACATTACAACGTCAAAGCGCGTAAAGGTCGGATTGTTTGAATAAATATATGGGTCTGCCTGGATAGAGAAAAGCTTTCCCTGGGAGCTGAGTTCACGGGCGATTTCCTTAACCTTTTCTTTCGGAATTTCCTTTTTATAAACGTAAGCGCCGTTTTTGTCAAGTATTCCAGCGCCGCCGCAGAGAATTGCGTAGTCCGGTGCTATTCTGTCAAAATATTTCTGATTAAAAAACCTGCTTCTCGCGGTATTTATGACTATCTTGTGCCCTCGTGCGCGAACCTCGGATAAAACGTCGAGCGTGTAATTTGTTACCTCGCTTTTATCATTAAGGAGCGTCTGGTCAAGGTCGAATACTATATAACTCATTTTTTGTTTTTCACGTAAGAGCGTCGGCTCTTTTTCGTGATGCTCCTTATTTTTTCTGCGTTTTTCTCCGAGGCGTAGCCTTTAGGTGCTCTGAAGCACCAATTTCCTCTGTCGGTAGAGGGGGTGTTCATTCTGCCTTTTTCATTGGTTAACTCAAGGTAATCCTGTATTGGAATAACGGCGAGCTTTCCAATGCTGGTCATAGCGAGCCTTATAAGAGCTGCAGTCGAGCTTTCGCCACGCTCGCGCTTGCATTCGCGAATAAATCTTGCGCGGGTATCGCCCTCAAGCGAGAGCGCCCAGCTTCTCGTGCAGTCGGAATCGTGAGACGCGGTGTAGACTATGCAGTTATCCGTGGTGTAGGTTCTAGGCAGATATTCGTTGTTTTCCTCAAAGAACGCAAACTGCAGAAGCTTCATTCCGGGGAATCCCGTATATGAAAGAAGCTCTCTTACGTCGTCGGTAATAAATCCGAGGTCCTCAGCGATTATTTTCGATTTCGGGTATACCTCTTTTATGCGGTCGAAAAGCTCGGCGCCGGGCGCGCTTACCCATTCACCGCGCTTGGCGTTTATATCTCCGAACGGTATTGAATAGTAGCTTGCAAAGCCGCGGAAGTGGTCTATTCTGAGAATATCGTAAAGCTTGAAGGCTGCGCCTACTCTGTTGCACCACCATTCAAACGAGTTTTCTTTCATATGCTCCCAGTTGTATATGGGATTGCCCCAAAGCTGACCGGCCTCGGAATATGCATCGGGAGGGCAGCCCGCAACCTTTATTGGATTATAATTTTCGTCGAGAAGGAATTCATCGGGCGCGCGCCATACGTCCATACTGTCGTGAGCTACGTAGATCGGCATATCACCTATGATGAGTATACCTTTTTTATGAGCGTAAGAGGTAAGCTTTTTCCATTGGCTCATAAATTCATACTGTACCCAACGCCAGAAGCCGCATTCCTCGGAATATTCGCTAAGCTTTATCTTCGCGTTTTTATATTCCTTTTCGTCCTCGCCCCACTCTGGCCAGGCTTTATAAGAATTTTTGATTTTAAGAGACATAAAGAGCGCGTAATCGTCTATCCACTCACTCTCACGCCGTAAAAATGCTCGGAAGGACGCGTCGCTTTTAAATCTTGAATATGCAAGGCGAAGAAGCTCGTAGCGCGTACTGAAAAGCCAGCTGTAGTCTACCGTGTTGGATTTAAATTTTGCACTCTTAAGTTCATCTTTGGTAAGAAGTCCCTTGGCGTGTAAGGTTTCGGGGTCTATAAAATACGGGTTTCCCGCAAAGGAAGCGGGCGACTGATACGGACTGTCGCCATAAGACGTGGGGTTAAGAGGCAATACCTGCCAGCATTTTTGGTGGCAGGCTTCGAGAAAATCAACGAATTTATACGCTTCTCGCCCCATATTTCCGATTCCGTAGCTTCCGGGCAGAGAGGAAAGCGGCATAAGAATCCCCGATGCACGAGAAAATCCGAGGTTATAGTTCTGAGAGTTCAAGTTCTTTCTCCTTGCGATATGTATTGTTTTTTGTTTAAGATTTTGGAGTGTAGCATTTTGTGCGCTGAAAAGTTTTAGGCTGTGCGTTGTTTTTATTAATGACAACAAAAGCTTGCATTTGTGCTTAGTTTAGCCGTTTTTTGAGCGTTTCTACGGTTTCTTTAAGCGTATCAATATTATCGTTGTAAATAAATTCAAGCATATAGCTTAACTCTTTTTGAGAGAGGATATTTATGCATTTACGCCAATAGTCCTCAAGTGCCGAAAACGGCAGCCTTTGACCTCTTATTTACGAGAACGCGTGAACGCTGACTATGTAGGGGAGAAGTGATTTTATTGCATCTAGATTATGTTCGAGAGGTCTATGCTGATTCGGTTGCCAAAATGTTTTTAGGTTAGGTTCGTTTGCGCGCTTTAAGAATTTCAATGCTGTATGGTATTCGTCGGTAAGAGAGTTCTGGCGGCATTCAAGGGCAACCGTGACGCTTTTTGCTTCTCGGCATATCCTTTTTGTGTCGGCTGCGGCTAAGTCGTATTCCTCGGCTGTATACGTGCCGCTTGGCTTATTCTGTCCGGGTCAGACTATTACGATATCGGTGCCAAGTTCTCGCGCAGATGAAAGCACCTTACAAAAAAGCTCCGGATTGCTTTTTCCTATTACGTAATAAGAGCCGTATTCAGCAATTTTTATTTCGTATAAGGCGGATAATACCTTTACTTCGTTTGCCGCTTTTATATCGACGTGAGAAGCGTGAATATTCGCGCCCACTCATCTGAGTCAAGTTTTGCAGCCCTTGCGGCTTCAAGAATTTGACGCGGAGTATGCTTTCTGAAGGATATCGAAACTATACCCGTTTTGTTTTTCATAGTACTGTTCCTTTAGAGCGTCTAAGTCTAATTTTATTGCAGGCTTTCGAAGTTTCTTTCAAGCTTTGTTTTCAACGGATATATTTTATCACAAAGAAACGCTAAAATCAACGCATTAAAATACTTATTTTATATTTTTAACGCCTGAAACAGCGAAAATTTCAGATTTCTTGACAAACAAAGCGAAAAGTAGTACAATTTAGATAACTGATTTAAAATAAATTTATGGGAGCTGTACGGTGATATATTATAATCTTGTATCATTGATTTGTCTGGGACTTTTGCTTGTAGAAGCGATTGCAATCGTTATGAATATAGTATTTCGCTCAAGAGCAGAGCGAATTGAGTTTTTCCGAGGCTTTAAGCGAGGTATGTACGCGTTGATATTCGTCATCGCGATACCGCTTTATTACATAGGTCATATTTATACGGGCAGTGATTATATAAAGGCGTTTTTTGAGTCTATAAGCAATATAGTATACCTCGTCGTTTTGAAATATGACGTTTCCAGTATATCGTCTTTAATGGATAAAAGTTATATATATTCGGTTGCGGTATATTCCTGCTTTGGTCTCGTTGCGGTAAACGCACTGTTTTTGACGATTTCTCTGACGGGGCAATATTTATGGGAATACCTTCAAAAAATAAAAATGGCTGTTTTGCCTAAGAGTAAGCTTATAATTTACGGATTTAACGACGGAAATAAAAAGCTTTATCTCGCTGACAAAAAAAGATGCAAAATCATCATTGACGATATTTCAAAGGAGAATGAGGATAAGCTCTATAAAGAAAAGATATCTTACCTTTCCTCGATTACGGCAGACGACGTTCTGAGAAAATACGTAAAGCGTTCGGTTTATTCCGAAGGTCAGTATATTATCGTTATTAACACGGAGTCGGACGAGAAAAATATTCTGTCGTGCCGAAAGCTTCTCAAGGTTATATCATCTCTCAAAAAAAGCGAGGTTGAGGGACTTTTCAAAAAGCTCGGAGTTTACGTATTCGGTAATCCGAAATACGAAGCAATATACGAAGATATAGTTTCCGGCGGATGCGGCTGTATTCACTATGTGAATAAGTATCAGAAAATAGCTATGGACTTTATCGACAGATATCCGCTTTCAAAGTTTATGGATGAGAGGCATATAAATTTTGAAACAGCGCTCGTTCGCGAAAATGCGGATATAAACGTTATGCTGGTTGGCTTCGGAAATGTAAACAGACAGATATTCTTAACTTCAATAGCAAACAACCAGTTTTTAACCAAGGGCAATGGTGACCCTGAGCTTAAGCTGGTAAAATATCATATCTTCGATAAAAACGAGTCGGAAAACGACAAGAATTTAAACCACGGCTACTACAGATATAAGCATGAGTGCCATGACGTAAATTGCGAGGAATATCTTCCGCTACCATCGCTTCCCGGTGAGGAAATATTCTACCGTGTGGATATAAACGACTTCGAGTTTTACGAGAGCATATATGCTATTGCGAAGAAAAATCCGCTTTCGGTGAATTTTATCGTTATATCATTCGGCGCGGACCTTGAAAATATAGATCTTGCGGAGAAGCTTTTGCAAAAGCGCGAGGAATGGAAGCTTGATAACCTTATAATCTTTGTAAAGTCAAGAGAGATTCGCCATGGCGACACGATGATAGATAAAGAGAAGTGCTACTTTATCGGAAACGACGAGGATTCTGTTTATAATATCGACAATATAATTCTTGATAAAATTCAGCGTATGGCGAGAAGACGTAACGAGGTTTACGACCTTGAATACGAGATAGGTGCGCGCGGTCTTACTGCGCTGAACGAGGAATTCATACGCAAATGCAAGGCTATTTCCGAAAAGAAGTGGCATATGAAAAGCCACTTTGAAAGAGATTCGAGCCTTTATTCCTGCCTGAGTCTCCGACTTAAGCTCAATCTTCTCGGACTAGACTACGTTGATGCGAATGCCGATGGTGAAGGGATATCGTACGACGAGTATATCGAAGTATACGCAGGTGACGACGCGCCTAATATAGATAAATATGCAATCACGGCAGAAGGAAAACCAAAGGTTTGTTATACGCTTGATTTTCCGGACTCCAAAAGAAGAAACCTTGCCGTTCACGAGCATCAGCGGTGGAATTCGTTTATGCTCAGCCGTGGTATGATTCCTGCCACTCTTAACGAAATAAGAAATGAAACGGTAACACTTCCCTCGGGGCGTGTGAAGTTTACTAACGGAAAATCCTACGAAACGCGTAAACACGGAAATCTGACCACCTTTGACGGACTCGTTGCTTTCCGCAAAATTATAGCCGAAAGGGACAAAAAAAGCGAGCTTGACGCAGACGTTATAAAATACGATTATCAGTTGCTTGACGAGGCTTATTGGCTCATAACCGATTCGGGATATAAGATAGTTAAAGTCGGTAAACCGGCTTATTAATCCGGGGCAGCGGGTAAGCTATAAGTTTTTCTGCAAAAAGCGTTTGTGGGAAAGTGTCGCTCACCGAAAGCGCACATAAATATAATAATAGTATTGCGCGAAAAATGATTAATATACTATTGACAATAGCGACAAAATGTGATAAAATTTAGAAAACTATTATTTTACGGAGGCGTATTATGGAGCATATCAAGACCATCGAAACCAGAAATCTTTGCGACAGCGCAAAGAACGGCGGATGCGGTGAGTGCCAGACTTCTTGCCAGTCTGCTTGCAAGACCAGCTGCGGCATCGCTAACCAGAAGTGCGAAGGCAAAAAGGAAAGCAAGTAATTTGCAGCTAGGGCGTTTTGCTCTTTAAATGCCGCCTTAAATGGCGGCATTTTTGTCGTTTTTCAGATTAAAATTGCCCGTTATTAGTTTCGGGCGGAATGGATAGAGAATAAATGATACATCAGTATAAACTCGGCGGATTTAATATAGTGCTTGACGTATGCTCCGGCTCAATTCACGTGGTTGACGAGGCTGCTTATGATATTATAGAGATGTACGAGAGCAAGCCGCGCGGGGAGGTAATAAGTCTTATAAAAGATAAATACGCATCTCACAAGAACGTAACGGCAGAGGATATCGAGCAGTGCTACGGTGAGATTACGGCTCTTCGCGATGCAGGAAAGCTTTTCGCTGCCGATACCTTTGAGTCTATGGCTGGCAAGCTTAAGGAAAAGACTGCGGGCGTAGTCAAAGCGCTTTGTTTACATATCGCGCATACCTGCAACCTCAACTGCTCTTATTGCTTTGCAAGCCAAGGCAAATATCATGGGGAGCGCGCGGTTATGAGCTTTGAGGTCGGAAAGCGGGCGCTCGATTTCCTTATTGAAAATTCGGGAACTAGAAGGAATCTCGAGGTAGATTTCTTCGGCGGAGAGCCTCTTATGAATTTTGAGGTTGTAAAAGAGCTTGTCAAGTATGCAAGAGAGGTGGAGGGGAAGCACGGTAAGAATTTCCGTTTCACTCTTACCACTAACGGCGTGCTTATTGACGATGACGTTATCGAGTTTGCAAACAAGGAAATGAGCAACGTTGTTCTCAGCCTTGACGGAAGAAAAGAGATACACGACGAGTTCAGAGTTGACTATGCCGGTAACGGCAGCTTTGATAAAATAGTTCCGAAGTTCCAGCGCCTCGTAGAAGCGCGCGGCGGCAAGGAATACTATATGAGAGGAACGTTTACTCATAGAAATCCCGACTTCCTTGAAGACATAAAGGTTATGCTTGACCTTGGATTTAACGAGCTTAGTATGGAGCCAGTCGTATGCGCGCCCGGTGACCCCGCAGAGCTTACGGATAGTGATATGGAGATAGTTAAGGAGCAGTATGAGAAGCTCGCGATGCTTATGCTTGAGCGCGAGAGGGAGGGAAGACCGTTCACCTTCTACCACTATATGATAGACCTTACGGGCGGCCCGTGTATATATAAGCGTATCTCGGGATGCGGCTCTGGTACCGAGTATATGGCGGTAACGCCTTGGGGAGATTTGTACCCCTGCCACCAGTTTGTCGGTGAGGAAAAATACAAACTCGGCGACATATATAACGGAGTAACCAATACCGTGGCTCAGTGTGAATTTGCAGAGTGCAACGTATATTCGAGAGCGGAATGCCGCGACTGTTGGGCAAGACTTTACTGCTCGGGTGGTTGCGCTGCAAACGCTTATCACGCAACAGGTACTGTAAAGGGAATTTATAAGAAAGGTTGCGAGCTTTTCAAAAAGAGAATGGAATGCGCTATAATGCTTGCTATTGCAAAGCAATTTAAGTAAAATGAAAACTCCTATTTACAATTTTGTGGAAAAATATGCAAATTCTGACGACGTCAGGTTTCATATGCCCGGTCATAAAGGCATTGGAGATATTGAAAAATACGATATTACAGAGATAGGCGGGGCAGACAGTCTTTACGAGGCAGATGGTATAATCCTTGAGAGCGAAAAAAACGCGGGTGAGCTTTTTTCGGCAAACACGTTTTATTCTGCCGAGGGTTCGTCGCTCTCTATCCGAGCAATGCTTTATCTTGCCTTGATTTATGGAAAGAAAAGAGGACTTTCACCTAAGGTTTTAGCGGCAAGGAACGTGCATAAGAGCTTTGTCAGCGCGATTGGGCTTTTAGGTATCGAGGCAGAGTGGATTTCTTCCGAAAAGAGCGTTTCTTATATTTCGTCATCTATCGATGCATCTACAGTAGATATGGCGCTTAAGAATATGAAAAAGATGCCGATTGCGGTTTACATAACCTCTCCCGATTATCTCGGAGTTATATCTCCTATAGCGGAAATTGCCGAGGTCTGCCGTAAATACGGCGTGCTTTTGCTTGTTGATAATGCACACGGGGCGTACCTTAAGTTCTTGAACTCCTCAATGCACCCGATAGACTTGGGCGCGGACATTTGCTGCGACTCAGCGCATAAAACGCTACCCGTGCTTACGGGCGGCGGATATTTGCATATTTCAAAAAAGGCACCCGGTGAGCTTTCTGAAAATGCCAAAGATGCGCTTGCGCTGTTTGGTTCAACCAGTCCGTCATACCTTATACTTGCATCGCTTGACAGAGCGAACGAATATATTTCGGACGGATACTCCGAGAAGCTATCAGAATTTGTTCTTAAGGTTGACGCGCTCAAGCAGAGACTTACGGACGGTGGATACTCTCTTTATGGGAATGAGCCTCTTAAAATAACGCTTGCGACAAAAAAGTATGGATACTCGGGCTACGAGATTTCTGTAATTCTTAACGATAATGGGGTTATCCCAGAATTTTGCGACCCCGATTATCTGGTTCTTATGCTATCACTACATAACACGGATAGAGATTTGGAGTGTCTTTTGAAAGCACTTCTGTCTGTTCCGAAAAAAGATAAAATAGTAACCGTTCCGCCAAGACTTACACGCCCAAAGCGCGCGCTAGGCGTAAGGGAAGCTATCCTTTCCGAAAAAGAGACTATTCTTGCTAAGGAATCGTTGGGCAGAGTGCTTTCAGCGGTTACCGTAGGCTGCCCACCAGCCGTTCCGATTCTCGTTTCGGGCGAGGCGATAGATAGCGCGTGCATAGAAGCGTTTAAGTATTACGGCGTAGACAAGGTGTCGGTTATCAAATAATCGATAACGAAAAGAACAGTCGGTTGGATTTGAAGGATATATAATTTTGTATTTAGTACAGTTTATAAGGAGAAAAAATATGGGACGCAGTGCGGAATCCAAAAATAAGAATTTATACTATCGCGCAAGAGAGGCTAAGAACATCTCGCGTGAGCGGGCGGCTGAATTGCTTAACATAAGCCCGACTACACTCGGAAGAATCGAGCGCGGTGAAATATGCCCCAAGCCCGAGAATATCGTGGCAATGGTGGATATTTACGGAGAACCGCAGTTATACAGTTATTTTTGCTCCAACGACTGTATGATAGGTATGGATTGCAAAATGGACGAGGTAAAACAGGTTGGTCTCGCCGAGGCTGCTCTCGGAATCCTCTCCACTGTCAATTCCTTTAATAAGTGGAAGGATAAATTTATCGACATAGCTATGGATGGTGACGTTGATGCCGATGAAATTTCGGATTTTAAGTCGATTTGCAAGAGTCTTAACGATATTTCTGATATGGTTGAGAGACTTAAGCTTTGTGTAGAGATGCTTAAATTTTCGAAAACGCGAAATAATTAAATTTTGACAAAATAAACAAGAGACTGCTTTATTAAAAGGTTGGCAGTCTCTTGTTTTTTTGCGGGTGATTTTAACTGATTTTTGTCTTTTTTGGCATATATCGGTGATAACTGTGTCTGCCGTGCGATGTACTTTTTCCTTTTACTGCCTTATAATTGTATTGTAAAAACGAAAAAAGGAGAAAGACGATGACATACACAAGTGAATTTTATGAAAAGTATTATTCCGCCACGGTAAAGCGTTATTATAACGCAAAGGAAAAACGCAAGCTTATGGGACTTTTTGCCGCGTCATACGGAATAAGCGAGTCGAGCTCCGAGTTTTTGCAGATAACGGAGGTTATAGAGTCGGTTGAGAAATTCGGCATAGAAACTCTTATGGACTGCAAAAACTTTTTGCTTATCGCAGACTCTATACCCGGTAAAAAGGAATTGATTAAAGCAGTGAGAGCCGCAAAGCTCTGCTTTGAAAATTACGATGCCACAGGCAGACGCACGTATTCCGATGTTGTAGATTGGCGTACAGAGGTTTATAAAACCTTAGGCGGCGATGCGGCCGCGAAGCTCGACGCCGCGTATATCGAGTACGCGAGAGGCTGGGTGGATAAAGCTATAGGACGTTTTACCGAGCTTGCAGACGATATGGCTCATCTTCCGTCGGTGGAGTACCTTGCCGTGATATACGAAAAACGCGCGGATTACGCACAGGCGCTCTTCTGGCTCACCGTTCTCTCCGACGTGCTGCGGGACGTCCTCAATATCGACTGCCCCGAGTCTGTCGGCGAAAGTATAGAGAAAGCCGCATCCAAGCTCAAGTCAGCGGAGAAAAAAGAGATTATGGAAAACGCAAAAAGAAAGGTAAAGCAGAAATTCAGCTACGGTCAGATAAGCAGGGGCAGCATAGGATTTCAGCCGAGGAATTAAGATATGAGAAACGACGTACTTATAAGAGAATCGCTTTTATACAAAAATAAGGACAACTACGAGCAGTCTGAGTGCGTAACCTGCGAGGCGGGGCGTGAGTTCCGCGGTTGCACGTGGACCGACCTTAAAAGGAAAAACTCCGCTGCGGCAGGTATGCCACTTTACTTTGCGAGCGATGGAAAGGTTTTATTAACCGATTTCACGCACAGCACAATAATCGGAAGCACGGGAACAGGAAAATCCGAGGTAATTGTGAAGAATTATTTGCAAATGTTCGCGCTTATTGATGATGAAAACAAGCCCTCATTCCTTGCATCAGACCTTAAGGGTGATATATCTTCGGAGCTAAAGACTTATTTGGAAAAGCGTGGATACAAGATCGTGGTTATGGATATGAAAAGCCCGTATCAGTCAAAAAGATATAACTTTTTAACTCAGATATACGACGATTATCACGAGGCATACGAATTAAAGCGCGCTATCAAGGACGGAACTCTGACGCAAGATTTTGACGGAAAGAAGCATAAGAATCTTACCGAGGCAAAAAATGCTGCAAACGCGAGAATTCTTACGCTTATGGACAGAGTTGAAAGGTCTATAGTTGAGCTTGCGAATATCATAATAGTTTGCACAGATCAGACTGACGCGTCCTGGTTTTCAGGCGCAAGAACTATGTTCTGCGCTATCGTGCTTACTATGCTTCGCGATTCGGAAAATCCGCTTAACGGTATGACCCGTGAGAAGTTTACTATAGCAAACGTATGCCGTACGGCGTTTACTACCGAGGACGACTGCGAGAGCATCATAAATTGGCTTAAGCGCGCACAGGATAACCTTACCGTTCAGAATGCGATAATGGGTAACTATGACCTTCGGGCCAAGGTGACGAGAGACGGATACGTAAGCACGCTTAATACGGCTCTAAGTCCGTACACAACTAACGCGGTAAGTGTTCTCACCGCAACGAGCGGGGATATAAATCTTAGGGAGATAGCCACCCGTGATAAGCCTTACGCTATATTTCTTATAACGGACGATCAGCAAAAGATAACTAACAGTATTGCAATGATGCTTATAAACAATCTTCTTGCCGAGCTTACCGACTATGCGGACGACGTAGGTTCAAGAAGTCTGAAGCGCGATTTTGTATTTCTGCTTGACGAGTTTGCCAATATGCCGCCTATGCCGGACATGAGCAATAAGATAACCACGCTGCGCTCAAGACGCGTATGGATGATGATGGCAGTGCAGTCTATTCAGCAGCTTCGCCAGGTTTACGGAGAGGATACCAGCGACATTATACGAGATAACTGCGATACGTCGATATTCCTCGGCAGCAATAATCTCAATACGAAGCAGATATTCTCCGAATCTATGGGGCAGAAAATAGGTATATTCACTTCTTATAATAAAGGTAACGACGGAAATACCTCGGAAAACATAAGTG
Organism: Eubacteriales bacterium; assembly: GCA_045578385.1. Classification (GTDB taxonomy): domain Bacteria; phylum Bacillota; class Clostridia; order Oscillospirales; family CAG-272; genus UBA1740. The sequence continues at coordinate 36,685 of JAZNKD010000024.1, read as the reverse complement.
CAAATAATACAGCGGTTGTCAGAATAAGCGACCTTGATAATCTTGAGCTTGGCGAATTTTACGTGCGTTCAAGAGTTGCTGGCAATATGAAGTCCTATATGATACCGTTCTTCAAGCGCGAGGATATAAAGCTTTCGGCAGATAATAAAGAGGCGAGCTACCGTTCATTTGATCCCGGGGCAAATAAATATCGTATAGCAGACGTTCTGAAGCGCGAAAGTCAGGAAAACTCGAAAACAAGAAAATTTAATTTTGATTTCTGACGGAGAATGCTCAAAATCCGTTAGCCTCATAGTGCTGTTCTCATCAAGAATTATTTAATTCTATAATTCTCATTGCGTTTTTTATCTTTTTATCTTGGCTTTATTGGATTCTTAATAAGACGTTCTCGGTTTTTGTTGCTTACTTCCGCAGACTTTACGAGCGTTACTAAAGTAGTTGTTAAGACTTGTGGAGATTCGAGCATAAACGGAACTCTTGCCGTAACCGTTGGCGGAACGCAGATAGGCGCAAGTGTTAAACTGACTGCTACTGCAACCAAGTATACGTTGGAGTTGCCTGGAAGCACAGAACCTCTTGATGGTGCTGTACTTAATTACGCTCAAACCAGCTCCAAGGCTTTCTATATCAATTATATTGAGGTTACTTACAAGTAATTTAGATTAATTAGTTTGTTAAATGACTTTGCGCCACACTGTGTATTGCAGTGTGGCGCTTTTAATATAATTTACGGTATAAACTTTTACACTTCTCAATGCTTTTTACATAACAAAAAATACACTTTTCGAATTATTGGTTTTAAAACAGCTGAAAATATTGACAAACGGTGTTTTTTATTGTATAATCCATAGCATAATACATATTTTAAGGCGCTTGGCTCTGGATTTTTATCGTTTTATCACGCTGTTTAGGATTTTGTATTAAATAAAAAGGACGGAAAAACAAATGGAAGAAAACAAACTCAAAGAACGGTACGGCTTGTTTACAGCTATCTGTATGGTAGTTGGTATCGTTATCGGATCAGGCGTATTTTTCAAGGCGCAAAACATTCTTCAGGCAACTAGCGGAAATATGCTTCTCGGTATTCTCGCATGGGTTATCGGCGGCGTAGTTATGGTAATTTGTGCATTTAACTTTGCAAATCTGGCAACAAGGTACTTAAAAGTGAACGGTCTTGTTGACTATGCGGAGGCGCTTGTCGGTGAGAGATATGCGTATATGATAGGCTGGTTTTTAACCACGATTTACTTCCCGGCAATGACGTCGGTGCTCGCATGGGTATCGGCAAGATACACGCTCGTGCTGTTCAATCCCGCGGCTGATATAACAAGCGGTCTTTGCATGGCGCTCGGTGCATTTTATCTGTGCTTATCTTACACGCTCAACGTTATCTCGCCTAAAATCGCAGGTAAATTTCAGGTTTCATCAACCGTAATCAAGCTTATCCCCCTTGCAACAATAGTTCTCGTTGGAACTATAGCAGGACTTATCAATGGCAATACCGTGGAAGCTTTTGCAGGCTCTTTCAAGACAAGCGGCGGCAACGGAATGTCCGTTTTTGCAGGCGTAGGCGCTGCGGCATTCGCATACGAGGGCTGGATAATCGCAACCTCTATCAATTCCGAGCTTAAAAACGCGAAGAAAAATCTTCCGATAGCTCTCGTTATCGGTACGCTTATCATAATGGCAGTGTATATCACGTATTTCGTCGGTCTTACGGGCGGCGCATCAGTTGACGTGCTTATCAACGAGGGCTCGACCACAGCCTTTAAAAATCTCTTTGGCAACGTGGGCGGAACCATATTCAACGCACTTATCGTAATATCCTGCCTCGGAACGCTTAACGGACTTATGCTCGCATCTACGAGGTCGCTCTATTCTGTGTCCGTAAGAGGACACGGTCCCGCACCTAAGCTCCTTTCTCACGTAGATACGTACACCAATATGCCTATGAATGCAGGCGCAGTCTCGCTTCTTTTCTGCGGCGTATGGTTCTTCTACTTCTATGCGGCAAATCTTACGAAGCCCGTATTCGGCCCGTTCAGCTTCGACTCCTCGGAGCTTCCTATTCTCACAATTTACGCAATGTATATTCCCATCTTCTTTATGTTTATCAAAAAAGAGGGTAAGAACGATATATTCAAAAATACGGTGATGCCCATACTCGGTATCCTAGCATCGCTCTTTATGATGTTCGTTGCGGTATACGCTCACGGTATAAAGCAGTATCAGGAAGCAGCGGCAAACGGCAAGTTTGCATTCCCCGTGCTGTTCTATCTCATCGTTTTCACGGTGATTATGGTTATAGGATGGTTGTTTTACAGAACAAAAAGCAACTCGGAAAACGAATAAAATCAAATAAAGCTAAAGCCTCATCTTCGGTTATCGGGGATGAGGCTTTTGTTTTCTCGGCAAGAACATAATTTTTACGTTTTATGTGGGGAATATTGCACAATAATCCCGATTGCTTTTATATCAAATGATAGAAAAAAGAATTTAAACGTGATTTTTGCGTGTTTTTTATTGACAAGCCCCCCAACGTATGTAATAATTATTATAAATAATAAAAATTTTGCCATAACAGGTGGAAAAATGAGAATTTACAGTTCTAACTATTACTTTGACGAGCTTGACTCGGAGAGTGAGCGCTCGGCTTACTATTCGATATCGGCAGCAGTAGGGAGCAGAAGCGAGAGCTGCACGGTATACAGTGCGGACGCGCAAGCCGTAAACCGCGCCTGGCGCGCTTACGTTCTGGATAATCCCGGAATGTTTCATTACCCGGGGCTTTTCGCAAGTCTTTCGTCAAACGGATATATGACTATTTTGGATATAAAGTATTTGGATTGCGACGCTGAGCTTTGCAGAATGCGGATAAGCGAGGTCGTAGGACTTATACGGCGTTCCTGCCCCGAAGGTACGGGAGCATATAAGATTTGCAAAACGATTTACGAATACCTCACGAAAAATATAAAGTACGACCACGACGTTTTTGCGGAATATCTTGACGTTTCCGCGCTCCCTATGAATACCGACGGAGAGAGGGAAGAAAGACGGCAAAGGGAAATTGAAATGCTGAGAGAAAAGAGCAACGCGTTCTCGCCCGTAGGAGTGTTTATTGATAAAAGGGCGGTATGTACGGGGCTTTCAAAGGCGTTTAAGCTTTTATGCGAGGAGTTCGGAATTCCCTGCATCTGCGTCGAGGCGAAGGCGCGCGGAGATCAGCCGTACGAGCATATGCTGAATATTGTTGAGATTGACGGCGTTACCTCGGTTGTCGATACGACGAAGGGAATTATGACCGACGATTTCCGTATGTATCAGTACGATTTATTTATGGCAACCATAAAAACCGCAGAGCTTTTTTATACGTTTAATCGCAAGTTTGAATGTGATACCGAGAAAAACAGCTATCATTCGCGACGGAAAATCGTATTTTCGAACTTAAACGATTTGAGAAGCTATATCTCGGGATTTGATGCTGCGGCGCAGAGGTACGAATTGAGATTCCGTTACACAGGCGGCTTGCTTTCCGACTCGGAGCTGTGGGATTTTACCGAAAAGGTCATAAGACCGAAGCTATACCGCGGAGCAACGCTCGGCGGCTTCGTTTTAAACGGCTTTGTCAACGCGATGATAAACAAAAACTAAGCATATAAGAGGAACTACGTAAGGAGATAAAGTTATGTCAGAAAGAGAACAAAGAGCGAAATGGCAAAAGGATCTCGGAAGCTATTTTTCCGTGTATAATACCTTTATTCTTGAGGGATTTATTGACGATAAGCACCCTTTTGTAAACAGCAGGGGAGCTATCAGCTATTGCGACCTTTGCGGATATCTTGATAACGTATATTCGCAGCACGAGGATCGCGCTAAGAGAAAGAGAATAGTAGTTTACGATCCCTCGGAGTCAAGCGATTTGAGATTTAAGATTTATGACGACGCCTTTGAAATCGTTGAAAACAGTACCGAAAACGCAGATACCGACGATGCAGAGAGTAACTGCTCGGGTAGCGAGGAAGGTGAAATGCTTTCGGTTCCCAAAAACCGCAGATATACCTCGCCTATCTCGCAGAAGTTCTGGGAGATTCTCAGAAATGACAGAATAGGAAACATCCTTATCGATCATAAGAGCGAGGGTACTACTCTCGACCTTGCGAAAATACACCTTGCAATCTCGGAAAATTCCGAGCGTCTTGACGATTCTCTTAAGGGGCAGATATACAGTCTCGTTCAGAATCTCGTCTCTGCTGTTGCGGGTGAGGAGTCCACCGCAGACTATTCCGAGGAGGACCCCAGCGGATATCTTTTCGTTATTAAAATGACCTCTCAGCTCCTTTCAAACGATGGAAGAAGCGAGTCTACGTCGCTTGGAGAGGACGAAATAATGATATTCAGACAGCTTCTTAACATATGCCAGTCTCTCGACAACTGCGAGACCTCGACGAGCGAGCATAAAATGATAGTTCTTGCGAACAATGCAAACGACCTTCCGAAGTGGTTCGTTGACGAGACCGAGAACCCTCACGTTAAGGTTATCAATATCACAAAGCCGTCCGAGGAGCAGAAGCTTGATTTCTTCAGAGATATTATCGAGCGCGGCGAGGGCTTTACCGAGACCTTCTTTGAAAAATACGAGACCGTTAGAGCAAACGTATCTGCCGACGGTAGAAATAAATGCGAAAAGCAGTTTTTGGCTTACACTAACGATCTCAGTATGAAGGCTGTTCTGCGCTTTGGCGAGTACCTTCTCGAGCATCCCGTAGCAGATCCCGCGAAGATAGGCTTTGCGGTTTCCGAGTTTCAGCACGGCGACCTCTCTAACCCCTGGGACGACGAGAGCAAGGTGCAGCAGATGCTGAACGTAACTAACGAGGTTAAAAAGAAGATTCAGGGTCAAGACGGCGCGCTTGACTCGGTACAGGATATACTCACGAGAGCCGCTTTAGGTCTTGACAGAGTTGAGAATCCTAACGCACCCCGTGTCGTGCTGTTCCTTGCAGGACCTACGGGTACGGGTAAGACCGAGTTATGTAAGCAGCTTGCTGAAAATATCTTCGGCAGCGAGGAGAGAATGGTGCGCTTCGATATGTCCGAGTTTGCTCAGGACGAATCGGATCAGAAGCTCTTTGGTTCCCCTCCAGGATACGTTGGTCACGAGGAAGGCGGTAAGCTTACCAACGCTATCAAAAAAGAACCTTTCTCGCTTGTTCTGTTTGACGAGGTTGAGAAGGCTCATAAATCTATTCTCGATAAATTCCTACAGATACTTGGCGACGGACGTCTTACCGACGGAAAGGGAGAGACCGTCCGCTTCAGCGATTCGATAATCGTCATAACCTCTAACGCAGGTGTCAATAAATTCACTAAAGAAGACGGAAGCGAGCTTACGCCTGCGGAGATATCCAACCTTATGAACGGAGATATGCCGCCCGAGGGCGAGATGAATATGGAGGTCGTTATAAGACTTGAAGAGCAAAAGCGCGCAGAGGGCAAGGTAAAAGAAAACGGCGAGCTTACCGAAGAAGCCGAGGCAGAGATATATGCCGAGGTTAAAAAGCATCTCCGCTATAACGTAAAGGCGTTCTTCCACTGCGGTCTTAAGCGTCCGGAGCTTTACGGACGTGTCGAAGATGCGCTCGTTTACTACAACTATATCAGCGAATCGGCTGTATCAAAAATCACAAAGAGTAAGATGAACGGTATAAATTCGTCTGCAAAGGACGCATTTAACCTTAACGTCGTATGGTCTGACGAGGTGCATCAGGCTATAACGGCGCACTGCCAGAATAAAAATATAAGGTCACTCGGAGCAAGAGGTATTATAAAGACCACGGGTAAGCTTTACTCTACGAGTCTTTCGCGCGAGCTTGCAAAGTACGTAAAGGGAGAGAACGGACTTAGCCGCGAAGACCTTAACGGAAGGTTTGCTACGCCGCGCTTGCGCTCAGACGTTATAGCTTCCTCGGATGATATTGAATGGAGTATTTCGGATAATAATGGCAATATTTAATGACACTCAAAAGAAATGTCTCGATTTTGCACAGCGTCTTTATGAAATCGGCGAAACCGAAAACGCAAGACTTTTATGCGTAAATTGTGTAAGCAAGGCTGCCGAGTCCTCGCACGGAGACGTGCTTCAGATGTTTTACGGGGCAAATGTTTACGCAAGCATAATCACGGTTGCTGATGCAGTGAACTGCATAATGCTTGCAAAGGCTCTGGTAAGACTTATGGATACTGCGGCTATGAAAGGCCCTGCTAACGATTCTATGACTCGTTGGGCGGTTTCTGCAGACGTATCAAATACGGGCGTAAAAGAATTCTTTAAGTGGCTCTCGGCATACGGACGCATGCCGAATATCGAGGACCGTAAGCATATAAAGAGTCTTTACGTTAACATAACGAGGGCAGGCGCTGCGCCTATGAATTACGAGATGTCCGACAGGGTTGCACAGATGCCGCTTACCGATATTATCAAGGGCGTTCTTTCGGGACGCGTAAGAGTAAACAGCAAAGGAGCGCTCGAATAATGGTTTATAAAATAATTTGCTTGGACGGTCAGACGCTCCTTATCAATATCCCGAACGGTGAAAGCTTCGAGCCGGGTGACGTTATCGCTTGCCCCTCAAGCTGTCCTAAAAGAAAGATATGCAATCGCTGTAAGTCAAAGGGGGAGTTTTCCCTCTTAAAAAGAGGGGTGCGCACCGCAGGTGACGCTCCGTCGTATAGTTATAACGGCGGAAAATGGACGGAGACCTCGGCTATGCCAAAGGCAGAGCCTGCGCCGAAAAAAGCAGAGCCCTCACCCGTTGTAAAAGAGGAGTTCTCGCTTGACGGTGCGTCACCGAAAAAGCCTGCAGCCTCGGTTGCTACCGATTCTGTAGGAGCAACGGGGAAGACTTCATCACTTACGCATACTGCTTCGGAAGAAGCACCGACACCCGAAAAGGCAAAGGGCGCTCCTTCCTGGGCGGCAGGACTTTCGGGCGGAGTTAAAATAGGCAGCTTCGGCGGCGGACGTGCGTCTGCCACTACTCGCCCTGCGGCAACCGCTTCGGCTGTTGCGCGTACAACGGTTTCGGCAACAGCTACGCCAACTGCCGCAGCCTCGCCTGCGGTGACAGGAGTTTCTGCCTTTTCTGCCCCCCGGGACTTTTCGGGCGCTGCCGCAGAAGTCTCAGATAGAGCGCTCGGCGGAGTTTCAAAGAGCAGCTTTACTCATATCTCCATAGGCGGAGCTTCTTACGCAGCGGGATTTGTAAGAGGCTGCAAGCCGCTGAAAAAGGCGCTTGACGACATTTTTATACATTGGAATACAACCTTTGTTTTTCGCAGCAGAAAAGAGCTGAAGCGCGAATTCAAATGGCTGCTTCTTTGCACTCTTAACAGCTATGAAATTACCGAAAGCGAAAAAATCATCGGTGATATTTTATCAACGACCTATTCCACGGATACGAGAGAGGACAGAAACATTAAATTCTTCCTGATATTCTACGCCGTAATCTATAAAAACGACAGCAATCTGAGATTCTATTTCAGCGAGGAAGAGGATACGCAGAGAGCTATTTTGCCGAGATTTGTCGGCAGGGACGATTTTGCGGAAAAATTCTTCGGTGATAAGCTTTCAAGCGAGGCTTTCAGAAGCTTTTACGTAAAATATAGACTTCCCGTTCTTTATTATTTTGCAAGGCTCGGCATAGAGGATATAACGGGCTCGGTAAAAGCGGATATATCGGACGCTGTTATGAGAGCAGATAAGCGTTTTCTTGAGGATATCGGCACGCTTTATATGCAGAAAACTGGTTGTATAGCCATTGTTACCAGAAAGGGAATAAATATTTCGGTAACTAATTTCGGTCAGGCAGAAAGCTTGGTTTCGGCTATGTGCAAGCCCCAGTCAATAGAGAAGATGGAGAGCATCGTAAGGGTGCTTGAAGCTTACAGAATAAATTCGGATATGACCGTTGTCAGACGCGGTGAGGGTGATAGATTCGTGATGTCCGAAAAAACACCTGCAATAACCGAGAGCGAAAGCATATATCTGTATCTCGGATTCCCTGTGGGTGAGGCTCTAAGAGCATATAACCTTTACGTTTCGTTGCTCGGCGAATATATAAGAATTTTCGAGCCGCAGAGTATAAATATCGGCGGTATATCCATATCGCGCAACGGATTCGTTTCAGCCTTGTACGGCGCGACGAGAGATATCTGCAAGTACGCGTACGGAAAGAATAACGACGTCGAGGCGGTGAATTCAGCAAAAGCGCGCGCGTACCTATTGAAAAGCCTTATAGACAGAGGTATTCTCGACTATTACAAGAGGTCCTGCGAGACCTCGAAGCTTGACAGATTTCTGTCGCTCATATCCTCTCAGGATAACGTAGGCGAGTTCTTCAGTTTGTTCGGCAGCGACGCGAAAATTGCGGTCAGCAACAGAGAACTTTCGATAAGCCAATATATTTACGAGATTATTTCGGAGCATCCTTACGGCGTTGTCACCGAGATGTTCAAGTCGGATAAGCTCATAAAGCTGTATCTTTCCAACGATAAGTCGTCAAAAGTAAACGCGATGATAGCGGGCGCAGAGAAAATTTACGAGGATACGTTCCGTTCCACACTATAATTTAAGCGAGGAAAAATAATGAGTTCGATTGATAAATACGTTGCAAGCGAAGCCAAAAAATGCGACCCTGCCGTTAAGGTTACGAAGGTAGCGGGTCGCATTATCGGCAGACTTGACGGACACGTGGTTTTCAATATTGCAGACAGATACGGTTATCTGAACGCATCCGAGGAAGCCAAAATAAGACAGGGAATAGAGCGCTATAAGAGGGATAAAGAGGAAATGGAGCGCAGGTTCGAGGAAGAAAGGCTTGCGGCAAGGGCAAGAGCCGAATCGGCTTTAAAAAGAAAGAGACGCGAGGCGTCCGAGGCGGTTGCTTCTATTGCCGAGCGTGAAAAAACGCCCACGCTTACCTTTAAGTCCACCGACTTTACAGGCTTTAACACCGAGAAGCTCAAGGCGAGAGTTGCCGAGGTTAACGAGGAGTACGTTTCCATCGTTAAAAGAGCGAAAAACGAGGCTACGGCAACCGCAACGGAGATAGAGAGCATAGGAGCTGAAATTGCGCCCACGCTTTCCACCGAGGAATACCGCAGAATAGAACGCAGACTCGGCAGCATAAGCATTGAGAGAGGCGATTTCAGCAAGGCTTCGGTTAAAAAGGCGGAGGTAGGCGCGGAGCTTGCCACAATAGGTGCGGCGGTACGCAGAGTGAAGGACGCCTTGAATGGTATCAACGTAAAGGCAATCCCCGCAGAGCTTCGCGGAATTATCGATGCTATGATTTCCGAGGTCAGAGGCTACGAGCTTTCCTCGGTTGACGATATAGACAAGATGCTCGAGCATATAAATAACGCCGTTACTCTCGTTAACGGAAAAATAGAGGAATCAAGAGACGCGGCTCTTATGGCAGAAGCAAGAGAGCTTGAGGGCGCGCTCCTTGCTTGCAGAGAAATCAAGAGCTTCGTTGAGGAAAATAGCTACGATTCGGTAAGCTTTGAGGTTGAGATAGAGGAGAACAGTAAGATTCTTTTGAATATTGTTGAGGACCTCAAAAATGCGCCTTATACCACGGCGTCCGAAAGCTATCTTGCCGAGGCTGAAAGAATTGCCGACGAGGCGTTGAAATGCAAGGACGAGTCTACTCTCAAAAACGTAAACAGATGTATAGAGCAGCTTAAGACCGTCAAGGAAAAGGACAGAGTGATTGAAGCCGATTATGACGATTACGAGGCGAGAACCTCGGAGCTTCGCTCGCGCGGGGTTGACGTGTCTGACGAGGTGTTCGATGCCAGAGCCTACGACAGCGGAGACAGGTCTCAGACCGCGCGTCTTATAAAAAAGCAGGTGGACGCAGGCATCAGAGAGGCCTCGAACAACGCCGCTATACATATGTCGATAGCCGACGAATCTATGGAAGAGCTTGGTTACGTGCTCGTCAAGGCAGATGCCTCTGACCAATGCGCTCCCGAGGCGTACTACGCAAAAGAGGGAATGCCCGGCGTTCTTTGCAAGATAAGCGCCGAGGCTGCGGTCGTTGAGACTGAGGACGGAGAGGTACAGCTCGTATGGGGTATCAGACGTACTCTTGTTGGAGTTACCGACGGAGTTGATGCGACCGACGTTGAGACGGTAAAGCGTGCGGCGGCTGCTATGGAGCTTTCGGGTGAGGTGTCTGAGTTTATAAACAGGGTTGCCGAAAAGAGCGGCGGAGACGTCATTGTCGGTGACGATTACGTGGATGCGGAGTCCGAGGGAAGCGAGCTTGCGATAGAGGCAAACGGCGCTCTTATGCTTGAAGGTACGGTTACCGTTGAGGGCGCTGACGGAGCTGCCGTTGAAATGAGTCTTAAGGATAGAATTGATTCGGTTGTCGGCGAAAAGACGTTCGAGGAGAGCGAGATGGCGGATATGAAAGAGACCGCCAAGACTTCCTCTGCGGGCGCAACCTACAAGAAGCTTGCAGAGAACCCCGGCATAAAGGTTATAAAGGCGGGCGAGGACAAGGAAGCCGGCAGGAGAGCCAGAGCTGCAGTTCAGAAAAAATATCAGAAAAAGCGTGTATAAAGCATTATGCAGATAGAAAGAACCCTTATGGGAATAACAGCGCTTGGACCGGGAAAAAGAATGGCGGTTTGGGTAAACGGCTGCGAAAAGCGCTGTAGGGGATGTATTTCCCCCGCGCTTCAAGCGAAGAATCCCAATAACGAGTGCGACGTTAACGAGTATTTTTCGCAGTTCTCCTACGAGGACTGCGACGGTGTTTCGATATCCGGCGGAGAACCGTTTTTACAGGCGGAGGAGCTTTGCCGACTGGTTGTTTTCTTGAAAAACAGGGGAATCGACGATATTCTCGTTTATACGGGATATACGTTAGAGGAACTTATCGCAAAAAATGACGGCGCTGTAAACAGTATACTTGAAAAAATAGCCGTTCTTATAGACGGGCCTTACGTTGAGAGTGAAAACGACGACACCTCAAATCTTGCGGGCAGTAAAAATCAGAGGATACATATTTTGAATCATGCTTTTGAGAAAAGATATACCGAATATATTTCTGATAAGAGAGACGTGCAGGTTTTCGATTTCGGAAATTACGTTCTCGCCGTAGGAATTCCCACGAGGGAATACATAAGAAAATTTAACGAAAATACATAGGAGAAACGATATGGGTAACGTGCAGACTGCGGAATACTATTTTGAATATAAGATAGAAAAAGTCTTTGGCAGCGACCTGATTGCAACGCCGAAGCTCTACTTTGAGCGCGATTACTATAAGGATACGATGCAATACTGTCTTTTCTCGACGTTTGAGGAGTGGAACGGCAGGTCGGATATTTACCTTAAGGTAAAGGGAGAGGGAGCTTGCTCGGGAGGTGCAGCTTCGGTGGATTTCCTTGAAATAAAGAGAGAAACGCTTGCCGAGCTTCCTTACGATTCGGCAAATTTCGTTTTCGACGTAAAGGGCATTGACTGCGCCGGCCTTTCCGACAGAGAGAGTAAAAGATATAACGAGGCGGAGCTTAAGGCAACGAAAAACGTCACCTTTGAAAATTATTGGCAGGAAAACTGCCGCTTCGTGCTTGAGGCAAACGGCGCCGTCAATCAGTCGGGCACGGGAATCATAGAGTATTACAAGGGTGAAGGACGCGAGAAAAAGGTAGTTGCCAAGTTCTTCTTCGCCATAAACTACACCATAAGAAAGAAGATACTTTATACGCTTGACGTATCGTCCGGAAAGGTCAGCATAAACGCAAAATGCAAGGATGCGCCCGTCGGTATTGCTGTGAATATAGTTCATAATAAAGACAGACTGCCTTGCCTTGCGACAGATGCGTCTCTTAACAGAGTCGGAGGAGAGGCGGTAGAGCTTGTGTTCAATAAAAAGGGTACCGCATCCGCTACGGTTTTCTTTGAGGAACGCGAATTCGAGGACGAAATATTCTATCTATCTTTTGCAGATAAACCTATGGAGAGATTTTATATTCTCGAAAGCGTTGAGAATAAGACATTGAAATTCCCGCCGAAGTCTAAATTCGTCGCTCCGAGAGTTTTCAGCTGCCCTTACTGCCATCAGCCGATAGACAGCTCTGTTAAAAACAACTTCTATTATTTGTCAAAAGGTATATCCTGTCAGGAAAACAAGTCAAAGGATCACCCCGACGTTAAGGCGACTAAATATCCAAAGATATTCACGAATACGGGAAAATGCGCGAAGCGTACTATGTACTGTCAGGAGGACCTTAAATTTGAGGGAGACAGAATAGGACTTCATGAGAATTACACGAGAACTCTTCCGAGGGCATATCTTGACCACGAATGCTTTAAGATAGCCTTCACTGGCTCGACGAGATCGGGAAAAACCACTTATATTTCGAGATTCTTCGATATCATAAGCAAAACTACTTCTCTCGGTGAGCTTTCGGGCGCGGCATCGGCGCACAGGGAGACGGTTTCGGATAAGAAGCTTTGCTCTATGACCTGCGCTATGCTTAAGCACAGTATAAGAAAGTTCGGAATAAGACTTAACGGAGCGTCGGTTGATAAGCTTGTTAACGACGGTGAACGAGGATATAAAATGCTCGACCAGAACTGGCCAGAGTATCATAAGGAATATTCAGACCGTGCGATAGACCTCGTGGGAAAGAAATTTCCCGGCGCAACCACCGAAAACGAGGTGCTTACCAAAATTCCGTTCACGGTAGAGGTAAACGGCAGAAATTACGTTTCGTTCTACGATATAGCCGGTGAAAACGCTGAGAGTGAATGGAAGATGACTAAGAAGATTGCGGGCGGCGCACCTATAGGCGTATTTTTCATAGTGAATGGCAAAAAGGACGACGACGGTCTTAAAAAAGTAGCCGAAACTTTACAAAAAGCGATAAAAACTAAGGGAAACGACGGTGTTGACCCGAACAGCCCCATTGCTGTAATACTTACAAAAATGGACCTTTTGAGAGATAAATTCGATTCGAACTGTCATTGCCTCAGAACAGATTACTTCACTTATCCCTCAAAAAGATACGAGGGAAGTATGATTGAGAGGGAAATCGATTATTCAAGCGAGGAGATAAAATCCTATCTCATAAACGAGGGAATTTTACCCGTTCTCGATAAATACAAGAACATTAAGTTCTTTGGAATATCCGCGTTTAATTTCTTTGACAGTATTCACAGAGCCGGCGAGAGTGAGGACGACGTCGGTATGCAGAGATTCTCCTGCTCAGGTCAGAGAATAGAGCTTCCGTTCATATGGATGCTTAAGCAGTTCGGCGTGATAAACTAAGGAGGGCGTTATGATATCGTATAAATATTTTCACACTCCGTCAAGATATGAGCAGCTGACGAATCCGAATAACAGCGACGTAGCGAAAATTGCCGAAACGGTCAGAAAAGCGATAACAGAAAAGGATTATTTTCTCTACGCCAAGGTTGGCGAAAAATGCCGAATTATGATGAGCTCCGAGATTGATGCGCAGGGAAATCAGCTTGTTAACGGGCTTTACTGCACGGATGATGAGATGAACGGCGCGCCTCCTCTTCTCTCGCGCGAGCAGCTCGGGGAGAGCAAAATTACGGGAATGGTGTCAAAAGGCAGATATACCGTCCCCCCGATTACGCTTTCAGATAGAGCTCCCGACGCTTGCGTTATTGCAAAGCTTATAGACGCGCTTCTTATATCGAAAACTAAAAACGGAATAGTGATAGGTATTTCGGATGCAAAAGAGGCAGAGGGATATCTCAAAATGCTCTATTTCGTTTTGCCCACCGAAATAACGTCTAAGCTGGGCTTTTTCGTTTCGGGCTCGGCTCCTATAAGCAAGACGCTCGAGCATACTTCGGGTGACGGAGAAAAAACAGAGATATCAATGCAGATATCTCTGCTTACGAGCAGACTAAGCAGTTCGCAGTACAGTAACCTTTCGGTTTTTAACACGGTGTTCGACACAGTATCGCATAAGGACAACTATACTGACGCGCCAAGCGCGCTCGGCGAGTACGTTTCTCACCTGGATTTGAGAGATTTCAACGCCGCGTCGAGATTGAGAGCCGTGATTCAGAGAGTATACTCGGACGGAAATATAAATCTTGCGTTGCTTAAGGTTATTCTTGCCTCGGATGATTTTGCTTTCTCTATGGCCTCGGGCGGAGTTCATGCTTCGGTTGCCGCAGAAAAGCTTATCTCCGCTTATATCGAAGCTGCTCCCGAAATCAGAATGGGATGCTACGATTTGACGGTTGACGCCGTAAGATTTCTCCTTTCGGCAGAGTATATGACGGATGAGCAAGCTACGCTTGTTGCTAGAATAAGAATTGCGGACGAAAGCATCAAAGAGGTAACGGCAGAGGATTACGTAAATAACAGAATATCAAATCTTGCGGTTATAAGCATTGAAGAAATAGAATTGCTTAAGGCTCATATGAACGGAAGACGCGAGGTGTTCTCGCAGTTCCTTGATGCTGCGGTAAGACTGCTTGCGTCGGATACCGCAAGAGTAGACGCCGTTTTCAAAACGGCAGTTAAAACGCTCTTTGATAAGCGAAATGCTAAGTGGCTCGCCGATGAGGCTTATTACGGATATCTTGAAAAGCTCGTAAGACTTTCAAATATAAATAACCGATACAGCGTTATTCCGCTGTCCGAGCAGCATAGCGGCGAAAATATATTCGACGCGGTAAGTCAGCTAGCAGATGAGGACGGTAAGGTAAGCGTGCTTGCCATACTTATGCTTACGGCCTATCTTAAGGGTGCAAACAAGGGCGGACGCCGAATAAGAATAAAGGGCTTGAAGCGCGCCGTTCATAAGGACGGAATTAAAGTGGGTGATGAGATGAATCTCATTATTTCGGTATACGAGAGAGTAGAGGAGATAAACTATCAGATAAGCAGTCTTCCCGAATTTGATACAGAGCTTGACGATAAGTATACCGACTTCATATTCGATGACGGTGCCGGCCTCGGTGATGATTGGATAGGCGACGAGCTTATCAACAATATGGGTATTGAAGCTCTTGTAACTTCTGCAGAGCGCATAAGCAATATGAGTTCTCCATACGAGGCACTCAGAGATAAGGTAAATCAGCGAATTTGTAAAGCGTCGTTTGCAAAAGATGCAATATTTAAGCAACTTGAAAACAGAGAGCTGCTTGGACGTCTAAAAGAAATATACGATAATATTTGTCTTGAATCGCCTATTGGTGACTCGGGAGAATTAAAGGCGTTTGTTGACAGCTTGCGTAACGAGCGCAACGTCAGTGCAAAGTTTGAAAAATTCAGAACCGAATATACGAAGAACCTTTACTCTACCTTCTCTGATAAGGCTAAGCGGGCTGTTGCGAAAAGATGCCCCGAAACCTCGCTTGACAGCACCAATCCGAGACTTAAAATAAAAATGGTTGAGAGCGTAATTGACGTATTCGGAATAGACAGAAAAGAAAAAATGCTGAATAGAAGGTCGCATATATTTCTCTGGTCCTTTCTGCTCTCTGTTTTATCGGTGGTTCTGATTGCCGTTCCGCCCTTCGTTCAGGCGTTGGTAACCGGATCCTTTGGCTTCGAATCGTTTTTTGAGCGCGTGATAAGCTTCGTTGAGCTTTGGTATCTTGCTCTTCCTCTTGCAGCAATCGCACTTAATACGATATTTTTCCTGATAAAAAGAGACGCGGGTAAGGCGAATAAGGTGACGGCGTGCTGTATTCTGCTACCTATGCTGTGCTTTGTAATTGCATTTCTTCTCTTCTATTTTATTAGACTTGACGTCGGTTTTATCAGAAGAATGTTAGGCGGTGAGTGATATGGCAAAGCATATAAAAGTTAATAAATACAAAGCGCGTCTTATCACGGTCTCGGTGATACTGTGTATTGCCGCGGTGCTGCTTGCGTATATAAAGTTTGCGGATATAGTTCCGTATTACATAGAAAAGCAGGAAACCGTCATAATTCACAACACCGAGGATCTTATAGCGAATAAGGACTCGCTTTACAATGACGACTGCGCGCTTACGGGCAACGTCACCGTCAGCGAATCGGATATATGCCTCGGCGGAATAAACCGCACCTTTACGGGTACGTTTGACGGAAACGGATACACCGTTTATATCGACCTCGACGGCTCGGCAGACGGATTTTCTCTCTTTGGAAAAATCGCAGAGGGCGCAGTAATAAAGAACGTCAATTTCGTCTTTAGCAGTCTTGACGTTTCCTCTCAGAGCTACGGCGGTATAGCAACCTCAAACGAGGGAGTTATATCAAACTGCTCGGTAACCTTTGAAGTTGGAATCGCGCGCGCGGGCACGTTTTCACCGCTTGTTACCACCAATCGCGGAGAGATAAGCAATATCGTAGCCGAGGGCGCGTTTATAAACCGCGGTGTTGCGGAAACATCCGAGGATAAGGTGTTTACGGGAGTGCTCTGCGTATACAATTACGGCACGGTTAAAAATGCCGTCGTTACCGCAGATTTTTCTGGATTCACTTCCGCATCAAAGCTTGACGTGCTTCGCGGAGATAAGGTGAATAATACTATTTCCGCGGTTAATTACAGTGATATAGGCGAGGGTGAAACCTCGAATATAAACGTTCTTATAGCGGATACTCTTTTTGCTGCAGATAGCAGCGACAGCTTCTATTCGCCAAACGACAGAGATAAGGTGTTTAACGAGAACAACGTTTTCGTTACCCTTGATTTTGACAACAGATTCTGGCAGCTTAACAGCGGCAGGCTGACCCTTATCAATACAGGAAATACGGAGGGATAACGATGAAAAAAGCAATAAAATCAGTTATACTTTGCATCGCTGTTCTGACTGCGGCTTTCTCTCTTTTTTCCTGCCGCAGCCTTAAGGACCAGTTCATTCCCGAGACGGAAACCTATGAAATTTCTGTAAAAGACGAAATTAATGTTTACCTCGGTCAGAGCTACAAACTATCCCCAAACCTTACCGATAAAAACGGCAATACGGTTGAGTCAAGATTTACCTATGAATCCTCCTCGGATAAGGTGAGCATCACTTCTGCGGGAGAGGTGCTTATAAACGAAATACCGACGGAAGAAATTTACGTTACCATCTACGAGAAAAATACTTCCACGACAAAGCGCGTAAAGCTTTCCGTTATTACCGCGCTTACAGAGGTTTACGGAGTGCTTAACGGTGAAGGCGAGCTTCCTATTTCCGAGCAGAGTGCGGTATATAACCACTCGATAGCCTTTGCGGTAGTAACTAAGCCGCGCGAAATCAAAATCGAGGATTATTGCGATGTTAAAATTTTATCCGATGACGGAAAAGAGATCGACGCTTTTGCAGTTTCGTTTGAGGAAAATATTATCTATCTTAAAGCGACCGGCCTTGGAAAAGGAAGGATAGTTCTTGATTTTTCCGACGGAGAAAAGCATTTCGCTACGAGCGAGATAACTTTTGAAATTTCTATGATCGACAAAGCGCTTTCGGATGCAATTCTTGAAAACGAATCATCGGAGCTTCTTTCCTCCGATGAGCTTAACGGTATAAAGACTATCGTCATTGATTCCGAGGTAAAGGATATTGCCGAGTGCGCGAATTTCACAAGCCTCGATACGGTAGTTCTTACCTCGGATACCGTACCGGATCTTTTGGGCACCGACGAAAAGTATTGTTACAGAGTTAAGGGCGCCGTGCTTCGCGGTTTCCTTGACGACGAAAAATGGAGTGAGCTGTTTGAAAGGGTAATTCCTTATAACGTATCATACATAGAGAGAGCCGTTGTTTACAGAAGCGAAAGAAGCACTGACCTCTCGTATAAAATCGTAGACGGTGGATTTGAGCTTGACGTACTGTCGTTTGCAGGATACGTAAACACGGGTTGGAAAAACGCTTCGGGAGAGCTTGTTGACAGTGAGACAATATCTCTTATAGAGAAAAACGGAATTCATCTTTTTGCGGATTGGACTCCCAATATCAACAGCATTATATTCAATTCAAACGGTGCACTCGGCGAGATGGAGTCTCAGATGATGGCCACGGATGCGACAGAGAAGCTTAAGCCCTGCAAATTCACGAAAAGGGGCTATACCTTCCTTGGCTGGAGCACCGAGAAAAATGGAAATGCAGTATATAGTGACCAAGCGCTCTATACTATGGGCGCAGGCGAGGTCTATACGCTTTACGCGGTATGGGGCTCGAACAGCAATACTCTTGAATTTTCCGCAAACGGCGGTATAGGCTCTATGCAGAATTTAAGCTTGCCGACCGACAAGACTACGGCACTTCCCGCGATTTCATATAGGCGCGAAGGCTATATCTTCCTCGGCTGGAGCGATACTCCCGGCGGAAATGCCGTTTACGAGGACCAGGCGCTTTATACTATGGGCGCGGCTTCAAAATATACGCTTTACGCCGTTTGGGAGCCGATAGTCAACAGACTTACGTTTGATTCGAACAACGGAACGGGCGACACTGTCGCAATGAACAAGGCGACCGACAGTGAGTTTAACTTGCCCGAAAACAGCTTCTTACTCAGCGGCTATACCTTCCTCGGCTGGAGCTCCGAGCCAAACGGCACGGTTGAATATACCGATAAAGAGCTTTATACTATGACGGCAGAGAGGGAAACCGTTCTCTACGCAGTCTGGGAAGCAAGCCTTAATAAGATAATATTCAACGCTAACGGTGGTACCGGAAGTATGGAGCCTCAGATGCTTCGCACTCACGAAAGCGCAAATCTTTCCGAATGTACCTTTGAGCGCAACGGATATACCTTCATTGGCTGGAGCACCACATTGATAGGCTCTCCCGTGTATGAAAATACCGCTGCGTACCGTATGGGAACGCTTCCCGAATACAATCTTTACGCGGTATGGATGTCCAACGAGAATACACTGGCATTCTCCGCAAACGGCGGAAGCGGAGAGATGGAGCATATAGAAGCCGGAACCGATGCTCACTTTGTTCTTCCCGAAAACAAATTCGTAAGGGAGGGATATACCTTCCTCGGCTGGAGTACCACTACCGCAGGCGAGGTCGAATACGAGGATTCCGCGGCTTACACTATGGGCGGAAGCGCATCCGCTGTGCTTTACGCGGTATGGCAGGCAAACACAAATAAGCTTACGTTCAATGCAAATAACGACGGAGAGGCTTCGGATACAAAGGTTATAAGCAAGAAGACGGACGAGATATTTGAGCTTCCCGAAAATGAATTTGTCATACCCGGATACACCTTTATGGGCTGGAGCTATAAATTCGACGGCTCTGTAAACTTCACGGATAAGGAAAGCTTCAGAATGCCTGTCGACGATATGGTTGTTCTTTATGCGGTATGGCAGGCAAACACAAATGAAATAGTCTTCTCTGCAAATACAGACGGCGTAATCGGCGAAATGGAAAATCAAGAGATAAAGACCGACGCCTTGGAAAAGCTTACGAAATGCAGGTTCAAGAAAGCGGGCTATACCTTCCTCGGCTGGAGCACGACGCCTGACGGCGCGGTAGAAATTGCCGACGGAGCAGAATATCTTATGACCGCCGAAAAGACACGAACTCTCTATGCCGTATGGAGCAAGAACACCTATTCCGTAAGCTACGTGCTGAACGGCGGTATCAACAGCTCTGATGCGGTTTACGCATATGATGTTGAAACAGAAACAATAATTCTCAGCGCACCCACGAGAGCAGGATATATCTTCGGCGGCTGGTATAGCGATGCGGAAATGAAGAAATCCGTTACCGCTATAGAAAAGGGTACATTCGGAGATATAGTTCTTTACGCTAAGTGGACGGTAAAAACGAACAGACTTTACCTTGATTCCAACGGTGGTGTAGGAAGCCTTGAATTCGTTGAAATGACGACCGACGCTACGGGTTACATTCCCGCGGCAAGTACGTTTGTCTCGAGAAACGGATATATCTTCCTCGGCTGGAGTACCTCACGCGACGGTGAGGTCGTATATTCTGACAACGCGTCCTACACTATGGGAACAGACTCAAGCTACACGCTTTATGCGGTGTGGGAGAGAGAAACCTATACCATCAGATACGAACTTGATAAGGGTACGAATTCCACAAATCCCTCGTATTATCACGTAGAGAGTGACGATATTTTACTTCGTGATCCGATAAAGGCGGGCTTCACCTTCGAAGGCTGGTATACCGACCCGTCTATGACGTCGGGACGCATAGAAAGGATAGAAAAGGGAAGCTACGGAAACCTAGTGATTTACGCTAAGTGGAGCGCAAACACCTACAACGTAATCTTTAATTCAAACGGCGGACAGGGAACGATGGCATCTATACCAATGAAGTCGGGCGAAATAAAGAATCTTCCGAGCAATATCTTCTACAGAGAGGATTCGCTCAAAACCTTCGTGGGCTGGGCGCTCACTCCTAACGGAAGCCTTGTATATACAAACGGCGAGACCTTCCGTATGGAATCGTCGGACGTAACGCTGTATGCTTTGTGGAGCAGTAATACATACAGCATAACCTACGTGCTTGACGGCGGCGTTAACCACGGAGAAAACGTACATACCTATAATTCAAACAACGACGAAATACCCCTTTACAACCCTACGAAGATAGGAAGTGACTTCGAGGGCTGGTATACGAATTCCGCAATGACAAACAGGGTAACGAGTATACCTGCAAATGCCGATCCTCAGCTTACGCTTTACGCAAAATGGAATCCCATCGAGTACGTAATAACTGCCGGTGACGAGCAATACGTAAAGCATTACGGAGACGAGTATCAGATTCCCGACATTATAAAGACGGGTTATCGCTTCAACGGTTGGTTCTATAACGGAAATCTCGTTAATAAGACCGACCTTATGCTTCTGACGGAGGATCACGAGCTGACACCCGATTGGAGCATTATAGACTACACGGTTTCCTACAGTATGGGCAACTGGCAGATGATTGGAAATAGCTATCCTACGAGCTTCACCATCAACGACTCGATTTCAATTTCTTCCCCCACTTACAAATACTACCCCGAATATAACGAATTTGACGGATGGTATCTCGACTCCGACTTCACGGTTCCGTTTAAGGAGAGTGAGGTTCTTGCAAATCCGCGCAATATCACTCTTTATCCGAAGTCTGTGAAGCCTCTTACCGAGGTTTATACCTCCATCGAGGGAACACCCGACTTAAGAGGTAAGAGGGTTATTATTGACTGGTCAGGCGTAACAACGCTAAACATTTCATCCTATTCGAGAACGGCTACTGCGGGAAGTATTAACAATAACATAATCGAAATATACAATACCGTTGAAGAAGTAATCTTCATAGGAAATGCCGGCAAGGTATTTGAAAATCTCGGAATCAGCTTAAGAGACTTCTCGTCAACTGCTACCTTGAAGCTTGGATTTGTTAATTTCAAATTCAGGTCGCATCTCAACGGAGCTGTTCAGCCTACAAATTCATCGACGGGAGTTACGCTTAACGTAAACGTAACCGGTGACTGTTATATCGAAAGCACTGCGAACGGCGGTGCCGTATTCAGCAACAAAATAAAGATGTTTACGGGCGATATTAACTTCTCGGGAATCGGAAGCATTAAGCTCAAAGCAGGAAACGGAACGGGCAAAAATGACGGAGGCGTGGCAATTTACGCAAGATATATCACTCTTACTCCTTACGTAAGCGTTACGGCTATCGGCGGTAACGGAGCAAATGGACAAAACGGTTCCGACGGTAAGGACCACGCATTCTGGAGCGCAACCTCGGGTACAGACGGCTCGTCCGGTACTGCAGGAGGTCACGCAATCGTTCTTTCGGGCATTATAAACGATAGGCTTTTAGGCTACGGAGTCAACCTTTCCGCAATAGGCGGCAACGGCGGCGACGGAGGAGTCGGAGGTGACGGAGGAAGCAACAGAGGCTGGTTCTCAACCGGAGCTTCGGGCGGAAACGGCGGAAACGGCGGCTCAGGCGGCTCGGGAATCATAGATTCGCTCGGAACAAGAGCATACTCCGCAGGCACAGGCGGTGACGGCGGAAACGGCGGCTCAGGCGGCTCGGGACGCAGCCATAATGGCGGCAACGGCACAGGCGGTGACGGCGGTGTAAACGGCTACGGAGCATCAATACCCGCAAACGAAAATTCCGGCAAAACCGGTGGAACAGGCACTCCCGGAACGTAAAATGCAAATAATTATTTGAAATACGGTGACAGTATGCTTAGATTTACGGCAAAGCCTGAAATTTTAGCATACTGTCCACTTATATTAAAATACTTTTTGCATATTAAAATACGGTGCTTTCAAATGCGCTGATTATTTCATTAAAAATATAAAACGAGCAAAAGCAGAAGGATTTTTCCTCTACTTTTGCTCGTTTTGTATTCTGTATTTTATTCGTCCTCGTCAGTCCAGACGGTTACGGGTGAGTCCTTATAATGCTTTCTGAAGATTCTTCTTCTGAAAAGATAAATAGTATATGCAAGCCATAAAACGAAGAAGATAGCGCAGGCAATAATGGCGTTGGTAAGAGATTTGCTCGCAAAGCCGAGTAAAAGCAATAGCGGAGCTATCATTATCATAGCGGGGAAGTTTGAAAGAATATAAAGGCTCGAAGTAGGAGTGCGAAGACTGGGGTCAATCTGCTTTGTAAGTATCATACCGTTTGAAGCAGTACCCGTAAGAGTTCCGAAGCTCATAAGGAAGAATTCATGCTCAAAGCCGCGGAAGCATTCCTTGGCAACGAATCTTATGTAAGCATAGGTGATTACCGTACCGACTACGCTTAAAATAACAATAGGCAAAATGTAATTTTTTATATCGTTTATTTCGATAGCACCGACTCCGGCAACTATCATCATATCAAACGCGAAGCCCGAAATTCTGTCCATCTGGTAATTGTTGATGTACTGACGGTGCATAAGATTGTGCTTACGCAGCCGCTTCACAATAGCCTTGATAAGCATAGCCGCGAGGGACGCCCAAAGGAAGTTAAAGCCCCAGGCAATGCTATTTGTAAAGTCTGAAATCACTCCGAGAAGACACATAAATCCAAATGAAATTGCATAAGCCAATGCAACGAAACCTGCCTGAATGGAGAACTTGTCTACCGACTCATTATCGGGGATTTCATTTCCCTCGGGGTTAGTTTGATCAATGAATTCCTCATTGACAGATTTTTTGCGTATCTCAAGATCGCCTCTGTTCTTATGAACGTTGATGTAGAAAATTCCGAATACCGATGCAACGATAAAGCCTATTGATGCAAGCGAAAGTCCAAAGCTTCCGTTGCCTGCAAATTCTGTTGCGGGCGTGTTGGTAAAGTTAATATCCCAGCTGAGTGCGTTACCGGGGCCCTGTCCGAAAGAGAGGGGAAGAATAAGCCCACAGATATAAGATATGACCTTGCCTCCGTGACGGGTAAGAAGGAACATAATAAGCGTAATTCCGAGTCCAACGAACGCCTGAAGCATATAGGTACCGCCCTGAAGCGCACCGAATTCGACTACCTGAGCCTTGTTCGTTTTATGAGTGCTTTTCTCGGTTTTCAGCGTCATAGCCGCAAAGCCTATGGCAAGGCAGTGATATGTAATAACCTGCATAAGTCTGTTATCAACAAGAACGAAATCGAACTGCTTGCAGATGATATTGATAATAAGCAGAACGCTGCCGCCAAGAAGGGCTGACGGAATGAGTCGGTTTCTGAATAAGGGAATTTTTCGTCTGAGAATATTTCCCAGCATTAAAAACAGCATTATAAGTCCAAACTGCACCATGAAGCTCCATACGGCAGTGTAGTTTTCAAGTGTGAAATCCCAACTTGATGTTGGCATAGAATTGTACCTCCAATTCTGAAAAGAGTTTTTGAAATGATTTAATCAATGTGCAAATACAAGATGGTAGAGCTGCGAATTACAATAAAACAAAATTCGCAACGTACGTATTATAGCACAAAAAAATAAATTTGTCAAACATTTAGACTCAAATTATTAAATAGTATTAAATTTTCAAGGTGATTTTTGGACATATTATATGACACTTTGTGATTTTTGGACATATTATATGACATTTTGTGATTTTTATTTCGGTAAAATCCAGAATTTACACTTGTTAGCTCTCGGAAAACGCGGTTACACGAGCTACGGTCGTAAAAGTCGATTTCAAGAAAAACGTGAGAGCTTACGAGTGCGTTTATAGAAAATGGGCAGACACAAAAAACGGGATAGACGCTGAATTTGCAATATCTATCCCGTTTTTTGATTATATTGAAGCACTGAGCTTATAAGGATTGAATCTTACTTTCACTGCGGATTCAGGCGCTCCGTTTTCACCCTTCTTTACAAGGGCCATTTTTTTGATAAACATATAGTCGGAGCTATGCGAAGCACTGTATCCCAGAGTCATAGAGAAGTTGCGGCTTCCGTCAAACAGGAATATATGCGGATCGTCTTCGCGGTCTCCTTTTACACGGAAAACAAGTCCCCTGATTTCTCCGTCTATTCTGAGCAGCGCCTTGGAATTGTGTCTTATATCCATTTCACGGTAAGTATAAGAGTCGTATCTTGAGTAGGAGTCCTCGCATCTGTCATCGTCGCTGTTGTCATAGGAATGCTCAACCTCATACTCGATTTTCAAAAGATATTCGTCAAGCTTATCGGCAATGGCTCTGAGCTGTGCCGGCGGAATAAAGCCGAATTCATACTCTAAAACTATCTTCCCGTCCTTAAAAGTACCCTCGGATACTAAAATGCCGATGTCAAGCTCGTAGTCATAATATCCGGTGCGAATTTTGAATGCGCCCTTGCCGATATATTCGATACCGTCAGGCAAAGTTATGTTTGAAAGATTAGTGCAGTTATAAAAGGCTTCGTCTCCGATATGGCGGAGCGTTTCGGGGAATGTAACTGTCGAAAAGCGTGAATATTTGCACGCGCCGTTTGCTATGATTTCAGTACCGTCTCTTACTTCGATAGAGGTGGGAGTATAGGCATTATATTTAAGAAAGTATTTTCCAATGTAAAGGCAGCCGTCGTGAGTCCAATTTCTTGGATCGTTATAAAATGCGCTACCCTCAAAATTATCGCAGCCGATTGACTTCAGGTTGTCCGGCAGCGTAACTTCAGCAAGGCTCCCGCAGTGCGCGAAATTGGAGTCTCCGAGTGTCTCGAGCGAGTCGGGGAGATGTAAAACCTCAAGGCTCTCGCAATAATTAAAGGCTCTGTTTTGAATTGATTTTAGGGTGGAGGGAAGAATAACCGTTCTTAATTTTTTGCAATTTTTAAACGGACCGGGGCCGTATGGGCTTTTATTAATAATGGCAATAATCTGCCAGGACTCAGGTATGATAAGCTCCTCGATTTCCTCTCTGTACTCGTCCTTGACGTCTATAATTCGAAAGCCTTTTTTTGCTTTTTGTAATACGAGCTTTTCAAAAATCTCTTTGTTTTCAATATCACAATTAACATTATTATTGCAATCCATAGTTTACATTCCTTGAGCTTTTAACATATTTTTTGGTTGATTGGTGCAGCTAGTTGTTTTTTAAATTGATAATAATTTTTTTGTCGGATTCTATGTTAAGTCCAACCTTGAGCCAGATGGGGATATCAAAAATTCTGTGCGCTATAGTCTCTGTTTCGGTGGTGAGGCTTGTCGTGATTGCAAGTCGGTTTTCATTGACTGAAAATTCGATTGAACTGAGCAGCCTTTTTATATCCTCGGTGGATGCGCAGTTAAAAGCGTTTACCGGTTCGAGAATATCAAGCAGGCAGAATAACAGGTAGAAATAAGAGTATTTGGTGTTGCTCTGCGCTATAGAATTGAAATTTTTTGAATCGGGAATAAGCTCGGATAAATTATATGTATGATAAAGGTCTGCGTTATTGCGATTGGCTACGAATATATTATGAGAGGCTATTACGTACGCGAGCTCAAGCTTTTTTAGCCCTGAGCTTTCGGGAAATTTGTTTTCAAACAGGATACCCGCAAGTATTCCGTGGTCGCAAACCCCGTAATGCTCTCTTTTATATTTAAAGTAATCCTCGTAAGTTTTTTTCGAATAGAAGGCATTGCAGTCCGATTTAGTGAAAAAGGGCTTTAGATTTAGCTCATCGCAAACGTCGTTCAGGTCCAGATATTGTCTCGAAAAAACAGCCGTTTCGTAAATATACGATACATCGTGAACCAAAGCAAGAATTTCCCATTCGCATACGGGGGAGCTATCAGGCTTAACTGAGTATAAGCTGATGAGGTCCTTGAAAAAAGCTTCCCCGAAAAGATATAGATTTATTATGTGAATCACTCTGTCAAAATCAAGCGTGTTTACACAGCAAGCTATGTCGATTAAGCTTCCGATGCTGTGTTTTTCCAAAAGGCAGCTTAAATAATTTCTGGGATTTTTTATTATTTCATCGTACGGTGCACCGATTTTTTCCTTGGCGATAATATCAAGCTTATCGTATAGTTTCATAAGGTACCCTCCAACACAAATTATTGAACCATAGTTTTGTGCTTTTCATACATCTTTTGCGCCTCGGCGTAAAGCTCGGCGTCAGTATATTCTCCTTTGGGTAATTTCATTTCATATCCTAAAAGCTTGTTGGTATTGTAAACGTAGCTTGTATATCCTCTGAGCGCGGTAGGCGCGGATTCTTTATCCTTTCTTATGAAGCTGAACTTGCCAAATCCGGGGTTTGAGAAGGTGTTTTTTATCGAATCCGCTTCAAAGCAGTAGGTCATCTCCCCCGCATCAATGTCTATCATCGGATTTCTTATAAACCAGGAGCCGTGATATCCGCCGTTTTCGGTAAAGGACTGACCGTTTATGTATATTTCGTCAAGCTCCTGCGAGAATTTTTCATAGTAGAAGCGCACGTCGTTTTGCGTTCCGACAGAGAAGCCTACCCACACTCCCTCAAGATTATAGGGACCTAGTATAAACCTTCTGAAAAACGGAACGTGGTCGAAGAAGAAGTCGAAGACCTCAACCAAGGTTTGATAGCATCCGAATGAGGTTACGAAGGAAACTACGACAGTCAATCCTCTGAAAACGGCGTTTTCAAACGGAATAAGGAGTATAAGATTCCAGATACCGAACATAATCAAGGTTGAAAGTCCTACGACTACCGCGTTGAATTTTAAAATTGGCTTCATTGTTTTTAATAGATTCATTTATGTGTCACTTCCTTTCATTTAACGGCAGAGTGCAATCCTTGCAGTAGCGTGCGTCGTGATTTCCGAGCTTAAGGATGCAGCCGTAATCGCCGCAATTTGCAATATTGCATACGGACGAGTAAAAGACCTTGCAGCCTGCTTCTTTTCTGAGAAAATCGGCAAAGCCGAAGATTTCATCCATCTCGGGCTTTTCGAATATTTCCGGCTTAAGCTCCTTTTCATACATATAAGTGCATTGTTGATTTTCGTCCACCTTAGGTACGAATTCCGCGCCGAGACAAATATTGTCCGGTTTGTAATATTTAATGATGTCGGCGTAAATTTGTTTATCCGCAAGCATCTGCTTGTTGAAAGGACGGAGATACAGCACCGAAAGCAATTTTTCGAATTTTTTTATGTTTTCAAGGTTTTTAAGTCTGTCTGCAATCGCTGCGGCGCCCGGCTCCAATGTCTTTGCGTATTCAAGATAAGGAACTGAAACGCTTATTCTTACCTGACCGTCCCTTTCTGCGAGAGAGTTAAGCGATGAGAGATATTTCTCGGGAATAAGCTCCTTTGTTGCAATCTGTACGAACTTTACCGTTCCGATAAGGCGCTTTATTATATGAAGAACCAGCTCTCTGCTTTTCTCTGATTTCATAGGCTCGGTGTTCGGGCAAAGGGATATAATATAATCCTTGCGGTCGGGAAGCGAAAGCACGTAATCGCATATTTCGTCTATTACGGATACGTCGAGAAGGACCTGCGGTGCTTCGGGATTTTTTGTGAAGCAGTAAACGCAGGCGTTGCCGCATCCGTTTGACGCTACGTCAATGAATATGCGTTTGTCGTACTTTTGGAAAAAAGAAGAAATATTATCTGACATTTTACGTGTCTCCAAAATGCTTTTGCTGTTGTTGTGCAAAAGAAGATATTTTATTTAAGAAAATTTTGATAGGAAATCCTGCTCGCTTATTATGGTAATTCCAAGCTTGCGTGCTTTTTCGTTTTTAGAGGATTTTGATTCAAGCGAATTATTGATAAGATAGCTCGTGCTTGCTGAAACAGCAGAGCTTACCTTTCCCCCTCTTTCTTCGATAAACGAGACAAGCTCATCGCGGTTCTTGAAGGATTCAAGCGAGCCTGTTATAACGAATGTGAGTCCCGAGCAGCTGCCGCCGTTTTCGCTCTTTGGCGAGGGCTTTATAATATTCAATATGCTAGAGAGGGTGTCAAACGTGTAAAGATTTTCCCCGTCGGCAAACCAGGAAAGTATCGTTTTGGATTTTTCAGGGCCTATGCCCGATATATCCTCAAAGCTGATACCGTTTTTGGCGCGCGCCACGAATTCGTCGTATCCGATACTGCCGATAATGCGCTTTGCGGCGTCAAGGCCGATAAGAGGAATGCTGAGGGAATAAATGAAGTTAACCGCGTTAACTTCCTTGCTCTTTTTTATAGCTTCAATAAGATTAGAAACCGATTTTTCTCCGAAGCCTTCCGTTTTGCAGATATCCTCGGCGTATTTATCGAGGTCATAAATATCGTAAAAGCTTTTGAGGAATCCTTTGTTGATAAAGGTAGTAATAGTGCGTATTGAAAGTCCGTCCACGTTGACGCCAGCCTTACTCGCAAATCTTGCAAATCTTGAAAGATTCTTTGCGGGGCATCTTGGGTTTGAGCATCGGAGAGTTTTCGTCTTGCTCGTCTGGTTTTCAACTATCGTAGTTTCGGCGTGGCATACGGGGCATTCAGAAGGAACAGTGTAGCAGCCCTCCTTACTCACAACTCCTACGCATTTCGGAATTATTTTATTTGCTTTGATTATCTTTATTGTGGTTTTTCCATCCTCGCCTATGCCGAGACGCTCAAGCTCGCTGATATTACAAAGTGATGCTCTTGAGACTACGGTACCCTCGAGCTTTACGGGCTCGAATACGGCAACGGGTGTGATAACCGAGGTTGCGCATGACCATTCAACGTGCTTTAAGGTCGTTACCGCAACTTGATCCTGCCATTTGAATGCAAGTCCTGCGCGGGTTGCGTGGTGTCCCGTAACGCTTCCCGTTGCTGCGTAAACCGTATCGTCGTAGCAGATAACGAGTCCGTCAACGGGAATTTCAACAAGGTCGTTTTCTACCTTTTCCGACCAAGCACCGACAACCGTGGGTAGTTTTCCCGAGGTTGCAAGCTCTCTGTCCACCGTTTTGAAGCCGAGACCGTCAAGGTAATCCATTCTCTTACCCCAGGAAAGAATCTCGGTTTCGGTGTATATAAGCGAGAATGCGACAAAGGTTATATTTCTGCTCTTTACGACGTCCTTTTTTAAGGGGTCCAGTGCAAGAGTGCCTGCTGCGAGATTTCGCGGATTCGCATATTTTTCTCCGCCCTCGCTCGTCTCGTTTATCATTTCAAAATCCTTGTACGAAATGGTTGCTTCACCGCGTACAACAAGGTGCCCCTTATCTGAAATTTTGAGAGGGAAGCCCTTTATGCAGTCCTTAAAGTAGGTGATATTCGTTCCGGTGATGCCGTTACCTCTCGTAAGAACCTTTGACAGCTCTCCGTTATCGTATGTGAGAACGAGCGTCAATCCGTCAAGCTTCCAGCTAACCCAAACGTCTCTCTGCTCCGCCCAGCTGACAAGCTCCTCGACCTTCTTTGTCTTTGCGAGAGAAAGCGCGGGGAATTCGTGCGGCTCCTTCTGATTTGAAGCGTCGTCGTCCTCTTTTGCGCGGCTTATATAGTGCGTCGGACTGTTAGGTAAAATATGTCCCGTTTCGTCCTCGAGCTCTTCAAGCTCGTCAAACATAACGTCCCATTCGTAGTTTGACATAATCTCGCCCTTACCGCCGTAATAGGCATCGGATGCCGTATTCAGTTGCTCAACAAGGTATGCGATTCTTGCGATTTTGTTCTCCATAATCTCTCACCAAATATATCACGTATTTATTTCGGTCAAAATTTTAACCGACGGCATTATATATTATTTAATATATAAAATATTTCTTGCACATATAGTATAACTTGATTTTGTCAAATTGTCAAGATTCAAAATAAATATAGGATTTTCAGATATTAAATACGAAAACGAGCAACCGTGCTGCTTCTCGTTCGGTGAGATTTAAATTTGAAATGCTTTTAAATACACGTTTGTAAAAAACGGAAAGCAAAACAGTTTTAAAAGCGAATATTGAAAACAATTATTTACAAAAACATTAGATTTCGCGAAATTAATAAATTTAACGTCTGTTATTTTTAAAAAGTAAAAACGAGGTAAAACTGCAGAAAGGATTGCAATATTTACCTCGTTTTTTGTTAGTTTAATTAAATTGTATTACCAAATAGCTACCTTGCCGTCCTTGTCATAGTACCAGAAGTTGCCCTCCGCGGTAGGCTCGGTCTTGCTGTAATAGTAGATGTTTTCATTCAAGAGAGGATCGTTATTAGAACCTATCTCGACAGCTTTCCACTGCTCGGCAGTGCCGCCGTAGTAAACTGTTTTTAAAATGGAACAGAAATTGAACGCATAATCGCCTATGCTTACTACACCGGCGGGGATGACGACAGAAGTGAGAGGGGAGCAGGAGGTAAATGCGTTTTTACCTATACTTGCAAGCTGGCTGTTTTCGCCGAACGTGACCGTACCAAGAGACTTACAGAAACAGAACGCACTATTACCTATGCTCTTTACGGTATTGGGAATAGAGATTGATGTTAAGGCACAGGAATAGAATGCAGAGTTACCTATGCTCGCAAGCTTACTGTTCTCACCAAAGGTGACGGTTTTGAGAGCCTCACAAGAATTGAATGCACTGTCACCAATGCTTTCTACACTGTCGGGAATAGAGATTGATGCGAGCAATTTGCACTCTGAAAATGCGTAATTGCCGATAGCTGCAAGCTTGCTGTTTTCAGCAAAGGTGACGGTTTTAAGATCGGAACAGCCGCTGAACACTCCATCGCCCATACTAACTACGCTCTCGGGGATATGGATAGAGGTAAGAGCAGAGGATGAGAACGCATTGTTACCTATACTTTCTACACTCGAGGGGATATGAATAGAGGTAAGAGACGTGCAACCTCCGAATGCTCCGTCGTCTATGCTTACTACACTTAAGGGAATAGAAATACTTGTAATGCTCGACTGATTATAGAACGCGTATTTAGATATAGAGGTAACGCCATTTGGAATAGAAAGCTCGGTTATAAGATTGCCGTCAAGGTAAAGCTTATCGGCTTCCGATAACGGATTTGCGGAAAAATCAGCAAATGAGATGCTACACCATGCAGCTATATCGTTGATATACGCGGAGGTAAGAGACGAGCAAGCACTAAACGCTCCTTCTTCTACGCTCTTTAGGCTGGCGGGAATAGTTACGGACGTGATGGTCGACTGCTTATAGAACGCATCCTTGGGTATAGAGGTAACACCCTCGGGAATAACAAGCTCGGTTATAAGCTCACCGTTAAGGTAAAGCTTGTCAGCGTAGTATAACGGATGCGAATAATCGGTAGCAAATGATATATTACACCAAGAGGCTATATCTCCGATATGTACTTCGCTGAGAGCGGAGCAAAGCACGAATGCATGCTTGCCTACGCTCATGGGCTTGGTGTTGTTACCAAAGGTTACGGTTGCGAGTTTGGAGCAAGTATCGAACGCATGTTCACCGATGCTCTCTACTTTTGCGGGAATATAGATAGAGGAAATGGGGCAATAAGCGAAAGCATTATCTCCAATGCTTACGAGCTTGCTGTTTTCACCAAAGGTGACGGTTTCGAGAGCTTCACAAGAATCGAACGCAGCAACACCTATATTATTTACGCTATCCGGAATAGCAATCGAGGTAAGAGAGATGCAAGCACCGAAAGATGCGCTGCCAATGCTCTGTACACCGTTCGGGATAGAGATAGCTGTGATAGAGGAGCAGGCCACAAATGCCGCATCTCCGATACTTAAAAGCTTGCTGTTGTTACCAAAGGTGACGGTTTTTAGCTCGGAGCAAGAATAGAATGCTTGAGCACCGATGCTCTCTACACCGGCAGGTATATCGATAGAGGTAAGAGAGCCGCAAGCATAAAACGCATTATCACCGATGCTTGTAAGCTGACTGTTATCACCGATGGTGACGGTTTTGAGAGCTTTACAAGAATGGAACGCATCATCACCGATAGTCTTTACGCTGCCGGGGATAGAGATAGAGGTGAGCGATTTGCAGTCCCAAAATGCCAAATTGCCTATACTTGAAAGCGTGGTATTTTCACCAAATGATATAGACGTAAGAGAGCTGCAGAGTGAGAACGCACGATCTTCCAGAACGCTAATCTTACTGTTTTCAAGGAATGTGATGGTGGTGAGTGCGGGGCAACCGCTGAATGCTATGCTGCTCATCTCGCTGTTTTTACCTATGGTAACAGTTTCCAGCTCGGAGCAGTTGTAGAACGTACCAGTACCCAGGCTTTCAAGCTTACTGTTTTCCGCAATGGTAACGGTACCAAGCTTGACACAATCGCCAAACGTAAGATGACCTAAGCTCTTTACGCTGCTGGGGATATTAAGAGATGTAAGAGCGGAGCAATAACGGAAAGCATAACCTTGTATGTATTCTATACTTTCGGGGAAGGACACTGATGCAAGCGAGACACAAGACTCAAATGCGGAAGACTCTATGCTTTTTACGCCGTCAGGAATAGATATAGCGGATAGAGAGGCGCAATTCATAAATGCCGAATTTCCGATGCTTAAAAGCTTGCTGTTCTCACCAAAGGTTATAGTTTCGAGTGTGGAACAGTCCTTGAACGCATTTCCCTCTATGCTCTCTACACTGCCGGGTATGTAGACTGAGGCTGCGGTAGAAACTTTGAAAGCTTCACCATATATCACCTTAACGGGCACACCCTTATAAGTGGAAGCTATTACTACGTTTTCCGTTGAAGCGTCGCAGCCTGTAACCATGGCGTAAGTGCCGTCGGTGGAAAGAGTGTAAATGGCACCTCCGGTAGATACAACGTCATCACCACCGGGATTTTCACCACCGGGATTTTCGCCACCGGGATTTTCGCCACCGGGATTCTCACCGCCGGGTTTTTCATCGGGATTTTCGCCGGGATTTTCACCGGGTTTTTCATTGGGATTTTCACCGGGGTTTTCGGTGTTGTTATCCGGGGCATCATCCGTATTATTGTTGTCACCTACGCCGCCGTCGGTATTAGGATCGTCACCTACGCCGCCGTCGGGGGTGTCTTGTGAGTCTTCTGACGGAACTTTATCGCTTGGCCCACCGTTGTTGGAGCTGTCGCTCGAACTATCTTCGTTGCCTAAAATGCCTCCCAGGATATCTCCGGAAAGGTTTCCCGATTCATCACAGGAAACGAGGAGAAGCATTGTGAGCGCGAGAATAATCACTGCTGATAAAACCTTTTTCATAAATCTACTCCTTAAAAACTTTAAATTAACTTTATTTTTAATGTTTTAAAATCTATTAAATTTTGACGCTGTGAACAGTATAGCACTTTCGGTTCTGTTTGTCAACGCTTTTTGATATGCACAGTTTATACGTATTTTGAAGGTAGTTAATTTGTGTTGCCTTGCTCACGAAAAGTAAAGACTTTCCCCGATAATAATATCTCGGCGTTACTGCTTGCTGCACGTCACTGCAGCCAAAACGGGAAGTAGATATGAAGTTTCGGTTGCGAAAAAGCAAAACTTCACACGGATAGGGCTTTTTTGAAGATTTTTGATGTGAAATTGCAAAAAAGTATAACAAAATTACACGCACCTACACGCCTTTCTTCAAGCGACATTCCGTGTTTTTATAAGCGTTAATTATCGATGCTTGAATACGAAAAATGAGCGAAATCAAAAAGTGATTCTGCTCATAGTTTATAGGATAAAATGCTTAAAAAGTAAACTAAAGTAGTAAAAAACGATAATGCAATAAAGAGATTCCTGCAAATATAACAGAGGTACTGCCGCTTGACAATACCTCTGTTTTTTATTTGTGACTGTAAATTACACCCCACCTGTGACAGTGAGTATAGCTACGCCGGGAGTCGTCGTTACCGTGCCGGTTACCGAATCCTGAGTATAGCTTGCGGCGGGAACGGTTACCGTACCGTCAGTAGTGGAGAATTCACCCGTTACCTCGTTATAGGTATAGCCCGTGCCGTCTTCGAGCTGAACGCCGTTGAGGGTTACGGTTATATCCGATAGAACGGGATTGAAAACGTCACTTATGATAACTTCGTCGGTTGCAACTATCGGTGTGTTCCCGAGGTTCTGAACGATTATCGTGTAGGTGAGCTGCTCGTTATCGGTTAAAACGGGAGGGCATACAGCCTTTGCTATCGTGAGCTGCGGCTCCTCGTTCACCGTAACGGTTGCCGCTGCGCTAAGCTCGCCTACACCGACTCCGCCGTTTGTTGTGACGGTGTTGGTTATCACCGAGCCTGCCGATATGGGAGCAAATTCATTTGCTACGGCTTCGTAAATAAACGTTGCGGTACTGTTTGCCGGGAGGTCTATTCCGCTGATAACCAAATTTCCGAGAGCGGTGACTGTAGGCGCAGGCTGCAATATTCCGTTGAGGTAATACAAAATCGAGCCGTTAACATAGGTTAGAGGAACTGCCGTTGCGCCTCCGGGAAGCGCATATGCTCCGAGATCATCGGTTACTGTAAGCTCATTGTACGAGCTATTTCCGATATTACTGAGCGTTATAACGTATACGACGTTGTCGCCCGCAGAGTAATTCGCCGTTATAGGAGTTTTTGTAAGCTCAAGCCCTGAAAGAAGCTCGGCTTCGGTAGTGTTTGAGTTCACGACGTTTCCGCCGTAAGAGAGAGTTGCCTGATTATAAAAAGTTGCCATTTT
Source organism: Eubacteriales bacterium (assembly GCA_045578385.1). Lineage (GTDB taxonomy): Bacteria > Bacillota > Clostridia > Oscillospirales > CAG-272 > UBA1740. The sequence goes on along the minus strand of JAZNKD010000024.1, from coordinate 1,656 downwards.
AACCTCCTTGCTTTGACGCAGATATTCTCGTGCGTCAGTATCAGTATATGAAACGTTGGATTTTTTGCCTATTTAATATAGATGAGAGTTTTAATCGCAAAACGGCCTTTATAACGTCTTTCCAAACTTTTGCATATTTTTGTAAGAAAGTATTGAAATTCCATTTTCTTTGTGGTATAGTATATACGGCGAAGAATGGGTAAAAGTTTTTGAGAACTCCATTTTTGGCGAAAATGCGTTTGCGGCAACTGTTTTTTCGTTTGTTACGAAACGTAATAAACAATGTGATCTGTGGCTAAAATAATGTATGTGGGAGTGCTGAAATGGCTCTTCATGTCCTGACCGATCTGCTTGAAGCGTTTGCGGTTTTTTGCTTCGGTCTCTCATGACCTATTCCTATACGTAAATCTTACGTTTCGAGAACGGCTAAAGGGAAAAGTCTTTTCTTTGAGGTTTTTCTTCTTGTAGGATACGCGTTCGGTATAGCTCGTAAGTTTATACAGCTTTTGGCTATGGGAAGCAACGGATTTATATTCTTTTTAAGATTCTTCTGCCTTATAAACTTTGTCGAATTTTCGGTTGACGTCGGACTTTATTTCCGCAACGTGAAATTGGACAGGGTAAGAGGATCACTCGATGCGAATTAAAAAATAAAATATATAATAAGAAAGAGGTTTTAAAATGAAAAAACTTGATCTTACAAAGTACGGCATTCTCGGCACCACCGAGGTAGTACACAACCCCTCATACGAGGAGCTTTTTGCGGCAGAGACCGATCCTAAGCTTGAGGGCTTCGAAAAGGGCCAGGTAACCGAGCTTGGCGCAGTTAACGTTATGACGGGTATCTATACCGGACGTTCTCCTAAGGATAAGTTCATCGTTATGGATGACACATCTAAGGACACTGTTTGGTGGACATCCGATGAGTTCAAGAATGACAACAAGCCCGCTTCTGTAGAGGCATGGAATGCTTGCAAGAAGCTTGCAATGGATCAGTTGTCCGGCAAGAAGCTTTACGTTATGGATCTCTTCTGCGGTACCAACAAGGATACCCGTATGGCAATCCGCTTCGTTATGGAGGTTGCATGGCAGGCTCACTTCGTAAAGAATATGTTTATCACTCCTACTGCTGAGGAACTTGAGAATTTCGAGCCCGATTTCATTGTTTACAACGCATCCAAGGCAAAGGTTGAGAACTACAAAGAGCTTGGACTTAACTCCGAGACTGCGGTTCTCTTTAATCTCACCTCTCGTGAGCAGGTTATTCTTAACACCTGGTACGGCGGTGAAATGAAGAAGGGTATGTTCTCTATGATGAACTACTATCTCCCCCTTAACGGCATGGCTTCTATGCACTGCTCCGCAAACACCGATATGAACCGCGAGAACACCGCGCTCTTCTTCGGACTTTCCGGAACAGGTAAGACCACCCTTTCCACCGACCCCAAGCGTCTTCTTATCGGTGACGACGAGCACGGCTGGGACGACGAGGGCGTATTCAACTTTGAGGGCGGATGCTATGCAAAGGTTATCAATCTTGACAAGGATTCCGAGCCCGACATCTATAATGCAATCAAGAGAAACGCTCTTCTTGAGAACGTTACCGTTGACGAGAACGGCGTATGCAACTTCGCTGACGGCTCGGTAACCGAGAAC
>JAZNKD010000023.1:0-5488 GCA_045578385.1 Eubacteriales bacterium | reverse complement strand
TGATATGCACCCCAAAAGTTAGACACTTTTGGAGGTGCATATTTTTATGGGTAAAACAGGAAGAAAGAACCGAATTTATTTGCCAGAATTTAAAATTGGTGTTATAATGGATATGCGAGAACACCGATTGGGATATTGCGAAACAGTTAGGAAGTATGATTTAGGCTCAGTTAGATCAGGTGCAGCAATTGCTATGTTACAAAGGTGGGAACGCATATATTTGGAAGAAGGAGCCGAAGGTCTTATGAAAGAACGTAGAGGCAAATCTTGCGGAAGTAAAAAAGGTCGCCCACCAAAGCTCGATAAAAAAACAGAAGAAGATCTCATAGCCGAAAACCAAAGGCTTAGAATGGAGAACGCGTACTTAAAAAAACTAAGTGCCTTAGTTCTTGCGGAAGAGCAACGGAACGGCAAAAAGCGTTCGTAATTGCTGAACTAAGGCAAGAGTATCCGCTTAAAGATTTGTTAGAGCTTTCCGAGATAGCGAGAAGTACGTTCTATTACTATCTGAAGCAGAAGGATAAAGACAAATACGAAAGCGAAAAACAAGATATATTGCAAATCTACAATGCCAACAAAGGAAGATATGGTTACAGAAGAATTTGTACTGTTTTGAAAGCAAAAGGTTACGAAATTAACCACAAAACAGTACTAAAACTGATGAAATCCCTCAATTTACGTGGTAAACAAAGCAAAAACGGTAAATACCATTCCTACAAAGGTGAAGTTGGCAAGGTAGCAGATAATCTGCTACACAGAGATTTTTATGCAGACAAGCCGTTTGAAAAACTAACTACCGATGTTACGGAATTTAAGATCGGTGACGAAAAAGTGTATCTTTCTCCGGTGCTGGATATGTTCAACCGTGAAATTATATCTTACTCTATTTCAACAAGTCCTAACTTGTAGCAAGTTAGAGATATGTTAGATGGATTATTTGAGAAACTTCCTGCCGACGCACGACCGTTATTTCACTCTGACCAAGGTTGGCAATACCAGCATGCCGAATACCAACGGCTTCTTGCCGAACACAACATTACACAAAGTATGTCTCGCAAAGGAAACTGCATGGACAACGGCATAATGGAAAACTTCTTTGGTAGGTTGAAAGTTGAAATGTATTACGGCGAAAAATTTGAATCCCTTAGGGGATTCATTGAAAAGTTGGAAGAATACATACATTACTACAACAACGAAAGAATTTCTCTAAAGCTAAAAGGAATGAGCCCAGTGCAATTCCGAGCTCATTCGCAAACAACTTAATATTTAATTTTTGTCTAAACTTTTGGGTTCACTTCAGTTTTGTTCTCTCTTCTGTTTGTAATATGAGTTTGGGCTTAGCCCATTTTGCATTTGCCCAGTCGAATGCGATGCTCGCACTTAGTAGAGTTTTCAAATACTCCGCTAAGAACATCCCCCATTGTCACAAGCTCTTTTGAAATGACAAATCAGCTCTCGCTGTTGTCACCGTCGCTCGATTTTGCCTTTGCAGGTGTGAGCTTTATTCCGCATACGTCGAGAATAAAGAGGGTTACGAAAACGACCGCCTTGATTATCAGAAGCACCGTTCCGATATCCGAAATTACATTGAGAGTATCGAATCCTACGTTTGCTACGGAGAGAATGTTATAGATGAGCGAGCGCAGAATATCGAGCCCTGTAAAGCCGAGCAGGAGCGCTAATACCGTCTTTGCCGATGATTTTACGTCATCGCACTCTGTCTTAAGATAAACGTACCCGCCGGCAAGGAAGAAGGCTATTACGTTAAGGTAGCCCGTAAGCCAAACGATAATTTTTTGCCACGTGGTTGATAAGCCTTTCATATTTATGACCGTTCCTTTCTTGTTGATGGGGTTTCCCCCTCTGAATATATTATATCAGTTTTACAGAGATTAGTCAACAGTAAAAATTCCCTCGGCAAGACCTGCCGAGGGAATTTGCCTTTAGGTAATAAGGAAAACTATGTTGAGAATAACGCAAAGTGCTACGATAACAAAAGAGAAAATCGACAAAAAGATACACGCTGTGTAGAACGACGACTCCTCAAGCGTTTCTGCCTTTTTCGCGGTACTATGCAGGGTTATTGCCCATACCGCCAAGAAGCAGCTGACAGCCGCCGCGCAAAGACTGATTACAGCAAACCATACGGCGAGGCGCTGCGCCTCTACCGTGAGAAGCTGAGTCAGAAGGTCGACGCCGAATCGCCCGACAATAGTCGTAGAAAGCGACACGAGCGCAATAACAAAGGCAAGAATGCTGAAAATTACGCTGCCGTTATAGAATCTTGTCAGATTAATATTTACCCTTGAACCGAAGGCTTCGTCAAACGACGAGTTCATCTCGGCCTTAAAGCCGCCACCGTTAAATTCTACCTTCATATAACAAAATAGGGGTTAGGCTTGGAAAGCAGATTTAGGAAATCTATAAATGCGCCTATTAAGAAAAGACCGCCGGTGAAAATATAGATGATACCCATACCTGCCTTGCCCTCGTAGAATTTGTGTCCGCCCAAAAGCCCAAGGAACAGGCAAAGCAGTACTGCGACCCATTTGTTTTTTGCTGCCCCAAAGGGCATCATACCGCCGTTAACCTGATTTTGGTTTGAGTTGTTGATAACGATTTGGGGCTGTGGCTGCGCCTGCTGAAAGGCCTCGGTCTGGCAGCCGCAGTGAGGGCAGATTACTGCCTTTGCGGCAATTTCCTTGCCGCAGGTGCTGCAAAACTTAGTGTTGCTGTTTTCCATTGTCTTTCTCCAATCCTTCTGTCTGCCGATGATAATTTTATGGGACTTTTACGCTTTAGACCTGCACTATTGCCCATATGCTTCGACAACTGCTGACATTATATCACAAATGTATCATAATGTCAATACTTTTGGGTAATAAATTTATTACAAATGTGTAGTATAATGATTGTGTTGGGAGGGAGAGTATGGATGTATTAAAAAGAATAAACGCGCTACGTATAGCTCGCGGCTGGTCTGTTTACCGCTTGGCTAACGAGGCGGGGCTTGCGCAATCTACAATTATTAATATGTTTAATCGCGAAACCCTGCCGTCCATTACCACGCTTGAAAATATATGCGCCGCCTTTGGTATTTCTATGTCCGAGTTCTTTGAAGAGGATTGCGAAAGCGCTGTGGCTCCTACGTCGCAAAGGAATTTTTTGCGCCTTTATGAATCTCTCCCGCCTTCGGTTAGAGAATCCATTTTTAATCTTATGACCGAGATAAGTCGCGAAAAAAGGTCTTAACCCCGCAAAAAGTCAACAATTGCTTACAAAAGCCGCCATTATTGGCGGCTTTTGCTTGTCGCGACTCGCATTCTGCGAGCGATTTGTAACAAAAAATGCGCGCTTAACGTGCCGACTTATCAAAATTCATAAAATTGCTATTGACTTTTCCCCCGCATTTCTGCTACCATATATAGTAATGATATATTAATATTGCACGCTCGGGCGGTGCTCTTTCGCATTGCGCGTGCCGAAAAAGAAAGGATAGGCAAATGATAAAGGAAAGACGGGATATCGACGGAAAATACAAATGGGACCTTTCCGCGATATATGCGAGCCTTGACGAGTTCACGGCTGATTATAAAAGGGTAGAGGAGATGATTCGCGCCTTCCCCGGGCACGAGAAGACGATGTTGGTGAGCGCTGAGGGGCTTCTTGCGGCACTTCGCGCCGAGGCTGATATTGAGTACCTAATCGAAAAGCTCTGGTCATACGCAAACCTCGGCTTCAGCGTTGACACCTCGGATAACGCCTCGCAGGCGCTCGTCGCGCGCGTTCGCAATCTTCTCTATGCGGCGGGCGAGGCGTCGTGGTTTGTTACCCCCTCACTCATACGCCTCGATGAGGCGACGGTGAAGGAGTGGTACGAGAGCACTCCCGAGCTTCGCTCCTTCGAGAGAAAAATAGAAAAGTGCTTTAAGGAGAAGCCTCACACGCTCTCCGACGAGTGCGAGAAGCTGATCTCAAAGATGAGCGACTGCCTTGGCAGTCACGGAAATCTGCGCGGAATTTTTGCAAACTCCGACCTTAGGTTCGGCAAAACGCGCGGCGAGGACGGAAAGGCTATCCAGCTTACCGATTCAACCTACGTTCCGCTGCTTATGAATTCCGACCGCAAGGTAAGACAGTCGGCGTTCCGCACTCTGTATAAAACCTACGAGCAGTTCGGCAACACCTTTGCCACAATGCTCTCCTCGCACATCAAGGAGCGCTGCACGCTCGCAAAGGTGCGCGGCTTCAAGAACTCCATCACCGCCTCGACCTTCCGCGACGAGGTAACCCCCGCGATTTACGAAAATCTTATAAAGTCAGTCAAAAAGGGGCTCCCCGCGCTTTACGATTATTATGAATTAAAGCGTCGGGTTCTCGGCGTTGACAAGCTCCACCTCTACGACGTTTACGCGCCGCTTATCGCGACCGAAAGCCGCGAGTACTCCTACGAGGAGGCAGTAGACGAGGTGCTCGCCACCGTCGGCGTCTTCGGCAAGGAATACGAGGACACCCTGAGGGCGGGGCTTCTCGAGCGCGGCTGGGTTGACGTGTATCCCACGCGCGGTAAGCGCGGTGGCGCCTTCAGCGCAGGCTGCCCCGCGACCGAGCCGTATATACTCCTAAATTACAACGGCACCTTTGATTCGGTTTCCACCCTTGCTCACGAGGCAGGACACTCAATGCATTCCTATTTCTCGATTAAGTATAACGAGCCGCACAACTCGGGTTATACCATCTTTGTTGCCGAGGTTGCCTCGACTGTAAACGAGCTCTTACTCGCTCACAGAAAGCTCCGCGAGAGCACGAGCCGCGACGAAAAGCTGTATATACTCAATCAGCTTATGGAAACCTACAAGGGAACTCTCTACCGCCAGACTATGTTTGCTGAGTTTGAGAGGGATTTGCACGCTCTTACCGAGCGCGGCGAGCCCTTGACTGCCGAGGTTATCAACGCGAACTACCGCAGACTCGTTCGCCGCTATTTCGGCTCTCGCGTGGCTTGCGACAGGCAGATTAGCTTTGAGTGGATGCGTATTCCGCATTTCTATACCTCGTTTTACGTTTACAAGTACGCCACCTGCATTTCTGCAGCCTCGGCAATAGTGAAGCGTATTGAAGACGAGGGCGAGGCATACGTTGATAAGTATATCGAATTTCTCAAGTGCGGCGATTCAAAATCTCCCCTTGAGAGCCTTCTCGTAGCGGGCATAGATATGACAAGCCCTGACGTAATTGACGGCGCTATCGAGGATTTTGCGAGTGCCGTGCGTCAGTTTGAGGAGCTGTACGAGAATAAATAAGCACGTAAGGTGGGGTGTGATGAAAAGGATAAGAGTAAAAATCCTGGGCCTCGCCGCCTGCATATCCCTTTTGCTCTCGCTATCGGGCTGCGGCCTTGGGCTTACCCTTGATTTTCTTAGGCCCGACGGCGACGGCGGCAGAGTTGACATAAGCGGCGGCATGCCTACCGAGTGGGGTGTCGGCG
>JAZNKD010000022.1:0-37722 GCA_045578385.1 Eubacteriales bacterium | reverse complement strand
AAGGTATAGATGTTTATAACATCGTTAAAGGCATTCAGCCTATCTGTTTTGAAAATGCTTGCTGGGCTTACATCGTAGGTGCGGCTATCGCAATTAAAGACGGTTGCACAAAAGCAGCTGACGCAGCAGAAAAAATCGGTCTAGGCTTACAGTCATTCTGTATCCCCGGTTCAGTTGCTGATGACCGTAAAGTTGGTATCGGTCACGGTAACCTTGGTGCAATGCTTCTCAGAGAAGAAACAAAATGCTTCGCATTCCTCGCAGGTCACGAATCTTTCGCTGCTGCTGAAGGTGCTATCGGTCTTGCTAAGAGCGCTAACAAAGCTCGTAAAGAACCACTGCGTGTTATTCTTTGTATTTTTTGAAAAGTTTTTGCTAAGATCATTTCCAGAATCAATGGATTTACTTACGTTCAGACTCAGTTTGATCCCTATACCGAAGAAGTTTCTATCGTAAAAGAGATCGCTTACTCAAGCGGTGACAGAGCGAAGGTTAGATGCTACGGCTCCGACTCTGTTCCGGAAGGCGTTGCTATTATGAAGCTCGAGAACGTTGGCGTTTCTATCACCGGAAACTCCACTAACCCCACCAGATTCCAGCATCCCGTTGCAGGTACCTACAAAAAGTGGGCTATCGAGAACGGCGTTAAGTACTTCTCCGTTGCATCGGGCGGTGGAACAGGTAGAACTCTTCATCCCGATAACATGGCTGCAGGACCTGCTTCCTACGGTATGACAGATACAATGGGTAGAATGCACGGCGACGCTCAGTTCGCTGGTTCTTCTTCCGTTCCTGCTCACGTAGAGATGATGGGTCTCATCGGAGCAGGTAACAACCCCATGGTTGGTATGACTGTTGCGGTTGCAGTTGCTATCGAGGAAGCAAGCAAATAATTGCGCGATTTCAAGGCTTCTTGAGACTATTATAGGTTTTAAAATATAATTCTAAAATAAAATCACGTATAATTTTAATACGAAAAAGTTAGACACATCATTTTTGGGCAACCGATATGATGTGTCTAATATTTTGTTTTATAATAACCGCTTGACTAAGTACTAAATATTTATTATAAAACTGTTATTACTTCATAAATCAAAACGACAGGCAGTAAGTTATCTTGATAAAAAAAGAAGATAAACTGTCTTTTTATATTAGATTATATGAGGATTTATTGTCTGTGATTATAGATTTAGCGATAAATGATTATATTTATCGCTAAATTAAAGTTGCAGGCAGTGTATTTATTGTTCATATAAATGTTGACATAATATCAAAAATATGTTAAAATTAGGCATCAAAAAAATTCAAACTTTAGAGGTAAATATGTTATCATTTGAAAGTGATTATATACTTGGTGCACACGAAAAGATTCTTGAAGCATTAGTTAAAACTAATGCTGAGATGCTATCCGGCTATGGAAATGACGTGCATACGAAAAATGCAGAGCAGCTCATAAAAAACGCCTGCAATGCTCCCGAATCAGAAGTATATTTCCTTATGGGCGGTACTCAAGCTAATAAAACCGTTATAGCTACTATGCTCAAGCCATTTGAGGGGGTTATAGCTCCGGCAACGGGACACGTCAGCTTGCACGAGGTTGGCGCGATAGAGTATACGGGGCATAAGGTTATTGAATTGCCGGGGAAAGACGGCAAGCTGGAAGCAGAAAAGGTAAGAGAGTATCTCGAAAACTTTTACGGAGATGAAAATAACAATATGATGGTAGTCCCGGGTATGATATACATATCATATCCAACAGAATACGGAACTATCTACTCTAAGGATGAGCTTGTTTCGTTGCGTAAGCTTGCCGACGAGTACGGAATGAAGCTGTTTCTCGACGGTGCGCGTCTCGGCTACGGTCTTATGAGCCGTAAGTCAGATATTACCATTGAGGATGTTGCAGAGCTTTGCCATGTATTTTATATAGGTGGTACAAAAGTCGGTGCTTTATGCGGCGAGGCAGTTGTATTTGCCAAAGGATATGCGCCTGAGAGATTCCGCAGCCTTACGAAACAGCACGGTGCAATGACAGCAAAAGGGAGACTTCTCGGTGTGCAGTTTGAGGCTCTTTTTGAAAATGGTTTATACTTTGAAATCAGTAAAAATGCTATAGACAGAGCAGAGGAGCTGAAACAACTCTTTATTTCTCGAGGGTACGAATTTTTAATTGATTCTCCAACAAACCAGCAATTTGTTATATTGACAGAGGAGCAAATGGCTAAGATTGGCGAGAAATGCCGTTTTTGTTTCTGGGAACGCGTTGACGCATCTCGCTGCGCGGTTAGATTTGCAACTTCGTTTGCAACTACTAAAGAAGATATCGCCGCATTGGCTGACATAATATAAAATATAACCTTAAGATAAAGTTATGTTAAAGGTAATATTTTTGATTATACAACAAAATAAGACTAGACGTTGGATATTGGAATAACACAGTATAATCTTGTATGTAGAAATTATTATAGTGATAATATTTAACGCACACAACGTAATATAATTGTTATGATCTTTACCTTTTATAGTACATATTTTGAAAATTATTTGATTTTAATATAATCTACTCGTTATTCAGCATCAACTTATATCTATATATTGAAAAATATAAATATCACAAACTGTCACCTGAAGAGCGACATAATATAATAAAAAAATGAGCCAACAACAAGGTAAAAATACCCCTTGAAGCTGTGGGCTCATTTTTTATTTAAGTATTAATAATAGAAGTCAAGGAATTCAAGAACGTATTTCTGCTCAACATTTAATCCGGAAATCGAGATTTTTAAGTTGTTGAATTTATCTCCTTCTTTGAGTAACATTGTATCCTTGGTGCTGCTAAAAATAACAAAGCCGTCTTTGTCGTATATCTTATATGCAATCTTTCCGATGTCGTTTCTGCTGCTACCATAAAGCTTGTCTTCGACTTTTTCTCCCTTCAGAATAATTGTAATGGTAACGTTATCATCGGTTGTACCGCTGAAGGTGTAAGATATATCGGTTATTGTGTAAGTTGATTGAATATTTTCGCCTTTTTTGTTATGAATAACTGCAGGATTTTCTTCGGAAGCATCGGGAAGTTTTATATCAACACTAATCTCATGCTTACAGACTGTGCAAACGCTATTTTCGTAAATATGCCCGGGTGCTGCTCCGTATTCATATCCACATCTCTCGCAGATTTTTGAAGAAGTGCAACTTCCTCCTTTCCACAAGTGACCCGAATCCACGGTTTTAGTATATATAAAAGGGCACTCCGTACACGAATAAATAATTAAACCCGACTGTGTACACGTAACCTCTTGAATCACTTCACCATCGTCATAAGTATGCTTATGCTTTGAGGCAGAGCAAGCAGTAGTAGAGAGGATAAGAGTTAATAAGGCTAACAACAAAATTATTTTTTTCATTTTTTATCTCCATTTAAAGCAATGAATTAAACTCCTGAGTATGCTGAGAAACCGCCGTCAATAGGAATAACAACACCGGTAATAAATCCAGAAGCTGCGTCGGATAGAAGAAAGAGAAGTCCGCCAAGAAGTTCATCGCTTTCACCAAAACGGTTCATAGGAGTAGCCGTAAGAATCTTTTCGGTTCTTGCTGTAGGTTTTCCGTCTTCAGCAAAGAGGAGCGAACGGTTCTGGTTTGTAACGAAGAAACCGGGGGCGATTGCGTTTGCTCTAATTTTTGCGTTAGCAAAGTGAACAGCAAGCCACTGCGTGAAGTTTGAAACAGCTGCTTTAGCCGCACTGTAGGCAGGAATCTTGGTAAGAGGACGGTAAGCGTTCATAGAAGAAATATTTATAATATTTCCTCCCTGGCCGCGACGCGCCATATCAAGTGCAAATACCTGTGTTGTAATGAAAGCTGCTGTTACATTAAGATCAAACACGAATTTTATCCCGTCGGGGCTGAGATTAAAGAAGTCCTGAATATCGGGATTATCGAGAGTTGCAGGATCGAAATACTCGTTAGCGGTTGTAGCTCTGCCGTTATTTCCACCCGCGCCGTTGATAAGAATATCGCATACGCCGAGTTCTTTGTCAACTATAGCCTTAGCTTCCTCGATGCTTGCTTTGTCAAGGCAGTTTGTTTTGATAGCGATTGCCTTACCACCGTTTTCTCTTATTTCGGAAGCAACAGCTTCTGCGGCATCAATGTTAATATCGAGAAGGGCAACTGCAGCTCCACATTGGGCAATGGCTCGAGAAAAGTCGGAACATAGAATACCGCCCGCGCCAGTAACTACGGCAACCTTGCCGGTTAGATCAATTTTAAATGGTAATTTCATAAGTTTACATCCTTCGTTTTCAAATTCGTTTTTATTGTAAATCTATACACAGTAAAAAATGTTTAAGAATGCTTTAGGATTTAGAGGTTTGGCAGAATTCATTAATCAAACCGTAGTGAATTATAAATTCACAGTGTAGAGGTATATATATTTTTGCTTTTTTTGAGGTAAAAATGCATAATATAGCTATTGTAATTGCAGTAAAGAGGCTGCATCTGAGTTTGAAATTTGCCTTTATAAAATTTATTATCAACCTGTATAGATATTATTGCAGTGACAGTGGAAAACATATACTTAATTTATGTATTGGCGTTATAATTTTATGGTTAGCAGGCATTATCATGTTTTTAATGGCTAAACGTATGCGATAACGTGTTTCGTGTTCTGAATTTGAATATGTTTTCAGATTAATTTTTGAATAAGAAAAGCAGAATACCGTACTTAGATGGCTGAACTTTTTCGGTAAATTTTATGATAATCTCATCGTTGTCAAAATGGGTCTATTGTGTTTTAAGATAACTTGACAACCTAAGTTTACCATATTAAAAGCTTTTTTGCAAGATAAAACAGAAATATTTTATTATAACTATTGATAAAACTATTGCAAAAATTGCTCAACTGTGATAAAATGTATACTAGAATATTGTGAGAATTGGAGGAAAAGTGTGAATACTTGTAAAAAAATCACTGCTCAAAATATTGAATTTTCGCATAGTGTACACAAAGCGACAAAAAGTTTGAGTATGCGGCACTGCCACGATTCATATGAGATTCTATTTGTTGCAAACGGAATGGGGAGATATCTTATTGAAGGCGCAGAATTCTCGATACGTCCTCGAACTCTGGTATTAATAAAACCGTTTGAATATCATTGTGTCGAAGTAGATGCAGACTCCGACTATGAGGGATATATTATTCATTTTAGTAATGCTTCCGTTGTTAAAGACGCCTTTGATAATCTTTTAACTATTGCTGATTCTGAAGCCAGTGAAAGCGGAACGTTTTTCTCACCGGATGCTATTTCTCAAACCATCGTATCTATATTTGATAGATTTGCCGATGGAGAGCATCTCGAGGGCGAGGATCGTGAAAAGTTCTTAAAGCTTGTTCTATCAGAGCTGATTATCCTACTTTCCGTTGCGAGAAATCACAAAATAAAGCATGACGATTGTGATCTCGGTGCAAGACTTGCAAAGTATATAAATGAATACCTCGAAAGAGATATTTCTCTCGACATTCTCGCAAAAAGATTTTTTGTAAGTAAATATTATCTGTGCAGAGCTTTCAAAAAGTATAGCGGTGTTTCAATTCATTCATACATAACTCATAAACGAGTTGTTTACGCAAAGCAGCTTATAGATTCCGGTGTTACGGCTTCCGGTGCTGCTTACAAAGTAGGCTTCGGTGACTATTCGGCATTTTACAGAGCTTATGTTAAGATATTTGGAAAATCTCCGGCATCAAAATGAGTTACAACGAAGGAAGTAAAGATGGAGTATAAAATTTTAGATTCTATAAATTCACCCGATGACTTAAAGCGCGTTTCTGAGAGCAATATTCCAAAGCTTTGCTCTGAGATGCGAGAATTTCTAGTTGAAAACGTTGAGAAAAGCGGCGGACACCTTGCGTCTAATCTTGGCGTTGTCGAGCTTACCGTAGCAATTCACAGAGTATTCGATTCTCCTAAGGATCATATAATTTTTGACGTTGGTCACCAAGCGTACATTCATAAAATTATAACAGGAAGAAAAGATAGATTTTCCGCCTTGCGCGAGCCAGGAGGACTTTCCGGATTTACAAATATATTTGAGAGTGAGCACGATGCATTCGGTGCAGGGCATAGCTCGACCTCTATTTCCGCAGCGCTCGGCTTTGCGGAATTTGATTATTTAAAGAAAAACGATGCCTATACGATAGCGGTTATAGGAGACGGTGCATATACGGGGGGCATGGTTCACGAAGCTTTAAATAATTGCAGAAAAGATTTAAAGCTAATAATAGTAATCAATGAGAATAGAATGTCTATATCAAAAAATAAAGGGACATTCGCTTCGTATCTTGCAAAGGTAAGAATTTCAAAGGGTTATAGAAAATGGAAAAGCGGAACCAGATCGTTCATTAAACATATTCCATTGATAAATGAGCCTCTAAAAAATGTACTAAGCTATACAAAAAACAAAATTAAAAGGCTTATATACTCCAATAACTATTTTGAGGATCTCGGGTTCTATTACATAGGACCTGTGAACGGCAATTCTTACTCAACCATGGAAAAAGCTTTATCGGAAGCAAAACGTCTAGGTAAATGTACGGTAATACATGTCTTTACCAAAAAAGGAAAAGGGTATGAGCCGGCTGAAAAATCACCCGACGGATTTCATAGTGTGACGTCCGGGAATCCTGACACTAAGACGCTTCACGGGGTATTTGCCGACGAGCTTATAAAGCTTGCGGAAAATGATAGTGATATTACGGCGGTAACGGCTGCAATGGGTATAGGTACGGGACTTAATGCTTTTGGCGAAAAATATCCCGACCGATATTTCGACGTAGGAATAGCAGAAGCTCACGCGCTTACGTTTTCTGCAGGACTTGCGGCTGCGGGTTTAAAGCCTTTCGTTGCGATATACTCTACGTTTCTTCAAAGAGGATATGATAATATAGTTCATGATATTGCACTTCAGAAGCTACCCGTCAGAATAATGATAGATAGGGCGGGGATCGCTGTTGCTGACGGTGCCACTCATCACGGAATTTTCGACGTGGCGTTTCTATCGCACATACCTAATATAGAGATTTATGCACCCGTTACTTACGGTTCTCTTTGTCAGGCTATGAGCTATGCAAAAAATACATCGGTACCGATAGCTATAAGGTATGCTAACAGTGCTCAAAAAACGGAGATAAAAGATAAATTTTATAAAAATAAAAACTACTATGAAATTGGCGTCTTGGCCGATTATGAAAAGGGAAATACTCCCGAATGCGTATTTGTTTCCTACGGTAACATAACTTCTAATGTTATAGCGGCGCAGAATTTACTGAGAAATGAAAATATTAATAGTGGAATAGTTCTTGTTGAAAAGCTTAAGCCATATGACGTTTCTTCAAAATTATTATCTGAATTCATCAAAGGTGCGAAGAAAGTTGTTTTTGTTGAAGAAGGCATAAAAAACGGTGGGTATGCTATGATTACGGAGAACATTCTCAGAGAAAATGAACTTATATCTCCCGAAATTTCTATAAGAATCATAGCTATAGACGACAATTTTGTTGTACCGCAGGAAAAATGTGATATTTATGATTATATAGGACTTTCACCGGAAAAGATAGCAGAAAAAATGAAGTATTAATCTAAAGCGGAGTTTGAATTTTAAATTTTTCAAGTATTGCACCGGTTTCGGTATGATATTTAGAGAAAAACAATGTTTGAAATTTGTTAAATATGATAATTGATATTAGAGATACACAGTATAAAAGCACTGTATCAAGAGTAAGACTATATGTAAAAAACAAAGGATTAAAGGCTCACGTTATGACTTTTGGCTGTCAGCAAAATGAGGCTGACAGTGAGCGCGCAAGAGGAATTTTACTTGATATGGGATACGCGCTTTCAGATGATTATCGAGAGTGTGATATAATACTTGTCAATACGTGTGCCATCAGAGAGCACGCAGAGATGAAAGCTCTTTCTATGCTTGGTAATTTCAGAAAGGTTAAGAGAAATAATCCCTCTCTTATGGTCGGTGTATTTGGTTGCATGGCAGCAGAGCCGTCCGTTATGGAAAAATTAAAGAAAGATTTCCACTACGTGAGCTTTACCTTTGAACCTAATATGCTCCATATGCTCCCTTCGCTTGTTTTGAAATCCATAGAAGAATCAAAACGATCCTTTATACTTGGTGAAGACAAAGGAGATATCGTTGAAGGTGCTCCGGTTTACCGTAAAGGAGATTTCAAGGCATGGGTTTCTATAATGTATGGGTGTAACAATTTTTGCTCATACTGCATAGTTCCATACGTTAGGGGCAGAGAACGCAGCAGGCGCAGCGAGGATATTTTAACTGAATGTAAGGAGCTTGTTTGCTCCGGTGTTAAGGAGATAACTTTGCTTGGCCAGAATGTTAATTCATATGAATCGGATATAAATTTTGCTGGCTTGCTTGAAAAAATCGCAAAGATTGACGGTGATTTTATAGTTAGATTTATGACGAGTCATCCAAAAGATGTAAGCGATAAGCTCATTTCGATTATGAAACAGCATAGCGGGAAAATAGCACCTTATTTCCATTTACCTCTTCAATCGGGAAGTAACGATATACTTCGCAAAATGAATCGTTCGTATGATAGAGAACGTTTTCTTAAGGTAGCTAAAATGCTTAGGAACGAGGTTCCGGGAATAGCGCTTTCAACAGACGTTATAATAGGATTTCCGGGTGAAACGGAATCTGACTTTGAAGATACTATGAATGTTTTGCGAGAGATCAGGTTTGATATGGTTTATAGCTTCCTTTACTCAAAGCGCGAGGGGACTAAGGCTGCAAATATGACGGATGCCGTAGATTACGAGATAAAAAACCAACGTATGAAAAGGCTTTTGCAGGAGCAAGATATTATTTCTTACGAGATGAATCTTCCTTACGTAGATAATGTTTGCCGTGTTCTTGTTGAATCGGTATCAAAACGAGGCGGGGATAATACTTACACCGCAAGGACCGGCACTAATAAAATCGTGCATTTTAAATCTGACACTAACAGCATAGGAAAATTTGTTAACTTAAAAATTGAAAAAGCAGGCGTGTTTGACCTGTTTGCAAAGGAAATCGATATTAAATAATAGGAGATATATTAAAATGACAAGAGTTATCGAACTTGCTCACGCACTTGGCGATGAGATCGCAAAAAGCGAAGAAATTAAAAATCTTGAGGCAGCAAAGGATGCATTTGAAAAGGATGCCGTGCTTCAGGCTAAAATGAGCGAATACGAAGCGGATAGAATGCTTCTCGGAGAAGAATTTTCTAAAAATACCGATGAAATGGATCAAAAAGCTATAGCAGATATTAAAGCAAGAATGGAGGAACTCGGTGCAGTTATTTGCGCGAATGATGTTTATGTCGCATTTGCAAACGCGCAGAAAGCAATGAATGACCTTATGGCAGAGGTTAACAATGAGATTAAATTCTGCATTACGGGCGAACGTCCTTCTGCATGCACTCACGACTGCTCTACTTGCGGCGGATGCAGTAGCCACTAATCATTATTCCCGATAGAATAAAGCGAGGTATGCCGATATGGCAGATGTTATTAATAATAGGAGCGAACTTAAAACCGTTACCCCTATGATGCAGCAGTATCTTGAGGTAAAATCTTCGTATGAGGGCTATATATTAATGTATAGACTCGGCGATTTTTATGAGTGCTTTTTCGAGGATGCTGTAACCGCATCACGCGAACTTGAGCTTACTCTTACGTCAAGAGATTGCGGCGACGGAAAGCGCGCGGCTATGTGCGGTGTTCCGTTTCATAAATCCGACGTTTACATAGGAAGACTCGTAGAAAGAGGTTTCAAGGTTGCAGTTTGCGAGCAGGTTGAAGATCCAAAGGAAGCAACGGGTCTTGTAAAAAGAGACGTAACGAGAGTTGTAACTCCCGGTACTATCACAGATAATTCACTTTTGAATGAGTCTAAAAATAATTTTCTTTCATCAATTTGCTTTGGTGCGCGTGAAATTTGCGTAGCATTTGCTGATATTTCTACGGGAGAGATATCGGTTACTCAAATTACGGATGAGGATGCTAAAACTACGTTATTCAACGAACTGGCAGCTTACCAGCCGTCTGAGATTATCATTAACGTTTCTGCCGCTGATGCGAAAGAGACCGCAGATTTTGCAAAATTCAGATTTGGATCAATGGTAGAGACGGATATGAAGCGCCTTTTCGATTATGACAGAGCTAAAGAGGCTGTAAAAAGAGTATTCCCGAACGAATACGACAAACTTCCTACGCCTGAAATAATAATGGCTATAGGCGCGCTTCTTGGTTATATAAAAGAAACACAGATGAGCGAAGTTTCTTTTGTCAGAGAAATAAACGTATACTCTAAGGGAAAATATCTTGATCTCGATATGAATACCAGGCGAAACCTTGAACTCGTTGAATCAATGAGAAGCAAGGAAAAAAGAGGAACGTTGCTTTGGGTACTTGACAAAACGAAAACCGCCATGGGCGCAAGACTGCTCAGAACGTGGATTGTAAAGCCGCTGCTTAATCAGTCTATGATAATTAAACGTCAAAATGCTGTTGGAGCGTTTGTTAAAAATCGACCTATTGCAGAGGATATTTCCGACTTGTTCTCGAATATTCTTGATATAGAGCGACTTACCGCAAAGGCAGTATACGGTTCTGCAAATGCAAAGGATCTGAGAGCTATTTATCAGAGCATAATTTCTTTTCCGGAAATCAAAGCAACACTTTCATCACTTGATAGCGAAGCAATAAAAAGCATTGTAGCTGATTTTGATACTCTTGACGATATTGCAGGACTTTTAGGCGACTCCATCGTTGATACTCCGCCTTTCTCCATAAGAGAAGGCGGTATGATAAGACCTGGCTTTGACGCAGATATAGACTATTACAGAACAGTAAAAGACAACGGTTCGGATATTATGCAGTCTATAGAGCAAAGAGAGAGAGAATCTACAGGCATCAAGACGCTTAAGGTTTCCTATAATAAGGTCTTCGGATATTATATTGAAGTAACTAAATCCCTCGTCTCGGAAGTTCCGGACAGATACATAAGAAAGCAGACTTTGACAAATTGTGAAAGATATATAACACAAGAGCTTAAGGAGATGGAGGTAACTATTTTAGGCGCGGCGGAAAAGCTTGCAACTCTTGAGTTTGAAATGTTTACCAAGATCAGAGAAACAATAGCTAAAAATTCTGACAGAATTCGGAAAAGCGCTGCAGCAATAGCCGAACTGGACGTCTATCGCTCTTTCGCAGAAGTTGCAAGTAAGAATTCTTACGTTTGTCCGGAAGTCGATCTTTCGACGGACGTAATAATTAAGGATGGCAGACATCCGGTAGTAGAAAAATTTGTTACTGATAGTTATTTTGTTCCAAACGATACTAAGTTGAATACCGATACCGATAGAGTTATGATAATAACAGGACCAAATATGGCGGGTAAATCGACATATATGCGCCAGGTTGCTATAATTACAATAATGGCGCAGATAGGCTCCTTCGTACCTGCTAAAGAGGCGAAGATCGGTATTGTAGACAAGCTTTTCACCAGAGTCGGCGCATCGGATGATCTTGCATCGGGGCAGTCTACGTTTATGCTTGAGATGACGGAAGTTGCGTCAATTTTAAAGAATGCAACCAAGAGATCGCTGGTTATATACGATGAGGTAGGAAGAGGTACAAGCACATATGACGGAATGTCAATAGCACGCGCTGTTGTGGAGTATACTCATTCTAAAAAGATTGGAGCTAAGACTCTGTTTGCAACTCATTATCATGAACTTACCTCGATGGAATATGAGTTTCCCGGAATAGTAAATTATAATATTGCCGCTAAGAAGAGAGGGGACTCTGTAACTTTCTTAAGAAAAATAGTGAGAGGCGGAACTGATGATTCTTATGGTATTGAGGTAGCAAAGCTTGCAGGAGTACCAAATGAAGTGGTAAAACGGGCAAGAGAGATTTTGGCAGGAATAGAAAATGCATCAAAACCATTATTATCGGCAAAAAATGAAACAGCCCCTGACATAAGCTTTGATTTGTTCACAGGAATTATTGCTTCGCGAGAAAGTGAAGTTAGCGAAAAAATCAAAAATGCTGATATCAACACTATGACACCTATTGAAGCTATGAATCTTTTATTTGAACTTAAAAAGATACTTTCAGATTAATTTTGGAGAAAATATGGGTAAAATTAACGTTTTAAGCTTTGAAATAGCAAACCTAATTGCAGCGGGAGAGGTTGTCGAACGTCCCTCATCCGTTTTAAAAGAGCTTATCGAAAACTCCATTGATGCCGGCTCAACCGAAATAGTTGCAGAAATAAAGCGCGGTGGCGTTGCGCTCATACGAGTAACAGACAATGGATGTGGAATTGATAAAGATGATCTTCCAATATCCTTAAAAAGACATGCTACGAGCAAAATATCCGAGAGGGACGATCTTAACAGCATTATGACACTCGGATTCAGAGGAGAAGCACTGGCGGCTATCAGCTCCGTTTCTGAAGTAACCATCATAACAAAGACCAAGGACTCCGATACTGGATATATGCTTACGTCGGAAGGCGGAAAAATACTTGATATGAGCGAGGTTGGTGCATCTGACGGAACGACGGTTGTAGTTGAGAATTTGTTCTTCAACGTTCCTGCGCGACGCAAATTTTTGAAAAAAGATTCCACAGAAGCCATGAACGTGGCAGCTCTTGTTGAAAAAATTGCTCTTTCCCGTCCTGATATTTCAATACAACTGCTAATTGACGGAGAAGAAAAATTCAAAACACCCGGAGACTCTGAGCTCTTACACACAATAAGGGCAGTATACGGAAAAGATTTTGCTTCTAAGCTTATCAAAGCAGAAGGAATTTCTGACGGCATTAAGGTATCAGGCTATATTGGCAGGAGCGATAACGTTAGAAAAAATCGTAATCTGGAAAATATTTTTATAAACGGCAGATACGTCAAGAGCCTGACAGCACAGGCTGCTCTTGAAAAGGCATATACTTCTTTTATAGCTACAGAGCATTTTCCTGCATGTGCATTATTTATAGAAATGCATCCCGGAACGGTTGACGTTAACGTTCATCCTGCAAAGCTTGAAGTAAAATTTTCCGATGAGAGACGAGTGTTTGAGGCTGTTTATTATACCGTCAAAAAAGCATTGGAGGATAGTGAATATCGGCCGGAAATGGAGCTTTTGCGTTCGCCAAAAAGCGAATATAATCCTGCAAATGCTTTTGTACCTATAGGTGAAAAAACTGCAGGTGAGCAGATTTCGATGCGTACCGTAAAAATATCAAGCAGTATTAGCGACGATTCTTCAGTTCCATCTAAAACAGTACGTTTTTCCGAAGGCAGCCGTTCGCTTCCGAGATACGATCTTGACACTCCCGTTTTCGTTACAAGCAGAGCGCATAATTCTTCGGACAGAAAAAATGGAATCGAGGGTCAGATGAATGAAAATCTTTCTCCCCGCGAATCCGTAGATCTATTAGCAAAATATAAGTCTGTTTCTGTAAGTCAAGAAGCTGCCAATACCGTGCGAGGTATTGACAATGATGAAATCGAAACCGATGAGATACAATTTAAGTTTGTCGGCGAAGCCTTTGATTGCTATGTAATGATTGAATATGAGGGCGCTCTTTTGATTATAGATAAGCACGCGGCGCACGAAAGAATTATATATGAGGATTTAAAGCGAGGCAGAAATAATGATTCAATGGTTGCTTCGCAAAAACTTATGTTGCCTATAACAGTTATACTGACACCCGATGAGCTTTCGCACGTTTTTGAATTTGAATCTGATTTTAAAAAAGTCGGTTTTGATTTTAACGTTTGCGAAAAGTCTGTAGACATCACGGCTATACCTACATCCGTCTCGCCTTCAGATGCAGAAGGATTGTTCGTTGAAATGCTTGGAGATCTTGTTGACGGTATAGGAACTCCCGAAAATACGGAGAATTTAAGACTTGATAAAGCACTTTATACTGTTGCATGCAAGGCTGCAATTAAGGGTGGCAGAGTTTATGATAAAGCAATTATCGATTGGTTGATAAAAAAAGTTCTCGCATTACCGGATATAACGGTTTGTCCACACGGCAGACCTATTGCATACAAGCTAAAAAAATCAGAGCTTGACAGACAGTTTGATCGCATAAAATAAGGAGAAGCTATGGGAAAATTCACTTTACTTAAAACTGAGGGGAAAGCAAGACGTGCAAGATTTGAAACCGTGCATGGAACTATAGAAACTCCAGTTTTTATGAACGTTGGAACTTCTGCTGCAATTAAAGGCGGCATTTCCACTATGGATTTGCACGACGTAAATTGTCAGGTTGAACTTTCAAACACTTATCATCTGCATGTTCGTCCAACCGATGAATTAATATACAGAATGGGCGGACTTCATAAATTCTTTAATTGGGATAGACCTATTTTGACAGACTCAGGTGGATTTCAGGTGTTTTCACTGGCAAAGCTCCGTAAGATAACTGAGCAGGGCGTTCAGTTTAATTCGCACGTTGACGGCAAGCGCATTTTTATGGGACCGGAGGAGTCGATGACTATACAGTCTCATCTCGGATCTACTATTGCTATGGCATTTGATGAATGCGTTGAGAATCCTGCGCCCTATCAATACGTTAAGGCATCCGAAGAAAGAACAGTTCGTTGGTTAAGGCGTTGCCGAGCAAAGCTTGACGAGCTTAATGCAAAAGAGGGAACTGTGAATCCGCATCAGATGCTCTTTGGTATAAACCAAGGCGGAACCTATAAGGATCTTCGTATAAGAAATATGCAGGCGATTTCGGAGATAAATTGCGATGGCTATGCAATAGGTGGACTCGCTGTCGGTGAGGATGCTGAAACTATGTACGATATAATCGATACGGTTGAGCCGTATATGCCGGTTGACAAACCAAGATATCTTATGGGCGTAGGTACTCCTCAAAATATTGTTGAAGCCGTCTACCGCGGTGTTGATTTCTTTGATTGCGTTATGCCAAGCCGCAATGCAAGACACGGAAATTTGTTTACGTGGGAAGGGAAAATTAATATAAATAACGAACAGTACTTTGCGGATGCAAGACCTATTTCGAAAAGCTGCGCTTGTCCCGCCTGCAAAAATTATTCGCGTTCTTATATAAGACATTTGTTTAAGGCTAAGGAAGCGCTTGGGATGCGTCTTGCCGTTCTTCACAATCTGTACTTCTACAATGAGCTTATGCAAAAAATACGAGATGCTCTTGACGAGGGAAAATATGAAGATTTTTATCGCGAATACAGATTCAAACTTAATGAAAGATGCGTTGATTAAGAATAATATATCATTTCTTTAAAAAATCTTCAGTGATTTTTTTAACAATTATACCAGAGTTTGTTATACCTATCTTGAAGTGACGTAAGTTATTTAATTAAACACTATACGGGGAGATATATGAATAAGGAAACGTTACATAAAGCTCTCACTCCGCCGGATCAGGTAGTTGATGCTGTAATTGATACGGATACTTTTAATCAAATTGATGATCAGTTTGCACTTGCATATATGATTCGTTCAAATGATAAAATAAATCTTAAGGCAATTTACGCTGCTCCTTTTTTCAATCAACATTCTTCATCACCTGCCGACGGTATGGAACGAAGTTACAATGAAATACACAATATTCTGACACTTATGAAAGAGGAAGAATTAAAAAAAGTTGTCTTTCGTGGATCACAAACATATTTACCCGATGAAAAAACTCCTGTCGTTTCCGATTCCGCAAAGCATCTATCCGAGCTCGCTATGAATTATTCTTCAGAAAAACCGTTGTACGTGGTAGCGATAGGTGCTATAACAAACGTAGCATCTGCACTTCTTCTTAAGCCCGAAATTGCGGATAGAATAGTTTTAGTATGGCTTGCCGGTCATTCGTTTGATTGGCCTAATACAAAAGAATTTAACATGTTTCAGGATGTTGCAGGCGCGAGAGCTGTATTTGACTCAGGTGCGCCTGTGGTATTGCTTCCTTGTATGGGTGTTGTAAGTTCATTCACCGTTTCCGGAGATGATATGAGAGCCAGGCTTTATGGTAAAAATGAACTTTGCACATATCTTACTACTCTTTCCGAAAAAATGGTTTCCTCTTACATCAAAGATGGAAGTGCATGGTCAAGGGTTATTTGGGACGTTACAGCGGTGGCTTGGTTAACAGGTGCCAATAAAACGAATAATATTTTTATGCAGTATAGATTGGCACCGGCTCCTATTTGTGAATATGATTTTACTTATTCATTTGATAATTCACGACAGGAAATAGCTTATGTATATAACATAAGACGCGATGCGCTGTTTAACGATCTTATTAAAAAGCTCACAAAATAAACAATTTATTTTATATCTGACCGGTTCTTTAATATTTCAACTCGGACATCTTTATTAAGGGTGTCTGAGTTTTTTATTTTTGAAAGCTTGATTTGTTCATATCGTTTAGATATAATAGTTTTAATATATTTGATAAACAGACTTGAGGAGTATTTATGTTTTTTAATACGTATGACCGTGATTTTTGGGAATCGGCTGATAATTTGCTATCAATGGGAGAAATAATAATTGATAGGCCTAAAGGAAGTGAGCATCCAAGATTTTCTAATTTGAAATATGAAGTTGACTATGGATATATCGAGGGCACCGCATCTATGGATGGCGGGGGTATTGATGTTTGGCGCGGTTCATTGAAAACAAATAATGTTGATGCAATTATTTGTATTATTGATTTAATCAAAAAGGATTCTGAAATAAAGTTACTTGTCGGATGTACTGATGAAGAAATGGACATTATTTATAATTTTCATAACAAAACAGAATTTATGAAAGGCATATTGATACGTAGATAAAAATAATGCAAAAATATGTAAGAGGTGTAAAAAATGAGCGATATCCTTTTTAAAACCGAAGATCATATATTTTCTTACCGTGTAGGCGGTGTTCTTATACACAATAATAAAATCTTGTTACAGAAGCCTAAAGGAGATGCCGGATACGCTTTTATCGGAGGGCACGTCTCTTTTGGAGAAACCACTGACGAAACGTTAGTCAGAGAGTTTAAAGAAGAAATAAATGCTGACGTTAAGATAGAAAGACTTATAATGGTATGTGAAAATTTCTTTTCTTGGGGGGATTTACCGTGCCAGCAGATAAATTTTTATTATCTTGTATCGCTTGAAGAAAATACACAGATTCCGACAGAAGGAGTATTTTCCGCGATTGATGAGCTTGGAAATAAAAGGGTAGATCTTGATATGTGCTGGGTATCGCTTTCAGATTTAGCCAATATAAAGCTTTATCCAGAGGAGGCAAAGCCTTACATTATGGATATACCTGATAAAATAGTGTATTTTGCGCATAGAGAATAAAATTATACTTACATAAGCTTTCAATCATAGAATTTAAACCGTTAAATTATAACGTAAAAAGATTTGATATAAAAAGAAAACAAAAGGAGAACATTGCGGAAAAATATCCGTTCTGTTCTCCCTTTTCGCTAATTAAGGATAATATGCTTTATTTGCTGTTTAATTTTTACTGTGACCTACGCAGTGACTGCCGTCAAACATACCGTTTGTATTGCACTCGTAAAAAGTTTCCAATTCATTAAATCCAATAGATTTTATAAGAGCTGTATCACCTGCATCTATCGAAGCTCTGCATATTTCAAGACCGCAAGAATTAATAAAATTCATAGTTTGTCTGCCGAGTATAAACATAGCTTCAAAATCATCGCAATCTTTTGCTTCCTTAAGGTCAAATATGTATCCGTGATCAGCGTTTAATTCAAATTGAGAAATGCCCATTATTTTTCCGGTATCGCAGTCGTTCATAGCGTATACGAAAGAGCCTTCTTTAAATTCAGCAGAGCAGGCAAGGAGATAAAGCTTTGCAAGCTCTGGATCCTGGACCGGAGTTATTTTAAACATTATTCTTTTTCCTCGTTGCTTTTTTAAGATATTCAACTTCTTCGTCTTCGAGATATCGCCATTTTCCTACTTGGAGACCGTCTAGCTTCAAGTTACCGATAGAAATACGAGAAAGTCTTTTTACGGTAAGACCTGCTTCTTCGCACATTTTTCTTATCTGTCTGTTTCTTCCTTCGAAAAGCGTCATTTTAAGAATAGTTCCGCTTTCGTCACTGCCGCTTATTTTAACTTCAACCGGTTTTATTTCATATCCGTCTATAACAAGCGGAGATGTAAGAATATCCATCTGTCCATCCGTAACGCTACCGCCTACTTTTACGCGGTATATCTTAGGTAGTGAATGGCTTGGATGCGTAAGCTTGTTTTTAAGGTCGCCGTCGTCTGTAAGAAGAAGCATTCCTTCAGAAATCAAGTCAAGTCTGCCTACCGGATATACTCTTGCTTCAACGCCGTCAAGAAGATCAGTAACGCATTTTCTTCCTCTGTCATCCGATGTGCTGGAAAGATAGCCTCGGGGTTTATTCATCATAATATAAATGTATTCTTCTTTTCTGTATGATATTTTTTTACCCTTCAATGTTACCGTATCTTTTTTGGGATCAACCTTTGTTCCCGGAGTTGCAACATGACCGTTAACTGCTACGTTGCCGTTCTTTATTTCTTCTTCAGCCGCACGTCGGGACATAATACCTGCGTCTGCAATAAATTTTTGAAGTCTGATTTTTTCCATTGGAGTTTTTCCTTAATAAGTTATTTCAAAAGTGAAAAGAATTTTTTCTCTTTAATCTTGTCTGCCGACGTTTCCGCGACAAGCTCAATTTCACCGATATATTTTCCGTCTTGGGTAAAAATAATTTTACCTATAACGTCATCTTGTAAAATAGGCGCAGCGACATATTTTGGCAAAATTATTTCATAATCGGGAGATTTTTCTGAGCGTTTGGTTACTACACTGAACGCTTTATCGTTTGAAACAGTAATATTGCTTTTGTCAGAGTTTAACAACGGAATTGTATATCTGAATTCAAACGGATTAGCAAGCTGCTTGCTTTCGAGCAGAGAGTAACCGTAATCAAATAGTTTTTTGTGATCGTTCCAATCGTTTGGAGCGTTTATTGTTACCGTAATAAAAGTAATTCCGTCCTTTTCGGAAGCGCCAACCAAACATCTACCGCTCTTTTTTGTAAATCCTGTTTTAATGCCGATAGCTCCATCGTAAAGTGTAAGAAGTTTATTATGGTTAACTACGAGACGGGTTTCACCCGAGTAATTTGTAATAGTAGTTTTTTTTGTTGAAACTATTTTCTTGAACGTTTCATTTTTTAATGCCTCGGCGGCAATTATTGCCAGATCTTTAGCTGTTGTAAAATGTTCGTCAGAATCAAGACCGTGCGGGTTTGTAAAGTGAGTATTCGTAAGTCCAAGGTCTGCGGCTTTTTGATTCATCAGAACGGCAAATTCAGAGATTCCTCCCGAAACTTCGTATGCTATGGCTAACGCCGCATCGTTTGCGCTTCTGAGCATTAAACCGTAAAGTAGGTCTCTCATAGACATTACTTCACCTTTTTTTAAATAAAGAGAAGAACCTTCAACTCCAATAGCTTCATCCGCAATTTTAACGACGTCGTCGCAGGATGAATGCTCAAGAGCTACAAGGGCAGTCATGATTTTGGTCGTGCTTGCCATAGGAAGTTTTAAATCAGCATTTTTAGAATATAAAAATTCAAAATTTTCAGGTTCATAAAGGACCGCGGACTTAGCACTGAGTGATAGATTTGACTCGGAAAATATAACCGTTGCAAAAAATACAAACAGTATTATCAGAAACAACGTTACAATTATAATTCTATCTTTTGGATTTTTCATATCGTACTCCTTTTTAAATATTTTTTGCACAAAGGAATGATGATATTCTAAATCTTTTATGGAAATATTATCCCGAGAAGGTTTTTTTGATTTTTTCAATTATTGCGGGTGAATTTTCTATCAAATCGCAAGCTCTCTCTACGGGGGATTGCTCGCTTCCGCCTATTTGTATAAGGCTGATTTCCGCATTTTTTCCAACAGCAAGGAAAGCTACCGGAGTAATTGAAACACCGGTACCGCTTCCACCGCCGAAATTATTATGTGAAATTTGTCGTTTGCCCGGAATGTCAAGTCCTCCGGTGGCAAATCCCACCGAAATTTTAGAGACGGGAATTACGGTAACTCCGTTTGGCGTTGTTACCGCTTTACCGAAAACAGTATCAACGTCGGCGAAATCTTTGATGCCGTCAAGTGAAGCGCGAATCATCTCGCTCATTTTATTTTCTGCCATAATAACTTGCGCCTTTCTTCATGTCTGCGCTTAATAAATATAGGTAAAAAGGTCAAAAAATTCAGTAATGAAACCGTAAAGCTTACCCTGTAAGACACTTTGTAGTTATTATTTGCAGAAACGTGAAAAGTTATATCGTTAGCAGTAAATTTTTTAGCCGCAGTATCGATATATGCAAAAACAGCGGACATTAAGGATATATATATGCCGCGTTTTATGGCATAGTCTGACGGTGAATCGGAGGGAAGTGAAATATAAAGATTATGCAAAACTATTTCACTCTTAGATAGTATAGGAGAAATAAAACGTAAAACCGACGGTATGTTTTTGGAATTGCGTCTTTTTTTCTTCTTTTCACGTTTAGAATCCGAACTTGTAAATCTTATTGCAAAGATTGTGAAGTTAAAATCTACAATGGTTTTCTCACCGTAAAAAATATCTATTGTTAGTATTTCGGTCAATATCAGAAAGACAGTCAGTGATGTTACAAGAAATAACAAAGACTGTATCATATATCTCCTTAATCTACATCTATTATATCATCTTCGGCAGAGGGCTCATCTATTTCTTCGGTTTGTGCGTTTTCAGCCCCGGTATCACTTGTATCATCGGATGCATTAGAGCTAAGAATGGGATTCTGCTCCGTATTTTCATTAGATTCTGCATTTTCTACATCATCAATCGAAATTTGCTTTTCGTCTTGAGTTCTTTCTGCTTCTTCTTTTTCGTGAGTTTTTTCAAACATATTTACAAGTTCTTCCGAAGCTGAAGGTAAGTCCTCAATGGATTTAAGACCGAAGCATCTTAAGAAGTCGGAAGTTGTTCCGTACTGCATGGGTCTACCGGGAACGTCTAAGCGTCCGACGCATTCTATAAGACCTCTGTCTATAAGACTGTTCATTGCATAAGATGAATCCACTTTTCTTATAGTATCTACGAAAACTCGTGTAACAGGTTGATTATAAGCAACTACTGCAAGTGTTTCCATAGCAGCTGTAGAAAGCGTACCGCTTTTTCTTATTCCGAGCGCATCGCGTATCTCGTGAAGATAATGCTCCTTTGTGCAAAGCTGGCAGGATTCGCCGTATGTAAGTAGCATAACACCTCGAGGGAAGGCTTTCGGATCATTGTACTTTATTGCGTATTCGAAAATTTTATCTTTAACCTTTGACGGTGTCATATCGAAAACCCTTGCGAGCGTTGCATAAGAAACCGGATGACCTGCGGCAAAAAGTATAGCCTCAAGACCCTCTTCAAAAACAACGACTCTTTCCGGCTCGGAAATCTCTTCTGTTTCGGATGTTTTATTTTCTATTTCACTCATTTTTTGTCTTCGTCCTTTTCTGAATTGTCTTCCGGAAGAGCATCGAACTCGCTCTCCATACCTTCTATAGGAACATAGTCGGGGTTAAGTTTGAACTTTATTTCAAGACCTTCCGCATCGTATTCTGCAACATCCTCAACGAAATGAACGGTCGTAATCATTATTCTATGTATCTTAATAAGCTCAAGTACGCCCATAAAGCGTGCAACTAGCTCGGCTCTTGTCGTAGCATCTTTAAGCAAGAAGAATAGCGATGCTTCTTCGTGCTCCTCGAGCAACGTGCAGATTTCTTCGATTTTTTCTTCAACCGAAACGACGTGATGCTTAATAAGTGGATTAACGAGGTCGGTAGGTTTTCTTTCTGCTTCGGCAATTCGTATTCTTCTTAGGATGGAATTAAGCG
Organism: Eubacteriales bacterium; assembly: GCA_045578385.1. Taxonomy (GTDB): domain Bacteria; phylum Bacillota; class Clostridia; order Oscillospirales; family CAG-272; genus UBA1740. Next base: position 15,683 of record JAZNKD010000022.1, on the reverse strand, counting down.
CCTTTATCATTAAAGACGGATCAAGATTAAGGGGGAGTCCCTTTTCTGGCGGTATATCGTCTGTTCCTTTAACAAATCTCGAAGAATATTCCTCGTAAAGAGGACGGAGCTTAGTAACCGCAAGCTTTGCCTGCTGGTAGAGCAGAAGCGCGTTTGCTATCTCACGTCTCGGGTCGTTTTCCGTACCTTCTTCGTGAGGAAGTATCATTTTACTCTTTATAAGCATAAGCTCGCTCGCCATAACGATAAATTCGCTGGCAATTTCAAGGTCCATACGCTGAGCTTCTTCAATATATTCCATATACTGATCGCATATAATTGCGATTGGTATATCCGTAATACTTACTTTGTTTTTGCTTATCAGTGTAAGCAAAAGGTCTAGTGGACCTTCAAATTGGTCAAGCCTGTAGGTTAACTGTTCTGACATTATAAAATCTCCGTTTTAAATGACAAGATGTGCCGTTCCTAAACGCAAACTTATATGGAAAGGAACGGAATAAGTTGCCAAAACTTAAATATTAATGATGAAAGTGCTTCGATAGCAATACCAAGTATCTCGGAAAGTGAGAAAATTTTAACTATTGCGGAAAGTACAGGGCTTGCCGCAATAAATGATATAGACATAAGGGATAAGACAACGAAATCCCCGAGAAGCAGCCATCCGAGCATAACGTAATATATCGTTCTTTCGTACTTCATAATTTTGAAATACGTTTTCTGGGGAAGTATCACGTTGAGAACTCTTGAACCGTCAAGAGGTGGTATGGGAATCATATTGAATATAGCAATACCCAGATTTATCAAATGAAATACATATAAAAATGAAAGGGTATTATCAACGAGCGCAAAAGCATATTTGCTTGAAAAATTAAAGCTTCGGAATGTTGCATATAACGAGAGGTAAATCAACGCTGATAAGAATGCCATAAATAAGTTCGAAAGAGGTCCCGCAAACGCGGTAATCGCAAAATCGCGTTTAGGCTTTTTAAAATACCGTGCGTTTATCGGAACAGGCTTTGCCCATCCGAAATGAAAAACAAGCATACAAACCGCACCGATAGGATCAAGATGCTTTATCGGATTTAGAGTAAGTCTTCCCATACTTTTTGCAGTAGGATCTCCTAGCTTATATGCCGCATACGCATGGCAGTATTCGTGGATAGTCAGCGTGATAAGAACGGCAAATGCCGAAAGAATATAGTAAACTATTGCTTCAGAATTAATCATTTTTTAGTTCAGAACCTCAAAAATTTCATTCCATAATATATCTTTTCCCTCTCTTGTAACCGAAGAAAAGGGAATTATTTTGATATCCGTACCTTCAAAGTATTCCTTCTGCAGATTATCTAACGCATTGTTAAGTTGAGCCGTTGAAAGCTTATCCGTCTTTGTTGCAACGACAATGAATGGTATATCGGAATCGATAAGAAAGTTTATCATCATAATGTCATCATTCGTAGGACCTGTCCGTATGTCTACAAGTTGAACGACGAGCTTAATAGCATCTGCTGAAGGATTTTTTAAAAAGTAATCGTCTGTAAGAGAGCTCCAGTTTTTTTTGGATTCCATAGAGCGTTTGGCATAACCGTATCCTGGGAGATCAACGAGATATAATTTACCGTCTACGTTATAGTAGTTAATCGTTATCGTTTTACCTGGAGCAGAAGATACTCTTGCGAGAGATTTCCTGCCGAGCAGAGTATTGATAAGAGAGCTTTTTCCTACGTTTGATCTGCCTGATAAGGCAATTTCCGGCTTTGGATCTCTCGGAAATTGCCTTGAGTTTCCCACGGTTAATGCGATATTTGCATTATTGACATTTATTTTCATAGTTTAGTCCGTAAAATTAAAATTTTGTCAGTGCTGCGGAAAGCACGTCAGAAATATTTTCGCAAGGAATAAACGTAAGATGTTCTTTTGCCTGAGAATCAATATCGTCAAGATCCTTTAAATTGTCTGCAGGGATCAGTACTGTGCTTATTCCGGAGCGATATGCGGCGAGAGTTTTTTCTTTAAGTCCCCCAATGGGTAAAACCTTGCCGCGCAACGTTACTTCGCCTGTCATTGCAACGGTTCTTTTTACAGGAATGTTTCCAAGCGCACTGATGATAGCTGTAACCATAGTAACACCGGCCGAGGGACCGTCTTTAGGGATAGCACCTTCAGGAAAATGAATATGAATATCAGAATCCTTATAGAAAGAGGAGGGGAGTCCGTATTTATCGGTTACACTTCGTACGTAAGAGTGAGCAATTTTTGCCGACTCCTTCATTACTTCGCCAAGAGAGCCCGTAAGCTCAATTTTTCCCGTTCCTTCCATAACTGCAACTTCAACCTTAAGCAAATCTCCGCCGGAATGCGTATACGCAAGTCCGTTAACAACACCTATAGGATCTGTTGCTTCGAGTTTCTCCGGGATAACCTTGGCTTTTCCAAGATATGACGAAAGATTTTTCGGGGTTATGCTTGCGGATTTTACTTCACCCTCGGCTATTCTTTTAGCTGCTTTTCTGATGAGTGAAGCAATTTCACGTTCGAGATTACGTACACCTGATTCACGGGTGTATTCTTTGATAAGCTTCAAAATCGCTTCATCATTGATACGAAAATGTTTTTTTGCGATTCCGTTTCGTTTAAGCTGCTTTGGAATCAAATGATTTTTAGTGATTGCCAACTTTTCCGAGTCGGTATAAGTTGATAACTCAATCACTTCCATACGGTCGAGCAGCGGAGCCGGAATTCTATCGTAGCTATTAGCTGTAGCAATAAACAAACAGTCGGAGAGATCAATCGGAATTTCCATAAAGTTATCTCTGAACATCTTATTTTGCTCCGGATCGAGAACTTCAAGAAGTGCCGAGGTGGGATCTCCTCTGAAATCGTTTGCAAGCTTATCTATTTCGTCAAGTACTATTACGGGATTTTCAACTTTTGAGTTTATAATTGCGGATACAATTCTGCCCGGCATAGCACCGACGTAGGTTTTTCTGTGTCCTCTTATTTCCGCTTCGTCATGCATACCTCCGAGCGATACTCTTGCATATTTTCTTCCCAGTGTTCTTGCAATCGAGGCAGCAACCGACGTTTTTCCGACACCGGGAGGACCAACGAGGCAAATTATCTGGTTTTTAACATCCGGAGAAAATTGCTTAACGGCAACAAATTCAAGAATTCGCGCTTTAACCTTTTCAAGTCCATCGTGATCTTCATCGAGAATCTCCCGCGCCTTTGAAACCGACGTTGATGATTCGCTTTTAATTCCGAACGGAAATTCTATACACGTATCCAGATACGAACGGAGAACTGTTCCTTCTGCTGCACCAAAGGGGGTTTTTGAAAGCTTATTGAGTTCTTTCAAAAGCTTTTCGCGTATTTCTTCGGATAACGGTTTAGCAAAAATTTTTTCCTCATATTCTCGTATCTCATCGTCATCATCCTCTCCGAGTTCTGCCTGAATAGCCTTTACTTGCTCTCGGAGAAAATAATCTTTTTGATTCTTATCAATTTTTTCACGAACCTGAATCTGAATATCATGCTCGCACTGAAGAAGCATTTTTTCTTCTTCCAATAGAATGAGAAGTTTCTCGAGTCTTGCTTTAGGAGTGAAAAATTCAAGTATAGATTGCTTGTTGCTGTAATCAATGATAGCAGATGAGGCAACGAAGTCTGCAAATTTACCGGGCTCGGTAATAGCTTCTGCGCCAAGTCGCATTTCTTCGGTAAAAGTCGGGTGCATTTCAGGAAGAGAAGCAAGGCAGTTTTTTACTTCACGTACAAGCGCCTCAATTTTTGAAGGAGCTGTAGAAAAAGCAGGTTCGCGGCGCAATTCCGCGGTTCCGCACATAAAACCGTCTTCCGTATCTATTCCATCAATTATAGCCCTTGACATACCCTCAAAAACAACAGAAAGATTATTTGATGTGTTTTTAACGACGTGACGTATTTTGGCAAGCACTCCTATTTTAAATAAATCGTCGGCTTCGATATTTTCCTTTGAAATGTCCTTTTGAGCAACGAGAAGAACATCCATGCCGTGCATAGTCGCTGCTGCAGTGAAAGCTTTCAGAGTTTTTGGCCTTACTATTTCTATATTCATTTGAACTCCGGGGAAAGCAACTAAGCCTCGGAGAGGAATTATCGGGAGTCTTACAACTGTTTTTTCGCTGGTGTTTAATGACATAATATATCCTTTTATAAGCTGATTTAGAATTTTGACAATACAAATTCATTATATTATAACATATCTAAGTATAAAAATCTACAGTTTTATAAAAAATATTTTGTTTCTTCAAAAATAATGGGCTATCTCACGCTGTAATGAGATAGCCGCATTTGTCGTTATTGACGGATTTAAGCCGAATAACGTTAGATATCCGGTAATGAAAGTACCTTTGATAATAATGTGTCATAAGCTTGGCGCTTCTTCGCGTACTTGATTTTGCTTTTAAATTATATACCAATATTTTTGAAAAGTAAAGATGCAATATTACACAATTTTGAGAGCTAAAATGCAGAAAAAAACACAAAAAACAATAAAAAAGAAAGTTAAGACAATTTTTTTGAAAAATGTATTGACAAACTGACTTTTTAATGTTATAATATCGAACGTAGCAAAATGCTAACAAAAATAAAGCAGAATTTCCGTTCTCACCTTACCACAGAAGTGCGTAATGGTTAATACTTTAAGATGACTCGTTTTTGGCGAGCTGTTTTGTGTGCGTACGGAGATATCTGTATGCATTTTTTATTTTTTCGGAGGTATATGGCTATTAGCACAAAGGATGAAAAGAGTCTCCCGATTAACGAGGAGATAAAGTATCCCGAGGTTAGAGTACTCGGTCCTGCAAATGAGCAGGTGGGCATTATGAAGATTGCCGATGCACTTAATTACGCCGATAACGCAGGCGTCGATCTTGTACTTATTGCTCCCAACGCAACTCCCCCTGTATGTCGCGCTATTGACTACGGTAAGTTCTGCTTTGAGCGCGATAAAAGAGAGAAAGAAGCAAAGAAAAAGCAGGTGATAGTTAAGGTAAAGGAAGTTCAGCTTTCTTGCCGCATTGAGCAGCATGACCTTGATACAAGAATCAACCAGGCGAAGAAATTTCTCGGAGAAGGCAATAAAGTTAAGGCAGTTGTTCGCTTCAGAGGAAGAGAAATGTCTCATATGGAGCTCGGTAGAGAAGTAATTGCTAAGTTCGAGGAAGCGCTTAAGGGCTTTGGCGTTGCCGAGAAAAAGCCGGTGCTTGACGGTAGATTTATGTCTATTGTACTTGCTCCCGCAAAACCCGAAAAAAAGTAGTATAGTTTATAGATTCGCAGAATTTATATGATAAACAGGGTATAACCCAAATGAAAAGGAGAAATTAAAATGGGAAAGATCAAGACACATAAAGCATCTGCCAAGAGATTTTCTCTCACCGGTAGCGGTAAGGTAAAGATGAATCACAACAATCATCGTCATAATCTCGGTCTTAAGACCGCAAAGCGTAAGAGAGGACTTCGCAAGGGCGCTATTCTTAGCGAGAGTTTTGCTCCCACTTACAGAAATCTTATCGGCAAGTGATAAGTAAAAGAAGAAAATTTGGAGGAACAGATAAATGGCAAGAGTTAAAGGCGCTATGATGACGCGCAAGAGAAGAAAGAACATCCTCAAAGCAGCTAAAGGTTATTGGGGATCAAAGTCCAAGCATTTCAAGATGGCTAAGCAGGCCGTTCTCAAGAGCGGTAACTATGCATTTGCAGGCCGTAAGATGAAAAAGAGAGATTTCCGTTCTCTTTGGATCACCAGAATTTCTGCGCAGGCTAAGGTTTGCGGTATGAATTATTCCACTCTTATGCACGGTCTTAAGGTCGCAGGTATCGATCTTAACCGTAAGATGCTTGCAGAGCTTGCAGTTTCCGATAAGGAAGCGTTTGCTGCGATTTGCGAAAAGGCTAAGGCAGCTCTTTAATAGACATAAATTTCCCGGTTGTGTCGATTTCGGCTGACCGGGATTTTTTATCACAGGAGAATTAAGGTGAAATTTATTGATGAAATTATCACAAGTCGAAATAATCCTGCAGTTAAATTGGCTGCATCGTTAAAGGATAAAAAAGGCAGAGATATCGAGAAAGTATTTATTGCTGAGGGTGAAAAGCTTACGTACGAGGCTATTGAAGCAGAGCTTCCCGTAACAAAAATTTTTGTATCAGAATCGAAATCCGAAAAAATCATTCCAAAGCTAAAAGAACTTTCAAATCGAAATCTTGGGGAAAATACTTCGGTTCAGATTCTAGGAGATGATGCTTTTTCTAAAATTTCTACAGAAAATGCGCCTCAAGGAGTAATAAGTATTATAAAACATCTTGACTTTTTCCGTCAATTAGATATAATATATAAGGAAGAGTTTTCAAAAAATGCATGCGGAAGGTCGATAGCTTTGTGTTCTGTAAGAGATCCCGGCAATCTCGGATCTGCAATAAGGAGTGCAGTTGCCTTCGGCGTAGAGCATATCATTTTAAGTGCTGATTGTGCAGACATATATAATCCCAAAACTGTCAGGGGTGCAATGGGAAGTCTTTTTCGCGTTAAAGTTACCCGTGTTGCAGATATAAGGGAATATATTCTCGCCATGCAGCAAAACGGAAGACGGGTTTATTCAGCTGAGCTTTCCGAAAGTGCAAAGCCTCTTGGAGCGATACCGCTTACAAAGTGGGATTCTGTAATAATCGGTAACGAGGGTCATGGAGTTCCAAGAGAAATTTCGGAAATCTGCGACGGCGGAATCTATATTCCGATTTCTTCTAAAACAGAATCGCTTAACGCATCGGTTGCAGCAGCGATATTTATGTGGGAGCAAAGTAAAAATATCTGAAGCAGGTAGCATATGGATAACAGTATTTATTGGATATGGCTTTCTTTAGCAGTTACGCCGGGAAGCGATACTTTTCGCAAGCTGATAAATAAGTTTGGAAATCCCGAGGCGATATTTAATGCTGATGAAGCTGATATAATCGGTTGCATCGGTTCAAATTCTCGTGATTTTGACTTGATAGTTAACAAGAATACCGATAGGGCATCGAATATATATGAATACTGTAAAAAGAAAAATATAGGCATAATTACCTACGGTGATGATGCTTTTCCTTCTTCTCTTCGAGAAATAAAAAATCCTCCGGTTTTACTGTATTATCGCGGAGTGCTTCCGGATTTTAATAAAAGCTGCATAATAGCTATGGTTGGAACTAGGCGTCTTACGGACTACGGAAGAAGAAACGCCTTTATTATAGGACACGATCTTGCGGCAGCCGGTGCGATAATTGTTTCAGGAATGGCTGTAGGAATTGACGGTGTATCTCACGCAGGCGCTATCTCTGCAGGCGGTATAAACATTGCATTTTTGGGAACCGGAATAGATGTTTGCTATCCCGAACAGCATAAAAAGCTTGCCCGTGAAATTGTTAAAACGGGTTGCGTTATGACGGAATATGCACCCGGTACCCGTCCGGAAGGCCGTAATTTTCCTGTAAGAAATAGGCTGATAGCAGGAATATCTTGTTCTACTGTAGTGATAGAGGGCAGAGAGCGCAGCGGTGCGCTAATAACGGCGAGATATGCAAAAAAATATGATAAAACGGTTTATGCATTACCCGGCAATGTAGATAATAAGACGAGTGAAGTTACAAACCTTTTAATTAAAAACGGTGCAAAACTTATAACCGCACCGGATGATATTGTCAGAGATCTTGAATTTGTTTATACAGGGATAATAAATCCTTTCAATCTTAAGGAAAAACTTGACGTTCGTATGAATGACATTCTTAAAGATCTCGAAATTGCGTGTGTTGCCCCGAGTGACAGTATTTTTTCTTCATTTACCTCTAAGAAGAAAAAAGAAAACAAAACAGAAAATGAAGAATCGGTGTCAGAAACATCTGAAACAAAAAATGTTGAAACCACGTTGGAAATTCTTAATTTTGATAAGGATACCTTAAATATTTACAGAAAAATTCCTACAGTATCCGAATGTTCAATAGAGTCGCTGGTTGATACCGAGTATAGTATGCCAAAGGTTATGAAAGCATTGCTAAAGCTAGAAATGGGGCATTTTGTAGTCTTGCTACCCGGCGAAAAAGTAAAACGAAAGTTATAGTGATAATGTATAGAAAGGCGCGGTTATCCGCTTAATATGGCAAATTTAGTAATTTTGGAATCTCCCGCAAAAGCAAATACCGTAAAAAGCTACCTGGGATCTAATTATAAAGTTATCGCATCTAAAGGACATATCAGAGATTTGCCCAAGAGCAGTCTTGGTATCGACGTTGAAAACGGCTTTGCACCTCATTATATAAACATAAGAGGGAAGGGCGACGTAATAAAAGAGCTAAAGAAAGAGTCAAAAACGGCAAATAAGATATTTATAGCAACAGACCCTGATCGCGAGGGTGAAGCTATCGCCTGGCATATTGCAAGAGAGCTTGGTATTCCGGAAAATAAGGCTTGCCGAGTTACTTTCAATGAAATTACAAAGAGTGTCGTTAAAGACGCTATAAAATCTCCAAGATGTATTGATCTTGATCTTGTAAATTCTCAGCAAGCAAGAAGAATTTTAGATAGACTCGTAGGATTCAATCTCAGCGAGGTTTTATGGAAAAATGTAGGAAGCGGTCTTTCGGGCGGACGAGTTCAGTCGGTTGCCGCAAGAATAATTTCCGAAAGAGAACGCGAAATCAGAGAATTTGTTCCAAAAGAGTATTGGACGTTAGATTTAATGCTTTCGCTTAAAAATGATGAAAAGATTTATTCTCACTTTTTCGGAAATAGCGATGGTAGAATTAAATTTGAAAATGAATCTGACGTAATTAAGGTTGAGAACACTGTAAAGGACGGGAAATTCAAAGTTATTTCCGTAAAACATTCAGAGAAGCAAAAGTATCCCGCACCTCCCTTTATAACTTCGACGCTTCAGCAGGAAGCTTCGAAAAAATTAGGATTTCAGTCTCATAAAACCATGAAAATAGCGCAGGAGCTTTATGACGGTCTTAATTTGGGCTCTGAGTTTGGCGGTGTTCAAGGTCTTATTACTTATATGCGTACCGATTCGACAAGAATTGCGGACAGCGCGTTGGAATCAGTAAGAGATTATATAGAAAATCATATAGGAAAAGAGTATTTACCTAAATTTTCGAGAGCATATAAAAGCAGAAATAATGCACAAGATGCGCACGAAGCAATCCGTCCGTCAAACGTAGCGCTTTCCCCGAAAGCCATTAAGAAAATGCTCTCGTCCGACCAGCTTAAGCTTTATAAGCTTATCTGGGAGAGATTCGTTGCCAGCCAGATGGAAAATGCCGTTCTCGATATGGTAACTATTGATATTGAAAACAACGGATACATTTTCAGAACCGGTGGTCAGGTGGTAAAATCGGAGGGCTTTATGGCTCTCTATGATAATTCCGATGACGAACCGGACGAAGATGATCAGGAAAATATGTCGGAAATCCCCGAAATTTCCGAAGGTGATGTTTTTAAATCGGCTGTGCTTGAAAAAAAGCAGCATTTTACCGAGCCTCCCGCAAGATATACAGAAGCGTCACTGATTAAATTTCTTGAAGAAAACGGAATAGGCAGACCGTCAACCTATGCTCCAATAATTTCCATAATTATTTCGCGCGATTACGTAAGACGCGAAGGCAGGGTTTTGGTAGGAACAAATCTTGGTGAAATAACAACAAACTTTATGAAAGAAAATTTCCCCGAGATTGTTGATTACGAGTTTACAGCAGTTATGGAATCAAGGCTTGATGATATTGCAAACAGCGAAAATACGATTGAAGGCGTAATAGGCGATTTTTATAAGAATTTTCAGCAGGAGCTTAAGAATGCGTCATCTAAAAAATCCGACACGCTGAAGGTTAAAGCGCCTGCGGCAGAAAGCAATTATGAATGTCCGAAGTGCGGCAAGAAGATGATTTATAAATCCGGTCGCTTCGGAAAGTTCCTTGCTTGTCCGGATTATCCTGCTTGCAGATCAACTATTGCTACCGATAAAGAGGGCAATCCCGTAAAGCCAAAGGCGCAAACCGTTGAGCTTGCGGACTTTAAATGTGAACTTTGCGGCGGAGATATGGTTGTGCGTTACGGAAGATACGGAACGTTTTATGCCTGCGCGAATTATCCGAATTGCAGATTTACCAAACAAAAGTTTACAGATATAGGTGTTCCTTGCCCCAAATGCGGGGAACATATAATTGCTAAACACGCAAAAGAAAAAATACTGTTTTATAGCTGTATTTCGTATCCTAAATGCGATTTTTCAACTTGGGATAAGCCCCTGCTTGAAAAATGCCCGGATTGTGGAGAAATGCTGTATTACAAAAAGACTCGCAAAGCCGTAATTTGCAAATCGCGAAAATGCGGCTATGTTCGCGAGGATGAAAATATGGATGACGATTAATGACAAATGATAAAGTTATTGTAATCGGTGCGGGACTTGCAGGTTCTGAGGCGGCGTGGCAAATTGCAAATATGGGAGTTGCAGTTGAGCTTTATGAAATGAAACCGCATCGTCATACGCCAGCGCATCACAGTGATAATTTTGCTGAGCTTGTTTGTTCAAACTCCCTGCGTTCAAATCAGCTTAATAATGCTGTAGGGCTCTTAAAAGAGGAGCTTCGCAAAATGGGCTCGCTGATTATGGAAGCTGCATATGCCACAGAGGTTCCGGCAGGAAGTGCTCTTGCCGTAAACCGTGAGGATTTCAGTGCGTATATAACCGAAAAAATAAAAAACCATCCGCTTATCACGGTTCACTTGGAGGAAGTTTCCGAAATCGATACGGAAATGGTTACAGTGGTTGCAACCGGTCCTCTAACAAGTGAATCAATGGCAGAAGCTATAAGGAATATCACAGGCGGTGGTGAATTGCACTTTTTTGATGCTGCAGCACCAATAATTGATTTTTCAACCGTAGATATGTCAAAAGCATTTTACGCGTCCCGATACGGTAAGGGGGATCCCGAGGATTATTTAAACTGTCCTATGACTGAGGCTGAATACGATGCGTTTTACAAAGCTTTGGTTGAAGCCAAAACAGCTCCGCTCAAAGCTTTTGATAAAGAGTTACAGGAAGATCTTACCGTTTTTGAAGGATGTATGCCTATCGAGGTTATGGCTTCGAGAGGATATGACACCCTAAGATTCGGTCCGATGAAGCCTGTAGGACTTCCGGTTCCCACCACCGGAGAAGATGCTTTCGCAACAGTTCAGCTAAGACGGGAAAATCGCGAGGGAACAATGTATAATATCGTTGGTTTCCAGACGCATCTTACATTCGGTGAACAGCAGAGAGTATTTAGAATGATACCCGGTCTTGAAGGTGCTGAATTCTTTAGATATGGGGTTATGCACAGAAATACTTATCTTAATTCTCCCGGAATGCTTACAGCGACATATTCGATGAAGAATTATCCAAAATTGTTCTTTGCAGGTCAGATGACCGGTGTCGAAGGATACGTCGAGTCTGCTTCATCGGGATTCGTTGCAGGTATAAATGCGGCAAGACTCATTTTGGGTAAAGAACAAATAATATTTCCGAAAGAAACCGAAATTGGTGCGCTTGCAGATTATGTAAGCAACGGCGGCGTTTCTTCGCATTTTCAACCGATGAATGCCAACTTCGGTATAATAGCTCCCTTAGGAAAGAAGGTTAAAGGAGGAAAAAAGTTCAGAAACGAGGCATATTCTGTCCGTTCGCTTGATATTATAGATCAAAATTATCTGAACTTGAAAGATATATGAGAATTTTAGTGGATGTAATGAGTGGTGACAATGCCCCTCTCGAGCTGATTAAAGGCGCGATTGATGCATCTCTCGAATATAAAGATCACGAAATAGTTATTATTGGAGATGAAAACGTTATTTCCGATGTCGTTGTAAAAAACGAGCTTGCACTTGGCGATATTCTTATTCGCCATGCTTCCGACGTCATAAATATGGAAGACAGAGCTTTGGCGGTCGTTCGCGAAAAGAAAGAGTCATCTATGAGTGTCGGACTGAGAATGCTTGCAGCAGGTGAGGGTGATGCCTTTGTCAGTGCAGGTAATACCGGAGCGCTTATAACGGGTGCAACGCTGATAGTTAAAAGAATTATGGGTATAAACAGAGCTGCGATTGCGTCTATTTTGCCTCTTTCGTGCCCCGTTTTGCTTATGGATTCCGGCGCTAACCTTACCGTGACTTCTGATAATATAATTCAGTTCGCGTTCATGGGCGCAAAATATATGGAAAAAATATATAACGTAGACAGACCAAAGGTTGGACAGTTAAATAACGGTACTGAATACAACAAAGGAAACGCACTGCAAATAGAGTCTTACCAGCTTCTATCGGAAAGTGGACTTAATTTTGTCGGTAACGTTGAGTCTAAAGAAGTACCGTTCGGAGTTTGTGATGTTCTTGTATGCGACGGATTTACAGGGAACATATTCCTAAAGGCTGTTGAGGGTATGGGCAAGTTCCTTATGGGAACTCTTAAGGACGTTCTTCGTACCAATGTTGTTACAATGGCGTCAACACTTACTATGAAGAACAAGATAAAAGAATTAAAGACACAGTTTGACGCATCGGAGCACGGAGGCGCGCCAATTCTCGGTATTTCAAAACCTGTAATAAAAGCGCACGGTTCATCTAATGCAAAGGCGATAAAAAATGCTATAAGACAGGCTATATTCTTTGTTAATACTGGAATAAACGATGATATTGCAAGTTATGCGCTTGATTATGACGATAAAAAGCTTCTCGCTGACGTTGACAAGCTTTATGATCAGACCTGATATTTAAGATGTTAAAATAAGAAATGGAGGTAATGACGTGGCCATCGGAAAAAACTTTGATATCCTGGAAAATAAGCTTGGATATAAGTTTTGCGATTCATCTTATCTCGAAAATGCGCTTACACATTCCTCCTATTCAAACGAATATAAAGCAAAAGGATTAAATTTACCTTCCAATGAACGCTTGGAATTCCTTGGAGATGCGGTTCTTGAAATAGTTATCTCCGAATATTTGTTTGATAATTTCAAAGCTTACGGGGAAGGAAAGCTTACGAGAATGAGGCAGCAGCTTGTCTGCGAAAATACTCTTGCTAAAATTGCGAATAATATTTCCCTAGGCGATTTTCTTCATCTCGGCAGAGGCGAAGAGTCGGATTGCAGAACAAGACCTAAGGTATTAGCAGATGCTATGGAAGCTGTTATGGCAGCTATGTTTATAGATTGCCGTCTTAACGGTTCTTCGGAATATCAGAGGGTTATAGTGGACTTATTCAGTGAGGCAATCCATAAAGCTTCCACGTCATCAACCCCGGATTATAAAACTATGCTTCAGCAATTTATAGAGAAGGATGGCTCCGCTTCGCTTGAATATGAGGTAGTAGAAGAAAAAGGACCGGAGCATAAAAAGGAATTCACCGTTGTTGCTAAAGTAAATAATAATGTCGTTGGCAGCGGAAATGCACTCAGTAAAAAAAGTGCAGAAATGCAGGCTGCCAAATCAGCTCTATTGCTGTTTGGCTTTAAACTATAAGGAAAACAAAAATGGTAAAGCACGTTAACATACCTATCTTTATTCCTCATTTAGGATGCCCAAACGATTGCGTTTTCTGCAACCAGCGCATAATTTCCGGAAAAAGAGAATTTGTTGCCGACGAGGTAATACCTATAATTGAAGAAGCTCTTTCCACGATAGGTACTGACACAAAAAAAGAAATTGCATTTTTCGGCGGCTCGTTTACCGGTATCGATCCGCTTTTGATGAAAAATCTCCTAATTATCGCAAACGGATATTTAAAACAAGGCAGAATTGACTCTATCAGATGCTCAACAAGACCTGATTATATTGACGAAACCGTTTTGAATATCCTGAAGCAGTATGGTGTTGATACTATTGAGCTAGGACTTCAGAGTGTTTCTGAAAATGTCCTCAGACTTTCAAAAAGAGGTCATGGGCTTGAAGCTGAGCGTAATGCAACGCGATTGATAAAAGAATTTGGTTTTAAGCTGGGTGGCCAGATGATGATAGGATTGCCGGGTTCAACTCTGCAAGATGAAATTGACACCGCAAAATTTATCGTTTCCTCCGGCGCTGACGAAGCAAGAATATATCCTACAATAGTATTCAAGGCTACTGAGCTTTGCAGAATGTCTGAGGACGGAGTGTATCAGGCTTTGTCGTTAGATGAAGCTGTAAGCCGTGCGGCAGTTGTATTTGAAGTTCTTATAAACGGCGGAGTCAAGATTTTGAGAATCGGTCTTTGTGACTCTGAAAATCTACACAGTGATGAAACTTATTACAGTGGCCCTAATCACGCTGCAATAGGCGAGCTTGTTGAAAATGAGTATTATTTTGAAGTTATTTGTAAAAAAATTGACGATCTAAAATTAAGGAAACAATCCGATTTAATCATTGGTGTTGCTAAAGGGCATACGTCTAAGGTTATCGGTCAACATAAAAAGAACAAAATTCGACTTCTTCAAAAATACGGTTTCTCTGACATAAAGGTTAAAGAGTTTGTCGATATTCGAGAATACGCGGTATCTTTGAAAGTAGAAGAAAGGAAATAAAATGTATTTAAAATCTCTAGAATTACACGGTTTTAAATCCTTCCCAAACCGAACGGTGCTTACGTTTGAGCGTGGAGCTACCGTTATCGTCGGACCTAACGGAAGTGGAAAATCAAATATTTCCGATGCTATGCGTTGGGTACTCGGTGAGCTTTCAAGCCGTAATATTCGAGGAACGAAAATGGAAGACGTTATTTTCGGTGGTACGGATGAAAGACGTCCTATGGGATTTGCCGAGGTTTCGGTTACGTTTGATAATTCCGACCCGCAAAACCGCCTTGACTCGGAATATGACGAGGTTACGGTAACAAGGCGATATTTCCGTACCGGAGAAAGCGAATATCTTATCAATAAACAACCGAAGCGACTTCGTGATATATACGAGCTGTTTATGAATACAGGTGTCGGCCGTGAGGGATATTCTATAATCGGTCAGGGTAAAATAGCGGAAATAATTTCAAAAAAGAGCGATGAGCGCCGCAATATTTTTGAAGAGGCTGCCGGAATTTCAAAGTTCCGTCACAGAAAAGAGGAATCCGAAAAGAAGCTTAAAAATACTCAGGATAACCTCGACAGAGTAAGGGATATACTTACCGAGCTTGAAAACCGAGTAGGACCGCTTGAAAAAGAGGCGGAAAAGGCTCGGCGCGGTCTTGCGATATACGAAGAAAAAAAGCGCGCGGACGTCTCTCTTTGGCTCTTTGATACAAAGAAAATACGTGAGGATATCGAAAACGCCGAGAAGGAGTGGAAGCTCTCCTGCCACGAGCTTGAAATAATTGATCAGCTCATATCTGACCTTGAGGCACAGGACCAGACGCTCTATCTTAAAGCACAGTCCAACAAGATGCTCTCTGAGCAGCTATTTAATGAAATAAACGAAACGACCGAAAAGCTTCACAGACTTGATAACGCCCTGCGTGTTGCCGAGTCCGATTTCGCTCATTCGCGCGAGCTTATCGAGCAGTGCCGTACAAGAATTTCGGAAATCGAGAAAGCAAAATCTGTGGCAAAGGACGGACGGCGTTCGTACGACAAAAAGAAAGCAGAGTATACAGAGCAGCTCGAAGCGGCGCTGC
>JAZNKD010000021.1:0-40580 GCA_045578385.1 Eubacteriales bacterium | reverse complement strand
AGCATTTAATGCTCATAGGTCATTTTTGAAGTTGCAATGCAACTTCGTTTGACTTTATAGCTATTCCTCGATAGCTCAGTCGGTAGAGCGCATGACTGTTAATCATGATGTCACTGGTTCGAGCCCAGTTCGGGGAGCCAAAGCGTAAGCTTTACAAAAAACGAAACACAAAATCTTTTATGCACCCTTAGCTCAGTTGGTAGAGCAACTGACTCTTAATCAGTGGGTCCAGGGTTCGAGTCCCTGAGGGTGCACCAAAAAAAGATTTTGTGTTTTGTTTTTTTACTCCTCGGCTTGAATCAGTGACATCAGCCTAACAGTCATAGTTTGCTACGCAAACAGACTGTGAAAGGGCTACCGTGCGGAGACGTGTAAAAAAATGACGTGATTTATTCTAAATCAAACCGATTTCCACAGCTTAACTAAGAGTAACACAAAAGTAACAACCTTTTTTTTCGATTTGTGCTATAATATAGGTGCTTGGAGGTAATATGATATGGAATTTAAGGAAAAACTAAAGCAACTGCGAATACAAAAAGGACTCACACAAGCACAATTGGCAGAAAAACTTTTTGTGAGCCGTAGTACTGTTGCAAAATGGGAAAGTGGTTTAGGCTTACCTAATCCCGAATCTATGGCTACATTAGAGGAACTTTTTGATATTAGTAGCTCTGAACTTGCCACCAAAGAGCCCGAAAAAGTAATCGTAAAAAAGAATCGGCAATTATGGCAGATAGGACAGATTGTCGGCTGGTCAATAATTCTCATCTTGCTCATTGCGATGACTTATCTTCCGTTTGCAATACATAATGGAGAGTATGGCTTCACTCCGGATATGGCTGCGGGAAGCTACGCGGATAGAGAGTATATTGACACCGGGGATTATCGAATCTATTATTTCACATTCGGGGGCGTTTTGGAAGACGGACGATATTGGTCAGATTTGCAGGGTTTTAAACCTGTAAAAAAGCATTTTTGGGGATGTACTGTTTCAGAAGATGACTACACTTACAAGGTGTTTACCAAAGAGAATTACGTTGTTGGAAGACTCTATATAATTAGAGGAGAAGAGGGGTATTACAATCTAATCGATAAGGCAGGAATATATAAATCCGATGAACTCGGCTCGCCAGCAATCTGGAGTATTCCCGGTGAATTGATTACAGCTACAACCATTACGATCTCAGGTGTAGAATATGAGCTTCAAGATGGGTTCTTTTTTATTACGAACGAGCCTGTAAGATATTTCGAAATTGGTGATGAATGGTATGATGTAGAATAATGCAAGTTGCCTTTTTGTTTATTATATTTTCACTCTTATCCTTTCACTAAATTGGCAAATCGGAATTTTAAGTAAAAGATAAGGCGAATAGCGAAGAAGTAAAGGTTGATTAGCTCTGTAAATTGATCGCAAAAGAGCTTCTGTGCAGGTCCATACCTCTGATAAAGGTGGTTTGTGATATAAAATAATCATACATATCCGCGCGAGTGATAGAAAAGATTTTATATGAGCCGTTGGAATTTTTAATTAGTTATATGCGTTTTTTGAAAATATCTATTGACAAATAATGTTCTGAATGTTATAATACCAGCGTATAAAAAATATGGAAGGGGGAGAATACGATGACAATGTATGCAATTAATTTCAAAACAACCAAACTTTACGTACTCGCCTCCGAGGATATTGTAGCATAATTTCGTTTTATAACGTATGTGCTCCCGTGGTGCAGAGTGCGCCACGGGACTTTTTTGCGCTCGCGGCGTTTTGTCTGCGAGCGCTTTATGCTTTTTATTCTCGGTTGACGAGATTTAGACAAAAATGAATTGACAAAAAGAGAACGATAATAAAAATGAAATTACTATTAAAATTTATGAGGCCGTATCGGAAAAAGCTTATTTTTGTTGCATTTATAGAAGGCGTAGGTATGATGTGTGCTCTTCTTATGCCTTTCGTTATGAGCAAGATTGTTGAAAATGGAATTTCCGAAAAAAATATTTCTGTTGTATGGAAATATGCGGCAATTATGGTCGCTTTAGCGATTCTATCTGTTTTGGGAAATGTTATTTCAGCTAAACTGAACACAAGGATATCTTCACGTTTTACAGCCGATCTTTTCCGTACGACCTTTGAGAAAATCAACAAGTTGTCTTATACCGATTATACGAAAATAGGACCGTCGGGGATTTTGACGAGAGCAACAGATGATATATGGAACATCGAAGGAACGGTCACAGGACTTCCTTATACGCTTTTTACTGTTCCGGTAATGTTTATAGGATCAGCTGTATTAGCATTTTTAGCAGATCCTGCGCTTTCTGCCGTGTTTATGCTATCAATTCCACCCGTGCTTGTATTAGTGCTTATTCTTATGAGACCGCTTTACGATATGTGGGATAAATCAGATAAGTACGTAGATATGCAGAATAAGATAGTAAGAGAACGTCTTTCGGGCTTACGAGTTGTAAGAGCATTCAACAATGAGGAAAGAGAGCATAGTAGAGCTAAATTCGCCACCGAAGAAATGGCAAAATATATGATACGGGCAAATACGAGAGGCGGTATGGTAGATCCGTTTGCAATGCTGCTTTTAAACCTTGCAACCGTTGCAGTTCTCTTCTTTGGCGGTTTAAGGTCTCAAAGTGGCAGCATCAGCGCAGGTGATGTTATCGCAGTGCTCCAATATATAGCGATTATCTCGGGAGCGATAATAAATATCTCGTGGACGCTTGCATGGCTTCCAAAGGTTAAGGTTTCCTTAAAGCGTCTTTCTGATATACATTTTGCAGAAGACGAGGAGAGCATAGCCGATGGGAAAGGCGAGAAGCCCTGCGGATTTGATATTGAGATAAAAAATCTTGCATTTGCATATCCGGAGTCAAGTAAAAATATCATAAACAATTTATCTATTACTATAAAGCAGGGTGAACAAATAGCGCTAATCGGTGGTACCGGTAGCGGAAAAAGTACATTGATTAAGCTTTTGGCAGGGCTTTTTGACCCGAGTGACGGAGAGATTTTTATAGGCGGCGCAAACTATTCCAAAATGCGAAAGACAGACGTACGATCGCATTTTTCTGTTGCACTTCAAAAAGCGCAGATATTTGAGGGAACAATACGTGACAATATAAAAATGGGCAAGCCATCTGCTACTGATGACGAAATATATAAAGCGCTTGAGCTTTCGAAAATGGCGGAATTTATCGATTCGCATTCAGAGGGACTCGATTATCTGCTTGTTGGCAGAGGCCAGAACGTAAGCGGAGGCCAAAGACAACGACTCAATATGGCGAGAACTGTTATCAAAAATGCCGATATATACATATTTGATGACAGCTTCAGTGCGCTTGATTTCCTTACCGAGAGTGAAATAAAGGAAAATTACGCAAAGCTTCTTTCGGGCAAAACCCGAATAATTGCAACGCAGAGAATCAGCACTGCAATGAGTGCAGACAGAATTTACGTTATGGAGAAGGGAAGTATTATCGGTGAAGGAACTCACAGTGAGCTGATAAAAAAATGCCCTATATACAAAGAAATAGCCGTCTCTCAGCTTGGCAGACACGGAGAGGAGGTTAAAGATGAAGACTGAAACTAAATCTAAAGGACTCAGCTCGGGACGCGTAATTCTGAGAATAATTAAGGACTCGTTTGGAATTATACATTGGCTGCTTCTCGCAACTGCGCTCAGTATAGGATCGGCTTATCTTGCTATGATAGCACCCGAAATTCTCGGAAATCTTACCGATCAGATATATAATTTTGTAGATACGGATATTTTTATGGATACCGTGCTGTTTAATAATCGCATAATAACTCTTGCGTTGATATACGTTTTGTCCGCTATTTTGGGTGCGCTTACAAAAGCGGTTATGAACTACTCTGTGAGTAGCTTTTTTACCTGTAAAATACGAGTTAAGATGAGTGAAAAAATATCCAAAATACCGATTAAAACGGTGGATAACACACCAAATGGCGAAATAATTTCGAGAATGACTAACGACGTATCGATTATGGGTGGCTCGATACACGATATTTTCGGTATAATAATTAACGGCGTAATACAGCTTGTTATGATCTCGGTAATTATTTTTACTCAGAATCCGACGATGGCTTTTGCGGTAATTATTTTTGTTCCGCTATCTCTTATACTTTCGGCAGCACTTGCGACAAAAAGTGAGAAGCATTTTAACAAGTCACGCGAGGATGCGGGCAGACTTTACAGCGTATGCGAGGAAAATTTAGCTTGCTTTGATGCGGTTAAAATATTTTCTATAGAAGAGTCGCAAAATAAAAAATACGGTAACGTTACCAAAACCTACGCTGAGCATGCAGAAAAAGGATTCTTTATTTCGGGACTTGTCGGCCCGATTGTAAGTTTTATAAACAACTTGTCGTACGTTGTAATTTGCGTTATAGGTGCATATCTCGTAATAAGTGAACGTATGAACGTAGGTGTGCTCGTAGCGTTTGTTATGTATACTAAGTTGTTTTCAACCCCACTTGAATCAATAGCTAACGGTATGTCTATGATTCAGTCAACTGTTGCATCTGCGAGGCGCGTTTACGAGTATCTTGACGGTGAAGAAATGAATGAGATTGCACCCCGTGGTAAGTTTGACGTTCAAGGCGAGGTTAAATTTGAAGACGTCTGCTTCTCTTACGTGGATGATAAGCCGCTTATTGAAAATTTCAATTTACACGTAAGGCAGGGCGAAAAGGTTGCTATTGTTGGACCGACCGGTGGCGGAAAAACCACTATCGTTAATATTTTAATGCGCTTTTATGATCCAAAATCGGGCAGAGTTCTTGTCGATGGCGAGGATATAACCCGTATGAATCGTGAGGAGGTACGAAATATATTCAGTATGGTTCTTCAGGATACTATGCTTTTCTCCGGAACCGTGTATGATAATATCGCTTACGGTAAGGAGCATGCGTCTCGTGATGAGGTTATGTCTGCCGCTAAAAAAGCGCATATAGATAGCTTTATCGATTCGCTACCAAAGTCTTACGATACCGTAATCAACGAGGATAGTACGAATATAAGTGCCGGGCAAAAGCAGCTTTTGACTATTGCAAGAGCTTATTTGTCAGATAGACCCGTGTTAATTCTTGACGAAGCAACGAGTAACGTTGATACCAGAACAGAGCTTCTAATTCAAAAAACTATGGATGAGCTTATGAGAGGAAGAACGGCGTTTATTATAGCTCACAGATTGTCTACGATAGAGAATGCCGATATGATTCTTGTGGTTGATAACGGCCATATTATTGAAAAGGGAAAGCATAAAGAGTTATTGGGAAGTGGTGGACTGTACGCAAGAATATATAATAGTCAATATCCGAAATCATAACTGAAAATCCAAGACAGAGTAACCGCAAAGCAAAACGCTTAAATGCAAATAATTATTTGCGTTTAAGCGTTTTTTTGTTATTTCAAACCTATATCAACAAGCAGCTTATTTGCTCTTGTTGCCTTTTCTTTTGAAATTGAATTATTATATTTCAGCTCTTTTATGGAGCGTTTTGCCCCACCGCAGAATATGAGCTTAAACCACCTGCGAACCTGCATAAACGGAGTTAACCACTTGTGCTTTTGCAAAATGGGATAATGGAATTTTATTGCATCGTAGGGGATAAAGATTTTAGATATAGCGTATCGGAGCTTTCCGCCCCTTTTTTGTTGCTGAAAGGTTATACGGTTTTCATTATTACCGTAAACACCGCCGCGCAAAATATAATCTTCCATCTCTTTTGAAAGAGAATCATATTCTTTGTTTTCAAGCCACACCTGAGAAAGCTTACGTACCGCGTTTGCAAATTTCAACAAGTTACCCTTATCAAGCACGGCGTTGCGCTTTTCTGTATCAGCCTCATTTATGTTATCCAAAATCCAGAGGTCTATAAACGGTCTAATACCGCATCCGCCGTTTTCAAAGTGCTTTGCCATATGTGCGATATGATAGAAATAAAACATCTCGTCAGGCATATCATAGCAGAACTCAAATCCCTCACGGCAGATGGCCGTGTCCCATACGGATTTCAGCACCGCCGAGGACTCGCTTGCAATTCCGTCCTCGACCAGATTATAATGCAGCTCAAGATGAATATTACTCGGAGAGAAGAATGAGAGATCGTGAGATCCCGAACTCTTATAAGTATATTCAAGCTCGCTCTCCAAGACTGATTTGGCTTTCTCGGTGTCTTCCTCGTGAACGAGAATATCTATATCGCAGCTTGTTCTCATCCATGGCTCTGGATAATACTGACGCAATACAGAGCCTTTTAAAGGAAGAAATGAAATGCTATTATTTTCTAAAACTTCTGATACTCTTTTTAATTCATAGTTAATTTTCTCATATCGATATATCGCCAACAGCCATTGCTGTTTATATTTTTGAGATATTTCGTCTTGTGCGAGCTCTTTGTGTTTATTTAACACAGAAGCTATAAGATGTGCAATATCATGCGATTTTGTTAAATTGTAAAGTTGCTTTAATATATCGGATGATAGGTTTTGAAGAATTTTGTTATCGAGCTCTTTGTTACATATTTCTGATTGAATCAGTGAAAAAAGCATCAAACTTATATAATATTCTTTATTCACAACGTCCTCCTGCGCTAGTCTGATTTATTATGCTTGCTATTTTTTAGTTCTAATGAAAATTGATATCTGTATTTTACGACAAAAAACAGAAGAGTTGCAAACATTATAAACTCGGATAAATTGCGCATTATTGCTACATTGACTATTGAAAACCATCCTAATACATATAACAGCAACAGTCCAATAATTTGTGTTATCGCACCTGATAGCGTTGCTAAATTTATCTCTTTGGTTTTTTCGATTGAGCCTAATGTTGGCCACCCTAATATTGCTACAGGAAAGCTTATCACAAGAACGGGAAGCAAGCATCTAAAAACAGTTGCGGCATTAGCATAATTTTCTCCGCCCACAATGGTCAAAAGTAAAGGACTTATATATCCAACTGCAATAGAACCGATTATTACGATTGGCATAAAGATTAAAAAAACGGCTTTGATTAATTTTAGATCCTTTCTTTTTATCATATATGGATATAAGCCATGACTTAATGGTGTATACATTGCTTGTACAGCTCCAATTAATTGTATCGAAACACTCCAATAGGCGACATCTTGCAAATCGTTTACACATACGCCAATAATAACTGTTGTAAGAGCACCAAATACGCTACTTGTAGCGCTATTTGCAAAATAAAGAAACGATTCTTTTATCTTTCTAATAGCAGCTTTGATGCCGTCAAATTTTATACCATACTCTAATTTTTTGTAGATAATCCAAGTTACAATGATAGCACACAGTGAACTAATGGTATCGAAAATTGGCACAAGTAATATTTGTTGATCGCCCTTAATTAACAAAATGGTTAAAAATGTAGATATTGTTTTCATTAAAAAGAAAATGATGGAAACAATATGCATTTTTTCTATTCCTCTGAAGAAAAAGTCTAACAAAAAGCAAGAAAGTAAAGGAGGAATAAAAGATAACAGTAAAAGTATTGTATGGTTTCTTAAAATTGGGATTGTGAAAGCTAAGACTAATATTACTATAAATGATACTGTTGCTAATAGTAATTTGGCTATGATTGTATTTCCGACAACTCGAGATGTAGCTTCTTTTTCAGTATTAACTGTAATTATATCGCGCACTGCGGAAAGGATAAAGCCAAAATCGATTGCGGTTTGTGCGTATGCTATGATCGACTTAACGTAAGCAACGACACCATATGCTTCTACCGATAGTACTCTTGTTAAATATGGCAATGTAACAAGAGGGAAGATAATTTTTGCAAATGCTAACAAATATAACATTGTGGTGTTTAAAAATGCTTTTTTATATTTAGTATTTATAGATTCTTTCATCTTTATTTTACCTTGCCATCGCAGTTATTAAAAAGTCATATAGGGAAATGTTCCATTGCCATTTAAAACAGCATTTAATACTATGTAATGAATTGTAAACCAAACAGTATAAATAGCTTCCCAATTATTATTCCCTTTTTTCTTTGTTACTTCTTGAATGAATAAAGGAACTAATATAACAATGAAAATTTGGAAATACAGCATTACTCGATCCGTGTATTTCATACTCATTCCTAAAAACTGAAAAGGTATAACTAATAGGTATAAATTATAGCACAACGTTAATAATTTATTATTTTTTAAATGCTTTCGATACATTAAGAAAGGGAACAAAGGCGGCAAGGTGTAGAGAATAAATCCTAACGACATATTCCAACTTATTTCTTCTGTGTAACTTGCATACAAACCTAAGCGTTGTAGTGTTGCTGTTATAATTGGAGTTCCTAAAACAAAGAATACGGTCAGTAATACAACAAGACCTTCTATATATCTAAATTTTTTGCTCAACAACAAATATATGGGTATGACTAACAAAAATATAGCACTTTTATGAAAAAGAAATGCTATAGCAATTAATCCAAAACCACGTACATATTTTCTTTCATACATCATAGCAATAGCTACAAAAAAAATAGAAACGGATATCATTTGTCGCATTCCATTATAGAAAGTGCTATAACAAACTGTTAGAAGAATGAACCATGCTAATGTTCTTCTTTCTTTTGTGAATTTGCATATAGCATAATAAGCCATTCCTAAAAATATGGCAGCGGACACGAACAGTAACCATTCGTATGACGGCATAATTCTGTTTAAAATATACCACAATGGTTCTATAGATTGGTAGCCACTTCCATGTCTTATCGACAGATACATTGATCTGTATGCTTTGTAATCAATTCCTCCCTCTCGAAAAGCCGCTGTAATAGAAGGCACAATTATAGCAAGAAGGGAAAAGAAACCTCGAAATGATTTGTTTTTAGACAAAAAAACACAACCACATGAAACAATGAATGTCGCCACATATATTAATAAAGAATATAACAATTCTTCGAAATTCATTAGTTAAATCTCCCTTTTAATTGCCGTTTTTTGAACAGCGTTGCTTCTTCTCCAACACTTATATTTCCAAATCAAATTGAGTAGAAAAATCATCTTATAGTATGCACACCAAGAAATAATTTTCAAATACATTGGTTGATCTGAAAAATACTTGTTTTTGAAATGTTCCTTTTTATAGTTAGAGCGAATATATCGCAAAATGTTTTTTCTCTTTTCTTTTTTCGCTACTTTTATGATAACAGTATTATTTAAAACTTCTCTTAATTCAAGTGCGAGCAACTCTTGTTCAAAACCTAATCCTTGAAGTTTTTCTTTCATCAAAGAAAACGCTGTTTGAGAATTTATTTCATCTAATAGTTTTTCGTTATGCATTAACGAGTTTGGATGTTGTACATACATATATAAATACTTTTCGCAATAATAAACGTTTCTTGACAACGCAATAGCTGTTTTGGTAAAAGGCATATCATCGTTTCTAAACAACTCACCAAATCGTATGTCATTTTCTACAACAAGTTGTCTTTTGTAAATTTTACCGCAAGTTGATCCATATGTATAAACTAATGCAGCTTTAGGTTCTAACATTCCGGGTAAAATGTTTTTGCAGCCAATAGATTTTCCGTATGATAGTATTGTTCCTTCTCTAGATACATTCATGTAATCGAAAATAATACAATCATATTCTTCCAACAAGAGTGGCGAAATTACTGCTGAAAAATCATCCGACAAATAATCATCACTATCTACAAATGTGATATAATCTCCGGTTGCATAATTGATTCCGTTATTTCTGCTATACCCTGGTCCACCATTTTTTTTATTTTTAATAACTACAATATTCGAACGGTTATCGGCATATTCTTTTGCTTTTGTGTAACTGTCATCTGTAGAACAATCATCCACAATTATTATTTCCATTTCAGCATCTTTTTGATTTGATAATACACTCAAATTTCGCCCCATCATGTGAAATGAATTATACATTGGTATAACTACACTTATTTTTTTCATGTTACACTCCTTTTTTAGAAAAAATTAAACTAAAAACATTTCATCCTTAAAAACAATAGATTCTGTTTGAGTAGTAAAATGCTTTTCTGTATTCCAATGCAAAGCGTGCTGTTCCCATTTGATTCTTTCTTCTGACGGCGGGGTCATATAATCTCCAAAACGCTCGGTTAAAAATTCATGTAAGCCAACAGGGACACGCAACTCCGTTTTTTCAAATGGAATGTGTTCGGTTTTGTTAAACCATACTTTTTTATAAAGACCTTTTTTATAAACAGCCTTGCCCAAGAAATTACAGTAATAGTCCGATTCTACGTTTCTGTAACGATAAACTTGACGTAACGCAAAATCAACCATGAGCTTTCGAGGCAGAATTTTTGAAATCCATAAAAGGAATTTTCTTAATCCTTTTTGTCTATTATATCCCCTCATAGACATTCCTTTAACAACGGCGCATTTAGCCCAAAAGCATTGCCATAGCTGTTTAATTTTATTGTTTGGACAATTATGTAAAATAAATATATCGACGAATATGCCTTGATGAATATCCCAATCCTTGGTTAAATCCTCAATATAGGTTGTACCATTCATACGGAGCTTTGGAACAGTAACGTGACCTCTTTTTGTTTTTCCGTATTCCTGAAGATAAAACTTTTCATGGTCGCCAAATTCAGCAAATTTTTCTCTGAACTTCTCGTAATTTTCCGGCGTCATAAAGATATCTAAATCATCATCCCAGGGAATAAAACCGCCGTGTCTTTTTGCACCAAGAGCAGAGCCGCCCATAAGGCAATAATCTATACTGTGCTCCGTGCAAAATGTTTCTATGTAAACGGCAATTTCTAAAATCTTATTCTGAAGAATTAAAATGCCGTATTTATCTTCAAGATTATCTCTCATATATTCCATGTGAAGACCCTATCGCAATTTCATTATTATTTTCCTTATAAATTTTGGTGATTTATAGTAAATCAATTTCTTCCAATCTCTTGATGGTTTCAAAAATCTCTTTACCGTCATTTCAAACGGTTCATTTGCAATGGATTCTCTAAAAGCAGGTTGTTCCTTTGGAATAATCACCTCATCGGTAAAACGATTATTTTTATAAATCGTTTCCTTATCTATTTCTTGCCAATAGATTTTATCCTTGACAATATCAAACCATCTTTCACCTTTTTCCGTATTTACTAAAAACATAGATACTCCGGCAAATCTGTCAACGTTAGGAAAATACTTTTCCACTGAATGAAAATCGCCGATTGTTATATCGCCTACACGTTCGCGCGTGGCGAA
Source organism: Eubacteriales bacterium (assembly GCA_045578385.1). GTDB lineage: Bacteria > Bacillota > Clostridia > Oscillospirales > CAG-272 > UBA1740. The sequence continues at coordinate 29,311 of JAZNKD010000021.1, read as the reverse complement.
TTTGCAGTAATAGCAACTATCACGGCACACAAGCTGCTTGCAGTATGCATTATAATACGGAAAAGAAAAATATAGGTCAGACCTTTCTTGATGCTCACCGTTTTTTAAGTATTTGTAACAATAGTAATATGAAGATGCGTTTGATTTCTTATATCTTAACGTAACGTTTTTTATTTCTATCGATTCTTTTTTTTCGGTATATTCAATCGATCTATCAAATAGGCTTTGGCTTCCAACCCCATGACATACAAAATCTATGGTTAAAAGGTTTTCATATTCTTCTTTTAAATATAACTTAAGGGCAGATATCTGGCATGGACTTGAACAGTATAGAACCGTTCGTCCTTTTTTTAATTCGCGCTCTATTTCATTAAAGTGATATGCTGTATCGCAAAGTAAATATTTCGACTTGTAAAGTGGGATTAATTCTTCAGGCGTTTCGGCTTTTGTTGTTTTTAACTTCAAATTCCCATCGAATGCTGCACCGAAAACAATACCACCTTCGGCTACTATACTTTTCGCGAAAATGCCAAACAATCCACCGCTTGATCCATTGAATTTGGTTTCATTATCAATCGCATATGCCATGCCACAAAAATTAGCATCAGAATTTTGCGTATTATTAATAACTGGACACACCTTTTCGCACAAATCACAATTCGTGCATAGCGTTGTATTGATTTTTGGATATTCAAAACCATATGCATCTGTCACAAAAGAAATTGCGCCAAATTTGCATTTTTGCAAACACGCTCTACATCCGCAGCATTTATTTCCGATGCTTTCTATTGACATAATAATTCCTCGTTTAATTTACTTTTTTTGAAATATCGGAAGACGATATTCCTTCTGTATGAGGCAAAAATACCACATCTACATCTACAGCTTTAAATTCTTCAATTATTTTATTGTACATTTCGCTGTTCTGCCAATCGCTTCCATGAAAGAGTGCGTCGAATCTTAATTCCTTCCATGCTTCCATTTTATCCATAGAAGCTTGGGGAACGACCTTATCTACGTACCTAATAGCTTCTACAATTTGAATTCTTTGCTCAAAGGGTATGATTGGCGTTTTGTTTTTATAAGTTCTTACGCAATCGTCAGTAGATACTCCAACAACCAAATACTCGCATTGTTCTTTTGCGCGACGAAGTATATTTAAGTGACCAATATGAAATAAATCAAAAACACCTGTCGTATAACCTATTTTGTATTTCTTCATATGTATTACCTTCTTAAAACTGTCCTATAAGCGATTTTTTTCATCCAAGCAGGCATATAAATGAAAACCCTAATATAGAGCTTATTTATGAGTGCTTTCCTTTTAGTTATAAGCTTGCTTTTTAATAAATAAGTTTGCAACATATCCCAATCTTGGATTTCTCTTTTGTTGCTCCTTCTCTCTATAAAGCCTTTTCCTACCCGAACATAGACTATAGTATCGTCTATGTTTGCAAGTTGCTTTCCTGCAGCAATTAAATCCACCCACAGCTTGTAGTCTTCAAGTTTTCCAAAATTTTCACTATATCCACCAACCTCTAAAACTGCACTTTTCAAATACATCACGGATACATGATTCATGGGCGTTCTTGATTTTGCCATTCGTGTTATTTCTTCGTGGTTAAGACCAACGTGACGTTCCGATTTAATATCACCGATTTCGTTTTCAAATTCAGCAATCGCACCGCCCAAAACAGAAATATCAGCGTGATTTTCTATAAATGCAATTTGTTTTTCAAACCTATCTTCGAGCGATATATCGTCCGAGTCCATTCGAGCAACCCAATCGTATTTACAAAGCGCTAATCCGCTATTGAGAGCTGCTGCGAGACCTTGATTTATTTCTTTTTTTAATACGGTAAATTCAATCTCCTCCGCCTTGCCTTTGACGGATTCAATAATTTCATCAATAGAGGAGGGAACTACACCATCCTGTACGATCACTACTTGTTTTGGTTTTAGTGTTTGCGTTAAAGTTACACTCTCCAATGCCGTTCTGAAATCATCTGCGTTATCTTTGCAATAAACAGACATTAAAACCGAAAAATCCATATTTTATCTCCATTAATAAATTGGGGTAACCCAAGTTTTAAATTCTTCTATCTTGCCTTTTGTCGCATCAAGATAAGTTTTGTGAATTTTTTGCGTGAGCTCTCCCGTGCTTCCGTTACCGATTTCATATCTATCAACAGATAGAATTGGTGTTACTTCCATTGCAGATCCGCACAAGAATGCTTCATCACACGTATATAACTCTGTTCTGTCGATTGTTCTTTCTTCCACTTTAATTCCAATTGACTTTGCAAGTTTAATAACAGTATCCCTTGTAATGCTTTCGAGTACGCTATCGGTAAGCATTGGAGTAATAAGAACACCATTTACAATCATAAAGAAGCATGATCCGGGGCCTTCAGCTACCTTGCCTGCTTCATTCAAGAAAATGCAAGTATCATAACCGTTTCGCAGGGCTTCTCTCTGACCGACACGGCTATTTATGTAGTTAGCTCCACACTTAATCCTTGGAGATAATGTCGTGTCGGATATTCTTCTCCAAGATGTAACGCAGCAATTCAAGCCTTTCTTGTTATACTCAGAGCTTGTTTTTCCTTTCGGAATAGGAGCGACAAACATATCCACAGGCTCTGCCGATCCCCAAGAACCAAAACCATCCACAAAGAGTGTTTGTCTGACAGAAAGGTTTTCATCGTACTCGTTAGCCTTTATGACGTCAACCAAAGCATTTTTCATATCTTCTTTGGAGTATGGACAATTTATTTGTATCAATCTTGCAGAACGAAGTAATCTGTTGTAGTGATCGTCTAATCTAAAGGCATACAACTGCTTTTCTTCATCATTCCAATAGCACGGGATTCCTTCAAAAACATTTAATCCAAATTGTGCTGTCGGTGCAAGAATGTTGATTTTTGCATCGTTTACATTTACGATTTCGCCCTTGTACCATATAAATCTGTTTGCAACGTCTGTCTTCATGTGTTTCTCCTTAACCAACCGGTATTTTTTCTTCATCGGGTAGATGAGCAAGTCGGATTATTTCTTCTTCTGCAAGCCGTGCTGATTCAGCATCATCTATAGTTGAGTCAACCTTCTCCTCATAAATGTCTTGTTTACGAAAAACTTTTGCTACGGTAGAAAACAGAATTTTTATATCAAGCCACAAGCCTTGCTTTTTAAATTCATCAATGTATTGGTTATCGTATGTAACCTTTTCCTCCCACGAATTTTCATTTCTGCCCTTTACTTGTGCAAGTCCTGTTATTCCTGCACGAACTTCAAATCTTTTTTTATACTTTTTGTTCAGAGTATCAAAGTCGCCAAGTTCGTATTTTACACAAGGACGCGGGCCGACAATAGAGAGTTCACCTTTTATTACGTTCCATAACTGGGGCAATTCATCTATGCTTGTATTTCTCAAAAAACGTCCTACTTTTGTTACTCGTGGATCGTTTTCGTAGTTGAACAGACCTGCCCCCATACTCTCGGCATTAACCACCATAGACCTAAACTTATACATTTTAAATACACGTCCGTTTTTTGTTCTTCGTTCTTGAGCAAAAAATACAGGACCTTTACTGTCGCACTTTATGGCTATTGCTATAATTACCCACAATGGAGTTAACAGTATTAATGCAATCGAGCATATTACAATATCAAAAAATCGCTTTAAGAATTTGTTAATCAAATACATAATGTCTCCAAGTTAAAATGAAAAAGTATGGAATAGATCATCAAAAGATTCTTTACGTTTTATTAATTCTACAGCATTTTCGCTTATGTCAATAACAGGGAAGTTTGGCAGAATAAAAGGTGGCTTCATGACCAGTGAATAAGAGCCACAGTTGGAGAAAATCACATAGTCTCCCACTGACAAATCTCCTTCGTAATTTCGATATAAAACATCACCTTCAATACAGGTATATCCAACGATATCCACATTGCTGTAATACTTTCTGTCTGTTCCTGATTTAATAAGCGTCATCGGGGGATTGATGCCACTCATGCTGATGTTCTTTTGACTGCCGAGCATTGTAGCAAATGTCTTGCTTCTTACCTCTTTAATTGTTTCGATTTTTCCTACAAAATGCATACAGTCGCCAACTAAAGCCGATCCGGGCTCGATCAGTAATTCTGTTTCGCCGTTAGGGAAATATTCGGCAAAAACTGTAGCAGCTGCTTTTGCATAATCTTCATATGACGGCATAGTGTTCTTGAACTGTGCCTTTAGTGTGTCATCCATAAAGCCATACATACCGCCGCCTATATCTACTCTATCCGGCAGATAACCAAGTTTTTCTTTTACACGTATGGCCAGCGATGCCATGCCACTTGCCCTTGCAGGCCAATATTCAACGCTCCTTTTAGCAAAATGACATTGTAAATTGATAAGATATATATTTTTTGTGCTGTTCACAAAATCAAGTGCTTTTTCGAATTCTACACTATCTACATCAAACCCAAATCGCGAAACAACTCCATCACCAACGTCGAAATTGCAACGAATTCCAATGTTCAGGATGTGATTTGGATTTTCTTTTGCAATTTGTTTTACTGCCTCAATTTCAAAGACGGAGTCAATATTTACAGTTCCACCCATCAGTAATAATTGCTTTACTTTGTCTTTGCTTTTTATGGGACCATTCCATATAATTTTATCTGCGGCTACGCCAATTCGTAAGGCTATCTCCATCTCCATTTCCGATACAACTTCAGCATATCCACCGTTGTCGTTTATTATTTTACAAAGCTTAGGTGTATAGTTGGTTTTGTAGGAATAGGCAATGTTAAAGTTAGGATAAATAGCTTTGAAAGCGTTTTTTAATTCGACATAATTGTTGTTGAATTTTTTTGAGTCCAAAATGTAGAAAGCATCTCCATAAATTGGAGTTAACGCTTTTAAATTTTCCATTGTAAGATCAAGCATTTTTTCTCTCCCTGATTTTCACAACAATATTTGCAACACTATCTGCGACTTGAGCTTTGTTTTTCGCAAAATCATTATGAGTTGAGGATAATATTGTTTTTTCGTATTCTCTTAACAGCCTCATATTTTCAGCGAAAACTTTTTCTATTTCAGCAATATCAGTTATTTCCTCGGTATTGCAAAAACTTCTTGACAGGATTGCTCTCGCCGAGCCGAGACGGTAATGCTCCATAATAACTTTTTCGGCAGGGAGCATTCCCTCACCAATTCGAGCTATGCCGCCGAAACCGTATTTTATGCCTGCGTTTTTCATTTTCTCGCAAAGCTTCTCAACCATACCGTTTGAGAGCAGTTCAAACATGAAGGTTAATCCATAGCTCAAATGAAGATCGTTTAATCCAATATGTATCTCATCAATCAGCGGATTGAGTAAAACCTCATCAAGACATTCAGCCGCTTCCTTGGTTTCAAGTAATAATGTTGTTGAAACTCGTTTATTTACGGCTTTCAAGAAAGCATCAGCCTCATTAGGATCTTTCCACATTGGAAGCATAATCCTGTCCGCTCCCGCAGATATAACTTTTTCGATTTCATTGAGTGAGTTGTCATTCCATGGATTAATTCTCACCATACACTCCGATGTCGTCAGCATATTTGCAATAATTTCTACATCTTGTATGGTGTGATGAGATTTAACTGAATTTATGTTTTTTTGGCGTTCTTCCTTGCCTAATGTTTCAAGATCGATCCAAACACGATCTACGCCGTTCTTTTCGGCTATCAAAGCAACCGCAGGTGAATTTGTGATATACATCAATTCCAAAGACATGTTTATTTCACTTCCAATCTTCAAACGAGTATTCCTTGCCATCTTTGGATATTTATCTCAAATCAGGCATACGCATCTTTCGCTGCCTACGAATTCGGCAACCTTATTTTCAAGCTCTTTTGTTCGTAGCCCGGTAGTTATCCAACCGAATCTAAGAGCCTCGGAAACTTCTGTTATTTCTTCTTCCGTTATGTCCTGTGGAGAGAAGGGGGTACTTCTCGTTGATTTCATTTTTTAATACTCTTTTGTTTAATTTAGTACGAAGCTGTTATACCTTTGAGGTTTTCTTCATTTCCTCTGAGTTTTCCGCTTTTGCATTAACCTCTTCCGGTGTTTTAAACGTAGGAACTGCCTTCATAAGTGCGAGTCGCACTGCGCTGTCATCACCGCTGTCGCACGCTTCGATGAGCATAGTGAGCTTTTCGTTAAGCTCCTCATCACTTATAGGAGCATCGCGCTCAATAAAAATAAGGCTGTTTTCGGTCTTGTCAAGTTCTTCCGTTTTGACGAGAAGCTCCTCATAGAGCTTCTCACCGGGGCGTAGACCGGTTTCTATTATCTCAATGTCGAATGCGCCGGAAAGACGTATCATATTTTCAGCGAGGTCGAGAATTTTAACGGGTTCGCCCATATCAAGAACGAAAAGCTCACCGCTTTCGGCAATAGCACCTGATTCAAGCACCAGCTCGGCCGCCTCGGGAATTGTCATAAAGTAACGTATGATACGTTTGTCGGTTACTGTAATAGGACCACCGCTGGCTATTTGACGCTTAAAGAGAGGGATTACGGAGCCCGCAGAGCCGAGTACGTTTCCAAAACGCGTTGCACTGTATTTTACTTTTCCGTTTACGCTTGCATTTTTCACGATTATCTCGCACATTCTCTTGGTAGCACCCATAACGTTAGTTGGATTTACCGCTTTGTCGGTAGATACCATCATAAAACGCTCGGCAGAATATTTTTCACAGAGGTCAACGAGATTTTTTGTTCCGAATACGTTGTTTTCAACCGCTTCAACGCAATTATGTTCCATAAGCGGAACGTGTTTATGCGCGGCTGCATTGATTACTATGTTAGGACGATATGTAGCGAAAAGCCGGTCCATAGCGCGCAAATTTGTTATTGAGGCAATCTCAATTCTTACGTCGACGCTCTTTTTATATAGTATATTAATCTCTTGTTGAAGGTCGTAAGCGCCGTTTTCGTATATGTCAAGAATAATAATGGTTTTCGGTTGCATCTTCGCGAGCTGCCTGCAAAGCTCAGAGCCGATAGATCCGCCGCCACCCGTGATAAGAATTATTTTGTCCTTGTAGTATGTTTTTGTTTTTTCGTCGTGAATAACGATAGGCTTTCTAAAAAGAAGCTCCTCGATATCAAACTCTCTGATCTGGCGTTTGCCATCGGTTGCGTGCATAAATGGATAATCGTAAACCTTTACCTTGAAGCCTGAGTGGGTGTAATATTTATAGAGCCTCTGCTTGTTTACTTCGTCGAGATCCGGAAGTGCCAAAAGGACTTCGTGCACAGCATTGCTTTTCAGATATTCTAATGTGGCATCGCTTTCAAGGAGAACGGGTAAACCAAGGATTTTGCGATTTATTTTGTCAGGACGTACGTCAATAAAGCACTGGGGAGCGTAAGGCGCATTTTTTGAATTGATAAGCTCCTCTGCGAGAGATACACCGATGTGGCTTGCTCCAATAATAGCAATCTTTATCTTCTTTAATTCTTCCTTGATTTCAAGCTCAACCTTAGAGCCGGCGAATACTCGTAGAAGAAAAGCAAGAAATCTTCCGTAGGACGTGCTTGAATTTCTGAAATTATACGCATAGCGGTACATCATTCTGACAGTCAGCGTTGCAAGGAGATTTATGCAGGCAATAGAAAGAAGTCTTGCAAAAGTAACCTCGGCTATCGGTAAAAAGGTTTGCGCCGCCAAGTTGACAATGAATGCGACGCCGTCTACAGCAAGAAGTCTTAAGTATGACTGAACACCGCCGTAGCGCCATATCTGTTGGTATATGCTGCCGAAAATTCTCGCTGAAAACAGGCAGATGAATGAAATCAGACCTTGTATAAGTGCTTCGGTTGGCGTAAGAGCCTCATTTCCTCTGTAAAGATACAGAAGGAAAAATTCCGTTGCAATGAATATCAAAATATCGTAGACAAATAATTGCCATCTGATTTTAAACTTCTTCATATATACTCCTTATACTCCTAGGCACGGTAGATTATTAAAAATAATTTTAAATATTATAGCATTTAAAAAAATAAAAAGCAACCTGAAATGCACGATATAAAAATTAAATTAAATAATGATTGTTAACTTTTGCCAAATAAGATATTTTCTTTTGAGCAGTATTGATAAAACGTTATATAAAAACACAAAAAGACCGACCCTAATTTTGTTTTGGTGACTTGCTTTAGATATTAAACTCAGGAAGATTATAATAATTTGGCAATTACGATTTTTTGGCTAAGCTCTCGGCGGGATCTTTATTTGAGTTTATCGTTTTTTATTTAAACTCCGTTTTGCGTTGTCATAAGAAGATTTTGTATATTAATTTATACTTATAAATCTCTCGGACGCATGATCTAAAATCAGCGTACTGTTATAACGTGTATTTCAAAGATATATAAAACGACAAACTATACTCACGGAACGTAAAAGGAAAATATCTGCAATAAAAATTCTGTAGATTGGGAAAATATTTCAAAAATCACTTTGAAATAGTATTGAAATATCCGAGCACATATGATAGACTAATATGTAGTTCTAGCGAGGAGAGAAACTGTAGTATGACTTTATGTAAAGAAAGAAAATCAAAGCTGGCACTGGCTCTGGCTATGCTTATTTTTGGCACGGTAGGGATATTTTCCAAATATATACCGCTTCCGTCGGGAGCAATAGCACTTGCAAGATCGGTTATCGGCGCGATATTCCTTTTGCTGTATATGCTCGTCTGCGGAAGAAAGCCGGATTTCGTTAAAATAAAAGAGAATATCATGCTTCTTTTAACCTCGGGTATTTGCCTCGGTGCAAATTGGATTTTGTTCTTTATGGCGTGCAAAAATACTAGTATACCGACCGCGACTCTCAGCTATTATCTGGCACCCGTAATTCTTGTGCTTACCTCTACGTTCATATTCGGAGAGAAGCTTGGAATAAAGCAGATAAGCGTAGCACTTGTTGCATTGCTCGGAATCGCGCTTGCTTCAGGCGTTATCGGTGGCAATGAGGAAGGCGTTAATCCTATAGGTATACTGTACGGAGTTCTGGCGGCAGTGCTATACGCTACCGTAGTAACGCTTAACAAAAAAATGAAAGATATAAACTCTGTAGATAAAACGCTCGTACAGTTTTCGGTTTCGGCGCTCGCTTTGCTTCCGTACGTATTACTTGTAGAAAAGGTCTCTGATTACAGTATTAATGCGAGTGCTGGATTGGGACTTATAATCATAGGCGTACTTCATACGGGTGTTGCGTATTTACTTTATTTTGGCGCGGCAACGAGACTTAAGTCCGCAACCGTGGCAATTTTAAGCTATATAGATCCTATAATTTCCATAGTCGCTTCAGTCTTGCTTTTTGGAGAAAAAATAGGTATACTCGGGGCTCTTGGAGCGGTGCTTGTAATAGGCTCTGCCGCTGTAGGAGAGATTGATATAATTGGAATTGTAAAAAGTAAATTTGAAAAAGAAAAAGCATCAAAAAAGACCAAAATGTAAACAAAAGTGAGGAATAATAACTAAATGCGAGTTGATAAATACCTTTCCGAGCTGGGCGTAGCTTCGAGAAAGGAAGCGGCAAAAATTGCAAAAAGCGGTGGAGTATCGGTTGACGGAATACCGATACGTGACCTTTCCCGGCATATTGATCCGGAACGTCAGAGCGTCACGTTTCTCGGCAAAGAACTGTCATACTCCAGGTTTGCTTACGTCATGCTTAATAAGCCGGCGGGATACGTTAGTGCCACTGAGGATTCAAAATTACCGGTTGTTACCGAGCTTCTTTCTGATGAGCTAAGGAAAAGAGATATGTTTCCGGTTGGCAGGCTCGATAGGGATACGGTTGGGCTTATGATCCTTACAAATGACGGTCAGCTTTCGCACACCTTGCTTTCTCCAAAACGCCACGTAGCAAAGGAGTATTTCTTTGAAGCGGACGAGCCGCTTCCCGAGGGTGTTGAAGAAAAATTCAAAAAAGGTATCACTCTCTCCGACGGTTATGAATGTAAGGAAGCGAAAATAGAACTCAATTTAGACAGGAAAAGCGGTATAATAACACTTACCGAGGGGAAATATCATCAAATAAAAAGAATGATAGCTTCCTTCGATAACGCGGTAACCTATCTTAAACGCATAAGCTTTGCAACTATCGGGCTTGACGGTAGTCTTGCCGAGGGAGAGTGGCGTTATCTTACGGAAAATGAGATAAGCATTTTGCGTTCATTTGCAAAATAAAGTCAGAAAAGCTATTTACAAAAAAGCTATTTACAAATCAGAAAAAATATGTTATCATAAAGCGTTGAAAAAATGGGATTGGCGCATTATGATTTTAACCGCAGGCGTAAAATCCCAAATGTATTGGAGAATTGTAATGGAAATTAACAAGGTATTGGCAAAAGAATTTAGTATTACAGAGGAGCAGGTGGCAGCAACGGTTGCGCTTATCGACGAGGGAAATACAATTCCCTTTATTTCGCGTTACCGTAAGGAAGTAACGGGCAGTCTTGACGATACCGTACTTCGTGACCTTTTTGACCGTCTGAACTATCTTCGTAAGCTTGAGGAAAGAAGAGAAGAAATCAAAAATCTAATTAACGCTCAGGAAAAGCTTACTCCCGAAATCGAAATGGCATTATCACTTGCATCTACGCTTGTAGAGCTTGAAGATATATACCGTCCCTTCAAACCCAAGAGAACAACAAGGGCGTCTATCGCAAGAGCGAAAGGACTTGAGCCTCTCGCGAACTACATTATGGAGCAGAGAGATTCTTACGATCCAGCTATTGACGTTTACGCAAACGAGTTTATCTCCGATGAAGAGGGCAAGGAAGTTCCCGATGCCGCGGCAGCGCTTCAGGGCGCATCCGATATTATAGCAGAGGACGTCTCCAATAACGCAGAAATAAGAAAACTTCTCCGTGAATTTACTATGAATCACGGATCAATCACCACAAAGGCAACAAAGGATGAGCCTTCGGTATACGAGAATTATTATGACTTCTCCGAACCTATCAAAAAGCTTAAAGGCCATAGAGTTCTCGCTATAAACAGAGGAGAAAATGAGGAATTCCTCAAGGTATCCGTTACACTTCTCGAGGAAGACGGAATTGCACAGCTTGTGTCTAAGGTTGTGACGAATAAGCAGTCGCCTGCACTTCCTTACATTATGAAAACGCTTGAAGATGCGTACGAGCGTTTATTATTCCCTGCAATCGAGCGCGAGGTGAGAACTTCACTCTTCGATGACGCTGCAGAGGGCGCGCTCAAGGTGTTCGCAGAGAATCTTCGAAATCTTCTTCTCGCATCTCCTATCAAGGGAAAAACAGTTCTTGGTTACGACCCCGGTTATGCTCACGGCTGTAAGCTTGCCGTAGTTGATAAAACGGGTAAGGTTCTTGATACTGCTGTAATTTACCCTGTAAAGCCGAGAGAGGACGTAGAGCGTTCAAAAGCAACCGTTATACGCCTTATTTCTAGATATAACGTAGATGTTGTTGCTATAGGTAACGGTACTGCATCCCGTGAGTCCGAGAAGTTTATTGCGGACACTATCCGTGATCCCGCTTGCCCAAAGGGCGTTAAATATACTATCGTATCTGAAGCAGGGGCTTCCGTTTATTCGGCGTCTAAGGTAGCAACCGAGGAATTCCCCGATTATGACGTAATGCAGAGAAGTGCTATTTCTATCGCAAGAAGACTTCAGGATCCGTTGGCAGAGCTTGTTAAGATAGATCCCAAGGCTATCGGAGTAGGTCAGTATCAGCACGATATGAAGCAGGCAAGACTTACCGAGGCACTCGGCGGTGTTGTTGAGGACTGTGTTAACGCGGTTGGCGTAGATATCAACACGGCATCTTATTCTCTCCTTTCTTACGTTTCTGGTATCAATATGACTGCGGCTAAGAATATCGTTGCATACCGCGAAGCGAACGGTGAATTTAAAAACCGCCGTCAGATTCTTAAGGTTCCGAAAATCGGAGATAAAGCGTTCACTCAGTGTGCGGGATTCCTTCGTATACCCGGCGCGGCAGACGTTTTTGATTCAACGGGAGTTCATCCCGAGTCCTACGCAATAGCAGAGGATCTTCTTAAACGCTTTGATTTTACTCCCGAGGACGTAAGAAACAATAATCTTGCGCTTCTTAGATTCAAGGTAACGCAGTACGGCCTTGCCAAGCTCGCGCGCGAGCTTGGCTGCGGCGAACCTACTCTTGAGGATATTATATCCGAGTTTGAGAAGCCCGGCAGAGACATTCGTGACGATGCTCCGGCTCCCGTACTTTCCACCGACGTTCTTGACATAACCGATCTTAAGCCCGATATGCAGCTCAAGGGAACGGTACGTAACGTAGTTGACTTCGGATGCTTCGTTGATATCGGTGTGCATCACGACGGACTTCTTCATATTTCGGAAATGTCCGATAAATTTATAAAGCATCCGTCCGAGCTCTTCAAAACGGGTGATGTAATTGAAGTAAGAATTAAGGACGTAAACGTTGAAAAGCATAGAATTTCTCTTACAAGAAAAGGTATGAATACAACTAAATCGTAATAAACAAAAGCACTTAGACGGGCTCAGATAAAAGCCTCGGACTAAGTGCTTTTAATTATGCGTATGAATTTAATAAAAAATAATCAAAAAATTTTATAAAAGTTAACACAAACGCGAAAAAATATGTTATACTATATACGTATACCGTTTTAACGGAGTAAAAAAGGAGGTAGAGTATGTTCGGATACGTTAAGCCTGTCCCTGCGGAGCTGCTCGTAAAAGAATACGAGTTTTATCGCGCGGTTTACTGCGGCGTTTGTCGGTCAATGAAAAAGCATACGGGAAAGCTGTCAAACGTATTGCATAGCTATGACAGTGTGTTTCTTGCGCTGATTCGAATGCTCTATATTCCGGATAGTCAGATAGGTGCGGGAAAGCATAGATGTATAGCGCATCCATTGAAGCGAAAAGCTATGCTTAATACGAATGATGCCACCGACTACACTGCCAAGGCATTCGCGATACTCACCTATTATAAGGTAAGAGACGACATTTCTGATGAAAAAATTGCCAAAAGAATGGCTACGGCATTTTTGCGTCCGATATTTGCGTCAGCGAAAAATAAAGCTGCGATGAAAGATATAGCGAAGCTTTGCGAGGAAAAGCTTGCAGAAATAACCAAGCTTGAAAAAGCAGGCTGTCCGAGTGTTGACGAGCCGGGAAAGCTTTTCGGTGAAATTCTCGGAGGAATATTCTCAAACGGGATAGAGGGCAGCGACGAAACTATTCTTTACACTCTCGGCTTCCACCTCGGAAAATTTATATATGCGGCAGATGCGGCAGAGGATTACGAAAAGGATAGAAAGTCCGGCAGCTATAATCCATACGTCATAATGTACGGCGGAGGGGAGCTTACGGAAGAAAACCGTGCAACTATAAAATGCGCGTTGCTTTTGGAGTGCAGAAATATAGAGGGTGCGGTAAATCTGCTCCCATTTGGGACCCACGCAATAATTGAAAACATAATTAATAACATAATATATCTCGGTTTACCTAAGCGAATTGAATTTCTTGATAAACCCGAATGCGTCGGTAAATGCGAGAGAAAGGCAGAACTATGAGTGAAAAATTCAACAAAGATCCCTTTGAGGTGCTTGGCGTATCCAGAGGAGCAACGGATGAAGAGGTAAAAAATGCCTACCGTGCGCTTGCAAGAAAGTATCACCCCGATAATTATGACAAGGATAATCCCCTAAAGGATCTTGCAACCGAAAAAATGCAGGAAATAAATACTGCGTACGATCAGATTCAGCAGATGCGCGCAGAGAATAAAGAAGCGTATCGCGGAAACGGAACCTATTACGATAGCTACGCAGGCAACGGATCGGGCGCAAAGGATCCCATATACGCAGAGATAAGAACCGATATTAACCGCCGCCGCTTTGGTGATGCCGAAAGAAAGCTTCTTGATATTGATTTCGTATCCAGAGTTGCGGAGTGGCACTATCTTATGAGCCTTGTTCTTATGAGCAGAAATAACATCGGCGACGCTATGCGCGAGCTTGAAATAGCTTGCAATATGGAGCCCGGAAATGCTGAATATCAGAAAGCGAAGGAAATGTTCAACACCAACGCAGGCGGATACGGAAGTACGTATTACGGATCTGCAGGCCGTCCGAATTACCGTCGCAGAACCAGCACTGATGAGGCTTGCGATTGCTGTGCAAATCTTATCTGTCTTGACTGCCTTTGTGAGTGTATGGGCGGCGACCTTATAGCTTGTTGCTAAGCTTATGAAGCAGAATAAAAAAATAACGTTCAGCGCAATGTCGATAGCACTTGGCGTTTTGTTTATGACGCTCGGCGCGTTTATTGAAGTTCTTGACCTTACCGCGTCGGCGCTCTGCTCTTGCCTTATGGCGTTCGTTTTTATTGAAATAGGTTCAAAGTATGCTGTTGCCGTTTGGCTCGGAACGTCAATTCTGGGCTTCGTGTTCTTTCCGCACAGTCTTGTTTGGGTAACGTTCCTTTTGATATTCGGAATATTCCCGATACTTAAAGCGTACATTGAGAAAACGAAACATCCTTTCTGGATCCCCCTGAAGCTTGCGTTTTTTGCGTTAAGTGCAATCGTACTGATTTTAGTATCCGAGCTTCTTCTGGGAATTCCGTTTTTTGGCGATACGCTGAATATTCCTTTCTTTGAGGAAAATACCTGGATATTCAAGCTTGTCATATACTTGTTTTTGGTCGCAGCTTTGTTTGTTTACGACGTTTTTATGACGGTTATGATAAGATTTTATTTTTCCAATATAAGAAAGAGAATTCAAAGCCTACTTAAATGAGTAACGTTTTAGGTTAAGAACTGTAAAATATAAGTTGTTTTTTAAAGGAATTTTATGACTAAAATAGGATTTATTTCTCTCGGTTGTTCCAAAAATCTCGTTGATACCGAGGTTATGCTCCGCACGCTTCACGATGCGGGCTTTGAGCTTACTCCGGACGAGTCGGAGGCGGAAATAATAGTAGTAAACACCTGCGGCTTTATTGAGAGTGCAAAGCAGGAATCTATTGATAATATTCTCGACGTTGCAAGACTTAAAGAGGATGGCAAATGCCGCTATTTAATTGCAACGGGTTGCCTTGTCGAAAGATATCGCGAGGAGGTAATGCGTGAGCTGCCCGAGATAGATGCCCTTTTGGGTGTAGGAAGTCTCTCGCATATAGCCGAAGCAGCAGAGGCGGTTATGCGTGGAGAAAAATATATCTCCTTCGACGATAAAGAAAAATCAAAGCTCGGCGGTGACAGGATTCTCACAACTGATGAGCATACTGCTTATCTTAAGATAGCCGAAGGCTGTGATAACAAATGCACGTACTGTGCGATACCTCTTATACGCGGTAAAATGCGTTCGAGGTCTATTGAGGATATAGTTAAGGAAGCAAAGGACCTTGAGGAGCTTGGTGTAAAGGAGCTTAATCTTATTGCTCAGGATACCTCGCGATACGGCTTGGACATTTACGGTGAGTATAGTCTTGCAAGGCTTGTAAGAGCATTGACGGAAAATACGAATATACCGTGGATAAGACTTCTTTATTGCTATCCCGATAAGATAACCGATGAGCTTATTACGGAAATGCGTGTCAACCCGAGACTTCTTAAGTATATGGATATTCCGATACAGCATATTTCTGATAGCGTGCTTGATAAAATGAACCGTCACGGTGGTGCGGCGCTCATAAGAGAAACCGTTAAAAAGCTCAGAGAAAACGTCCCCGGGATCGTTTTGAGAACTACTGCTATGGTAGGCTTCCCCGGCGAGAGTGAGGAAGATTTTTCCGAGCTTTGTGAATTTCTTAAAGAGGCTCGTTTTGAGCACTTTGGCGCTTTTACATATTCTAAGGAAGAGGGAACCGTTGCCGCGGATTTCGAAGAAACGGTGGATGAGCAGATTAAGCAGGATAGATACGATATCCTGATGCAGACTCAGCTTACAGTAAATGAAGATATTATTTCAAAGCACATAGGTAAAACAGTTACTGTGCTGTGCGACGGCTTCGATACTATCGCGGATGTTTATTATGGTAGAACTTACGCCGATGCCCCTGATGTTGACGGTAGGGTTTATTTTAAATCTGCAAAGCAAGTAAACGCAGGAGATTTTGTGCAAGTGAAAGTCCACGAAGCTCTCGACTATGATCTTGTCGGAGAAGCTGTTTTTAATTAATTTGGACACAAAATGCAAATAATTATAGTCATATAGAATACTTTTGTTGATTTAAGGAGATGGATTATGAAAAAATCACCTATTCTTAACGTGCCGAATATACTCTCTTTTGTAAGAGTTGTTCTCGTTCCGGCATTCGTGGCAACGATACTTTTTATGAGGGATATCGAGATATGGGGCTTTATAGTTCCTGCGATAGTTTACGCTATCACGGCACTTACCGATATGCTTGACGGTAAGATAGCGCGCAAATACGGTCTTGTTACCGATTTCGGTAAATTTATCGATCCGCTTGCAGACAAATTTATGGTTCTCGGATCAATGTTAGCAATCCTTGCATGGATGTTCGAGAGAGGACAGAGAGTTCAGGGACTTATATTCGTATGGCTTGTACTCGTAATACTTTTTCGCGAGCTTGCTGTAACCAGTCTGCGTCTTGTTGTTGCGGGTAAAAAGGTAAAGGTTGATCTTGCGGCAAATATGATGGGTAAGCTTAAGACTGTTTCTCAGATGGTCGGAACCGTTCTTATCATAATCGAGCCTCTTATTTTCGGTGATAATCACATTATGTCGTATATCTGTATGGGTATCATGGCGTTTACCACGATAGCTTCTGGTTGGAATTACCTTATGGGATATCTTCCTCATATTATCGCAACCGACGAATAATATTTTAATAGATTTTGATTTAAAGCGGTATCTCGAAATTTAACTGATAAGATTAGAGATCCGCTTTATGTTTTTACAGGCTAAAAATCATTTTTTACAGTATATATACAGTAAATCAACAGCAACGGAAAGGAAAGACTATGGCACAACTGACGTTAAAAGACATTGGTAAAATTTACGTCTCCGAGGGCAATATCGCCGTTGGAATACGCGGCGTGAATTTGTCATTCGACCGCGGTGAGTTCGTAGCGATAACGGGTAAATCCGGTTCGGGCAAATCAACTCTTTTAAACGTAATCAGCGGAATGGACTCTTATGAGGAGGGTGAGCTTTATATCGAAGGGCAGCCCACGTCTCATTATCTGGAGTCGGATCTTGAGGAATACAGAGAAAAGTACATATCATTTATCTTCCAGGATTACAACATTATAGAGAGCTTTACGGTTTTGCAAAACGTAGAGCTTGCGCTTATGCACATTGACGATAAGGACGAGCGACGTAAAAGAGCGATAGCGCTTATTGACCGCGTAGGTCTTTCGTCGCATATGAAGCATAAAGGCAGCAAGCTTTCGGGCGGCCAAAAGCAAAGAACGGTTATAGCCCGCGCTCTCGCAAAGGATAGTCCTATAATACTTGCCGATGAGCCTACGGGAAATCTCGATTCTGCTACGTCAAAGGAGATTCTTGAGCTTCTTTACGAGGTGTCGCGCGATAAGCTTGTGATAATCGTTACCCATAACTTTGAGCAGGTTGAGGAATACGCAACCAGGCATATAAGAATCTTTGACGGTGCGGTAGAATTTGATCACGCTTTAAAAGATCCCGAGTTCTTTGATGGGGCTTCCGAAAATGAACAGAAAGAGCCGGAAGACGCAAAAAACAACAAAAAACGTCAGATTAAAAACGGTCTGGCGCTCGGCACAACGATTTTTGCCGCAAAACCTAAGCTTTCGCTGTTCTTATGCTTGCTTATGTTGATAGGAACTATGGGTATATTTCTCGTTACCGCGCTTTCGGGTGAAGCAACGGCAGAGCTGGGACCTAACTATATGTTTAATCATATTGACGGCAGAGTTGTTCTCACGAAGCAAAGCGGAGAAATTTTTACCGATGATGAGCTTGAAAAGCTGGTAAACGATTTAGGTGCTGAAAGCTTTTTGCATTACGATCAGCTGCTTGATGAAAGTATTAATCAGCAGATAATTATTTCCGGCGGAAACTCGGAATACGGAGATTCATTCCTTATGGCTCGCTCGACTTACGGAAAGAGCTACGGTGATAAAGTTATAGGCAGATATCCCGAGTCAAAGGACGAGGTGTTGTTATACGTACCTATTTCCTATCAGTCTGAGCTTGGCAAGGACAGTCTTAAGGTGTCGAATATAATGATAGGAAGAACTATCTATAAGCTTGTGGGAGTTAAGTATTATTACGACAATAATATGGATCCCGAGTGTCTCTTTACCGATGAGGGCTTCCGCATTGCCACGGCTATCCATTTTCTTGTGGGTTATTCGGATTTAAGATTTAAGGTAGTGCTGAAATCGGACGACGATACACCTGAAAAAATCTTCAATTCGCATATGATGATTCCGTCCTTTGATATGCCCGCGGATAAAATCCACATAAATTTGGAGGATTATATTGCTACTGTTAATAATAACGCATCTTCCGGAATAGCCTATACCGCCGAGGCGTCCTTTGTCGCAAGCTATTACAGATACAACTTCATTGACGGCATAACTAAATATTACTCATTCGAAAGAGATTTCAAAAACAGTGAAATAACCAACGAGAAGCCAAAATTTGACGGATATGGATTTTTGCTGTCAAGTGACGCAATCATCATAAGCGACGAGCTGATCTGTGAAATTGCAGAAAACGTATTAAAGAATTCCTACGTTCAGGCATCTATATTCTTTGAGGATGACAAAACGGCGAAAAAAGCAGTTTCCGAGCTTCAGGACAGAGGATATATTGCAGTTGTTTCTGACACGACGTACGAGGTCGATTCGGACGATGCTATGTCATCAATATTGGGATGCGTGCTTATGATTGTCGCCTTTATAGCTGCTATTATTTTCCTTGCATTCTTTATCACGCTTTGCTCCTCTCGCGCGCTTGAAGCCTTTAAGGACGATATAGCAATTATGAGATCTATGGGCATTCAGGTTAAGGTCATTCGTATAGGTATGTACGTAAGAATGTTACTTGCGTTGATCCCCGCTTTTATAATTGTAGCGTTAACGGCGATTCTTATCTTTACATCGCCGAGCTTTAATGAATACTTTACTTATTTGTATGCGTGGCAGTATGCCGCTATTATCATCGGTATGATAGCTCTTACTCTTAAAACGACGCACAATCAGATACGCAGGCTGTTTGGTAAGAGTGTCAAAAAATCCTTGAGAGGAGGCGACGTATAATGATTCGTATCCAAGGTTTGCATAAATTTTATAATAAAGGCCGCCAGAACGAAATCCACGTAATCGACGATATAAGTCTTGAGCTTCCTGAAAGAGGTATGGTTGCTATTTTCGGTAAAAGCGGGTGCGGAAAGACAACACTTCTTAACGTCATAGGCGGTCTTGATAAATTTTCCGAGGGAACTTTGACTGTTGACGGTGAGGATATAACGGGTAATACCGATGATGTACGTAATCGTTACATCGGATACATATTCCAGAATTATAATCTTAACAAGGCGGAATCCTGCTTTGATAACGTAGCAGACGCATTGCGACTTTGCGGTATGACGGACCTTGCCGAAATAGAGATTCGTGTTAATGCGGCTCTTGCAAACGTCGGTATGGAAAAATACGCAAAGCGCACGCCTGATACACTTTCCGGCGGTCAGCAGCAGCGTATAGCTATTGCCCGTGCAATCGTTAAAAATCCGCGTATTATTCTTGCCGATGAGCCTACTGGAAACCTTGACGAAGCAAATACCGTGATGATTATGGACTTGCTGAAGGCTATTGCCAAGGATCATCTTGTGCTGCTTGTAACTCACGAGGCAAACCTCGTTGATTATTACTGCGATACCGTTATAGAGCTTCGCGATGGAAAGGTTATCAGCACTAAAGATAATGATTCCGCAAACGGATTTACCGCGCGCGATAAAAACGATATTTATCTCGGCGAATTTGAGAAAAGCGAAATAAAAGGCGTGCCTGCCGAAATAGAGTATTACGGAGATGTGCCAGATCAGCCTATTAAGCTGAAAATCGTTAATAACGGCGGAAAAATATACGTAGATTTCGGTGCATCAAAGGTGCATATAATAGACGAGTTCGGTGAGGTGAAATTAAGAGAGGGAGTTTATAGCGAAAAAACTAACGAATGTGCCGATGCCGGCGAAATCGATATGTCAAAGCTGCCTCACGTAAAAGGAAGTAGCTTCGGAAAGCTGTTTACGCTTAAGTCAGCAATCAAAAGCGGATATTCCCTGAACTTTAATAAAAGAAAATACGGCAAGGGCGTCCTGCGGATATGTATGGCCCTTTTTGCAGCGGTTGTAGTTCTTATGAGCGCAGTTTTCGGAACTGCTTTCAGAGACCTTATCAGCGCGAATAAGTCATATAATCATAACGTCTTTTACGTATATACGCCGAACGGCGAGATATCGTCGAAACTAAACAATTCGGTGGGAAAAGCTGACACGGGTATAGATTATATTCGTTTAACGGGGCGTTATCCTACGGGCGACGAGTACGTTTATTTCAGAACCGGAAGCTTCGAATCCTTTGAAGCGTACGATTACGTTAACAACTTCAGAACCAACGCTGTTTATCTCGGTATAGACTTGGCAAAGGATATGAAGCTTACAGAAGGAAGAAAGGACAATTTGTCAAGCGGAGAAATCCTTATTTCTACAAGAGTAGCCGACGATCTGATCAAAAAATCAACGCTTGGATATATTGAACGCCATAGAGATCTTATAGGTCTCACGTCCGATATGTTCACCGTTGACGGAACGAGTCCCCGCATAGTAGGCATTGTTGAATCGAATGAGCCTGCAATTTATATGACCGATATGGATATGGCGAAATATATTCGCAATATGGGAGCGCCCTCGCTTACCTCGCTTGATTCGGATTTCGGTATAGACGTTGCAAGCGGAGAGACGATTCTCGCCGTAAAAACAGACCGTAGTGATCTGCCCGAAATTGGCGAAACTATAAAAATCCAAGGCAGAGAACTCAAAGTAAAGGATATCAAGCATTACTATCCGACATACGATTTATGGCTTAAAGGTAATTCTATCGAGAAAAAGGATATGGAAACCTATTTTTCGGATATTCTCAAAGCCGAAAGCCCCGAATTAACGGAGGGCACGGATGAATTTAAGGCTGCCGTTGTTAATCTTTCGACAACCCGTCGGTTTGAATATTTCGACTATTACTATTCAGAAGCAGACAGTTTCTATCGCGATTATTACTTCTTCGAGCCTAATCATACAGAGGTATTCCTCTATGTGAAAAAGGGTGTCGACGTGGCAAAATTCACGCTTTTACCAGAGACCTACTACCAGGCTAGCGTGTATAAAGAAATGTACGGTAAATATCCCACCAACGAAGAGCTCGCGGCAGTGGCGGATAGTATTCCCTTATATATCAATGCGGTGGACGAATACAGAGACCTTTACGAAGAAGAGCTTTATATGAGTACGAATCACGATTACTCGACTGATTTTAACATTAATACCTATATCGTTGACAGCGAAGATTATATTTCTTTCTCAAAGCAGCTCGGTGAAACTCACAGCAGCGCGCTTGATCCAAGAGACTACGTTTCCGCTTATTCTGCCGATGACGGCAACGTCGTTGAAACGCTCTCTGTCGAAAGGGACGTTGTAGAAAGCGATAAGGGATACTACGGGTACAGATATTATTACACGGTAATCCATTCAAACAATCCCGCAAAAACAGAAGCGTGGTTATCAAGCGAGTTTGCAACACTCGCCGCCCCCGATGAATACAGCGCAGCAATGGTAACTCCCGATACCGTATTCGAGGAGCTTATGAGAGAAAAGACGGCGGATATCGTAAGAAATCTCGTTGCTCTTGTATTGTTAATTGTCCTTATGAGCGTTTGTATGTATTTCATTATGCGTTCTTCGCTTATGATACGCATAAAGGAAATCGGTATATATCGCGCAATCGGCGTTTCAAAGAAAAATATAATATTCAAGTTTTTCATTGAATCGGCAGTCTTTGCAACCTTGACTGTTTTGCTTGGCTATTTGCTTACAAGCACGTTTATCGCGCTTTGCCTCGGTATGTCGTCTCTTGTGGCAGACGTATTCTATTATCCGCTTTGGCTTGCGGGCGCGGTGCTTGTAATTCTTTACACGGTAAGCGTCTTCTTTGGAACTCTTCCAGTTGTTTCGCTTCTTCGCAAGACCCCGAGCGAGATACTTGCAAAGTATGATATTTAAGCTAAGTTTCATAAAGCAAAATAGATTCAGTACAAAAACGGGCCATCGCAATTCACATCAACGTGTTTTGCGATGGCTTCTTTCTTCAATTAAATAAAATTCAAATCTTTATTTTAATTAAATGACAGCAAAGTGTAAACTTTACTCGTCATTTTCGGACTCACCGGTAACGATTCCAAGCGATGTGAGCTTAGACTCCTCGCTGAAATAATCGAGGGGATTTACGCTCTCTCCGCTCACCTTGAGCTCAAAATGAAGATGCGGTTCATCTGCAAGCTCGGAAATTGTTGTATCACCGACGCAGGCAATAGTATCGCCCTGCTTTACCTCTTCGCCTACTGAGAGGGTTACCGAATCCTTTTTGAGATTTGAGTAGTAGCTCTTGTGAGTATCGTTGTGAGTGATCTCAATAGTTTCACCGAGCATAGGATCCTTATAAATTGCGGTTACCTCTCCGTCGCAAACCGCGAGAACGTTTGCGCCGTCATCGGTAGAGATATCAATACCGGTATGGATTCTCCACTCGTCAAGCGTGGTTGAGAAAACTGGGGTTGTGGTGCTGTGTGACTTGTAAACTGTTCCCGTAGTGGGTGCAACAAAGGTAAGACTGGGCTTATTTTCGTTACCGCCGTTTTCGTCATTTTCGCCTTCGTTTCCATTATTGTTTTCATCGTTTGTGCCATCTGATACGGGTGGATTTGTATCTGGGTCTGACGGTCTTTTTCTGTTATTTGACGCCACGATGCCGATAACGATAGCGGAGACGCAGAGGATAGCAATAACCGTAAGGTAAACTATCTTGGAAACTGCATTTTTGTCACTGAACTTGATTTTCTTTTCCATTTTAAAATAAACTTTCCTTTCATATGAAATGCTGTTTGTATTTTCCACACAAAAAAGGAAAGTTATTCACGGAAACAAAAATTATTTTCAGCCCTTTTGGGATAAGAATAAATCTTAAGCAAAATACTCGAATAATATTGATTTTTGATGTATTATGTGATAGAATTGTACTATTATTTAAGAAATGAGGAATTTTAAATGATTAATATAGCTATTCTTGGGTTTGGCGTTGTAGGAAGCGGTGTAGCAAAGCTTATAACCGATAATAAAATGGAAGTAGCGAAGCTCGGCGGTGACGAGATAAACATAAAATACGTGCTTGATTTGAGAGATTTTCCGGATTCTCCGTTTGCGGATAAAGTGATCCACGATTATTCTGTTATCGTAAACGATCCCGAGGTTTCAGTAGTCGTTGAAGTAATGGGCGGAAGCCACCCCGCATACGAATATACCGTAGCGGCACTTAAAGCGGGAAAGAGCGTTATCACGTCAAACAAAGAGGTTGTTGCTAACTTTGGAGATGAATTTCTGTCTCTTGCAAAGGAAAACGGAGTATGCTATAGATTCGAAGCTGCCGTAGGTGGCGGTATCCCTGTAATTTCGCCCCTGATATCCTGTGTAGGTCAGAATAAGATAACTGAAATAAGAGGCATATTAAACGGAACAACCAACTATATTTTAACTCAGATGTTCACCTACGGTCAGAGCTTTGAAACTGCGCTTCGCGACGCGCAGAAGAAGGGCTATGCTGAGAGCAATCCGGACGCGGATATACTTGGCACCGATGCTTGCAGAAAAACTGCGATACTCACGGCGCTTATCTCCGGTAAGCTTTTGCCGACGCCAAATATTCATACCGAGGGCATAACACAAATAAGGGATAACGACGTAAGCCTTGCCGCTAAGATTGGTGCAACTATAAAGCTTGTGGGAAGAGGAATGAATAAGGACGGAGAGCTGTTCGCTATGGTTGCTCCGTTTATCGTATCAAGCGATATGCCTCTTTCCGGTGTAAGCGGGGTATATAATGCCGTTGAGGTTATAGCAGAGCCTCTTGGAAACGTAATGTTCTACGGTCAGGGTGCCGGTGCCGGTGCTACCGCTTCCGCTGTCGTGGGAGACCTTATGCAGATAATGGCAAGCGGCACTCATTACAGCGCACCCGTGTTTAAAAAGTGTGAAAAAATGCTTTCCTTTGGTTCGTTTGAGTCTAAGCACTATCTTGCGCTTTGCAAGGGCTGCTACGGTAAAGTAGTTGAACGTTTTCCTAATTCTACTGTTATTGAAAACGGTGATGAATATGCGGTTATAACTCCGGTGCTTTCCGAAAGTGAGCTTGAAAATTCTATCGGAGATCTAGGTGTTACTCCGAAATCTCATATTAGAATTTTAGTATAAACATTACAGTAAATATTTGAGTTTTATGAGCGGAGCTGCCTTTAACAGATGGCTTCGCTTATTTTATTTTGGGTATTCTAAGATTTTTCCGATTTAGGATTATAGTATAAAGTGTAATTGCAGACATTGAAAACAAGATGGTATCGTTGATAAATATGAGCTTTGGAATTTCGAATGTAAGTCCTATAGCAAGAGATATCATAAATATTAAGGAGAAAAGCCAAACGTGTCTTTTTCTTGTTATATAAGAATATGATACGCGACCGTAATAATACCAACATAAAACGGTTGAAACAGCAAATGCCGTAATTGAAAAGAAAAGTAAAATTGGTGCGAAGGGTCCTATGTAATTTTCAAAAATAGCAGATATTTCTGCAGTTGTTCCGGAAAAGAATTGGTTGTTTGCACCCAGTAGAATCGCAAGCGCAGTAAGCGGGCAGAGGAGGAGCGTGTCAAAAATAACCTCTAAAATTCCGAAAATTCCTGCTCTCATAGGATACAAAGAATCGTATGCAATATCGGCATTAAGATTTTCGGTATCATCAACGGTGTGGGACGTATGAGAAAAAGACGAAGTGCCTGCTCCGGCCTCGTTTGATAAAAGCCCGCGCGCAAAGCCTTCTTTCATTCCGCTTGAGATAAGAAATCCGCCAATTCCGCCCGATAAAGCTGAAACATTGAAAGCGGAGTGAATTATATTGAAAACAACTTCCGGTATTCTTTTCCATTCGCAAAAAATAACGAAAAGACACATAACGCTGTAAGTAACTGTAGCCAATGGAATAACCGCTGTAACTGAAAATTTAATTTTTTCTTTTCCCAAGATGCAGATCGAAGCTGTGAAAATAAATATGATTATCAGAATAGGAGAGGTAAGTTTTTCATTGAAGCTTTCGGTGCTTACAGCGACTGCTTCAGCTTGGAGCAAAGAGCCCATAGTAAAAGAAAGAATTAAAGAGAGAAAAGCGTATATCTTGGACAGTTCTTCAGAAAAAACTCCGTCTGATTTTATAACGCTTATAATTCCAAGTCCCGTTCTATGCCCTGATGAAAGACTAACCTCTGCGTATTTTATGGCAGAGGAGAAAAGAGCTGAAACGCATAGCCAAAAAACGCTTCCCGCGCCGCCGGTATATATACCGAATGCTACTCCTACTATATTTCCAACTCCGAGTGTTCCCGCTAGGGCAAGCATAAGAGAAATCAACGGTTTTTTTGAATTTTTCTCTTTAAATGTAAATTTAAGTGTGCGTACTGGGTGTAAAATGTAGAAAAATCTAAGCTTAATCAGTATATATGTACCGACTAAAATAATCATCAACGGCAGAAAATTAAGCAAGAACATAAATAAAAATCCTCCACAATATTCTATGCGGAGGATTTTATTTTATGTTAGTAAGAATCTTATAAATAATAATCAATATGGATTATCGTGTTGAAAAGAGCATATAGAGAAAAAGGGGTAGCGATAACGTTTACCGCAGAGCTTATTATGTTAACTACGTTATCCTTTATCTTGGAAAATCCGTATCGGTAAAGCAAAAATCCTATAAATCCGCCGAGCGTATTCGTAATGAGATCGGTTGAGTCGTACGAGCCTATTCCTGAAAAAAGCTGAAAAAGCTCAAAAAAGAGGGAACTTCCAAAAGATATGAGTACAGCAATAGCTGCTTTTTTCTTTTTTAAAAAGAACGGCATTAAAATTCCGAACGGAATAAATGCAAGAATATTAAGGAAATGGTCGGATTTCAGAGAAAACCCGCCGTTTTTTATTTGCATAAATAACGAATAACAAGGGATGGCGTTTTTTCCAAGACGCTGCGATATAGAGAGCGAACGCATATATCTTGCCAGTTCGGGTATCCAGGAGCGATTGACCTTGAATATTACTATCCACGTAAGAATAATCAAAAAATTAACCAGAACTGCATACATAAGCGCATCGTGAATACTTGCGCCTTTTCGGTATATTTTAATCATATCCTGAATTAAACGATATACGCTTTTTTAATTCTTACGGCGATTTTAGGCCTGTCGCTGTAATCGGTAGGAATGGAAGCAATCTCGTCAACCACTTCAATTCCGGAAATAACCTTTCCGAATGCTGCATAAGAGCCGTCGAGATGAGGCGCATCTGCGTGCATAATGAAGAACTGCGAAGAAGCAGAGTTGGGATCAAAAGCTCTCGCCATTGATATAACGCCTCTCTCGTGTTTAAGGGTGTTCTGTCTGAATCCGTTTGCTCTGAATTCGCCCTTTATCTTTTTTTCAGAGCCGCCCATACCGTTTCCGAGAGGGTCGCCGCCTTGAATCATAAAACCGGGGATAACTCTGTGGAATGTAAGTCCGTCGTAGAATCCGGAAGAAACGAGGTGTTCAAAGTTTTTAACCGTTTCGGGTGCGAATTCGGGGTAAAGCTCAAGCTCTATTTTGCCGCCGTTTTCCATTTCTATAACTATCATAATAAATTCTCCTTTGAAGGTTTATTTTTTTATTGTTAACATAAAATAGTATAAAAATCTTCTTGAGGTTTTTATGAATAAAGAGAAAATCGAAAATATAAAAAATATATTTCTTATAATCGTACTTTCCGCAGTGCTTTTATACGTGGGAGCAAAATATTTGCTTCCGGTGGTGCTTCCGTTTGCAATAAGCTTCGCCATTGCAGCTATTATGCGGCGACCGTCGGATTTTATAGCGAAAAAAACGAAAATAAATAAAAAAGTCGTAAGACCTGTGCTCTCGGTTCTTATAATGATTCTTGCCGTAGGCGGATTTGTGTTCGGTATAGTACGTCTTGCTGCAGAAGCATGGGAGCTGCTAGTAAATATATCCGAGGACGGAACACTCAGCAAACTTATAAACACCGTAAAAACTTATTTTGGAAACAGCTTAGGTAAGCTTGGTATTCCCAAGGAGCTGGAAAGCAGTATAGAGAATGCTATTTTCGGCCTTGTCGCAAATCTCGTATCGTCTGCGGCAGGAATCGTAAGCTCGGTTGCCTCGGCAGTACCGAAAATAATGCTTTTTGTGCTTGTTTCGACAATATCTACAGTATATCTTTCGATAGACCTTGAAAGAGTAGAAAATGCGATAGTTTCATTTTTACCGGCTAAGATACGGAACGGAGCGGAACGGTTTAAGAAAAACACAGCACACACTCTTATTAAATATACAAAATCGTATTTTCTTATAATGCTTCTTACTTTTGCTATGATGATTTTCGGCCTTAGCGTACTAGGAGTGAGATATGCGTGGCTTTTGGCTTTTATAATTGCCGTACTAGATCTTTTACCGGTGCTTGGAATAGGAATAGTACTGGTACCGTGGTCTTTATTTATGTTCCTTGTCGGAAACCTGAAGCTTGGTGTAGGTCTTTTGGTTTTATATGCCGTCGCAACTGTTATAAGACAGATTTCTGAGCCTAAAATTGTTGGTAAAAATCTCGGTATACATCCGTTGTTAACCTTAGTGCTTATGTATATCGGTTATACCTTGTTTGGACTTTTCGGATTGATATTTTTGCCTTTCTTCGCAGTCCTTATAGGTGTATTTTCAAAGAAAAATATTCCTCCTACGTCAAGTAGCGAATCAGCTTTTTCGTCAAGCGAAATACAAGAATAGCCTACTTTATTAAGAGCAGCTTCTATTTCTTTTCCGGAAGGGTGTGCATAAAGATTTCCCGCAAAATAAACAGTATTGCGAAATACTCCGGCTGTACCTCCGATAAATCCAAATTTATGGGGCGGGAGCTTTATTTTCTCACTTTCGGGTATGGTCAGAACCCGAATCCCCTCAGTTTCCAGCGTGCGAGCCATACCTTTGTCCGAGGTTATTACGGTGTCTGGAACAGCGAGTGCAACGCAGGCAGGGTAGCCCTGGGAGACGGGTATAAGTTCGAGCCCTGAGGTGTTTGCGTATTTTATAATACGTTGTGACAGATATTCAGGCTTTGCAAAAATTTTATTATCGAGAACAAGGCAATTAAAAATTCTGTCCTTAGGGTATTCTTTCTCTTGAATTTCATCTGTAAGAAGAATTTTTATTTTTGAAATGGCGCTTATTGCTTTGAATAAGTCACCGTGTTCTTCAAAATATTTTCGTGAGGTTAAAAGCGTATTTTTATGACGGAAGAACAGCATATCAGTGTGCGAAGCTACCGCAAGTGAAAGACGTTCTTCACAAGGAAGCTTTATTACGTCGAATCCAAGATTGATAAGGGTCATCTCGCAACTATACGGAATTCTCTCGTCTACCAAAGCAAAAAGACTTCCGCACTCACAAGCGGAAGTCTTTTTGCAATTAAGCGCGCTCAACCTTACCGGAGCGAAGGCAACGAGAGCAAACCGAGATGGTCTGATTCGTTCCGTTTACAACAGCCTTAACCTTACGGATGTTAGGCTTCCAGGTTCTGTTTGTTTTACGGTTAGAGTGGGAAACGTTATGTCCGAAGGTAACGCCCTTACCGCAAATGCTACACTTAGCCATTTTTCTACCTCCCAAAATTCCATACAAATGTATGAGTCGTTATATGTTTTTTTGTTACAAACAAATCAGCAAGTGATATTATAGCATAAGAAAATCAAAAAAGCAAGAGTTTTTTTAAAAAAATCGAAAAAATTCTCGGTGTCCTCTGCTTTTTTGGTTTTTTTACGTTCTTTCGCCCATTTCTCGGTACATTTTGACGGGGTATCCGTATTTTGATGTGATTTTTTACATATATTTTAGCACTAATACTTGG
>JAZNKD010000020.1:0-7507 GCA_045578385.1 Eubacteriales bacterium | reverse complement strand
CCGGTTCGATCCCGGTCTCCGGCACCACAATCAAATATCGCGGAGTGGAGCAGCTCGGTAGCTCGTCGGGCTCATAACCCGAAGGTCGTGTGGTTCAAATCCCGCCTCCGCAACCAAAAAAATTCCTTACACCGACGGTGTGAGGAATTTTTTGTTATAACCGTTGTTTGGGAATTTTTAAGTTACAGAGGTATGAGACCGACGGGCGTGCTCGTTGGGAGAAACAACCAAGCGCCGCCGGGGGGCGAATGAAGCACAGGTTGTTTCGGCGCAGCGGTCTAAAAAATCAAGCACCAACGGTTGCGTCGATTTTTTAGGGCACTGCAAGAGGATCAAACGCGAAGTGTTTGTGAGAGACCCGAAGGTTGAGCGGACTTTGTTA
This sequence comes from Eubacteriales bacterium, assembly GCA_045578385.1. Classification (GTDB taxonomy): domain Bacteria; phylum Bacillota; class Clostridia; order Oscillospirales; family CAG-272; genus UBA1740. The sequence goes on along the minus strand of JAZNKD010000020.1, from coordinate 7,125 downwards.
TGTGTTCCACTTTTATTTTTAGGTTGAAAAGTAATAAATTTTATGGTATAACTATTTGTAAAAAGTGAAAGGTGGTTTTTTGGATGAATATACGTACGTATCTATCAGACAGCGATTGTCAATTGAATTACGGAGTGGCTTTTCCGGATGATTATAAGGATTTACCTCTTCTTGTGTATCTTCACGGTGCAGGAGAAAGAGGAAGAAATTTTGATCACGTATATCGCCATGGTATTCCAAAACTTGTAAAAGAGGGAAAGAATTTTCCCGCAGTTATTCTTTTTCCCCAGTGTCCTTCCCAATTTATTTGGAACAATATGGTTAAAGAATTAAAAAGTCTAATTGATACTGTGGTTGAGGAATATGAAATATTAAAAGACAGGATTGTTTTAACCGGTTCCAGTATGGGTGGCTATGGCACTTGGGAGACGGCGATGTGTTATCCTGAAACGTTTGCTGCAATAGCACCTGTTGCCGGCGGTGGTGTTGTATGGCGAACAGGAAAATTGATAAAGACCCCCGTGCTTGCTTATCACGGAGAAATAGACTCGGTTGTCCCTATTTCTCAATCAGAAATCATGGTAAATTCTACTATCCGCCATGGTGGTGTAGCAGAACTTAACACCTTAAGCGGATGTGAGCATAATGACGGTATTGATTACGCTTACCGAGAAACAGACCTTATAAACCGGTTGCTTTCTTATCGGAAATTGGATTATGAGCATATTCCGGAACCTTGCGAAGAATTTTTCTAATTTTTTCTGTATCTAAGTTGGTACACAATTCGGAGGTCAGAGGGACACCATTTGGTTGTCCCTCTGATTGTTTTGTTGGGGAAAGAACTTGCGCGTTAAATTTTCGGTGCATATCACTGAATCGGGCGAAAAAAGAATTGATATTCCCCGGCGTTTATGTTATACTTTAAAAAATTCCGGAACGGAGAGTTTATAAAATGGATTTGAAAAACGTACTTATTTTCGGAGTCAGTACTCCACCTTTGAGGGATATGTTCCGGAAGGTCGAGAAGTCTATTATTCTGAGCAGGGTGGCGATACCGACGTTCGGAGCGTGACCGAGACCTGGTGGGATTTGTTGCTGAAAGTTTGGGAATTTTTAAGTTGCAGAGGTATGAGACCGACGGGCGTTGCTCGTTGGGCGAAACAACCAAGCGCCGCCGGGGGTGGATGAAGCGCAGGTTGTTTCGGCGCAGCGGTCTAAAAAATCAAGTACCAACGGATGCGTCGATTTTTTAGGACACCGCAAGAGGGTGAACAAACACGCAGTGTTTGTGAGAGAATCCGACCGCGTCCGGTGGACGGGGGAGGGAGGATTTCTTGGCACAGCGGTCGAAAAATCCATACAAACAATTTATGCTTAAAAAGATGAACTCATATTTAATTTTTTCTTATATTTCAATGGTGTTTCTCCAAATTTCCTTTTAAAAAGGACAATAAAATGAGAGCAATCCGAGAATCCGGAGCGCATACACGCTTCGGTTACCGAATATCCGTTTGCCAACAGAATTGTCGCGTTGGAAAGTCTTACCGATTCGAGGTATTCTCTCGGGGATGAATGGAGGTATTTTCGGAACCAGCGTGTCAGGGTAGCGGAGCTTACAAAGTGGGATGTCAAAATATCGTTGACACTGCGTATCTCGGAAAAATTCTCGTGAATATCATCCAATATTTTTTGAAGCGTCTCAGGAATATCCGCTTGTGCGGTAGAATGGGGCGTTTTCTTTTCGAATATCGTTAAAATCCGGAGCAGATAAGATGCTTTTTCAAGCTCCGAGCCTTCCTTCTCACATATGTCTAACAGTGAGAAGACAAGAGACTGCAATTGCTTCTTCGTTTGTTCGTCAAAGGAGAATAAAGGACAGAAGTCCTCCTTGTACAAAAACGAAAATAACGGCGAATGAAAATCTGCATCGATCCAGATGCATACGAACTCCTGCACGGCGGACTTGTGAAAGATGCCCATATGTATATTACCAGGACATGATATTACCGCATCTCCCATGGGAACGGGATATAGATTATGATTTACAAGAAAGGATACGTCACTTGAAACGTTAAGAAAAATTTCAAGATAGTTATGAACATGCAAAGGCTCGGCATCGGGATCGTCACGATGCTGGTATTTGTTATTATGAACGATGGCAAAACGCATACCGACAAGAGAGCTTAATGACTCATTCAACTGCGGCGGGTATTTCGGCTCGTACATGTTGCCCCCCCCTTTTTTTTAGAGCGAGTGAAATTTCATATAAAATGATCGAAAATGAATATAAATATGATGCTTCAAGTGATATAATATCACAAAATACCGGTGTTGTCAAGCAAAATTTTAAAAAAGCTACAGAGGGCTTATCCTATGGATTTTTTGAAAAGTTAATCTCTGTTTTCCTTTAACTTGACGGTGTTCCGATGCAGCAATTATCGTATAGTATGAGTTATAAATTGTATTCTGTAATCAAAACCGAGTTAACTAATGGCAAAATAGAAAATATTAGGAGTATATGAGATATGTTTACTTTTTCAAATTTCAATCATGAATGGACAAATTCAAGTTTTTCTTGCGATGTTCCACTTTCTAAGGATTATAAGGTTTTCGTAAATGGGATGGAAGCATCCGTCTATACTTGCCGTATTTCCGCCTATCCCTTTAATACGTGGTGGCCGGGACATCAACGTCCCATAAATCAAACGGAAATCGTTTCCTATGTAAATTTGGTGTCGGATGAGGAGCTTAAAATTGAAGTGGAGCCGCTGACCAAAAAAGCCGACGGAAAAATCATGGTTAAGCCATATTCAAAGGGAATCAAAACGAAAAAAGTTGATAACCGAATCGTTTTTTCACTGCAAGAGAACGGCGCGTACGTTTTTGAGATTGACGATTACCACGGACTGCTCTATATCTTCAACAATAGGCCCGTGCCTTGTAAGGCTCCTGAGGAAGTTACTTATTACTTTGGAAAGGGAGTGCATTTCCCCGGGAAAATCACCTTGAAATCAAATGAAAGCGTGTACGTTGACAAGGATGCCCTTGTTTACGGTTGTATTTTTGCGGAGAACGCAGAAAATGTTCATATCTATGGGAACGGATTGTTCGACGATAGCGGTGAGGAACGGTTTTCCGAGCATTGCTATGAACCGTACGCAAACGGAAATGTGAAGCTATACGATTGTAGAAATGTTCGCATAGAAGGAGTCGGATTTATGAATTCCGCAATCTGGTGCGTGAATCTCTTTCATTGTTTTAATGTTGAAATTGATGCAATCAATGTGTTTGGGCAATGGCGGTATAATACAGACGGAATCGATGTTGTAAACAGCCAAAACATCACGGTCAAAAACAGCTTTGTTCATTCTTTCGATGACACAATTACCGTAAAGGGCATAGATCGGTATGCGTTCGAAAGTAATCGGAACATGCTTTTTGAGCATTGTGTGCTTTGGTGCGATTGGGGAAAGACCTGTGAGATCGGTCTTGAAACTGCAGCTCCCGAATACAAAAATATTATTTTCCGTGATTGTGATATTTTACGGGCAGGAAACACCGCTTGCGATATTCAAAATGGCGACTATGCAGAGGTGCATGACATCACCTTTGAAAACATTCGTGTTGAGTTGGAAAGCTTTTATACTCCCTACTGCTTACAAAGAACGCAGGATCAGGTTTATACGAGAAAGGATGAAATAGAGATCGCAAAAATTTTGTGTATCAGAAATAAGCGTTTTCGTGAAGCCTATGCGTTTTTGAATCTTCCAGATGCCAAAAGTGATATTCCTTTGGGGGATAAACGCTATGCCGGCGTTTACGATATTAAGGTGAAGGATATCAAAGTGTATTGTGATGAAGAAATTGATCGGAAGTATGGCTCGCAATGTGTGATTTTGGAGGTTTGTAATTCCATTCCCACAACAGAATATCGGGATATTTCCGTAGAAAACGTTACATTAAACGGAAAAAGACTTTTTAAAGAAGAGATGTGTGTGGTCGTAGAGGAGCAAACAGCGAGCGCTTTAAGCGTTAATTAAGGAATTGTTGAAAAATGGGTATTACACTTACTTTGATATTATCTCTTGCTGCGGCTCTCGGCGGCGGCATTGCGAAAAAATACTACACCGATAAAGAACCTACGGGACTCTCAGGTGGGGTTGTTTTCAACGCTGTCGGTAGTCTGACTGCCGCAGTGATCCTGCTGTGCTGGGGCGGCTTTGGTCCGTTATCCATATTCACGATCGTACTGGGTGTGGTGTTCGGTGCCGTTACGGCCTTTCAAGGAATCACGAATATAGCCGCTCTGCAAGTCGGACCGATGTCGTATACCTCGGTGATTCTCTCTTTTTCTACCCTGATCTCTGCTCTGTCGGGCGTGATGTTCTTTGGTGAGAGTCTGGGTTGGGTGCAGATCGTGGGAATCACGTTGATGCTGGCAAGCTTTGTGCTTGCCGCAAAGAGCGACTCCCAAGAGAAAAAAGCGAATTTGAAATGGTTTTTTCTATGCCTTATCTCCTTTACCGCAGCGGGCGGGATCGGAGTCATGCAGAAAGTACATCAAAACTCCGAATACCGCGACGAGCTGAACGCATTTCTCATCATTGCTTTTGTCTCATCGGCAGTCCTTTGCGCGATTTTCGCCACATTGCTGAAAAGGCTCGAAAGCCAATTTACAGATGCAAAAGAGAGGGAAAATAAGAGTAAAAAGCAGGTTTGGTTTCTGCTCGGAATTATGATTGCAAGCGGGGCTTGCGTCGCTGTCAATAATAAATTCAATCTTTATCTCTCAGGAGTCATGGACAGCGCGGTCTTTTTCCCGATCGTCAATGGCGGCGGCCTTGTGCTTGCCATACTTGCGGCAGTGCTGTTGTTCAAGGAAAAGCTCTCAAAAAAGCAATGGATCGGAGTTGTCCTCGGCATCGCTTCGGTTGTATTTTTATGTAATCCGTTTGAATAAAAGCGGTTTGAAATGAATCACATTTACTTTGGTTTTACAGTACAAAAAATTCCTTACACAATCGGTGCAAGAAATTTTTTGTTGCGGAAAGAACTTGCGCGTTAAATTTTCGGTGCACATCACTGAATCGGGCGAAAAAGACTTGACATTCCCCGGCGTTTATGCTATACTTTAGAAAATGCCAAAACGGAAAAATGAAAAATGGATTTGAAAAACGTACTTATTTCCAGAGACAGTTATTCCACCTTTGAGGGATATGTTCCGGAAGGCCGAGAAGTCTATAATTCTGAGTAGGGTGGCGATTCCGACGTTCGGAGCGTGACCGAGACCCGGTGGGATTTGTTACTGAAAGAGACGGGGGCTTCCCTGATCTTAAATGACAGTTGGTCCGGTTCCACCGTGGGGTACACCGGGTATGAGGGCAGTGAATTGTGGAAAGGTGTTGTTTGACAATCATATTTCATTATTGCAGAATACCTTTAAATATTAAATAAAACAGGTAAGGAGTAAAACAAATGTACCATTTCAGATATTATGCCATAGGACACTCTTACTTAAAGCATGGTCCTTTCGTCGGCTGGCAGACCAATGGCTTCTGGGGGATGGCGGCAAGCGCACCTGAATGCGACTATTTTCATAAATTTCAAAATGGTTTGAAAAGTTCATTTGATTGCAAGGTTGAAGCAATTGCGGAAAATCAAGCTGCCTTCGAGAATCTTTGCACTGAGGATGCGACGGAAGAGAAATATACATCTTCTGTAGAATATGCCCATATGCGTGATGTGTTGGAGGAATTCAAGCCCAATATTATAACGCTTTATATCGGTGGAGGAAATACTCCTGCAAAGGATGATGCATCGCTAACGCTTTTTTTCAAGGTGCTCTATGGACTTATTGCAAGCAGTAAACGTCATGAAACGGTAGTAATATGTGTTGGTTTGCGCCCTAATATTTATCGGTTATCTAAATGTATTGCGGATAAGTACGGCTTTATCAGCGTAGACGCTTCATTTGTGCATGAAACGAAGGGACGCGATAACCCGTATTATGCATTCCGCGATTACCCTGAATATGACGAGCTTGCCGCTCTTGGTGCGGTAGAGTTCCGCACACATCCAAACGATCTGGGTCATGCTGCGATTGCGGATGCTATTCTTTCAGCTTCCAAAAACGCTATTGCGAAAATCCCGGAGGGTGTTTTTTCAGAAGCGTATTCTTATGACAAATATATCGGCTCAGATGTTCCTTCAAGGTTGAAGATTGAAACCGAACCGCAAATGAAGATGTCTTATTTCGGATTTAATGTCAGGCAAAACGGTGATTGTGTTACATTAGGCTCTGCACCCGGAACAGGAGCGTCAATCATGGCAGAGGGATTTTGTATTCCCACCAGACATAAGACCTTTTATGTCGAATTGGCGGTAGACGGCGCTTGTGAGAGCGATGTGTTAAAGGTGTGTCTGAGGAGCATATCCAGCGAGACGGAATACGCGTTGCCTATCGTATCCGGTATGCATAAATACGAGTTTACGCTTCCGGTTGAGGGGGATGAAATACAATCTGTGCGCATTGCTCCAAGCACGATGGAGTGTGTTGTAACCATCAAACGGATCGGATTTCGAATCTAAATAATAACTGAATCGGCGCTTCGTGCCAAAAAAGTTCTCACACTATGGTGTGAGAACCCAGACTGTCAAAGAACCTGCTGTTCACACATGTGCAACAGCAGGTTCTTTGACAGTCTGGAAGTCCAGTACTTACTGGACTTTTTCGACAGTCTGCGGCGATACGGAACCGTATCACCTGAAAATGAAAAGTAAGTAATTTGAACCTCTTGCAAAATGGGGAAAACTGTGCTATAATAGGGAAAAGAATCTATCCTTTCATCCGGAGCGTTGATTATGAAGCGGAACCGTGTTACTTATATTAAAAATATTCTTTTCCCCTGCGTATTGTTCTCGGTCGTGACCGGGGGCTTGACCGGGGGGCTGATCTTCCTGTTCCGCCGGGCGGCCGGGGTGGTGGGCGATATGTCTTTTACCGCCTATGAATTTGTCCGGGAAAACCCGAAGTTTTTGCCCCTGTTTCTTTTGGGGGCGACGGTGCTGGGGGTTCTTTCCTGGCTTCTTTTGAAGTTTATTCCCGATTGCCGGGGCGGCGGAATT
>JAZNKD010000019.1:0-44628 GCA_045578385.1 Eubacteriales bacterium | reverse complement strand
GGGACTGAGTTGCTCAGTCCCTTGGTGCTCCTGCGGAGAATCGAACTCCGGACACCTTGATTAAAAGTCAAGTGCTCTACCAGCTGAGCTACAGGGGCATTTTGTAATGCGCTTAAATATAATATCATATTTGATGCGATTTGTCAATACATTTTAAAACATTTTTTTATTTTTTGATAAAATGTAATTTGTTATATTTTCTATTTTGATTTATTAGAGTATTTGTGCCTTAAACGCAGATGATTATATGCGATTTTAATGCTTTTTTAAAAACAAGAAAAACTAAGCGCAAAAAAGAAATCAATTTATATTTTTTGAAAAACACGCATTTTACCCCAAAAAATGTCAAAAAATATCATAAGATGTCCAAATTAAAGGACATCTTATGATGTATAATAAAAACAGAAACAGGGGTAACCCGCAAAACAAAGGAGAATAAAAAATGGAATTCAAATATGCAGTAGCGCTTCTAAAGGGCGACGATGAACAGATAATGGGAATTTTTGATACGAAAGAGGAGGCAGATGCCTTTGGATTTGGCAATACAGTATCGCATGACGAGGGATTGCAGTATTGCTTCGCTTCTATGTTTTTGGCGGGAGTTCCGCAAGGCGATAACGTAAGAATATACGATTACTATAACGTAAAGCCTGTTCAGCTTTGGTAATATAGTGATAATTATATGTAACAATAAAAGGAAGAAGTACGTTTTAGCGCAAGCCCCATAACGAAGTAGTTATGTAAGAGGCGGTGTGACCGAAAATGTCACACCGCCTTTTGCTATTCATACGGCTATCTTTTTGCCTTTGCATCTGCCGTGGAAAGCAATACAATCATCCTCTTTGACAGTAGGCAAATCAATGATGCCGACAGCATTGTAGTAAATTTCAATCTTTTGTTTTCTATGTCCACTCCTCTTATCGGGAGCGCGGACTATTATTTTGTCAATCAAATCATTAACCATTTGTGCGGCAAGTTCTTGCGGATCGGTGTGCTTGCGAACATTGACAAGAAGCTGCTTCAAATCCTTTGTTTGTGTTTCTCGGTTCTCAATCAGGTCTTCAAGCTCGGCAATCTTTACTTTGAGTTCTTTCTGCTCCTGCTCATATTCAGCCGCGAGCATATCAAAGCGCTCTGCCGTAATTCGTCCCGATAGCATATCCTCATACAATCTCTTGAATAAGGTGTTCAGATTTTCGTCTCTATGCCGCAAGGTTACAACATCGACCGTTGCCTTGGATATTGATATAGACATCGCGTTTTCAAGTCGCTCCATTTGGTCGCGAACAAAGGCTATCTTCTTTTTTATTTGAACGGACATCTCGCACCGATACATTGATTATTCTGTGTCGAATGCACGCACTTAATTTCGCCAAGCGACATTTCAACGCCGAGGTGTTCCTTTGCAAACTCCACGGCTTTGATGATAGAAATATAGGAATCACGCTTACAGCAACGCGGGCCGCCAACCTCGCCGATTGCACCAAGGGCGGAGGCAGTCATTTCGTTCGATAATCCCCACGCTTCATTTGCAAGAGGTGTCGAACCTGTTACGATAGAAACAAACATTCCTGCACTCACACCCGCACCGCAAGCTCCCCAAAATCCGCAAGCACCGCCTGGGACTTTCTTGCCTCGCGCCTGCATCTCGGAAAGTGCTTTTGTAAGGTCAATATCACCGCCTGTGTTTTTATACGCAGTAAGTAATGCCGAGCCTACCATCACGTGATGCTCGGGGCCGTGCATATGGCAAAACGGCAAGACAAACATTTTCTGAATGATCTCTATAGGATTCTTCGAGGTTTGTGCAAGGCATACAGCTATAATGCCATCCATACCTTGTGTATGACATTCGTTGCATATGTAGTGACCGTTCTCGCAAGCGGTCTTACTATTTTCTTTTTTGTGGCAGATGGCACATTCCATCAGCTCGTCGTTTTCTAAATATTTCAGCGGCGCACCGCATATTAAGCATTCGTCTTTCATAATGAACCTCAAGAAATTCTGGATTTTTGATGAGTTCATTATACCATATTTTTATGAATATTTCAATCGTTTCGCCTTTTCTTTGACTACAGCGATGCAATTTTAAGGGGCTGCTTCATTTAGCCATAACCGAATAAAAACACAACCGAGGTGTTATATTACGCAGCACCTCGGTTGTGTTTTTTATAATTTTGAAGAACGTTAAGGTTGAAAACCTCCGGTTTTCTTTATTTTATGGTGTTTTTATTCTATTGTTGTTTCCTCGCTCGCCGTACAAAAGTACGGCGAGCGAGGAAACAACGGTTTTTGCTCTGAATCAAGCGAGCCCCGAAGGCACCTCGCGCTAAGAACTCGGATTTTTGCTAAAAAGACCAAAAAGCCCTTGGTACATCTGAATTCTTAATGACTCAACTCAGCCCCTTTGTAATTTTATGCAAGTTTAACCACGGAATATTTTCTCGAATATTCCTCGTATTTATCGCTATAAATAGCATTTCCTTCTTTAAGGCTCTTGATGACCTCGTGAGCATTCATCGTATGCTCGCTTACGTCGATGATACCGACGGCAACGTTGGAGCAATGGTCACTCACACGCTCAAAGTTGGTGATGAGATCCGACCATATAAATCCGGTTTCAACGGTGCAAGAGCCTTCCTTAAGTCTTGCGATATGGTTATTACGGAGAAGCGTTTTAAGGTTGTCGATAACCTGTTCGAGAGGCTCTACGTCGTATGCGAGCGCAATATCGTTGTTAATGAAAGCGGTTTCGGTCAAAGCAAGTATTTCATTCGTTGCGGCGCAAAGAACCGCGATTTCCTCTCTTGCGGCATGCGAGAACTCAATGCCTTTTTCACGAAGCTCCTCCACCGATTCAAGTACGTTTACGGCATGGTCGGAGATACGCTCGAAGTCACCAATCGCTTTGAGAAGCTTGGTAACGGTCGCGCTGTCCTCGTCCGACACCTGACTCTTACTGAGCTTTGTGAGATACGTTCCGAGAATGTCCTCGTAGTGATCGGTATCATCCTCGATCTTTCTGATTTTCTCGGCAATTTCGGGGGAATACTTCCTTATAGATTCTATACTCAGCTTAAAGCCCTCTACCGCTTCACTTGCCATCTTGGATGCAAGCTGACAGCATCTTTCAACCGCAACGGGAGGTGTTGCAAGCAGGCGATCGTCAAGCTCGACAACCTTTTCGGGAGCTTTTCCTTCGGGGACGAGCTTATACGCAAGCTTTTCAAGGAGTGAAGATGCCGGCAGAAGAATAATGGTACAAAGAACGTTGAATATGGTATGGCATATTGCAATGCCTAAGTATGTTGCCGATTCGCTCAGTATCAACGGCTTGAAGATAAGCGAGATAAGGCTGAACAGAGCAAGACATATTACAGTTCCTATTACGTTGAACGAGAGGTGGATAAACGAGGCGCGCTTTGCGTTTTTGTTAGCACCAAAGGATGAAAGCATTGCCGTTACACAAGTACCGATGTTCTGTCCCATAATGATCGGGATCGCCGCCGAATAGGATACCGCACCCGTTACGCTGAGTGCCTGAAGGATACCGACGGAAGCCGACGAGGACTGAATAATGGCGGTAACAAGTGCGCCGACAAGCACACCGAGAATAGGACTTTCGAATGCAAGGAAGAGATTTTGGAATTCGGGTACGTTCGCAAGTCCCTTTACCGCAGCACTCATTGCATCCATACCGAACATAAGCGTTGCAAATCCAAGCAGTATCGTTCCGACGTCCTTCTTCTTTGAGGACTTCGAGAACATTGTAAACGCAATGCCGATAAGAGCGAGAATAGGTGTAAAGGACATCGGCTTGAGAAGCTTCATTACTATATTATCGCTCGATATACCGCCAAGGGTGGGTATAAGCCGTCTTTCGATAACGTCGCAATACTGCGCGTAGGTTCTCGGCTTCACGCTCGGCTTCTCGTAAAGCTCCAACCATTCTCTGAGCCAATCTTTGTACTTCATAGTAACACCTGCCTTTATATATTTTTATTTTTGCCCGATTTAACAAAAAAAGAAGCCGAACACTTGGAATTGTGTTCAGCTTCTCGCCGTTTTGCAGAGAGTTTACAACACTCCCGCTATATGATACAATTTTTCTCTTTGTTAGATTAAAAGCCGATGTGCCTTTCGACACATCGGCTCCCTTATTTAGTTTACGTTTTCGTATGCTCCTGCTTCTCGTGCAAGTTCAACAATCTTATCATACAATTCAGTAGTAGAGAAAGAATAATAATCTCCATTTTTGTTGTTATAGGTGTGCATAACGTATGTGCAAATTTTGAATCATAGATGCAATATCTATTTTGCAATACTGTTAACCTATTTTGAGAAAAATTGCAATAATTAACAAGATACTATTTCATATCTTTCGTCAGAAATCTATTCCAAGAAACAATAAGAAGCAAAATTATAACAACAAATTTGATCCCACATACAATCATTAAACATCCAACTGAACTACTATCAGATATAATTTGTCCTCTAAACACATCTGAAAACAAAAAAGAAAGTGATGTTGTATTGAAGACAAACGTCAAACAAACGAACAATATGTCAACCACAAAGGCAAGGAATAGGTTTTTTATAAGCATACTAACAAAAATGAATATGAAAATATAAGTCAATAGGAAAACAAGCCAAGATATAAACGAATATAATGTATAAAGCGTTTCGCTAATCAAATATACGGAGTCATCATAGACAAATAGTAATGGTAACGGCTCAGAATCTCGAAACATAACTAAACCGTTCAATACTATAAATGACATAACTCCAATAATTATACCAACAGATAATAAAGCCACAATTTTCAATTTATCAATGGCAATATACTTTCGCTCTTTTTTTTGATAAAGGAAACGATATGTACCGTTCAAAAAATCCATATTGAACACCAAAAGAATAATAAAACAAAACGCTACAAGCAAAACAACTGTAGTTATATCAATAGAATAACCAATATAACTATTGTAATCCTTGGTATTTGACGTTCCCATAACCTCATAAAGCATAAAGGAACCATACTCAAGTTGATTATCCTTCAGAAATTGATATATCAATATTTGTTTCTCGATATTTGGTACCGAATCACGTTCTTTATCTGGGCGTGATAAGAGCTCGGTTTTTCTTTGAACTAATAAGTCTATCTTTTCTTGTAGATCCTCGCTATTGTTGTATTTCTGAATTCCATAATCAGTTAGATAATTATCGTTCCTATACGAATACGATACATTTACACCCAAAGACGATACCAAAACAATCGCCAAAATCACAATAATGTATCCTTGTTTGAATAGTTTTATAAGTTCGTCCCTCATACTGTTCGCCTCAAATCCTTATATAAATCCGCCAATGTCTTTTTTTCCTTTTTCACTTCTATTATACCATACGAAGCAAGTTCCTTAATAAGCGAGGATACATCTTCAATATTATACAATTTCAAGATTCTATCACTATTCTGAACTTTCTCGTAGATTATTGACGTTGTTGATATAAATTTCTCATAAGCATGACAATCCACAAATTCTACTAAGTAGGCATTCGGTTCTGAAAGTGTAGCCACGACCATTTTCTGAGACGTTATACCATCCATCAAAAAATAGACTGAATCGCACAATTTATCCATTTCATACATATCGTGGCTTGACACAAGCACATACTTGTCTTCCGATTGCGTTATCTCTTTTATGAGCTCGATGAATACTCTTTTTGAATCTATATCTAATCCATTTGTTGGCTCATCAAGAATCAAAATATCTCGATTATGCAACATAACATAGATTAAGGCAAGTTTTTGTTTCATGCCATATGAAAACTGCCCGACCTTTCTCTGTATATCATTTAGCAAACCAAATGAACCGGCATATTTGTTTAGCCTTTCAAGCGATAGATCTGGTATGAAATACAATAAATTATCCATAGCAGACAACTCTGGATAAAATGCAGGAGTCTCAATAATTCCAATAGCGTGTTTTGGGGGGCAAAAATCCTGTTCGCTCCATTCAATATATCCATTGTCACTTTTGAGAAATCCTAAAATGATCTTCATAAGAGTTGTTTTACCACACCCGTTAGGTCCTAATATCCCAACAATTTCACCCGGGTGCAGTTCCAAATTGCATTGCAGAAGAACTTTTTTTGCTCCAAAGGACTTTTCTAAATCATTTATAGTAAATACATTCATTGCCAATCCCCCATTTTCCTCACACTTCCGAAAAAATTAAACTGTTTTTTCTTCCTCATTAAAAAGACGGAGGGAGAATCATCAAAGATTCCCCCTCCGTTTTCCATCATTTCAGATAGGATATTATTCCGGACTCATCAACATAGCCAATCTCGCTATTGATAAAATCAAAAACAATACACGGATACTCTGTTGTACTCTTAGAGGAGTCATCATATCCAACTACGCGAATTTGTTGTTCACTATCATTGAATGAAACGTAATCATCCGAAAAATTCGAATAAATCGATTTACATTGTTCATAATCAAATTCTGCAAACACAAAATCCATTATATTATAATATCCGTCCGCAAGTTCAATATCGTACATACTGAAACTCGAGATAGAAACACATGGAAAGTACAATGAAATATCGCCTTGATCGTATTCCGAGCATAAATTAACAAATCGATACTCATTGCTATTTCTTCTTTGATACAGTAAATATAGGTTGTTATCTTTATATAGCAACCATCCAGATACCTTTGCTCCTTCTACATAAAACTGATCTTGCAATAAATAATATTCACTATTTTCTACAAGTGCTTTTACATCGTCGTCATTAGAAGGGACAAAATTCATTCCCGCTCTGGGTGTGGTCGAATAACTTTCGACGCTAAGTTTACCCAAATTTATATCAGTATCGAATCCTTGATGCTTAATACAAGTGATATCAACACGCTGATCTGAATTAAGGTATATTAAAACGCACGACAAGCAAACCAAAAGCACACCTACCGCGGCACATATTATAATTATTTTCTTCTTCATACTTATTCAGGCACCGCAATGGCAACGACATCATCGAAATGAACATATGAATAAGCATAGATATCATTTGCAGCTTCGTTGTCCCAACCGTCATTTATAACTACAAATAATTCTTCTGCCGTTTTTGTGGTAGTAATACCGAGCCAGTTAGTCTTTTGGTATGTAACCGTTACTGTTACAAAGCCAAGAGCATCTACACCGTGTCCATCAATACTGATTTGAACGGGAACCCCATCTTCAAATGAATTTCTCATTTTCGATTCCATCCACAATGTACTATAATCAGTGTACCACATAGGAGAATACCATGCAAAGTTTTCATCCATTATTTCATCAGCAAGATCTCTTGGCGTTCCCGAACCATCCCAACCAACATCGTATGCCGACGCAACAACTCGAGCAAAAATATCATCTATAGATCTTGGGAGCGTTGTGCTAATTTTCCCGTCATCAAGCATACATTCCGTCAAGATAGCAATCGAGACCTCTGTGCAAGAGTTATCGATATCGAAATCATAATACGAATTGTATCTCTGATTAAACATTTGGTTCAACGAGGTCTGCCTATGATTATTGCTTTGTATCCAATTGTTTATACTAAACGAAGCGGAAACAGACACAGAGCTATATTCAGAATACATATTTCTTACTGCGGTTCTTACTTCGTCCGGGGTTTGGTATACGGTATATGTAGAGGTTGAAGAAATGCCATCAGACATATCTTCTGCCGATGCGGCAACTGGCATACCGACTACAAGAAACGAAACAATAAGGATAGCACACAGCATCCGAGACAGCGTCAAATTTCTCATTTTTTTCATAAAAATTTCCTCCTTTATTTTTTGTAAGGTGACTTAATTAAATATACTATGCATATAGTTTCCTAATATGCGCATAACAAAAACAGAGCAACGGATATGAATGATTCTCTTAAACATATTGGTTAATATTTTCGATATCATTATTCCATTTTTTATGTTAAAACATTGGCTTTTCCTCCTATGACTCTGATAAAAGTAACACATATTGATACAAATCCCGCTGTCCTATGTACTATATTGTTTTTTGCCGAAATAATTTAGATGGTTTCTCGCACTTGGATTTTTCGAGAAAATACAATGCATGTTTTGTTGAATTTGTGTAGAAAACTATAAAGGGGTTTTAACTATTTCTTCGAGATCATTCATAGTCATTGAATTTAACCGTTAATACTCCTTCTTCCAATTCATTTTTCGTTACCGCATATTTGGTAGTGTATGATTTTTCTTCGCTATGAATTATAAAAGTCAATTCTCGTTCTCCGAGATTTTTAATCGTAAACTGACCATTAGCGTCCGTCGTATAAATATAGGCAATATCCGCAGCAGACATATTGGTTATGCTTACTTCTGTATTGATGATAGGCTGCCCAACCTTATTAGTAATTGTTATTTTAACATCGGTTTTTAATGGAGTATCTTCGGTTTCACTACATCCCACCAATGAAATAGACAAAATCAATAATATCAATAGCGTTAATGGAACAAGGAGCTTCTTATTAAAGTATCTTATCATAAGGTTATCTTTTATTCCTCCCTAAATGAAGCAAAGAAATCAAACAGAGCGCTTGTAATTCTCGTACCTGAGTTTTCTGAAGTACCACCGTAAGCGTGAATAGCTATTACGTGATAATCGGATTTATAGACGGGAGATCCGCTTTGTCCGCCCGTGGTATCAAGATCATAATATACTTTACGAGGTCTGCTTGTGGTTACTTCGCCACTCATCTGCCACATTTCACGAGTGTACTCTCCCGGATAACCCGTTACAGTAATATCCGTTCCTAACAGAGTCCAAAGAGTCCAAGAAGTACCAAACCATCCCGTCGAATTACCAATATCACTCGACAATTCAATTACGCCGTAATCGTATTCCCAATTGGCATCATCTATCCACTTGGTTGCCGTATGTATTGTGGTAGAATATACTGTTCCATAAGGAGAATATGACTCATTCGCCCCCGGTCTTACGGCAATAGAGGTAGCCCAACCGCCGTGATCTGCACTATAAACACAATGACCTGCCGTAATTGCTACATCTTCCCAATACATCCAAGCAGTACCTACCGAAGTTGCTCCATCGGGCCAACTGATGGTAATATGGCATATTGCAGAATAAGGATATGTAGTGGTGTTTGTCACGCGAGTTCGACTATCTGTACCAATAATTGAACGTGTATCTTCTTCGGTTGGAGCAGGGGTTGCAGTTGCAAATGAAGGAAAATATGCGCTGTTAGACTTTGAAGTTACATTCGAACTGTTCAATGCGGCAATTTCCGCTTCTTCCGAAAGGTCAATCATCTTGCCTTCCGAATACAGATTATAATAGGTTTCTTCGTTTGTTATCAAATTTTTGCTTGCAAAGGTTGAATTATCTTTGCTTGTTGAGGTCATCAATGTTGCAACATCGTTTGATTCGATAGACTCTGCGGCACTTACGGTAATCGCTCCAACACCACTCATTACAACGAGTGTTAACAACAAACATAATGATATTACCCTCGCAAAAAAGTTGTTTTTAATTTTCATAGTAGAATCCGTCCTTTCATCTCTTATTCAAAAGGATTGTAGCCACTATTTTCTCCGCCTTCTTCTTGATTATTTGTGCCATACACACTTTCATCGGGAAGAATATCATAATATGACACTTCGCCTGTTTTAGTGTTGTAGCTTGCATAACTTTTTTGAATAGTTGCGGCGTTGGCTACAATCGGCGTTACGACCACGAGCAGTAGCATTGCAATCATAAGAAACAATACACCAAGCGTAATCTGTACTTTGGTTATTCGTTTTACATTTGTCATAGATAAAGCCTCCTTTATAGTTTCTACTATTTAGATGCTTTTTCTATCGGCTTTTGTTGGTATTTTGTAAGATTTTATGAAAGTAACGACAAACGCAATTATAGCTGCCACTGCAAGAGCACCGTAAACGATTATCATATAGTCAAAAGGAATTGTAAATGAGTGTCCCGGATTTTCAGTTTCAAAGTATTGTATGATTTCTATGTAGTGTGTCAATCTGTAAACAAATCCTACGCCCAAGCCTATTATGGAGATGAAAATAGAAGTTAGCATAAATTTTAATTTTTTGACCGACGTGTTATATATCCATTGAATTGTTCCAATAGGTTTACCCAACATAGTTGCTATTTCCTTGTGTGTATATCCACCCAAGACTTTTAAGGTAACAACCTGCTGTTGTTCATCTTTAAGTCCTTTTACCATTGAGTAGCACACATCCATATCAATGAAATCGTGTATATCTACATCTTCCGAGATGGGTTCTTGTATATCATCAAGCGAAATAAGCGGTGTACTGTTGCTACGCAAGAACATAAGGGATTCGTTTTTTACAACCGAATATAACCACGTCAACTCATTTGAAGAAGGAAATTTGCTGACATCTAATAGCAATAGTTTATAAACAACATTGTGAACTATATCTTGACTCACATCTTCTTTTCTTACGATAGAAAAAGCCACACCGTACATCTTGTTGTAGTGATATCTATATAGGAAATCGACACCGTCGCGTTGGTTTCCACCTCTTAATAAATCAAAAATTTCGGTTACAGTAATTTGTTTGTTTTTAGACATATAATTCACCTCCCTTATTTTATTTAGATGCAATACTGAATATATTTTGTTGGCGTTTTCACAAATAAAAATTAAATTATTTTTATTATATCACAATTTTATGAATATTTCAATGTAAAAGACCGCCCGAGAGGTTATTCCCGGGCGGTCGGGGTTTATGCCTTAGATGCTGTTCTTCTTTTTGAAGTAGAAGAACACACCCGTGCCGATAGCAGCCACGCCGAGAATGATGAGAATGACGATGAGTGCGATATTCGCGCCCTTCTCGATGGTGAAGCCGTACTCGGTGGAGTTGCCGTAAGCATCGGTTACAGTTACCTTGTACTCGCCAAGCTCGGTAAGCTCGTCGCCCACGGTGTACTCAATCTGCTCACCGTTGAGTGTTACCACAACCGTTGCTTCCTCGGAAACGTCGGTAAGGGTTACTGCATCTGTGGTTGCACCGTCGTTCTCAACGCCGTTCAGAGTGAGCGTAGGAGCAGTAGCATCCACGGTTACGGTGAACTTCTGAGTCTTACCACCCGCAATAATAGATACCTCGTAAACACCGCTTTCGGTGAGTGCAAGAGTGCCTTTCTCAATGGTGGTTTCGTTGCCGTTGACAAGCACCTTTTCAAAGCCGGGGATAAGGTCGATTTCTTCCTCAAACTTGCCGACAGTAGGCTCAACGATGGTGAAGCTGAACTCTACCTCGTTGCCGAGCGCGTCAACGAGCTTAACGCCGTAGGTCGCAGGCTCGGTGATTTCCTTGCCAAGCTCGTACTTGAAAGCTTCGCCATTCTTGGTGACGGTAGCGGTTACGCTCTCGTTTGCGGAGATCTTCACGGAGTTCGCAAAGCCCTTGTCGTGAACGCTTGCGGAGTAGTCCACCTTGGTGTCAACGGTTACGTTGAAAGCGTGATCTTCGCCGTTTGCAACCACCTCAACGGTGTATTTGCCGTCAGCGGTGAGTTCAAGAGTGCGTTTTCATTGTTTAACGGTACGCATCGTGACATTGGAAGGGATTTGATATTCCTCGTCGAGAACATTGAAATATATGAAAATATTTCAAGCCATTTGGGAGAGGATCACGTATTTACTTGCTCTTATAACGGAATGGAGCTTTCCGTGGTTATCAGCAAGGTGACCGACGATGCAATTTCCAATGAGATTTCCGCAATCCTTATCGTAACGGATATTACGCAAGAAAAACTTATTCAGAAGCAAAAGAGCGATTTCTTTGCCAACGCTTCTCACGAGCTAAAAACACCTATTACGGTAATGCAGGGGTTTGCCGAGGTTCTTATGAATAAGGAAGGCATTGACGATGCTTCCAAGAAACAGCTCGGACGAATTTATAAAGAAAGCCTTAGACTCGGTTCTCTTATTTCGGATATGCTTATGCTTTCAAAAATTGAAAGCGGAGATGCACCGAAGCGAGTTCTTTCCGTGGTTGCTCTTGAAGAAATTGCGAGAGAGGTTCTCGACGGGCTTTCTGAAAAAGCACAAAGCAGAAATATCACTGCTAATATCGTAGGTTCTGCAAACCTTACCGCTGATCAAACAATGATTTTTGAGCTTGCCCAAAATCTTGTTTCCAACGCCATCAAATACAACAAGGACGGCGGCGCGGTTACGATATCTATTTCAGAAACAGATACAGGCGTTTGTCTGCAAGTCAAGGATACTGGAATTGGTATTGAAAAGGAGCATTTGCCTCGTCTTTGCGAGCGTTTCTACCGAGTGGATAAATCCCATTCCAAGCGCATCGGCGGAACAGGTCTTGGTCTTGCCATCGTGAAGCACATTTGTGCGATCAGCGATGCCGAACTTTCTATTGAGAGTGATTTCGGTATTGGAACAACGGTAACCGTTGTATTCAGCAAACAAAAACAATAGTAAAATAACCCACTACGATATCTGCCAAAGATACCGTAGTGGGTTATCCTTTTATTCAGTTAACGTTTCTGAAACCTTCGTTATAGGGTCTCGTCATTAGTGCCTATTCCTCTTGTTTTTTGCGTTACTGCTTTAATAAAATAAACTATACCTCATAATTTTACGCTTTAAGAACGAATTTATTGAAGCTCTTTTTACCTCTCTTAATTAGAACGCCTGCAGTAAGCTGCTCTTTGGTGACGGTAGCCTTTACATCGGTAACCTTTTCTCCGTCGAGAGTTACGCCGCCCTGCTCGATAGCGCGTCTGCCCTCGGAGCGCGAGGGAACCATCTTACCGAGGCAGAGCAGAGAAATAACGTCAATAGCGTCGTTTTGAAGGGAAGCTTCTTCAACGTCAACAGAGGGAGTAAGAGCAGAATCTCCTGAAACGAAGAGTGCGCGGGCCGCATTCTGAGCCTTGATAGCTTCTTCCTCACCGTGAATGAGCTTTGTAAGCTCAAATGCGAGAATTTCCTTTGCAGTATTAAGCTGTGCGCCCTCCCAGGTGTCCATCTTGTCGATTTCTTCGAGAGGAAGGAACGTGAGCATTCTTATGCACTTAAGCACGTCCTTGTCTCCGACGTTTCTCCAGTACTGGTAAAAGTCGTAAGGCGGAGTCTTGTTTGGATCAAGCCAAACTGCGCCGTTTGCTGTTTTACCCATTTTCTTACCCTCTGAGTTGAGAAGGAGAGTAATAGTCATAGCGTAAGCATCTTTGCCGAGCTTCTTTCTGATAAGCTCCGTTCCGTAGAGCATATTTGACCACTGGTCGTCACCACCGAACTGCATATTACAGTTGTAATGCTTGAAAAGGTGGTAGAAATCGTAGCTCTGCATTATCATATAATTGAATTCAAGGAATGAAAGACCCTTTTCCATTCTCTGCTTATAGCACTCTGCGCTAAGCATTCTGTTAACAGAGAAGCAAGCTCCAACGTCACGGAGAAGCTCAATGTAATTAAGACCGAGAAGCCAATCCGCGTTGTTTACCATTACGGCTTTATCGTCACCAAATTCGATAAACTTTTCCATTTGAACCTTAAAGCAGTCGCAGTTGTGCTGAATGGTTTCGGGGGTCATCATAGAACGCATATCCGTTCTTCCCGAGGGATCGCCGATATATCCCGTTCCGCCGCCGATAAGAACTATCGGCTTATTGCCTGCCATCTGAAGTCTTTTCATAAGGCAAAGCGCCATAAAGTGACCTACGTGGAGACTATCGGCAGTAGGGTCAAATCCGATGTAGAAGGTAGCTTTTCCGTTATTGACAAGCTCCTTTATTTCATCTTCGTCCGTTACCTGAGCGATAAGACCTCTGGCAACGAGTTCGTCGTAAATTTTCATAATATTTCCTTTCGCTTTTGTCCTAAATTCCGAGAAAATACCCGTCGTATGCTACTTTGAAGGGTGAGTCAGCAGTTGCTTCGCACATTTCATCGTGAATAAAACGTTTTTTCTGTGTCGGAATATGAGATAATATAAATTTTGTATTTTCGTTTGCGGTGCCTGATGCCATAAAGACGTCGTAAATAATACGCACCATATCTAAATTATTGTGATTTACTGATTTATCTGAGTATGGCTCGTTCCCGAGAGCACAGTCAAGAATAACCGCGTCAAGCGTCACTTCTCGCAGTATCTCCATAGCCGCTGCGTTTATAAATGCGCCGTCGAGCCCGTAAAACAAACGTTTGCCGTCGCATTCTATAAGATAGTTCAGAGTTGTTTCAAAGGGAATATCCGTTCTGTGATTTGCGGGAAGCGGCAAAACGGTGTATTTTCCGATTCTTTGGATGGCAAAGGGAGAAATTTCGACGTAATCGATATTTTCGATTGAAAGAAGCTCGTTCTTCATAGCTGATGAAGCGTATACGCGTATTTTCTTTTCCGTTGCAAGCCGTTCAATAGCCGTGAGACTGAAATGGTCGAGATGAGAATGGGTTATAAATACGTCAGCCACACTGTCTAAC
Source organism: Eubacteriales bacterium (assembly GCA_045578385.1). Taxonomy (GTDB): domain Bacteria; phylum Bacillota; class Clostridia; order Oscillospirales; family CAG-272; genus UBA1740. The sequence goes on along the minus strand of JAZNKD010000019.1, from coordinate 30,096 downwards.
ATTCCTTGAAGCATAAAGTTTTCGACAAACTCGAATATATCTTCCGACGGATCTATAATGATTTTTTCGTCTATAAGTAACGTGGAAAAACGGCGGTATTCCTTTGAAAGTTTGTTTTTCACTCGTATTGAATCAAGTCCGCCTGTGCCAAAAAAACGTAAGTTTATCAAAGCTTTTGTACCGAGTAAACAACGGTATGGGTATAAACCTCGCCATTGTTGTAGAAGCCGATTCCGTGATTTATGCAATCGGGCTCCGTCTGAGTTTCAAGGCAGAATGCACCGTGGAATACCTGCTTTGTTCCGTTTCTGAAATCGGGGCCGTTCCCGAGGAAGTTGCCGATATAGAACTGAACACCGGGCTGATCGGAATAAACCTTCATTCCGAGCTTATCACCTTTAACCTCTGCTATGAGAGGAAGATTCTTTCCAAAGACGGCATCACTCTTCACGGGCGCGAGAATAAAGTTATGATCGTAGCCTATAAAGTCATTGCCGCAACGCTCACCGATTTTATGAGGTGTCTTGAAATCAAAAGGAGTACCTTCGACATTCGGGCGTATTCCGTTGGGAATAAGATTGTCGTTTACCTCAGTATACGTGTCAGCGTAGATAACCGCGGTATGATCCTCAATCGTACCACCGAATCCGTTAAGATTAAAATATGCGTGATTTGTAAGAGCTATAGGTGTCTTTCCGTCCGGGATCGCAACGTAGTCTATAAGAAGATCTGCGCCTGAGAGCTTATACGTAACCTTAACTGTAAGACCTGAAGGAAAGCCTTCCTCACCGTCCTTTGAGTAGTATTCGAGAGTAATAGAATCATCAGTATATTCTGTAACAGTCCACACCTTGTGGTCGAATCCGTCACCGCCGTGCAAGCAGTTTTCGTTATCGTTTTTGGGGAGAGTATAGGTTACGCCGTCCATAACGAACTTTGCGTCCGCAACTCTGTTTGCAACTCTGCCTATAATTGCGCCCTGGTGCGAAGTATCCTCAAGATAGGACTCAAGATTATCAAATCCGCCGACGATATCGATACCAAAGGTTCGGAAGTTGACTATGGTGGCACCTCTTGTCATAATATTTAAAAGCGCCGAATCGTTTTTCAGGGAATAAAGGTATATTTCTTCGCCTGTAGGGAGTATGCCGTAAAGCTTTTTCTCCATTTATTTACCTTTCCAAAGTCTTAATTTTCAAATACACGACTATTATATAATAATTTTTTGAAAAAGTAAATAGAAAACCGAGAACTTATTGACAAAAAAATCAATATATGTTAAAATAAGCAAGTAAATATCGGCGGGAAACGTGTTTTCTCGTCTTTTGAATATAAAGCACACGGAGAATACGATGAAAAAGGCAACCATTGTCATAAACGGTGCTGGCGGCGTTGGAAAGGACACTCTTTGCGACCTTGCGGCAAAGCACTTGAAAATAAGAAATATCTCGACAATAACTCCCATCAAGGAGCTTGCAAAAATGGCTGACTGGGATGGAAGAAAGGATGACCGTTCGAGAAAGTTTTTAGCCGACCTCAAAGCGCTTTGCGTAAATTACAATGATTTTCCTACGAATTGGGCTAAATCGCAGTATCTTGACTTTTTGACTACTGATGAAGAAATCCTTATAGTCCATATAAGAGAGCCCGAAGAAATAGCCAAATTTGTCAGAGCAACTGACGGAGCTGCAAAAACGCTGCTCGTAAGAGCTGTATCGCGTCAGAGAAAATCGGCGTACGGAAATGCCGCTGATGACTGCGTTGAGAATTATTATTACGACTATTATTTCGATAACGATAAATCGCTTACAGAAGCAGAGCATGATTTTACAAAGCTTATGAGAGATATTCTCGACGGAAATGATCTTTCTGACAGAGATTAAGCTAAAAGGGGCTGAGTCATTAAGAATTCAGATGTACCAAGGATTTTTTGGTCTTTTTCAGCAAAAATCTGAGTTCTTAGCGCGAAGCGCCTTTGGGGCTCGCTTGATTTAGAGCAGAAATCGTCGGCTAACGAGCGAGGAAACGGCGATAGAATAAAAACACCATAAAATGAAGGAAACCAGAGGTTTTCAACCTTAATGTTCTTCAAAATTATAAAAAACACCGAGGTGCTTCGTAATACAACACCTCGGTGTTTTTATTCGGTTATGGCTAAATGAAGCAGCCTCTTTCGTTTGCGTTATTGCAAGCAGCATAGTCGGTATTTAATCTTCACCGTTCCCGCGTCTGTCTTTCATGCGGCGTTCTATAAGTCTGTCTGCATCGCGCCTCGCCATATCGTCGCGCTTGTCGTATAGCTTTTTACCCTTGCAAAGTCCTATTGCCATTTTCACATAAGAGCCTTTGAAATAGAGGGATAGAGGAACTAAGGTGTATCCTTCTCTTGAGACCAGACCTGCAAGCCGCATAATCTCGCGTTTGTGCATCAGCAGCTTTTTTGGACGCATAGGGTCCTTGTTGAAAATATTGCCCTGCTCGTACGGACTTATATGTACTCCGAGGGCGAAAAGCTCGCCTCGGTCGATATCGCAATAGGAGTCCTTAAGGTTGACGCCGCCGGCTCTTAGAGATTTTACTTCTGTTCCGAAAAGTTCAATGCCTGCTTCGAATGCTTCAATAACGAAATAATCATGGCGGGCTTTTCTGTTGTCGGCAATAATTTTTTCCGATTTCTTTTCGCTCATAATGACTCCTTCCCGAATTATTGAATTAACAGGGATATTTTAACATATTATTTTCACTAAATCAACTGTTTTTTTCGAACTTTTTATTTTCTCCGTTAAAAATTGCGGAGCTGACTTCGAGGAGCTTAAATTTCACCCTGTAGCCGCCTTTTGAAATCAGGTTGAACTCATTGTCGGAATAACCCGAACTGCTATCGGATAGTGAGCTGTCAAGGCATAGCGGCGGATACATAACGCACCACCAATTTTGTCCCTCGCCCGAACCCAAAGTTAAAATGAGTGAGACGTATCTTCCCGACGGGAGCGAAAATGCACCGTACTCTCTTGTGTTAAACCATTCCTCTTTAAGCTCTGCTTTTACCGAATAGTCATACCCCGTGTCAAGAATTAAACGACTGCAGTCTGATTCAATATGAGGCAACAGCAATCTTAAATTTTCCTCGGCTTCGAGCGATGATTTTTCATCTGAAAGCTCTGTGCCGTATTTTTTTAATATGAAGTCGCGTACCAAAAGCTTCAGATTTTGGTCCTCTATGGAATCAGAGGGCGCTAAAATATGTAGCCTAACGGTGTTTTCGTAAATAGAGGCATCAACTTCGGTGGGAACTATAAGTATGCATAATGCACATAATAGTATACAAATTGTGGGTAAAATAATTTTTTTCATAGAAATCAACTTCCTTTTTGTTAAAATTTACTGTTCGTAGTAACTATTGACAATATTAAATGAAAATATTCATAAAAAAATCGGAAATATTTCTATTGATTTTTCTTATGTAAACGGTTATAATTGACTTATAAGGAGAAGCGTATAATATGGAAAGAAAAAGAATTTGCTTAATTCATACGGGTGGGACGATAGGAATGACTAAGAGCGATAAAGGATATATTCCTAAAGAAGGCTATCTCTCGGGATTGCTCGATGAAATTTCGGATTTAAAGGTTGAAGGCATGCCGCTGTTTGAACTATATGAGATTTCTCCTCTTTTGGACTCCTCAAACATGGCGGTAGCCGAGTGGAATAAAATAGGCGAAAAAATATATTCGCTTTATCATAAATATGACGGATTTGTTATTCTTCACGGAACTGATACGATGGCGTATACGGCATCATCGCTTTCTTTTATGTTAGAAAACGTAGATAAGCCGATAGTCCTTACCGGTTCGCAGATTCCGCTTTGCGAAATCAGAAGCGACGGCAGAGACAATCTAATAACGTCTATGATGATCGCTGCGTCGGGTAAGGTCAGAGAAGTATGCCTGTATTTTGGAGGTAAGCTTCTTCGCGGTAACAGAGCAACGAAAGTGTCGGCAGATGGACTTTTGGCATTTGACTCGCCTAATATTCCGCCGTTGGCGGAAGCCGGAATAAATATAAGATATCTCCCGACGGCTTCACACGAAAGAAAAAATCTTCCTTTTTCATTCTGTCCGTTTTCGGAAGTTCCAATCGGAGTTTTAAAGGTATTTCCGGGAATCAATTTCAGCCTCTTTGATGCAGTTATGACTGAAAAGCTGCGCGGTGTTGTACTCGAAACCTTTGGTTCTGGAAACGTACCAAGCGAGAGGAATGCACTGCTTCCCATTATTCGATCGGCTTTTGCGGCGGGCGCGGTAATAACGGTTTGCTCGCAATGTCCCGCAGGTACGGTTTCTCTCGGCGCATACGCTGCCAGCTCTGAGCTGCTTTCGGCGGGTGCTGTAAGTGGATACGATATGACGACAGAGGCTGCAGTAGCTAAGCTTTACTATCTTTTTAGTAAAGGTTACCCGAAAGAAAAAATCAAAGAGCTTATGGAAGAAAATCTTTGCGGAGAACTGACAAAGTAAATAATTGTTTTCATTTTTTGACTTTTCACTGCAATTATACCCAAATACAAACTTTGACAATGGAAGATATACTGTTTTTATCTAAATAGAAAATGGCAATATACCATCAAATCCGATCGTCTGAATATTACGAGCGTAGAAGTAAAAAACGCTGCATCTGAAATCTAAATATTGTGTATTGAATCAAAAATCCCCCTAAGGCATATAATGATGAAAAAACGCTGAGGGGGGATTTTTATTATAAGGATAGGTATAGCGGGATACGGAAATATTGGCAGAGCCTTGGCAGAGGCCATATCCGGATTTCCGGATATGGAGCTTTACGGAATTTTTACAAGGCGAGATCCTGACGCTTTAAAACGGAATGACAATAGAATTTTTTCTTACCGCGAAATTTTGAACTTTAAAAACGAAATAGACGTTTTGGTTATTGCGTTTGGGTCGTCAGATAAACTGACCGAGTACGTATCCGTTCTTGCAGAGCATTTTAATACGGTTGACAGCTTTGATATGCACGCAGATATCGCCTCGCATAAATCTGCCGTTGAGGAAGCGGCAAAAAAAGGTAGAAAGATTGCAGTTATTTCATCGGGGTGGGACCCTGGACTTATGTCGGTCGCAAGGCTATATTTCTCGGCTTTTATGCCATATGCGACGGTAAACTCGATATGGGGCGAGGGAGTCAGCCAAGGGCATAGCGAGGCTATAAGAAAAATTAAAGGCGTTAAATACGCAGTTCAGTATACCGTACCGCTTTCCGAGGGGAGAAGCGCTGCATATCGCGGAGAAAAGCTTACGTCAAAAAAATTGCATAAAAGAGTTTGCTTTGTGGTCTGTGAAAAAAATGATGAAAGGCGAATTGAGAACAGCATAAGAAGTATGGAACAATATTTTGCGGGATATATAACCGAGGTGAACTTTATATCCGAGTCGGATTTTATAGAAAATCATACGGGACTCAGTCATAGCGGTGAGGTAATAGCATTAGGGAAATCTTCGGGCGTCAGTACCGAGCGAGCAAGACTTTTCTTAAAGCTTGATTCTAATCCTGATTTTACCGCAAATGTTCTTCTTGCTTCCGCGCGAGCTGCGTTTAAATTACATAAAGAGGGAAAGTGCGGCGCGCTTACGCCATTCGATATACCGCCAAAAAGTTTTTATTACGGTGATCCGAAAAATCTTCTTTAAAATGGGTGGAAGGTAAAAATATCATTAAACCGCGATTACCACGGAAATGCATATTTTGGTACCGTGATGTTTAAAAAATTATATTTTTCGGCACTTTTAGATTTATTAATTGATAAAAATACAATTTCCGATAGCAGAGATATAAAACAAAAGGCGTAACGCAGTAACAGGCGCAATTTATAAGTACGTTATCCGTGAAAGTTTAACTTCAAACAAAAAAGAAGGCGTACCGAAATCGATACACCTTCTAATTTATTAAGATGGGAAGTAGCTGTTATGCCTTGTTAGCAGAGCCAAAGAGCTCTATCTTCTCTTTAACGGTAGCCTTGATAGCATCAATGCCGGGAGCGAGAAGCTTTCTCGGGTCGAATCCCTTTCCTGCAAGGTCTTTTCCATCTTCAACGTACTTACGGGTTGCAGCGGCAAAAGCGAGCTGGCACTCGGTGTTAACATTAATCTTAGAAACGCCGAGAGAAATAGCCTTTTTAATCATATCTGCGGGAATACCGGTACCGCCGTGAAGAACGAGAGGCATACCGTCGCCAACCTCGTTGGAAATCTGTTCGAGAACGTCGAAGCGAAGACCTGCCCAGTTTTCGGGATACTAACCGTGAATATTACCGATACCTGCAGCGAGCATGGTAACACCGAGATCTGCAATCATCTTGCATTCCTTGGGATCCGCAACCTCACCGCCGCCAACGACGCCGTCTTCTTCGCCGCCGATGGAGCCTACTTCTGCCTCAAGAGAAAGACCAAGCTTATTGCAAACCTCAACGAGTTCCTTTGTTTTAGCGAGATTTTCTTCAATAGGATAATGAGAACCGTCGAACATAACCGACGAGAAGCCTGCTTCGATGCACTTGTACGCGCCCTCGTAGCTTCCGTGGTCTAGGTGGAGAGCAACGGGAACGGTAATACCGAGACCCTTGATCATACCCTTGACCATACCTACGATTGTGTCGTATCCGCACATATACTTACCTGCGCCCTCGGAAACACCGAGAATAACAGGGGATTTCATTTCCTCTGCGGTAAGAAGTATAGCTTTAGTCCACTCAAGGTTATTGATATTGAACTGACCTACTGCGTAATGACCTGCTCTTGCTTTAGCAAGCATTTCTTTAGCTGAAACTAACATTTTAAAACTCCTTAGATAATTTTTTCAACATTTGATATTCTACCACAAAATTTGCTTAAAATCAATAGTTATTCAAAAAAATCACGTCTTTATCGCGTAAAACATTAAAAAATGTTTCGTTTTCTCAAGCGACGCCCCAAGGCGAACGTGCAGATGCGTAATAAGCATTGCCTTTTACGTAATTTTCCTCTCACCGCCGAGTTTCCTTATAATTTGGGGATAAACAGCCGCATATCATAAGCGAAAAGCCTGCGAAATTCTAAAAAACGTCAAATTTTGATTAACTACTTGAAATCTCGGCAACTTTGTTATATAATAAAGGATATATTAAATTCTTCCCGGGAGATGTAAAAAATGATTGATATTAAGTTTTTGAGAGAAAACCCTGACGCAGTTCGTGAGAACATAAAGAAAAAATTCCAGGATTCGAAGCTTCCGTTAGTCGATGAGGTTATAACGCTTGACGAGGAGCTTCGCGCATCAAAGAAGCGCGCGGACGATCTCAGAGCAAACCGAAATAAAGTTTCTAAGTCCATAGGCGCACTTATGGGACAGAAAAAGTTTGAGGAAGCAGAGGAAGCAAAGAAGCTTGTAGCGGCTCAGGCGGCAGAGCTTGCAGAGCTTGAGAAAAAGGAAGCAGAGCTTAACGAAAAGGTCACCAAAATAATGATGACTATTCCGAATATAATCGATCCAACCGTTCCGATCGGTAAGGACGATTCCGAGAACGTAGAAGTAAAGCGTTACGGCGAGCCGAAAGTTCCCGAATTTGAGATTCCTTATCACACGGAAATTATGGAGAGATTTGCCGGCATTGATCTTGACAGCGCGCGCCGCGTTGCAGGAAACGGCTTCTACTATCTTATGGGTGATATCGCAAGACTTCATTCCGCGGTTATTTCTTATGCAAGAGATTTTATGATTGACCGCGGCTTCACCTACTGCATCCCCCCGTATATGATACGAGCAGGCGTGGTAACAGGCGTTATGTCCTTTGCGGAAATGGATGCTATGATGTATAAAATCGAGGGAGAGGACCTCTATCTTATCGGTACGTCGGAGCATTCTATGATAGGTAAGTTTATCGACCAGATTATCCCCGAGGCAGAGCTTCCTCATACGCTTACGTCCTACTCTCCCTGCTTCAGAAAAGAGAAGGGCGCTCACGGTATCGAGGAAAGAGGCGTATACAGAATTCATCAGTTCGAAAAGCAGGAAATGATAGTGGTATGTAAGCCTGAGGAGTCACCTATGTGGTTTGACAAGCTGTGGCAGAATACCGTAGATCTTTTCAGAACTCTTGATATCCCTGTAAGAACCCTTGAATGCTGCTCGGGCGACCTTGCAGACCTTAAGGTTAAGTCTATAGACGTCGAGGCGTGGTCGCCGAGACAGAAAAAGTATTTCGAGGTAGGCTCCTGCTCTAACCTTGGCGACGCTCAGGCAAGACGCCTTAAAATCAGAGTTAAGGGAGAAGACGGAAAGAACTATCTCGCCCATACTCTCAACAATACTGTAGTAGCTCCTCCGAGAATGCTGATAGCCTTCCTCGAGAATAATCTCAACGACGACGGAAGCGTTAATATTCCTGTTGCGCTCCGTTCTTATATGGGTGGAAAAGAGAAAATTTCCCCTAAGTCGTAAGTATGAAAAAATATGCTATAGTTATTGCCGGACCGTCGGGGGCAGGTAAGACAACGGTGGCTGATAAGCTTATTGAGGAGCTTGGAACTCTTGAGATGAGCAGGTCTGCAACGACGCGTGAAAAGCGCGGTGACGGTAAGGATAATGAATACATTTATTTACAAAAACACGAGTTTTTGACCTCGATAGAGAACGGGGACGTTCTGGAATATACGGAGTATAGCGGCAACTACTACGGTACAAGAAAGTGCGAGCTTGAGCGCATATGGGAGATGGGGAAGAACCCGATTCTCGTCCTTGACTACGTTGGTGCGAAATCACTTAAAGAGAGGCTTGAGTGCCCGGTTTACGCGATATATGTCTACACGTCCTTAGCCGAAGCTCAGCGCAGGCTTTGCGAGCGTGATGAACGTAGCGGTTCTACCGAAAAATCCCGTGAAACCGTCAGAAAAAGAGTGGCTGAAAATCTTTCTGATTATAAAAAGCTTTACACTATGGCGGAGCTTTTTGACTATTACGCTGAGAACGCGGTGGTTGACGATTGTATTGCAGATATAAAGCGCGCTCTCGGCTTGATGGCAGAGGGCAGAGACGCTATGAATCTTGCGGACAAGCTTAAGATTACGAATTCTTTCAGGACTGCGGCCGCAGTATTCGAAGGCTGATTGAATACGTTGGCGAAAAGCTACAGTAAACATTATAGAAAACGATATGCATTTTTGAAATTTTCCTAATCATAGGGTGAAAATCTTTTTTGCATATCGTCTTTTATATTTTAAATATTTTGATGTGTGCAAAGTGCATAAATATTACTTTGAAAAATGGTTAATGTTGGTGGATTGACATATTGAATGTTATAATGTAAAATATATACAGTATTATGCATTTTTCCGTCGTAGCGCGGGGGATTGCGTTCTGAGTCCTTGTGTGCAGCGTATCTGTGCAAAGGGCAGCAATGAGTTATTTTTATAAGGAGATACATATATGAAAAAACTAGGCAAAGTTTTGATTCTCGTACTTTCTCTGGCTGTTGTTTTCTCGGCTCTCGTGATAGTTGCGGGCGCTGATTCGGGCAACGTAGCTTTGGTTGGCGACGAGGAGTTTGCGAGTTTCGACGAGGCGCTTGCCGCAGCAAATAAAAGCGGTGAAACCGTTACGCTTCTTAAGAGCGCAACGATGAAAGATTCTATCGTCCTCGAGAAATCCCTTGAAATTGATTTGGGCAGCAATAAGCTAACGATGGATGCTGACGAGGGATTTAAACTTTTGGGTGACGTTACGCTTACGGTAACCGGCAGAGGCGAAATCGTATCTAACGGTACGTTTGTTGTGACTGATAACTCAGACGAGGGTTCGCCAACTGTAAACATTACGGGTGTCGGCGGAATTATGAAGATTAACTCTGTTGCGGGAAATTTTGCAAAAGCGTTTACGGGCAATCTGAATTTTAAAAACCTTGACGTAACGGCAGGAAGCGTTCCCGGTAACAATGCTATATTCACTTGTCCTAATGTATCTCAAACCGTGAGATCTGACGCTGTGATGAACTTTACCGCAGTGGTTGTCAACTCTAAAAACGGAATAAACGCAGACAGCTCTATAGTAAGGCTTGAAGGCAGATCTGCCTTAAGAACAAACTACTGTACTTTCAATTCAAACAGTTGCGTAATCACTTTCGGAAAAGACGATGCTGCCAAAAAAACTTACGGTGCATACATTGGAACGGGCGAAGTTATTGTAGCTGATAATTCATATTTCTCGTCCCGTTTGATGAAACCGAGCAGCGGTGAAACCTGGAAGATTGGTGTTATCGGTATGTACGTGGACGTACCGGGCGATATGATATTTAATAACTCTGTTCTCGAGAGCTCGTATAGACCTATATGTCTCAGCGTAAGGAGCAGGGGACAGGTTATTCTTAATAACTCTGCAATCAAGCATAACGGCTTGACGTGGTCGGAAGCTTTAATGGCTCGTACTTGCAACATTATTGTAAACTCCGGCTCGATGATTACTTCTTCCATAAATCTTTCGTCACTTCAGCACTCTGACTGTGAGACTGACAACACCTACATAGTATTTATGAACGGTGCGCGTATGAACAAGCGCATTTACGACGTGGTGTTTGTTAATAGAATCACAGACGGCGTAAGATTTGGTAAAGAGGTAGTCGGCGAGGACGGTGAAAAGACGCTTGAGCTTTTTGAGATTCCTGAAAATAAGGACTTTACAGTTATCTACGATCCGCTTGGAAATAGCGAAGCGCCATTCCTCGTAGTTGAAAGAACTTACGATGAGGAAGGTGTAGAAACGACTCCTAAAGGATTCGATAATTCGGGACTTCTTTATAATTCGTCATCCGCGGGTGTTCCCAAAGAAACATTCTATCACGATAACGTTTGGCTCCTTGGAGAAACTACTTTCCCGAACGGTTCCGGCGGTGATCACATTCCTATGGTCCGTTGGAATTATAACGGTATCTTCAGCGGCGCAGGATATGATAATAACGACGTGTTCAAATACGTGTTCGACGAGAAAAATTCAGATTCATCTAACGCTATGGCCCTCGTGTTTGGAATAAGCAACGGTTTGGAGTACAGTGATAATACCGTATACGTAACCGAAATGGACTTTGCATTCACTTCCGAAGAGGGAGCTGTTCCCGGTTCATTTATAATTCACGCGAGAGGTGAGAGCGGTAAGCCTGAAGCTTCCGGAAACTGTCTGGCTCCGGGTATAGCTATTAATTCCGACGGTGTCGCATTCTATGACTCCAACAGTAACGGTTCTATTTCTAATGGCGAAAACTCCGTTCAGCTTAAATTTGACGAATGGAATCATATTACGGTTGTCATTTATACTAAAAAAGGTGACGCTAACACAGGTCAAGCTCATTACTATATAAACGGAGTGGAGTTGGGTAAGGGTGCCGGCTATAACATCAAAAACGGCGGAAAGGGAACTGCCTATATCTACGGCTTACGCTTCGATGCTAATGCAAACTCTGCTGCAACGAACTCTGCGATTTACTTTGATAACCAGACCTTCTCTGCGTACAACTCTTATAAGGTTGGGGAAAACGAAGATCCCCTCGTATATTCTCCTACTGGAGGCGCGGCTCTCAATGGCGGAGACATTACGGCAAGTGCAACGGTAGGCGGTATCGGATTTACATCTATTAATGATGCAATAAAAGCGGCAAACGAAATTGGTGCGTATGCTATTTTAGCAAAAAATATGGAGAATCAGGTAGTAACCGGAAAGGGAACTCTTATCACGAACGGTTACTCGCTGACGCTTGGCGAGGGCTCTAACAGAGCAAGTGTAATGAGTGATGCAGACGGTAACGCTGTTTCATATACCTTCGATCCCGCGTTTAATAATCTTTTTGTTAATTATCAATGGTTTATCGGCAACAAGGATATTATTTCCGAGCTGAAAGACCCTTCAAAGTACATAGAAACTAAGGTTTATATGGGAGACGTTCCCGTATTTCCCGGTGCTGAAATTCCTAACTTCAGCCGTCGTGACGGTCAGAAAATATACCTAACGGAGTTTGTGGGCTGGTCGACCGAAGTTGATACGGCAACACCGTTTGAATTTCTTCCCGTATCCGCGAGTGATGCGATAAATATGGGCGGTGAGCCTATAATGGTTTATCCTGTTTGCGTAGAGCGCGTCTTAACAGAGTATGACGTTGCGGTTCTTGATGCAAACGGTAATTACGTAAGAGGTTTCAAGGCAAGCAACGGTTTTATTGACGAGGCGGGCTGGAACAGCATAGGTCTTGCATACGGCGAAACCTTCGTTCTTATGAACAGTGACGTAACTATTATCAGTGAATTTACCTCAGCCAGAGCTGAGAACGGCAGTGAAAAGGTATTCAACTTTGACGTTAACGGATATAAGATGAATATTGACTTTTCAAAGCATTCAAGTAAAAGGTATCCTGCAGTATTTAAAGTACTGCCTGGAGAAACACTTAATTTCTATTCATCTATAGCAGGTGCTGACGTTCGTGTTCAGGGTGTATCTTCATCCGGAGAAATGACGGGCGGTAATCTCTTCGTTTTAAACGGTGCGGGTGTCGATGTGAAGGATCCCAAACTCAGTATGGGTGATAACACTAATCATAATTCGCATCTCAATGTAGGTAACGTAACTGCTTTTGAAAAAACCTATCCCGGTTCTAATCTTACCTTTAATGTAGACAGCTTAGTTCAGCTTGCAAACGGTGATAAGACTTGCTCTGTAAATATAGTCGGAGTAAGCATAATAAGAAGCATTGGATGGGAATACGCTCTGTTTAATAACTATTATTCCTCAGCGTTACTAAGTGTTAAAAACTGTAATATCTTCCTTCCGGACAGTGCAACTATGTTACTTGTTTCCGGTCACAAAAACGGTATGACCGACGTTAACAGTGATGGTAAAAAGGATATTAAAGACCTTACTCTCGGTCTTTCCACAGAAGCAACCAAGCCATTCAGAGCTGCGGCAAATGTTGAGTTTGACGGATGCAATATCTTCGCGGCGGTTAACAGTGTTGGCGAAGCGGACGGTCTTGTTAAGGATGATTATTCTCTTAAGAGCGTATTGTTCACAAATTGTGTAACGAATGGCAGAATCAACCCCTCAACTTCCGGCGCAGCGGTTCGTATCGGAGACGGATGTCTTGTATATAATCCTTCCGTAGCAAGTATTGACGGAGTTGATAAGTATTTCTACAATCGCGATATGACTTTCGGAAGCTACTCTGACGAAGTTACCGTTACGGTAAAATATGTGAAAGATTTTGAAAAGACTTCCGACTCAAATTACAGATTCAACTACGTAGAATTCACCTACGCTATTCTCGGCTCCGGTGTTGACGCAGACGTTGTTCTTCCAAACTTTGTTTATAAGTATACCACGGCAGATAAAACGTATAAGGTAACTGTCGCAGACAGCGAAGGAAATGAGCTTTCGTCCGATAGATATGCAGCGGGCGGTTACGTAAAGACTACCGGTATAGCAAATATCTACAACGGAACAGTAATAGCGTGCGTAGCGGACGGAACTGCAACTCCCGAGCTTCCTGACGGAGTAACAGAGGATGTAACGGTAATTCCTCACTTTAAGCCTGTTTCGATTCTCAGCTCTCTTAAAACTAACGTAACACTCAATTCTGATTTCGTGCTTAATCTTATGATTCCCGTATCGTACAAGAGCTTTGTTACCGGCGCAAGCGCAGGTGACTTAAAGCTTGAAGTAAAAGAAAACGGCGATTATCTCGTAGTATCAGTACCCGTTGCGGCAAAGAACGTAACCGATAAGGTTGAGTTCTCTATAGCCCTTGAGGAAAATAGCTATACTGCAGTGCATACGGAAACTTACAGCGTTGCCGATTACGTAAAGCTTATTCTTAGAAATGAGGGCGGTGCGTATACTGATGCTGATAGAAGGCTTGCGTGGTACGTACTTAACTATGCGGTAGAAGCTGATAAGTATTTTGACGGCAAAACGGATAATACGGCAGTATCACTGCTTGAAACCTACGCTGACGCAAGAGGAGAGGTAACTGAGCGCGTATATGAAAACGCTCTTGCAGAAACCGGACTTTCAGCAGTATTTAATTTGGCAACGGTTAAGCTTGGTGTAGCTCCTACTTACGTATTCACCGTTAAAGCAGGCTTTGCAGGTACCGTATCGGTAACCACAAGCAAGGGTGCTTATACGTACAACGTTGAAGCGTCTGATGAAGATACTAAGCTTGAAATAGTAGGCCTCAGCGCATACGAGCTTGCAGAAACTGCAACCGTAGCAGCAGAGGGAACGCTTAACGGAGTAAACGTTTCTATAGAAGACGGTAAGTTTAACATTGCAACCTTTGCAAGCTATCATAAAGTTAACTCGAGACTGGATATGGCTTCTTCGAAGGCTCTTAACCTCGTCAACGCGCTTTATGACTACGTCGTGGCGGCAAACGCATATAAAGCATAATCCATCACGATTATTTAAAACTTTTGCGGGTTGACTGCCCGCAAGTAAAAGTAATTTGACTGCAAAAACAAAATTACTCTTGAAACGGCCTTTTAGCAATAACGCGCGGGAAAAGGGAATTGACTACTCTCTTTTCACGCGCACAGCGCGAATATGCTTCATTTCGCCGCAAAGACAAGGTCGAGTATAGCTTTGGCAAACCTCTTTCGGCTTAAAGCATTTTTCCTTAAGCCGAATAAGGTCTCTCAAAGGGGCTTTTAAAAAAAGTATTCATTAAAAAATAAAAAAAGGAGAAAAAGCAAATGAAAAAATTAAGCAAAATTCTTATCTTAGTTTTAGCTGTTGCTCTTATTTGCACGGGTCTTATCCTTGCAGTAAGCGCTGACGAGTCACCGTACGTTTCTTACACGTACGAGGACGAAAGAGGCGATCCGCAAACAGGAACGTATGAAAATCTTGCAACAGCTATTACTAACGCTCCATCCGGCTCTACTATTACCCTTCACGGTAATATGCAGCATTCTCAGATAATGGAGATAAAGAAGGACCTTACAATCGACCTCAACGGTTACGAATTGGAAATTGCCGCTAGGGTAGATAAGCTTTTCTATGTCAGAAACACGTCTAGGTTCACGATAACGGGAAGTGGAACTATTCGTACTTCCGGACAGATCTTTCAGGTTGATGCAGGCCATAATCCTACTATTTCCGTAATAGGAACCGGCAAGGGAATTGACATCATTCACGACGGTGCGACAAGACGTCACGTTAATATGATTAACGGCGGAGTTGTTAACTACCAGAACGTCGATATTGACGCTACCATATACGGCGGCTCTCTGTTTTACGTTCCTAACGGTATGGAAGCTACCTATAATTTAACAGGTGTTTCTATTATTACCCGCCAAGAGAATCAAGCTCAGGCAGTATTCATTTTGAGTAAGAACGCTCACGTAAACGTTAAAGACTGCACCATAAACACGCGCGCTACAGTCTTTAGTGCTATTGAAACTCAGGATGCAAGAACTGAGAATTATATCAACGTTGAGAATTCTTACATCAGAGCCGTAGATACGACCAATGCGATTAGAGCTTTTATCTTTGGTCAGAAAGACAATGTTACTCTTGATATGTATAGCGACGTAACTATCAAGGATTCATACCTTGAATCTACTCACCGCTTGTTCTTACCTAACTGTATGGGCGGTGCGAGCTTTATCGTTGATAATACTACGTTAGTAAGAACTCCTGGATATGGTAATGATATAACGAGAGCCTCAACGCTTACGTTGAAGAACGGTTCAAAAATTATTGCCGGTCCGGCTGACTTTGAATTTTCACTTGGTAACGCAGTAGGTACGTGGTCCGGCGATACCACTCCCGTTTACTACTATCTCGAAGAGGGAGTACGCTTAAATAAGTACGTTTACAATAAGCTTACAACCACAACCGCTTGGTTTACTGCTACAGATGGTACTAATTACTACCGCGAGGACGTATTCAGAGTGCGTGAAACAAACGGTCAGTACGTAAGATTCTCTGCATCTACAGAGTACACTCTCGTTTACGATCCTGCAGGTGATCCCGAGGCTCCGTACGTAGTAGCTCGTCAGACCGAGAACGCTCGCCCTCTTTTCGTTAAAAACGGAAATACTCTTACCAAAAACGCTTTGTATACAAAACCGTTTGAAGATACTAATATCAAGCTTTTCAAAGAAAATGGAGATACTGCTGGAATTTGGAATTCTTCCGGTTCTATAGCTGCGAATATCATAAACGGTAATACGCATTGGCGCTATCGTTTGACCGGCACAGTCACTGATAATGCTCCTTATTTCTATTTTGGATTTGGTGCAAATGAGGCTGTTAAGAAATCCGAGGTTGACACCATAATATACGACCTTGATATTGCATCAAGCGAAGGACATTTCGTTCCCGGTACGTTAATGCTTCATCACAGATCGGGTCAAGATAGGCAAGGAAATGAGAACGTTTCGTTCGTCAAGGTAGACGAAAACGGATATGTTACGCTTGTCGGCGCCAGAGTTGAAACTGCTGTAAGCGGCTATCAGCTTGATATGAATGCATGGAACCATATCTCGATAGTTCTTGAAACTAAGTCGGCTGCTCCCTCGGCGTTCGTATTTATTAACGGCACCTATATAGCTCGCTTCAAGGCATGGAGTGACGCAAATGGTGACGGCGATACCTATATGTTCGGTCTTAGATTTGACTCTGACGTAAAGACGGGTCACGCTCTTGCGACTGTAAACTCAGGATATGCGGTTCTTTTTGATAACGCTATGATAAGAACTATAGGTGACGGTACTAATGTAGAGTCTCCTAGAAGCGAGGCTGCTGCGAGAGAATACCTCATCGATGGCGGTATGCCTTTTGCAAAGGAAGTAGTTAACGGTCCTAAGCCGGGCGAGATATCTATCGGAAATCTCACCTTCGATAATCTTAACGATGCTATTATTAAGGGTAATGAGCTCGGTGTAACTCCTAAGGTTAACTCTGTTATAGAGAATCCTCAGACTGTTACTGCCGAAGGTTTTGTAGAAACCAACGGATATAAAGTAGCTCTCGCACCTGAATCTCTCGGTGCAAAAATCGCTTTCAATGCAGACGGTAATCCTCAGGTTTACGATTTCAAGACAGAATACAACGACATTTATACTACATATAAGTGGTTCGTTGGTAATTACCACGATGCTTCTCAGCTTAATTCGAATGACTATTACGTTGTAGAAAACGTAAAGCTCGGTCATACTCCGTCTTATACCGGTGAAAAACTCGGCTTAGACTATTATAAGGAAGGTCAGGTATTCCATATTGCATCTATCACAGGTTGGGGCAGTGAATATGGAAAAGATAAGACTCCTGTTGAATTAGCAAAATATATTACCGAAGCGGGTGAAGTTACTCTTTATCCTACTTACGGTAATTATACAGTGTCTACTGCAGACTACGTGGTACTTAATCAGTACGGTTTGGTTGACCGCAGCGGAAATATTCGTAACGGTAATTACTATGCTTCGGACTGGTACGGCAGAACAGATGATTACGGTTTGCCTTATTCTGTAAATCTTCAGTACGGCGAGACCTGGGTTCTTTGCTCGTCCAATCCTAAGTTTATCGGTAACTTTACTGCAAGCAGAGCTGATAACGGTAACGATAAGGTATTTAATTTCGACCTTAACGGATATACTATGAGTATTGACGCTGTTGCAAACGGTGCAGGAAAGGCTCCCCTTTACTTCCAGGTACTCAATGGTGAAACTATAAACCTCTACTCCTCATATGCAGGTGCAAAGATTGAGCTTAAAGGTACGGATGATAACGTAACTAAGATTTCAGGCGGTGCATTATTCTCTATGCAGGGCTCAGGACAGGCAACTATAGAGGACAATATCTCTGGCGAAACTAATCATAATTCTCACCTTAACGTAGGTACTGTAACTGTATTTGGCGAAAAGTATGAAGGCTCGAACCTTAGCATTTCGGGCGATACTCTCGTAGTTCTTAAAAATGGTGATAAGACTTGCTCGGTAAATATCGAGGGTATTACGTTCGTAAAAGCTATTAACGATTACGGAGCTGTTATTGTAAACGAATACTTCAACGGAAACGTTACAGTTAAAGATTGCGATTTCTTCATACCTAATGGCGGCGGATTCCTTGATGGCAGAGACGTTGGCTTAAAGGATATTAATGAAGATGGTAAGAAGGATAAGAACGACGTTGTTAATGCTGACGGCGCTCTCCTCGAAAATCGCGTTAAGGTTGAAGCAACTGTACTTGTTGACGGATGCTATATCATAACCAATACCGCGAAAGACTCAGCAAATCTCTCAGTGGGTGATTATACATTTGCTTCCGTTCTTTATACCAACTGTGTAACTAACGGTGTAATAGGAGAAGGCAAACTTGGTCTTGCTATAAAAATAGGCGATGGCTGTATCCTTGCAAATCCTGCGGCAAACTTAGCCGAAGGAACGGTTAATGCACATTATAATCAGGATATGAAGATATCCGATACCGGTCTTGAAACGATAACGGTTAAATATCTTGACAGTGATAGCTTTGAGAAGCTCAGCAATACCTCTGTTACTTATAATTACAATGAATTCGTATTCGCAGTTCCCACTGCAAGCATAGGCGAAGCTAACGGTCTTGTTCTTCCCGTAATGGCAACCAAGGTAGTTGCTGAAGATAAAGTTCTTACCGTTACCGTGAAGGATGAAACTTATAACTACGCTGAAGGCGCAAAGGTACTTCTTACCGCAGAGAACGTTGCAGGAGAAGTTATAGCTCTTACGTTTAAGGGTACTTGGACTGTAGATGGTGTTGAAGGCGAAACGCTTCCTACCAATCTTACTAAGAGCATCGTTGTTGCACCTGAGTACGCAGCAGAAGTAAAGGTAACCGGTCTTAAGGCAAACCTTTCTCTCTACTCCGACTTTATGATTAACCTTTATATCCCTGCAAGCTATGCAGAATATATTGTAAACGTAAACGGAGCACAGCTTGATACAACGAAGACCGTAAAAATTGATGGCGTAGATTACGTAAGAGCAGTAGTTGCAAAGGCAGCTAAAGAAGCTACCGATAAAGCAACCTTTGCTATCGCTCTCAACGAGAATGGCAACACAGCAACAAAGACTGTAAACGTAAGTATCACTGACTATGCAACAGAGATACTTGCTAACGAAAAATACAGCTATGCTGATAAGACTCTTATGTACTATATGCTTAACTACGTAGGTGAAGCAGCTAAGTACTTCGAAGACGCGGAAGATGAAGTTATCGCAAAGCTTCTTACAGATAACGTAAGCTGGAATAACCAGACTGTAGATAAGAGCTATGCAAATGCAATAGCAAACACCAATCTCGGTGATTACTTCGCAGAAGCAACCGTAGTTCTTGGAGATGCTCCCGCATTCACGCTTACCTTCAATAAGGACATAGCGTTTACAGGAACTGTAACCGTAACATACGGCGTCGACAATGTAAGGACGTATGAAGTTACTAAGGAGGAAAACGACGCAGAGTATAAGCTTACTGTAGAGGGAATGAAGATTTATAACTTCGGAACCACTCTTACCGTAACCGTAACTCCCGATGGCGGCGAAGCAACGGTAGGCACTCTCAACCTTGATACCTATGCAAAGTATCATAAGGATAACGCAAGCGTAGCTGCATCTGCTAAGGCTCTTCCTCTCATCGAAGCACTTTACGACTACGTAAAGGTATCCGAGCTTTATAAAGGCGGAAATCTCGTAGCACCTGCTTCAGAGGGATAAAACGGCAACGTCGTTTTAATTAACGCGAGGTGTTGTATATATCAATTCCTATGGAGTGTATATCGTCGACGCGGCGCGTTAGTAAATAATATTCAGCTTAAATTTCCGCAATAGCGAAAATTGGCAAAAAACTGCACGGCAGGGGATATCCCCTGCCGTGCTTAATTTTAAATATAAATAGCCGTTTGTAATTATATATGAATTGATGCTATCGCATCTGAAGTTGAGCTTGCCCATCACTTCACAATCGGGTGAAACTTCACTATCGTAGATAACTTCACTTGCCCTCGAGGGCAAACTTAGATATGCGTGTTCTCCGTTAAGGAAAGCACGCATATCCGTCATATATCCATTTCGTCTTTTATAAAGCTGAAATAATAAACCGAGTAGAAAACGTAAGCGATGCTCGCAACCGTAAGCGCAAGTCCAAACCACGGAACAGAAGAAACCACGAGCGTTGGCATCGTAATATTGTTGGCATCTGTAAAAATAAGCTTAACGTTACCGTTTACGAAAACGTTGATAAGACTCATAATACCTACTGTAATAGCGAGCAAGGAAAGAATAAGAGTTCTCCTGTCTATATCGCTATAATAGCTTTCTTTAATTCTCGGATTGGATTCCGCGTTGAAGTTGCCGAGATTTTCTCTTGTGTAACGTCTCATAGTAAAGAAGAAAACAACTATAAGCAAGATATAAAATACGGTTTCAACTAGCGCAAATATTTTTATATTTCCATAAAGAGAAAGTGCTTCTTTGTTCTTCGAGTTGAGTAGCTCCGCATATCCGAATTTAGTTAGAAAGCTGATGTCGAAAAAGTTTTTTGCTATAGCTGTTATATTAAACAAAACGCCGCATACTGCTGCATATTTGCAAAGTATAGTTTCCTTTTTTAGCATTTTTGCAAGGTAAATGAGTGTCACAGTAAAAACTATACCAAAAATAAAGCTTGGTAAAAGATTGATGTCTGAAAAGTTTGAAAAAGTCAAATCAATAGATATAACGGCAGCAATAATAAAAGCTAAGAATACTCTGTTCCTACGCCTGAAATCGACCTTTTTAACGTATTCTTCATAGGAGCTTGCAGTGGCGAGTCTTTCAAGAGCAGAGAAGAACAGACCCTCTTTTTCTATCATTTTCACGTACCTTACGCTCCTTATAAGCCATACTGTGCCGAATATGAATCCTAGTATAAGCGAAGCCATAACAGCCCAAGGATAGTAGCGCGAACCTGTAAGCATTGATACGTTGCTGCCTATATCCACGCTTCTTGTAAGCTTAAGAAATTCGGGCAGGGTGTAGAGTAGGCATTTCATTATTGCAAATGCAAAGGTGAAAGAACGAAGCGTATCGGTGGATACGAGCGTTCCGTTTGAAATAAGCGACCTTGCGTCCGTTCTCTCTCCGAGATAAGTGAGCGCGTCAAATATATTCTTGATAGCAGGTATAACGTATATAAGCTCTAATACAGCGAAAATCAGCGTCATAAGAGCAATTATATCGTTATCAAGCAGATTTTCCGAACGAACGGCAAGAATAATAAGAAGTGCGGGAATTTTAGCAAGGTTTATAAAACCGAGCTTCATAAATGCGCTTCTTGCTTCTTCAAAGTACGGAGCGCAGTCCGACGCTTTATCAAAGAATTTGGCAAGTATAAAAAATCCGATAAAATCAGGCAAAAAATCGATAAGCTGTACGTTTGGATTAAATATCGTAACGAGAGCAAAAACAAGCCAGCAGGTTTTAACGGTTCGCATCGTTTTATGAGGCTCAGCGCCCGTAATAATATCGTTATTCTGCATATTACTTTCTCCCTTTTCTTGATTTCGATTGCTGTTTTTTCATCTTGTATTCCGCGTATTCACGGCCGCCGCGCTCGATAGAATCGTAAAATTTGTCCATAATTCCGCCGCGCGACCGCTTGGGCGGCTTTTTTTCTTCACCTGGCATACATATTTGCATATACGCCTTGTATATTGTCAGAAGATTCGAAAGTACGCTGATAACGACGGCAAGCAGTATTGCAAAATAGATATACGCTATATATTTCCCGAAAACAGCTGCAAATACAGAAATTTCAAAAACGCTCGCAGCGGCAAAAATAGCAGAAAGGGGAATTGATGCTTTTGCGTTTTTTGCAAGAGCATATGCTTCGACCTCTGTCGCAACCTCGGCAATTCCGCGCATAATAAACAGCGTCAGCACGAATATAAAGAGATAGCGAACGGCACCCGAGTATGAAATGACGGTATCCAGCCAAACGGGAGATGTGAAAAGCTCCGTTACGGCGAGAGCAAGCTCGAGAAATGAGAATGCCGCAAATACGGACGATGCAATCATACCCGCGCGGAAGTGCTTATTAACAGTCGATAATTTATATAATCCCATCAGCATTATCATAGCGCCGATGATATCGGTATAGGCAAAATAGCTTATATTTATTAAGAAAAAGTAGCCTATAAACAGTGTTCCGAATCCCATATTAAAATCCTTTAGCTTCCAAGCTTGTCTTTCTGCTCGCAGCAGTTTTTGTATTTTTTACCGCTTCCGCAATGGCAGGGGTCGTTTCTCCCGGGACGTTTGCTTTTGTTAACTACGGGCTTCTTTCTGGGAAGCTCTCCGCTATTTCCCGTGCCGGTTTCCTTAGCCATCTGAACTCTTGCGGTAACCTGACGTCTCGGAACGGCGGCAAGCACGCGTCTTACCGTGTTTTCGCGTATTTCGTGAGACATTTTGTCGAACATTTCCGCAGCCTCAATTCTGTATACGGCAACGGGGTCTCTTTGCGCGTAGGAGTTAAGACCTACGTAGCTCTTGAGGTCGTCCATAGCCTCAAGATGCTCCATCCAGCTTGCGTCAACGCTGGTGAGCAGGGCTCTCTTTTCGTACTCGCGCATTGAGATAGGCGATTCTGCGGCAAGGAAAAGCTCATCCTTTTTATGATATACCTCGAGCGCCTTGTCAATAAATTCCTGACGCTTAGCTTCTTTGTCAAACGATTCAAGAGCCTCGCCCTCATAGTCGAGTATCTCTCCGTTCGTAAGAGTGCCGTTATAATACTGGGAGAAGTCCTCAGGCTTATACTCGTCCTTATCGTCTCCCGCAAAGTAATAGTCAAAGTTCTCGCCTACCGATGCTATTATCATCTGCTCAATTCTGTCGCTGATATCATCGAGGTGGAGAATTTCATTTCTCTGAGAATATATGACGTTTCTCTGCTGATTCATAACGTCGTCGTAGGTAAGAACGTTCTTTCTTCTGGAGAAGTTCATAGCCTCGATTCTTGCCTGCGCGCGCTCGACGGCAGATGAAAACATCTTCATATCTATCGCCATATCGTCGGGAATTTTGAGCGCTGCAGCCATAGCGGAAATTCTGTCAGAGCCAAACAGCCTCAAAAGGTCGTCCTCAAACGAGAGATAGAAGCGAGATTCGCCGGGGTCTCCCTGTCTGCCGCTTCGGCCTCTCAGCTGATTATCTATACGACGGCTTTCGTGTCTTTCCGTACCGATAATAAACAGACCGCCGGCGGCTCTGACCTTTTCAGCCTCGGGCTGAATCTTTTCCTTGAATTCCTCAAAATATTCCTTAAACTTGCGGCGCGCTTCAATGATTTCGGGGTTGTCTGTATCGTTAGTACCCGTAGCCTCAAGTATCAGATTTTCTTCGATACCCTCGCTCTTCATTTTCGCCTTTGCGAGATATTCGGGGTTTCCTCCGAGCATAATATCGGTTCCTCGTCCTGCCATATTCGTCGATATCGTAACGTTGCCGACCGTACCGGACTGAGCAACTATTTCTGCCTCCTCCTCGTGCTTCTTTGCGTTCAGCACTCGGTGGGGAATACCCTCTTTTTTCAGAAGTGCGGAAAGCTCCTCTGATTTATCAATAGATACCGTACCTACGAGAACGGGCTGACCTTTCGCGTGGCACTCCTTTATCTGCTTGATTATCGCCTTGATTTTTGCATTTTTCGTGCGGTAAAGCGCATCGTTGTAATCCCGCCTTATCATAGGCTTGTTAGTGGGAACCTCAACGACATCGAGCGAATATATATCTCTGAACTCATTTTCCTCAGTAAGTGCAGTACCGGTCATACCGGAGAGCTTTTTATACATACGGAAGTAGTTCTGGAACGTGATAGTTGCAATAGTCATAGACTCCTTCTGAATGTTAACGCGCTCCTTAGCCTCTATTGCCTGATGTAAGCCGTCGTTATAGCGTCTGCCTGGCATAAGTCTGCCCGTAAAGCTGTCAACTATAACCACCGCATCGTCCTTGACAATGTAGTCGACGTCGCGCTTCATAACGCCGTGCGCGCGGATTGCAATATTGCAGTGGTGGTAAATTTCGCTGTTTTCCGCGTCCGAAAGGTTGTCTATACCAAAGAATTTTTCAGCCTTATCTATACCGTGCTGCGTAAGAACGGCGGTACGCGCCTTTTCGTCAACGATATAGTCCTCGTCGTAAAGGTCGTTATCCTTTTTGGTGTCCATCTCCTTGATAACGTGGCAGCTCATACGGCGAACGAGCTCGTCTGCGCGGTTGTAAAGCTCTGTTGACTTTGCGCCCTCGCCCGAAATAATAAGGGGAGTTCTCGCTTCGTCGATAAGTATTGAGTCAACCTCGTCAACTATAGCAAAATTATGTCCTCTCTGAACGAGATGCTCAGCGTAAACCACCATATTATCGCGGAGATAGTCAAATCCAAGCTCATTGTTCGTTCCGTAAGTGATATCGGCAGCGTATGCCTTGCGTTTTTCGGCTTTGGTCTGTCCGTGTACTATAAGGCCTGTCGTAAGTCCGAGAAATGCGTAAACTCTGCCCATTTCCTCGCTGTCACGCTCTGCAAGGTAATCGTTAACGGTAACGATATGAACGCCCTTACCGGTAAGCGCGTTAAGGTAAGCCGGTAGTGTGGCAACGAGGGTTTTTCCCTCACCGGTTTTCATTTCCGCAATTCGTCCTTGGTGCAGAAGTATGCCGCCCATAAGCTGAACGCGGAAAGGACGCTTCCCGAGAACTCTAAAGTCAGCTTCTCTTACAAGCGCAAAAGCATCCGGAAGAATATCGTCAAGAGTTTCGCCGTTATTAAGGCGCTCCTTAAGCTTTGATGTAGTAGAGGAAAGCTCCTCGTCCGTCATAGCCGCGTATTTATCAGATAATGCTTCGATTTTATCAACCGTAGCAGTAATTTTTTTGATTTGCTTTTCGCTGTAGCTTGCGAAAATTGAGGAAAAAAGACCCATATTGAGTGCCTCCAGTATATTCATCTTTTCTATTGTATCACAAATAATATAAAAAATAAAGAAATAAATGTAAATTATTTCGAAAAAGAAAAATATTATAAAATATACTTGAACTTTTGCGCCGCCATATGTAAAATAATATACATAATACTCGATTTTGAGGGGAAACTTTAGATGAGAAGAAAAATAAATATTGTACTTTACTCACCCGAGATACCGGGAAATACGGGTAATATAGCCCGTACCTGCTCGGTTACGGGTGCTGCGCTTCATATAATAAAGCCGATAGGCTTTGAAATATCGGATAAAACTCTAAAGCGAGCCGGTCTTGACTATTGGCATACGCTTGAAATTTACTATTATGAAAATTATGAAGAATTCCGCAAGCTTCACTGCGATAAAAATATATACTATTTTTCGGCGCACGCAAAGCGGGTTTACAGTGATGTAGACTACGAGGGCGAGGTTTATCTTATGTTCGGCCCGGAAACCCGAGGCTTACCGAAAGAGATTGTCACCGAAAATGAGGAGCACGCTTTAAGAATTCCTATGCTTGAGAACAGAAGATGTCTTAATCTTTCAAACTGCGCCGCAATCGCAGTCTACGAGGTTTTGCGGCGTTGGAATTTCGAAGGCTTTCTTTCGGAAGGCAGCTTTTAGCTCTTAACCGAGGCGGCTTAATGTGACGCAGTTAAAGTACCGAAAGGCTGTATATGAATAAATATATTGAAAAGGTTACACCCGTTCTCCTGGGCGGCGATATGAATGCCTATACTATGGCAGCTTCATTTGCCGAAGCAGGCGGATTTGTCTCTGCGTGTTTTGCAAGGGATAAATTAGCGATGTGTAGCCTTTCTTCTTTTATAGAGCTTCACGTAGTTCCGGAACTCGATGACGTGAACGTCGCAGTACCGGAGCTTGTACGTTTTGCGGAAAATCATAGAGGAGAGAGGCTTTTTTTAATTCCATGCGCTGATTGGTACGTGGAAATGCTTGAGTATGCGAGAGACGCACTCGAAAATTATTATTATTTTCATATTCCAAGCTTTGAAATATGGAGAATTAGCTCGGATAAAGCAACCTTTACGGCGATAATGGATAAATACGGAATACCTTATCCAAAAACCGAAATTTTTGATTCAGAGCTTAAAAATCTTGAAGAACGCGGCTGTAAAATGATGCCGCCGTTTGTCTTAAAGCCGTCGGACAGCACTGAATATTGGCGCAACAAGTTTGACGGAATGAAAAAAGTATATTTTCCGGATTCGCTTGATGAAGTCAGACGGACAAGCAAGAAAATATATGAGTCAGGATATTCAGGAAAACTAGTTTTGCAGGAGTTCGTAGGTAATAAAAATAACGGCAGGCAAGCTGATGCATCTGTTCTTACGGTATTTATGAACAGCGCGGGTAAAGCGGTACGCGCAGTGCTTGGCGACGTTCTTCTGGAGGAGCTTGGCAGAACCTCAAGAGGAAATTATTCTGCAATCGTAACGCGTGAGCTTGATGCGTTATCCCATAAACTGATATGTATGCTTGAAGGTATAGGTTATACGGGAGTTGCAAACTTTGACATTTTAAGAGACGGAGAAAAAAGCTTATGCCTTGAACTGAATCCAAGGCAGGGAAGAAGCTTCGACTATATGAGAGCTTCGGGAGTAAATCTTGCAAATTTGCTTTTATCGGAGCTGTTTTCAGAAAATACAGTTAAGGACTTTCGTTATTCCTCGGGCGTCTGGCGAAGCGTCAGCAGAAAAACCGTTATAAAGCATTCGGATAACAGAGGACTGCTTAAGCGTGCGCTTTATCTTGAAAAAAGAGGCAGATGCAAAACGCCTTATGATTTTGTAGGAGATAAGAACATTAAACAAAGGCTTTACGTTATGGCGCACCTTTTCCGTGAGAGACGAAGATATAAGCTCTTTTCAAAAACAATAACGGCAAATGAGCTGTAAATATAAATAGCATAGGAGATATGTTATGCTGTTAAAAAATCTCTTATCAAAGCTTTCCGGCATTGAAATTCACGGAAAAATCGATTGCGAGATAGAGCGTGTTACGGATAATTCAAAATTAGCTTCCGAAACCACTGTTTTTGTAGCGGTGAGGGGAGCAAGGCTTGACGGCGCAAATTTTATTGACGAAGCAAGAGTTCTCGGAACGAAAGTTTTCGTAGTTGAAAGAAAAATACCAAAAAAAGAAAACGAACTGATTATAATTTCCAAAAACGCGAGAAAAACTCTAGCAGAAATATCCAATATCTTATTTGGAACAGAGCTTAGGAAAATGAAAATTATCGGTATTACGGGGACCAAGGGCAAAACTACTACCCTTAAAATACTTGCGGAGTGTATAAATTCGCGTGGGATTCCGCTTGTTTCAATAGGTACTCTCGGAGCTGAATTTTATAGAGATAAGCGAAGTACCGTGTCAACTGAAAACACAACGCCAAGCGCTCCGTTTATATACGAGACGCTCAGTTCGGCATATAAAATGGGTATAAAAATTGCTGTGATAGAGGTGTCAAGTCAAGCGCTCGCAAATTATAGGGTATACGGTATTCCTTTTACCGTGTGCGTTTTCACCAATATTTCCCCTGACCATATAGGCGCGTACGAGCATAAGAGCTTTAAAGAATACGTTGAGGCAAAGCGCTCTCTTTTTGTTGATTATTCGCCCGATTTTATAGTAGCAAATACTTGCGATCCTTTATGGGAGATTATAACTAAGAATTGCGCTTCGGTTATAAAAGTCGGTAAGTCAAATTGCGATTATAAATACGAACCGATTTACGTAAGCGATACGTGCGTAGAATTTCGGCTGAATGAGGAAATCTTTAAGCTGTCCTTGGGCGGTGATTACAACGGAATTAACGCAGCTTTATCTCTTACCGTTGCTTCTATTCTTCTTGGAGTTGAAATATCGGAATTTAAAGAGTGCTTAAGCTCAATAAAAATGCCGGGGAGATATGAGGTCTATTTTCTGGGTGAAAAAAAGATAATTATAGATTTTGCGCACAACGAGAAGAGTTTTTTGGCAATATGTGAGAGCGCGAAAAAAAGCACCTCGGGAAAGCTTATAGTCGTATTCGGCTCTGTTGGCGATAGATGCCAAAGCAGACGCTCTGAGCTTGCAGCCGTAGCAGAGAAATATGCCGATATTGCAGTTATAACGGCAGATAATCCCGGCTTTGAGCCGGTAGAACGAATTTCGCTTGAAATATATTCTCATTTCAAAGATAAATCAAAAGCGGTAATGATAAGCGATAGAGAAAGAGCTATCCATTACGCTGTAAGTCGCGCAAAAGCAAACGATAGCGTTTTGCTTCTTGGAAAGGGGCAGGAAAGTTATCAGCTTGTATGTGATAAAAAAATTCCGTTTTCCGAAAAAAATATAATAAAAGGCTTAGGCGCAAAAGAGATGGGCTGATTTTTGCGAATATAATGCAATTATCAGCCCTGAAGCTTATAAAAGAGAAGGGATATCTGTTTTGATTTTAGGCTCTTTTATCGGATGGCTGAGCCCGTTTTTTTCCGCTATGTTGATTGCTGACGCTATCCAATACATATTTTCCGAGACGGAGCGCATATTCTGGAGTCCCTCAGCATCAAATCCCGCGCTCTCGTAATCGGAACCGTACAGAATAGCAGGATATCCGCCGGTGATTATTGGGCAGTTAACAAATTCAAAAAATCGTTGCACCTCACCTATTGCAGAGCAAATACAGCCTCTGCGGCCTGCGCCTACAACCGCAATAGGCTTAAATTCAACGCATTTTTTTGAACTGAAAAGAAGCCTCGTAAGTAAAGAGGTAAGATCTCCGGGAGCATTTCCGTAGTGTGTCGGAACTCCGATAATAACTCCGTCAGCCTTTTTCAAAGCGTCTGTAAGATTATTAAGGTCACCGAATACGCAGCCGTTGCCATTTTTGCACTTTCCGCAAGCGGTGCAGGCGTATCTGCTTTCATTTCCGATAAAAAAATGCTTGGTTTTTGCTCCGAGCTCGGTAAGCTTCGCTTCGCATTCCTCAAGGGCGCGCTTCGTCGCGCCGTTTGCGTGGGGTGAGGCGCATATTAAAAGTATTTCCATTTCCTTTTCTCCTTTCTTGTGCCTTTACTATGATATGCAAAAAGTGCATAAATGTAAAATTCAGCTTTATTTTATTGACTTTTATATTAGTTTAAGTTATAATAAGCTGTAATAAAAATTCAGAGGTAAATAAAATGACGAAGATTGATATTTTTTCGGGATTTCTCGGTGCGGGAAAGACCACTCTTATTAAAAAGCTCATAAAAGAAGCATATAGTGGAGAAAAGGTCGTTCTTATTGAAAACGAGTTCGGAGAGATAGGAATTGACGGCGGATTTCTCCAGGATGCCGGAATAGAGATAACCGAGATGAATTCGGGCTGTATCTGTTGCTCACTAGTCGGTGATTTTACAAAGGCACTCGAAAAGGTCCTTGATGAATATAAGCCCGATAGAGTTATTATAGAGCCCTCCGGCGTAGGCAAGCTTTCTGATATAATAAAGGCCGTTAAAAAAATAGATTCTCCCGACGCAAAGCTCAATAGCTTTACCGCGGTTGCCGATGCAGGAAAATGCAAAATGTATATGAAAAACTTCGGTGAATTCTATAACGACCAGATTGAAAACGCCTCTGCTATCGTTCTTTCTCATACAGACGTAGCAAAAGAGTCTAAGATTGAGGAAGCCGTCAGCTTGATTAAGGAGCATAATTCCGAAGCTGTTATAGTAACTACGCCTTGGGACAAGCTTACGGGTAGGGAAATCCTTGATGCTATAGAGCGCCGTAATACGCTCGAAGATGAGCTTAAAGCGCTTGAGCACGAGGCGCACGAGCATCATCATCACGGCCACGACGAGCATTGCGATTGCGGCTGCCACGGCCACGAGCATCATCATCACGACCACGATGAGCATTGCGATTGCGACTGCCACGGCCACGAGCATCATCATCACGACCACGACGAGCATTGCGATTGCGGCTGCCACGGCCACGAGCATCAAGTCGGATCGTAGCCATGTCGTTCTGTGAGCCAAGGAGTT
>JAZNKD010000018.1:0-2511 GCA_045578385.1 Eubacteriales bacterium | reverse complement strand
AGCAGGCTTACGTAAAGGACGATTCTATGAGCGTTTCCAAGTACGTAGCATCCGTTGCAAAGGAGCTTGGCGGCAGCATTAAGGTTACCGGCTACGTTCGCTTTGACAAGGGCGAGGGTATCCAGAAGAGAGAAGAGGATTACGGAGCAGAAATAGCCAAGATGATCAACGGCTAATCTCTGACCGGATAATTTCGGCATAATCAGAAAACGATCACAATAGTGGTCGTTTTCTTTTTTTCCTTCGCGCCCAAGCTCGACATAGGTAACTATGCCTTCGGGTTGCGAAGAAAAAATTCTGCCCGAAATTCTCGCGGTCAGAGGCTTTCGTATTTTGGTATAACCGAAAAAAGGCTATCGGCTGATAGCCTTTTTTCTATCCTCGTATCGTCAATCGCCGTATGAAATACGGCTTCATTCCTTAGCCGAGGATTTATACTCAAAATCCGTTTGCCGTACTGACCGGATAATTTCGGCATAATCAGAAGGGGCTGTCGCAAATGAGTAAAATTGTTTGCGGCAGTCCTTTTTTGCAAAGAAAAAAGCGGTCTTTGCGTGTCGAACTACACAAAACCGCTGAAAGACATTTAAAAATTGCATAGCAAGGCAGAGGGTGGTCTGAATTGCCATCCTCGCCTTTTGTTTGTTGAGTTTTCTAATAGAGCTAAGAAGCTTTTTCGTTGAATAAAAACATATTAAAACGCTCGAATTTTTCTCGGTTCCAAAGCTTTTGCACGTTAAATGCTATTGCAAGTATGAAAAACTGTGTTTCCGTCTTCACTTTTCCGCGTGTCAAAAAACGACGAAATCCAAAATCTTCTTTCAATACTCCAAACGCTCCTTCTACCTGTATAGAACGGTTTTGTCTAAGAATAATTCCGCGCTCTGTATTTATCCTCTCAGTTGCTTCCCGTTTCAAACGCCTCATGGTCTGAGATACGCTTATTTGCCTTGCACCAGCCTTGGCTTTGTAGCATTTCTCTCTGTGCGAGCATCCCTCGCAACCTTCACAAACGTAATTCTTTTTAGTTGTTACGTAACCGCTTTCGGTTTTTTCGTAGCTTTCTCCTACACAGAATAACCTTTTTTCGTTAGGGCAAGTGAAAGTGTCTTTTTCTTCGTCGTATAACAGATTTTCTACTCGGTATATATTTTCTTTAAAACGCTTGGTTTTTCTCACCTCGTAATCCGTAGGCTTTATGTATGCTTCTTGTCCGTTTTCTTCAAGATACGTGTAGTTTTCTTCACTTGCATATCCCGCATCGGCAGTAACGCTTTGTATCTTTCTTCCACATCCGTTTTGTACTCTTTTTAAAAACGGTATTAACGTCATTGTATCTGCAGGGTTCGGAAAAAGTCCGAGTCCGGTAATATATTCGCTTTCAACACATATCTGGACATTGTAACAAGGCTTTAACTGTCCGTTCTGCATATGATCATCTTTTGTACGCATAAAGGTTGCGTCTGTATCTGTTTTGGAAAAGCTTTTCCTTTTTCCACATATTCCAAGGCTTTCTTCATATGCATCAAGCTTTGCCTTGTATTCTTTAAGTTTGTCGTAATCTCTTTGAAGCGCTGTCTTTCTTCTTCCCGAACCATATACAAACTGTATTCCATACATATTTGCGTAAGATTCCATAACGTAAAGAACCTCTTCAAGGCTACAGCTTTCATCTATTCCATACTTTTTAGCAAGTAAAGGCAACTCTTTTTCAAGACGAATATTCAGCTTTCTTCGGTTGCTCTTTACTGCGTTAGCCCATACAAAAGTATATCTGTTTGCATTTGCTTCTATCTTCGTTCCGTCTACAAAAACGTTGTTGTACGAAATCTCACCAAGCTCTATTAGTTTGTTTGCCAATTGGTAGAATAGGTCTTCTACTACAGGTACAAGTCTTTCGTTTTGAAAACGAGCTATTGTTGCGTGATCGGGAGCAGCCTCTCCTCCAAGAAGCCACATAAATCTTATGTCGTTACGGCATAAATCTTCTATCTCTCTGCTTGAATACTTGCCGTGCATATACGCTAGTACCACTATCTCGAATAATACGGCAGGATCAATCTTTCTCCAGCTTCTTAAATATTCGCTATACAGTTTTTTGTAATTCAATCCGTCGCATATTTCAACAAGCTTTCTTACGGGATCCTCTTCTGAAATTTTTATTTCTAAATCTAACGGTAATACCACTTGACAAATGCTTCTCATTGTTGTATAATTATCTCGCTTTCTTGTGGATTTTGTTTGGTAACTTAATTATACAACAAAGCAAGCGGATGCTCAATACCTTTCGGTAAAGAACATCCGCTTTTTTTCTTATTTAGACTGTCTTAATGCGACAGCCCCGAGTATATCATCAGCCGTAGGCTGTATACTCTTTCGCAATGATGATATACAAAACTCCGTTTTGATGATATGCAATTCCTTTGGAATTGATGATATACAAGGCTTCGCCTTGATATATTTGTAAAAGTGTGTTATAATCATTATAAAGAGGTGATCTTATGAAAAACA
>JAZNKD010000017.1:0-19157 GCA_045578385.1 Eubacteriales bacterium | reverse complement strand
ATTGGTGTCCCATGCGATCCGGGGATTCTTCTCCACCAGGTCCGGGTGATGGTAGGCGGCAAGATAATCGCTTACTCTGATTGTGCAACGGCGTTGTTGTTTGGGTAAGAAAATAAAATGAAAAATAAAATTAAAGTAGTTTTAGGGTCAAAAAGCGAAACTCTTGTAAAATTTCTCGCAAATGAAATGAATGCGATTGTTTTTCCTTATCATAAATATTCTTTACAAAAAGAAAATATGGCGGATTCGCTCAAGAGTTTTTATAACAACGTAAGACTAATAAACACAGACGTTCGTGTCCCTATTGTATTTTCTGTGGATTTTATAAAAAATCTCCAGTATGACAAGGAGATCATAAAATGCATTTTCACGATGGAAAAAGAGGGTCATACAATTTATATATTCTGCGAATGGTATCCTTATAAGAAAAAACTATTCGGACTTCAATATGAAATAACGACAATTTATCAAACTGACAGTCAAATCTTTGATTCTAACAACATTTGTGAGGATGTAGAAGCATACTTTTTTCAACATGAAAGCGGTGAAATAGTTGCTTTTTGCAACGGAAGATTTATAGAGAGCTTCGATAGAATAAATGCATTTCAGGGCTGCTTGTTTGATTTGGTTTTTAGCGGTTTTGATTCAATTGATGAATTTCCAATCAGTGGAATAAAACGCTTTAATTTCGAAAGCTATGATGATACTATCAGCAACCTTGAATTCAATATCGAATGGCGGTGCATTTTAAAAATATGGTATAACGGATGCATACTGGATGTTGATTGCGAAAATACGAGCGGTAATATTTCTTTCAACAACAATTTATTTGTTTTTCTCGATAAAGTGGGTGCTTTTTTACCCAAAATGATTTATATTTGACTTTCAACGGAGATGCGCTATATCATACGTAAAGGAGTTTTAACCATGAAAATTTATTCAAGAAAAGCAATGGAGGCGCTTCTTTCAGAAGGTAATCTAAAAAACACCGCCATTATCAGCTTTCACGATCCCGTCGGTCGCGGGCGTAGATGCCCCCAAGATTACGAACCTGTTGATTTCACAGGCAAGTGCGAACGTGTGATGCAAATTGCGCTTCACGACCTTGATCCAGAGGCACTCTCGGATTTTGGTTTAACGGTAGAAACATATTTTCCAGAAGCCTACGACCTTGCCGAGTTTATCTACAAGGCAAAAGAGGACGGCTTTGACATCATTTGTCAATGCGAGTACGGCCAATCACGTTCCGCAGGCTGTGCTGCCGCTATTCTCCAACATTTCGAAGGCAGAGGAATCGACATTTTTACAGATTACAGATATTATCCAAATCAACTTGTGTATCATAAGGTCTTTGATGCACTGAGAAAGTACGAGGAACAAATAAATGCCAAATTACGATAAAGAAATTGAACTTTTAGCTATGAATCCGCATGAATTTTCGCCCGTACTGGTAAGCGGAAATTCGGGAAACGGTAAGAGCATGTTTCTTGATAATTTTTGTAAGAGGCGGCGCAAACTTTACAAGCCCGCTTTTTCAGAGTGGAACAACAGTGAATACTTAAAAATATTTAGTGCAAGAGAGCTTTTCGAGAGCATTATAGAGTCCATATCTATGGCATATCCCAAAGCATGGAGAGAACAATTTGCCGATCACGATATTATAATCATAGACGATTTTGATACAGTTGCCGGAAGACCGACTATGCAAGAAGAATTGTTTTCGTATTTTCTCACTTGCAACAAAGCAATTATCGTTGCAACAAAATCTGAGATAACGGAGCCAGATTTTTCACCGGAACTCGTTTCTTTCTTTTCCTCGGGTGCTCATGTGCGCATCGAAGCTCCTGACGAAGAATCAATGCTTGATTTTCTGATAAATCAACTTGCTATTGATAAAATAACGACCACAGAAGAGGCACTTTTATGGCTTACACAGCAAAATTTTACATCATTTGCGGCAATTAAGGGCTTCATAAAGACGTTGCGACTTTTTAAAACGGATAGCGCATATACGCTCGAAGATTGTAAGAGACTTGCGAAAAGTTATATAAGGTGAAATATCATAAGAATTTCACGTCAATTCAAGTATGCCGCGGGAAGATTTTAAATCAATTATCGAGAATTTAAAGCGCGAAAACGCGACTTTTTATGCTCTGAAATCGAGATGGATACATGTGTAATTTTGCAGATGATTTTTCTCTCACAAAAAATTTTGAAAAAATAAAAATTCTCTTTCAAAAGTTGTTGACAGAAATTTTTAATGTGCTATAATATATCCACCGTACCGCAGATGCGTACCAAGAAGCGAGGAGTTGACAGACTCCTCGCTTTTCGCATATGTCGGTGCGTTGGGGTATATACATGCTCAAACCTGCCTGCTCTTCTCCCCCAAGGAAAATCGAGAGCAAGCCTCCGGGTGCGGATGATTCGCCAAGACATCGAGTCATCGACGAGCGAAGACTTAAAGACCGGTAATGTCTATAAACGGTAGAGACTAATGCGATGAAAAACGGCAGGGGCAATCTTGATCCTAACTAGGATGCTACCGCGAGATGCTGTTATATACATCGTGCCCGTGGGGCTGGGGGAGCTTTGCCTTTTTAGCGAAAGCCACTGATAATGCCCTCAAAAAACAAGGGATAACTATGCCTTCATGCCGGTAGCGTGAGCTGATTTGTTGTTGACAGATCAGCTTTTTTGTTTTCTCTAAGGTCTCGTGTAGATGCAAAATAAAATGAAAGGAGATGATAAAATAAAGCATTGCGAGAAAATCAAAATAGCGTTATATATCTTATATTGCGAGTTTCGCCTTTGTGTTACGGACGCCTAAATTGGCGCCGACAAAGGCATCGGGCTAAGCCCATACCCCTATGACGTTTACGTCATAACTTCTGCACCCGTGCAGAAACTTCACTGCGGAATATATTCCGCAACTTCACTTTGCGTAAGCAAAACATCACGTCTTGCTCAGCAAGACACATCACTTAATAGAAAGGAGATTAAATGGCAAAAACTGAAATTCTGAAATTCAGAGTAACCCCCGAGGAAAAAGAAATCCTCGAAGAAAAAGCATACGGCTCGTACAGAACTATGAGCCGTTACTTACGCGACTGCGCTCTCGATAAAGAGATAATAGTCGTGCCGGGTGCCGACGATATTGCGGAGGAGCTTCGCAGAATCGGAAATAACCTAAATCAATTAACACGCGCTGTTAATTCCGGATATGCTCGTGAAATAAATCTTACGGAAACGAGAAAGGAGGTGGCAAAAATATGGCAATCGTTAAATTCATTACGTCGAAGTGCCCGATGAGTTATATTTTCAAATACGTGATGGACAATGAGAAAACGGAAGACAAGCTCATCTCGGGAATTAATTGTTCTCCCGAATCTGCGTTTGATGAATTCACATACGTGAAGGAAAGATTCGGTAAAACAGACGGACGGCAGTATTATCATATAATACAATCGTTCTCTCCCGATGATGAAGTGACTCCCGAAATGGCGCACGAGATTGCTTTGAAGTTCGCGGAATGCTTTCCCGGATTTCAAATCCTAATCGCAACGCATACAAATAAGGATCATATACATACGCACTTTGTTATGAACTCGGTAAACTTTGAAACCGGCAAAAAGTTCCACCAAACCGAGAAGGAAATGGAAGAGCGCAAGAGATATTCAAACCGTCTCTGCCGTGAATACGGACTTTCCGAAACCGAAGTGAAATCCGATTATAAAAATATTCCGAAATGGAAGCTGGAGCTTCGAAGAACTGCTCTTGCAGCTCTCAAATGGTCTCGCACGAAGGAAGAGTTCATTGAGTATATGGAGAATCACGGATATAAGGTTAAATGGGAGGACGGATATAAATATATCACCTTCACCACTCCAGACGGTCACAAGTGCAGGGATAATAAACTCTTCTGCGATCAACTTCTGAAAATCAATATGGAAATATATTTCCGTCTCGGTGGTTGCGACTCACCTATCGCGGAGCATTACGATGAGCACAAGACTTATATCTACGAAGGCTTCGGATATACGCCTGGAACGCGACTCTTAAATCTTATCGGTGACATATTATCAATAGAACCCGAGGACAGTAACGGATATACTCCCGAGATGCTCACGGAGCTTGAAAAAGAGGATATCGAAATACTCGAAGAGCTTCTAGGAAGAAGAGTTGAGCCAAACGCATTCCTGCATTACTCAACGCGCGAGGAATACGAGCAAAGCCAGGGACTGTCGTGGTCGTGGTAAATAAGTCTAGAATGATAACAATTCGGAATTGGTCTGGACTTCGCAAATCCTTTGTGATATTGTGTTGGTACACAGAGGATACGTCACAAACAACACAAGTAATGAAAGAAAGGAAACATATGAAGAAGGAAAATAAACTCGAAATAGAATCCGTATCCTACGAGTACGTTGGTACGGACAAGGAATTCAACGCATTCCTAAAGAACGTTATCAGAGAGTACATCGACGATGACAAAACAAGCGTAGAGCTTGTATTCGAAACGCATATTGAAGAAATAAATATTGCGTAATTTGACTATTAAAATTTACAAAACAAATATAGAAAGGAGAAAAAACAATGAGAGTATGGTTATACTACCGACTTTCACGCGACGATGACCGAGAGATGAACTCGCTCACAAATCAGCGTAAAATACTTCTAGAATACGCTGAAAATAACGGACACACGATAGTGGGCGAGTCATACGACGACAACGTCAGCGGAATGACCTTCGACAGAGAAGGTATCGAACAAATTTACGAGGAGGTGGATAAGAAAAGCATAGACGCGATAATCGTAAAAGACCTATCCCGTCTTGGAAGACACAAAACGCAAACTGCTGTGTTTATCGACTTCCTACGGCAGAACGAAGTACGTGTTCTCTCGGTAACCGAGAACATAGACACGAGCAATGAAGATGACGAGCTTATGATAGGATTCAAGGGCATCTTCAACGATATGTATTGCCGAGATATCTCTCGCAAAATCCGTGCGGGATACAAGCAGAAGCAAAAGGAAGGAATAGTCATCATTCCTCCGATGGGTTACTTCAAGGACAAGAACACGAGAGAGGTTGTAGTCGTTGAAGAACAAGCAGCCATCGTGCGTAGGATATTCGAGATGTACACCTCGGGCTACGGACTCAAGGCTATTGCAAAAATCCTCAATGACGAGGATATAAAAACACCGAGCTACTATCAAAAGCAAGTGCTCGGCAAAAGGCTCGGCTACAACAAACCGGAGATAGCTCATCGCTACCTTTGGATAAACACCACGGTGAAGCGTGTGCTCCAAAACGAGTTCTATGCGGGAACTCTCGTATGCCACCAGTCATACACGAATAAAATAAACGGTGTGCGTAAAATGCTTCCGCCCGAGGAACATTTCCGCCACGAAAACTATGTGCCTGCAATCGTATCGCGTGAGATATGGGAACAGGCACAGTTTTTATTAAAGGACAAGGTGGACAAGAACGTGAGAGCCTCAAAGGACGCTCCCTGCCACAGATACGCGGGACTTATCGAGTGCGGAAACTGCGGATCGA
Source organism: Eubacteriales bacterium (assembly GCA_045578385.1). Taxonomy (GTDB): domain Bacteria; phylum Bacillota; class Clostridia; order Oscillospirales; family CAG-272; genus UBA1740. The sequence continues at coordinate 13,594 of JAZNKD010000017.1, read as the reverse complement.
ACTTCGTATGCCGAAGAAGGAAATCAGGTGACGGTATCCGCCTCGAATATACCTGTAACGGATACCACCGCTACGGCAAGGGACAGTGCACACCGCACACGATAGGTGAGACCGACCTCGATAAGCTCATATATAAGGAAATAATGAGCATCAAAAAGGAAGCCGAGAAAAACTACAACAGCATAGAGGGTGAAGTAAAGAGATGGCTCTCGAAGCGGAACACCGCAGAAAAGAAAATAGCCGAGCTAACGGTAAAGCTCGACCAGAGGAGAAAAGACCAGCAACTAATACTCCTCGAGCGCATCCGTGACCGAGAGCACGCGGAGGTTTACGACGAGATGCTGAAATCCTGCGAAGCCGACATAAAGAGCTTCACAGAGCAGACCCGGGACATACGCAACTACGATGAAACCATCAAGAAGCGCAAAGCCGAAATCAAGGAAGGCATCGATATGCTTGACGAGATAATCCGAAACGGTGCGACAAGCGACACAAGCCTACGAATGCTTGTCAAAAAGATTATCATCACCGAGCGAAAGGGCAAGCTGAAAATCAAAATTCAGCTGAATGCCGACTTCTCCACGCACATAGACTTCCTGCACGATGATGACGATCCGATGTACAAAAGTCACGGAGATATCTTAGTCGAGGCGAGGTGAAAACAATGGCAGACGCACTACCTTGAAAGAAGTGAATTATATAAAAATCCACGATTTCAACGATGCGTCTGCCTACGAAAAAACGGTTGCGAAAAGCAAAAGAAAAACCCGAAAAACCAGAGTTTTCAAGGCTTTTCGGGCGTGGTGCGGATGACGGGACTTGAACCCACATGAATCGCTTCACTGGAACCTGATGGTAACGCTACCTCGGTGGAAAGTTATTTTATTTCCTCGCGTGTCCCGTCTTCGTGGACAATAGTTACAAAAAAATTCTCACTGTATTTGTTACCGTATGTATGCTTGCATTCTCTTAAGATGTTTATCAATCGTTCGTCATAATTATTGAAGCGTTTGATTTTATCTAAGTTAAATATTTCAATATACGTCAGTCCGCTAAGCAACTGATCCGTAATACAATCCCAAAAGGCACTAAGGTTTCCGCCATAATAATCAGGAAAATCCAAGTCGCGCATCAATACTCCGTGAATATCCATATAGTTCTCAACCTCAGCAAAATCCACTTTGTATCTGTAAACATCAAGATCGTTATTATTCACTTTATTCACCTCACTTTATAATTTCGTAGAAAGTTTGAGCGTGGTCATAGCTGACAAAGATTAAGCCGTCATTAGGGTATAACAGACGTTTCTCGTTTCTAAAACCGCTGTCATAATCCAAATCTGCTTCGTACCATTTTCGTCCTGTAGCATTCGGTAAAACTTCAGGAACGTTTTTATACAAATTTCCCCCAAGCATTTTTCCCGGGGCAACTTCGGCTAAGTTGGCTTGTTTAGGCTTCCAGCCCAGTGCGGCTGCTTCCTCTTTTGTTATGTAATAATCGGGCAGTTTACCTCGATACATAACCCAAGCATCAGCACCGTCGAAACCTCTGTCACTTGACGTTCCAACCTCTTTGGTACGCATAGGCAAAATTTTGCACCTGCCATTTTCGTGAACAGGTATATAGTCCGAAACCACAACGTCAAATGGAAAAATTTTTCCGTGATTTTCTCGACATTCTTGGCAAGTAGTAGGTGCTAAATACGTAGCTTGCCAATTTTTGAAGTTTTTACTATCTCCCGATAATATCAAATCCGGTATAGTACCGTTAAAACTCATTTGCTTCTTTTCTCCTTTTTGTGATTTTCAAATGCATTTGTACTTTGATTATAACACATAAAAAGAGTTTTGTAAGTATAGTTGGGTTCCAAAAAGCAACACACCTCAATGAGTTCTTTTGTTCAAAATCAACAAAAAACGAAGACCGAGATATGAACGCAATGTTAACGGGTTTGTTTCGTGCGTTTTAGCCAATTTTCACCACTTAACAAAAATACAAAGAAGGGTAAACATATCTGTGTGAACCGGAAATGTATATTATAGCAAACGTTGGAACCTGATGGTAACGCTTCTCGCTGCGGCTCGGTCACGCTCAAGGGAAAACAACACTTAGTTGTTTTCTAACACTCTCGCGCCGCTTCGCTACCTCGGTGCAAACTCCCGTACCCGTGTTAAGTTTATTTACGTACTTAGTATACCATAGAATCGCAATTTAATCAAGCCGTTTCGATGCTTTTATTGTGTTTTTCTCCCAAATTGTTTCCCACAGTTAAAAGGTGAAATAGGCTGAAATTCACCGCGTATTGAAAGTAATATTGGACTAAGGCAAGTATCACTCAAATAGTTTTTAAAGCGATTGTAGCGAGTTTTCGTCCACGAAAACCCGCCTTTTTGCGTCTGTTTTTGATAGGGGTAATGGCAAAAAATTATACAGCCTTAACAAAGAAAAGAGAATTTTAAATAGCAAATTTAAAGTGCAATTTTTAAGTGCAAAAAACAAAAAGTTGCACTTTAAGTATTGCACTTTAGATGAATGTATGGTATAATATATACATAAAATTAAAACTCGGAGTGTCATATGAAAGACGAAATATTTGAAGAATACTCAAGAGAAAAAGAACCAACTAAATACTATAAGACTTACGCATGGAAAACCGCGATAGGACTGCAAAAGGTTGACGGACTTGAGCCGTCTGAATACCTCATAAAAACCGCTGAGCAGCACATTGACGGTGACATAAGCTTCGATGATGCACATAAGCTCATAACTTCATATTACAAAGAGAATAAGGCAAAGTCGGAACGTGTGGAAGAAGCGGACAAGGTGTCTGTTCGTATAGCAGAGATTATATCCGAAAAGTCCTTTGTATTCTCTCCGATAGAGTTCACTACAATCCACAAACGGCTTTTTGAGGGCATATACTCTCATGCCGGAAGAATCAGAGATTATAATATCACAAAAGACGAGTGGTTGCTTGACGGTGATACCGTTATTTACGGTAACGCTATAAATCTGCGTGAAACCTTGGAATATGACTTCGGTGTAGAAAAGAACTTTGATTATAAAGGTCTATCTACCGAAGACGTTATCAAGCACGTTGCACGATTTATATCTAACCTCTGGCAGATTCATATATTTGGGGAGGGCAACACAAGAACTACTGCCGTCTTCCTCATAAAGTATCTTTCAAAGCTGGGCTTCAATGTAACCAATGATATATTTGCCGAAAACTCCTGGTATTTCAGAAATGCTCTTGTAAGAGCGAACTACAACAACCGTGAAAAAGGCGTTACTGAAACAACCTACTATGTAGAACTATTCCTTCGCAACCTTCTTCTCGGTGAAGATAATATTCTCTCTAACAGAGAAATGCACATCGCTTACAAAGAGCCGGTAGAACCCGTAGCGGCTGTCAATGACCGAGAAACCGCTATTATCGAGATTCTCCGTGCAAATCCGTGTATCACGCTCGACGAGGTTGCCCAAAGAATAGGTAAATCCCCTCGCACAGTAAAAATGGCTGTAAAATCAATGAGAGAGCGTGGAATCATAGAGCGCGTAGGCGGTAAGAAAAACGGAAGTTGGGTAATAAAGCCTTGTTAATCATATTTAATAACTTGTAAATATGAGAAAGCGAAAGAAAGGAAGACGATAATGAGCAGTATGAGCTTAACTGAAAAGTTGACATATTCAACAGTCTTGATTCAATGTCAGTATAGAGACGGAACACAAGGCAGTGGTACGGGATTTATTATTAATCTATGTCAAGACCAAGCATCTAATCAGTGTGTTCCTGTGATTGTAACTAACAAGCACGTTATAGAAAATAGCAATTTAACGCAATTCGAGTTTTGCAAATGTAATAAGGATGGTACTCCCAACGATCGAGAAACCGTGCTTTCGATCTGTCCAAATCAATATTGGATAATGCATCCATCACCGAACGTAGATTTATGTTGTTTGCCGTTAGTACCGGTAATCAATAATGCTAGAAGTAATGGTGAAGAGATATTTTATATACCTATAGGTACTGAACTTATTCCGCCACAAAACGAAATCGAAGATTTGTCTGCCATGGAAGATGTTGTTATGATCGGTTATCCTATAGGATTATCGGATAGATATAATCATAAACCGATTATGAGAAAAGGCGTAACGGCAACACACATTAAAAAGGATTACCAAGGCGAAAAAACATTTCTTGTAGATATGGCTTGCTTTCCGGGCTCTAGCGGATCGCCAATATTCATTCTAAATCAGGGTGCATATCCAACACCTGAAGGATTATGTGCTGGCAATAGAATATACTTTGTTGGAATTTTATATGACGGTCCTCAATATTCCGCTTCTGGTGTGCTGCAATTTGCCAGTCTACCTAATTTACCGCGTCCGCTTACGCAAATTCCCACAAATCTTGGTATTGCTATTAAATCGAGCGAATTATATGCATTTGAACAAATGTTCAAAAATGCGAATTAAAGATCTGGACATTCACGAAATTATGTGATATAGTGTTGTACTAACAAGGAGGTACGATGCTATGGAACAAAAAATAATACATAAGGCTTCGTGCCTTCAAATAACAAAAACGGTGGCTATATTGCCGAGACTATCTCGGTGATATAGCCACTTTTCATATGGAGGAAGATTATGAACGTTATTAACGAACTATGGTACGGGAATATCATACCGCAAGAGGACAGCAGAACAAATTCGAAGGAGATGAAAGAACTTCTCGGTTATATGGTGAGGCATCACGAAGACTTAGAGAAGAGCTTCTTGGATGAGCAGAAGGAAACCTTCGATAAGTTCGACATTTCTTTTTTTCTTAATTAATTATATAATATTAAGCTGTGGTATAAAACTTCTGTATCGAAGGACTAGGGATTATTCGCAAAGTTTTGGTAAAATAATAATACTAAGACCTAACATAAGGAGAGTGTTATATGAATAAAAAAATTATAGATATTTCCAAAATGGAAAAATTTGAAGTTTATTTAAGGGATGAAGAAAGGAGCGAGGCTACCATTGAAAAATATATGCGTGACGTAAGGTGCTTTGTAAGCTTTGTCGGCATCAAAGAAGTTTGCAAGCTATGTGTAATGGAGTACAAGCAAATGTTGGGCAACACATATGCCGTGGCAAGCGCCAATTCGATGATTGCCGCACTCAACTGTTTTCTTCGTTTTTGCGGATGGCACGAGCTGTGCGTTAAGCAATTCAAAATACAAAGACAGTCTTACTGTCCCGAGGAAAAAGAATTGACTCGCGCAGATTATTTCCGTCTTATTGAGGCAGCCAAGAAGAAACACAATGAGAGACTAAATCTTATTATTCAGACGATTTGTGGAACGGGTATCCGCGTAAGTGAGCTTCAGTATATTACCGTAGAAGCGCTTAATCGGGGTGAGGCGGTGGTAAACTGCAAGGGAAAGAACCGGCGTATTTTTATTGTTCCTGAACTAAAGAAAAAACTGCTCCGTTACGTGAAAGAGCAGAAAATACCGTCGGGTGTGATATTCATAACTCGAAATGGGAAACCCGTAAGCCGCAATAATATATGGAAAGAAATGAAATCTTTGTGTGAACAAGCTCACGTCGCTCCAAGCAAGGTGTTTCCCCATAATCTTCGCCACCTGTTCGCTCGCACGTTTTACGGCATTGAGAAGGATATTGCTAAGCTAGCGGATATTCTTGGACATGCAAGCATCAATACGACGCGGATTTACATTGTTACAACAGGTGCGGAACACAAGCGCAAGATGGAGAATATGAGGCTCATAATATAAAAGAAAAAATCCCGATGCGAACACACCGAGACCAAAGATAACATAACGAGAGTTATGTGATAAAATGTAAAAATTCTTTTCGTAAACCAACAAAACTAAAGCAAAAAAGAGCGCAACAAAAAGCCTTTCGTCTAATAATTTTTGAAATAATGCACGAAAGGCGTTTTCGCTACGCAATTTTTTATGTAATATTTGATGAATTTTGCCGACTGCAATATGAAAATTATTGTAACACATTGACTTTCAGTCAAAATGGTGATATAATTCTATAGTATTTGATGATGAGTCAAATACTTAATATCACATAACTCTCGTTATGTTGCTTTTTACCTTGTGAGCTGGACTACCTACCCCTTGCAAGAGGAGTTTTTTTGATATATTTGTAGTGAATGCTACAAAGAAGGTTGAGATTTTAATTAAAAATTCTATTGCAAAAAGATATAGGAGAAGCAAGATGAAATGCGAAGCAGATATTAAGTCACTTTTGATAGGCAACGCTATCCATCTGATTGCCGAAGGCGGCTTTGAAAAAGCGACGACGAAAGAATTGACCTATTACAATGGAAATTTACCAAACATCAAAATGAACGAGGTGTATATCTACCGACTTTTCGGAGGCAAGGAAGGTGTATACGAAGCTGCATTTGTCTACTTGGATAAGGAACTGTATAACGCCTTTCAAGATGGCATGAAGAAGATTGAAAGCTTTGAAGGCAACACAAAGAAAAAGCTTTATGAGTTTTTTCTCTTGGCATGGCAATTCGTCTTAAAAAACGAGGAGCGTTGCCGATGCTACGTTCGTTATTATTATTCGATTTATTTTAAGGGAGAATCCTTGAAAAAGCATAATCGTCATTTTGAGACTATCATTAACAGCTTCAATCCCTTGTTCATAGAAGAAGCGGACGTAAAATCCATAATGCACAGCGTTTTTACCGCCCTGCTTGATTTTGCTATTCGTGTGTATAACGGAGAGCTTGAGAATAACGAGAGCAACGTACCGCACATCTTTAACGTGTTGTACTGTATGATGATGACCTATCTGAAAAGTCCCGAAATAAGCGGTGACAATACGCAACTGATATAAAACTGTATAGCATACTGCTGACACTCAGCGGTTTTCTATAAATTTTTGAGAAAGGAGGAAAAAGCTATGAAGAACAGAAGAATTGTAGTTGTAGCAATTATGCTCGCAGCGGTTCTTTGCCTTGGCGTTGGTTATGCGGCACTTCAAGATTCGATTACTGCAACCGGTACGGTTAACGTTACTGCAAACGGCTTTGATGTTCAGTGGGAATCGGATAATACCAGTGCTATAACCACTACTGCAAATGACAACACGCTTACATTTACCATTGCTGCTGGGTCATTGCAAAATGAGAACGACAGCGTAACTATTAAGGCAAAAGTTAAAAACGCATCAACAGAGAGCTTTGATGCCAAGATTACCGAAGTTGAAGTAAATCAAAGCACGAATTACGCCGATTATTACAGCGTAGCGTGCAACGGAATTAATGTTAACGATGTCATTAAATTAAATGAAAGTGTGGAAGTAACTATTACGGTTACTTTGGAACAGATGCCTGTTGTAGATATTACAAATGATACCTTCACGATCACGATTGGTGCTGAAGCTGTTGTTGCTACACCGTAATGTTACAAACCAAGTTCACTTACAAAACAGCAGGGAGGAGCGTATATGAACAGCGATAAAAAAATTTTATATACGTCTGTGGCGTCGTATCTCGGCGTTCTCCTTCTTGCCTGTTTTCTGTCGAACAACACGGCAAGGACGGTGCTTTTAGCGCTTTTCTCCCTTCTTGCTGCCCTCATCGTACCCTTTTTGATTAAAAAGCGCTCAATTTTAGAGCTTCCAAAAAGGCAGGTTTCTCTCGTTATGACTGCGATTGCAGTTATTTCGGTTACGGTATATTTTTTGACGGGAATAAAATTCGGCTTTTATAAGACGGGCTTTTTCCCATCGTTCCTGTGGAAATACGCCTTGCCTATCGCTGTTGCTGTCATATCAGCTGAGATTATTAGAAGTGTATTTCTAGCTCAAAACGATAAAATCGTCACAGTTTCATCTTATATTTCGTTCGTCCTCGTTGACGTATTGTTGCTCGTTGAGCCGAACGTGTTTGCAAAATTCGAATATTTTATGGATGCACTGGGACTCGCGTTGCTTCCTGCTCTTGCCGCGAACGTTCTTTATCACTATATTGCGTCGAAATACGGCGCGCTTCCGAATATTCTTTATAAGCTGATTTTATTTCTCTATCCCTATCTCATTCCCATCAAGCCGCAAATATCAAATGCGCTTCTTTCGTTCGCAAGAATATTTTTACCGATAGGCATTCTTTTTCTAATACATATTCTATACACGCCAAAGAGCTTCGTCGTTACCAGGCGAAGCATGCGTATTCAAGCAGTTATAACATCCTTTTTGATGATTTTGTCCATAGGGTTTATGTTGCTTATTTCATCCCAGTTTCAATATAAGACTCTCGTTATTGCTACTGAAAGCATGGCGGGTGAGTTGGATAAGGGAGACGTTATTATATACGAAGATTATGACGGTCAGTATATTGAAAACGGACAGGTTATCGTATTTGAAAGAGATGACGCTACGATCATTCACCGTGTCGTGGACATCAAGAAAATTAACGGTGTATTAAGATACTATACCAAGGGCGATGCCAATGAGAGCATGGACTCGGGGTATATCACCGATGCAGATATCGTCGGAATAATAAATTTGAAAATTAAGTATATCGGTTACCCAACAATATGGGTACGGTCGCTATTTGAATAAAAAACCAATATTGATTTCTAAAAAAAGAGGGGACACCCATGTCTGAACTTGAAAAAATACAGCGTGATAAGTATCAAATAAACCGCAAAAAGAAAATCCGTATTCAGACCATTGTTATTTTTGCGCTCACCGTTGCTTTACTGATTTCATTCTTTACTTTTATAAAACAGAATAAGGAAACATACGTCGCTTATGCGGAGGAAGGAAACGTCATACACCGCGCATATCTTGCTGATAATAGCTTTTATGAAGAAAGTTATTTGAACGGTACGCACGCTTACGTCGCTTCATTGATAAAAAAAATGACGGCGGATTTTAGCTACGAACTGCAGATGGCCTCCGACGACGTAAGCTATCAATATACTTACCGTATTGACGCGCAGGTTGAAATTAAGGACAAGGCGAGCAACTCCCCTGTGTTTAATCCCATTTACAATATCGTTCCGCAAACAGAAGCTGCTGAGCAAGGTGAAAAACTATCAATACGCAAGCTCGTAGAGCTTGACTACAATAAATACAATCAAATCGCAGATGATTTCGTCAGCTCATACAGTCTGAAAAACACGGTTAACACCTTGATTGTAAGAATGTACGTTGACGTCGTCGGTATGAGCGAGAGCTTTGCCGCTGACAATGCAGGTGAATACGTGATAGAGCTTCACGTTCCGTTGCTTGAAACTATGGTAAAGCCGTCGGTATCAACTACTGTTCCTGCAGGTGAACAAAAAATTGTTGCCAAAGATACGACTGCAAAGGATTTATTTATGATTCTTTCCATAGTATTTGCATCACTTGATGTAATCTTAGCGGGTGTTTTAGCTGCATTTGTCGTTTTGACGCGCGATAAGCATATTGATTACGCACGCAAGGTGCAACGCTTGGTTTCGAATTATAAGTCCTATATTCAAAAAATATTGGATGAATACGATACGTCCGGTTATCAGGTGATTCGAGTTGAAGCATTCACCGAGCTTTTGGAGATTAGGGATACTGTACGTCAGCCTGTTTTTATGTATGAGAACGCGGACAGAACCTGCACGCGCTTTTTTGTAGTAACTTCCTTGAAGTCGATTTATATATTTGAAATTAAGGTTGAACAAGAGCCGATTGACTACAAATATAATGAATCGACAGAGTCGGTTACTAAGGAAAAGTCTGACACTTTTTTGGAAGAGAAAACTGTTTGTGAGATTAGCGACGACAAAAACGAGTCGCCCGATAGCGAAATCATCAACCAAAGCGGTACAGGAGTCGATATAAGTTGTAGCAGGAGCTTTGTTGCGAATCTGATACAGAGCGTACAACAGGTAAAAGATTACTATTCCGAGCTTAAAAACAGAATTCTTTCCTTTAAGGGTGTTAAGTCCAGAATGAGCTGGCGTAATGAGAGCTTTAATAAAGGCAGACAGCAGCTTTTCAAGATTAAGATAAGAGGTAAGACAGTTTGTCTTTATTGCGCACTTGACCCCGAGAAGTTTGATAAATCAAAATTCTTCCACGAAACAGTTACGTCAAAAAGCTTTGCCTCGGTTCCCATGCTGGTTAGAATTCGAAGCAACAGAGGTCTTAAGAAGGCACTCTTGCTTGTGGACACTGTAATGCAAGAGTATGAAATTTCCGAAGCAACGCAGATTTCAACCGTTGACTATTCAAGTATTTATTCTTATGAAGAAACTGCCGTATTGGTAGAAAAAGGGCTTATTAAGCTTTCGGAACACAACAGCAAAGGCAAGTAATAGAATTCAATTTATAGGAAAACGCTAAAAGTCCTGTAATAAAAAAAGGACAAAAGCAAAACACACCGACAAAAAAAGAAGGGAGAGGGCATATGAAGTTAGTAAAAGGCTTAGTTTGTATGCTACTCTCCCTCGTTGTTTTAACGCTTGGCATAGGTTATGCACAACTGACAGACGAGATAACCGCTACAGGCGAGTTAAATTACACGCATACGAGTCTGTATTTTTCGGATGTGACACCCGACGCAGGCGTTGCCGTTACGGGATATTCCGAAACGTTGATAAATCTTACGGCACAAGAGGGCGGAACCATTAACCTATCAATTACTAATCCCACGGATTATAAACATTATTACTCGGATTATACGTCTGCTATAGACGGATTTGATTTATCTGAAAATATGGTGGCCGGGGCTGAGATTGCGAGCGGTGAGACTTTGACGTTTACTGTCGCCTTTACAGCAGGGGGAGAGTATATTATTAAATTCAATTTTACAACAGTGGCTCCAGAAACCGAGCACGAAGGCATGACACTTAAAGGCTTGGATACGGATGGCGACCGTGTGCCCGATGTTTACGTTGTTACCGCTTACGATCAATCAAACAAAAATGTTGAGATTCCCAGCAGTGTAAACGGAGTTCCTGTAATTGAGATTGCAGGCAGTGCTTTTGCAGAATTCAGCGATCTTACAACTATATGGATTCCTAAGAGCATTACGAGCATTGGCGCAGATGCATTTGCGGATAAGGATAATTCCGGATTTCTGGGCGCTCTTAAATATGAGCAAATTACCTTGTTGTACGAGGGTACGTACAAGGAGTGGCAGACGATTAAAAAGGATGATAATTGGGACAGATACATTGGTCAAGGAAGCAGAATTTATTTCATCACCGACGGTACTTATATTGAAGAAACGGCAAGTAACGGTAGTTGGAGTGCATCAGCAAGAGTTTGGTCTGATCCCAAAACAGGAACTTATTCGGGCCAATGACATTACGGTTAGACCGAATGAAAATAATTATATAAAAGGATGTAAAAACGAAGGATACAATAAAATTTGAAGCAAAAAAACATGAAGGGAGAGGGTATATGAAGTTAGTAAAAGGCTTAGTTTGTATGCTTCTCTCCCTTGTAGTTTTAACGCTTGGCATAGGTTATGCACAAATGAACGACGAGATAACCGCTACAGGAGAGTTGAATTACACGCATACAAGTCTTTATATCTCGGATATGACGCCAGATACAGGCGTTTCGGTTGCAGGATATTCAGGAACTTTAATCAATCTTAACGTCACTGAAGCGGGAAAAAAGTATAAAAATTAAAATCACAAACCCCACCCAAGATTCGTATTACTACTTAAATCACACTTCTTCGAATGAAAACTTTACACTCTCCGAAAATCTGGTTTTAGGTGCTGCTATCGCAGCTTCGGGTGGAACTATAGAATTTACAGTTACTTTCAAAGAAACAGGGGATTACTCAATTCAATTCGTTTTCACACTTGTTCCACCTGCAATAAAGGATGACGATGGGTTCATATCTTCCACTAACGCAGCTGCACTTATTGACTTTGCAATAGACAATATTGATTACGGTCTGAATGCCGACGTCGACAAACATGCATTTGCGTTCTGGTGTACCGGGAGTAAAAGAGTTCTGTTTTGTTTAGATAGCAGCGTTTCGGGTACTAATTTAGGTAAAGAATATGACAAGCTTGGAGCAACAAATATTTATTATACTTTAGAGTGGGTAAATGAAACAACTTATCATCTTTACCTATATTATTCCGCAGATGCTGTAGCGAAGAAGTTAAACACGCATATTGTAGTATATAAGCAAACGATTATATATAACAACGTTACGGAAAATGGATTGCGGGAGATTCTGCTAAAGGATACTCGAAGGTAGTGAAATTTGATAATAAAAGCTATCAAATAGAAGTCGGCACATTAAACGGAAATGATTACGTGCTTTGGTATGAAACCAATCCCGCTTCTTGAGCGAGTGCATAACAATTAAGTTGAAAGCTTCACGAAGTAGATTGATGAGATGCGCAACTACGATGAAACCATCAAAAAGCGCAAAGCCGAAATCAAGGAAGGTATCGATATGCTCGACGAGATAATAAAAAACGGTGCAATAAGCGACACGAGCCTACGAATGCTCGTCAAGAAGATTATCATCACCGAAAGGAAAGGTAAGTTGAAAATCAAAATCCAGCTGAATGCCGACTTCTCCACGCACATAGACTTCCTGCACGACGAGGACGATCCGATGTACAAAAGTCACGGAGATATCTTAGTCGAGGCGAGGTAAAAAACGATGGCAGACGCACTATATTGAAAGGTGAGAATTATACAAAAATCCACTGATTCAACGATGCGTCTGCCAACGAAATATAGGAGCGAAGAGAAAAGTAAAAAGCCTCGAAAACGTAGTGTTTTCAAGGCTTCTTGACGTTGGTGCGGACGACGGGACTTGAACCCACATGAATCGCTTCACTGGAACCTGAAACCAGCGCGTCTGCCAATTCCGCCACGTCCGCATTTTAAGTTTTTTGTCCTCTATTTTTACACGGGAAGGACACCCGAGGCGGTGCTTACTATTGAGCTAAGCTCTTTCAGCATACTCCGCAAGTTGTATAAAAACGCATTTCTGCGAATTTATCTGGAGTTACACAGAGTGTAGCAAAGATGTCACTGAGGTGACATCACCTGAAACCAGCGCGTCTGCCAATTCCGCCACGTACACATTGTATGTTGTAATTACGAACATTGTGATTTTATCATAAAATGTAGTGTTTGTCAATAATAAAAAACTAAAAAAACGAAAAGCGTCAAAAAGATTTTGATTTTTAAAGAGTTTTTATGATAAAAGTATTGACAAACACTGAAAAACTTGATATAATAATCGGGCAGATTAGAGAACTACGGTCTGCATTATACGGAGAAATACTCAAGTGGTGAAGAGGCGCCCCTGCTAAGGGTGTAGGTCGGGTTTACCGGCGCGAGAGTTCAAATCTCTCTTTCTCCGCCAAGAAAATGCAATCATCGTCAGATGGTTGCGTTTTCTTTTTTTGAGCGAAGAAAGAGAGATTGGCCACGATTGGCGTCGCAGCACGCAGAGCGCGCGACGGCGCAGATAACCGAGCAAAGCCGAGTCGGAAAGCACGCTTTCCAGCGAGGCGGCGAAGGTTGCTCCTTGAGCGTTGCGGTAGTACCGCAACAAAGCACGAAGTGCCAAAGCCAACCG